>NZ_JBSSAF010000015.1:0-150212 GCF_054058375.1 Pseudomonas sp. TE24901
TAACCCGGCAGGACGCCGGGTTAGCCGCGCTGGGCCAAGGATGGCCCATCGCGGCGGCCCACGCTCCAAAGCCGGAGTGAGGGCACACCGAGCCTGAGCGAGGTGCCGAGTGTTGGGGCAAGAGCCCTTTTGGTTACTTTTGGGGCTCTTTTCCAAAAGTGACCCGCTGTAAGAGCGGAACCATAAGTAGCCGTTACCTAAATAACGGATATGTACACAGCCCTACTCAATCCCCACCTGATTACGCCCATTATGCTTGGCCGTATACAGCCCCTTGTCCGCCGCCATGATCAGTTGCCGGCAATCGGTCCCCTGCTGCGGGGTCACCGTCGACAAGCCAATGCTGATGGTCAGGCTGGAGCCTTCCGCCGGGGCAATGTGCGGGATTTTCAGCGCCGCCACCGCCATGCGCAGCTTCTCAGCCACCAAACGCGCACCACCCGGCGAGGTATTCGGCAATACCAACGCAAACTCTTCACCACCATAACGCGCCGGCAGATCCGAAGGCCGGCTGCTGGCTTCGCGGATGGTCGCCGCGACCTTGCGCAACGCTTCATCACCTTCGACATGCCCAAAACTGTCGTTGTAGGTCTTGAAGAAGTCCACGTCGATCATCAGCAGCGACAACTGGGTCTGGTCACGCATGGCACGGCGCCACTCCAGCTCCAGGTATTCGTCGAAGTGGCGACGGTTGGACAGCCCGGTCAGGCCATCGGAGTTCATCAGGCGTTGCAGCACCAGGTTGGTGTCGAGCAGTTGCTGCTGGCTGACCCGCAGCGCACGGTAGGCCGCGTCGCGCTGCAACAGGGTCATGTAGGAGCGCGAGTGATAGCGGATGCGCGCCACCAGCTCGATGTTGTCCGGTAACTTCACCAGGTAGTCGTTGGCCCCGGCCGAGAACGCCGCGCTCTTGATCAGCGGGTCTTCCTTGGTGGACAGCACGATGATCGGGATATTGGCCGTGGCAGGGTGGTTGCGGTACTCGCGCACCAGCGTCAGGCCGTCCAGGCCGGGCATCACCAGGTCTTGGAGGATCACGGTCGGCTTGATGCGGATCGCCTGGGCAATCGCCTGGTGCGGGTCGGCGCAGAAGTGGAAGTCGATGTTTTCTTCGTGGGCCAGGCCACGCCGCACGGCTTCGCCGATCATGGCCTGGTCATCGACCAGCAACACCATGGCGGCGTTTTCGTCGGTCTTGATGTCGTCGATCTGTAAATCATTCATGTGCAGTCACCTGAATTACTACCAGCAAGCCAGCACTGCGGGAGGTCGCGATCATTTTGCAAAGACCTCCATCAGTCGGGGCGCAATTCTATCCAGTGGGCGAATTTCAACAGCAGCATCAATCGCCGCCGCCGCTTTGGGCATGCCATACACCGCCGAGCTCTGCTGATCCTGGGCGATGGTCAAATATCCTTGTTCACGCAACAACTTGAGGCCCTGGGCGCCGTCGCGGCCCATGCCCGTCAGCAGTACACCGACGGCGTCACCGTCCCAGTGGCTGGCGACGCTCTCGAAAAACACGTCGATGGACGGCCGGTAAATCTCGTTCACCGGCTCTGCGGTATAGGCTAGCGTGCCATTTTTCAACAGGCGAATATGATGGTTGGTGCCGGCCAGCAACACCACGCCGCTTTGCGGCGGTTCGCCTTCGCGGGCCAGGCGTACCGGCAGGCCGGAGGCGCTGCCCAGCCACTCGGCCATGCCCGCAGCGAACACCTGGTCCACATGCTGCACCAGCACAATGGCGGCCGAAAAGTCCCGTGGCAAACCCTTGAGCAGGATTTCCAGGGCAGCCGGGCCGCCCGCCGAAGAACCAATGGCCACCAGGCTCTGGCGTTTGCTGGCGGTGCGTTGGGGCGCAGTTTCGGCGCGCACGCGGCTGCCACGCTGACCGATCAGCCAGCCAATATTGAGGATTTTGCGCAGCAACGGCGCCGCCGCATCCTTGGGGTTGCCCACGCCGAGCGCGGGGGTGTCCACCACATCCAGCGCGCCGTGGCCCATGGCCTCGAATACCCGGCTCATATTGGCCTGGCGGTCGACAGTCACCAACAGAATCGCGCACGGTGTCTCGGCCATGATCTGCCGGGTGGCCTCGACGCCATCCATCACCGGCATGATCAGGTCCATCAGGATCAGGTCCGGGGTCAGCTCGGCGCAACGCTGCACGGCTTCAAGGCCATTGCTGGCCACCCAGACGACTTGATGCGCGGGCTCGAAACTCAGGGCACGGCGCAACGCCTCCACCGCCAGGGGCATGTCATTGACGATCGCAATCCTCATGCCCGGGCACCTCCAATCAGCTCGACCACGGCGTCCAGCAGGGCGTCATCGTGGAAACTGGCCTTGGCTAGATAATAGTCCGCGCCGGCATCCAGTCCACGGCGCCGGTCTTCTTCGCGATCCTTGTACGACACCACCATCACCGGCAACGATTGCAGGCGACTGTCACGGCGCAGGAGTGTGACCAATTCAATACCGTCCATACGAGGCATATCAATGTCAGTGATGAGCAGGTCGAAGTCTTCGGAGCGCAACGCGTTCCAGCCGTCCATGCCATCGACCGCAACGGCCACTTCATAACCACGATTAAGTAACAATTTGCGTTGCAGCTCACGCACGGTCAGCGAGTCATCCACCACCAGCACGCGTTTGCGCGGCGCCTCAGTGGCCTGCTGGCTGCGCCGGGCGATGCGTTCCAGGCGCCCGGTGTTGAGCAGTTTGTCCACCGAACGCAGCATGTCTTCAACGTCGACGATCAACACCACCGAGCCGTCGTCCAGCAACGCCCCGGCAGAAATATCCTGGACCTTGCCCAGGCGATCATCCAGCGGCAACACCACCAACGTGCGTTCGCCGATAAAGCGCTCCACGGCAATGCCATACACCGCGTCGCGCTCACGGATCACCACCACCTTGAGCGTTTCTTCATTGCTCTGCCCCGCCGGGCGCTGCAACAACTGGCTGGCGGCAACCAGGCCGACATGCCGGCCCTCGTGCCAGAAGTGCTGGCGGCCTTCCAGTTGCACAATGTCATCGGGCGCCAGGTCGCACATACGTTCGATGTGCGCCAGCGGGAAGGCATAGGCTTCTTCGCCGACTTCCACCACCAGGCTGCGCACCACCGACAAGGTCAGCGGCACCTCCAGGTGGAAGCGGCTGCCCTGCCCTGCCGTCTGCTCCAGCACCACGGCACCGCGCAACTGGCGGACCATATGCTGCACCGCATCCAGGCCCACGCCACGCCCGGACACTTCGGTGACTTTGTCACGCAGGCTGAAGCCCGGCAGGAACAGGAACGTCAGCAGTTCCTCTTCGCTCAGGCGCAGCGCCGTTTCCAGCGGCGACAGGTGCCGGTCGACGATGGTGCCGCGCAAGCGCTCAAGGTCGACACCATTGCCATCGTCGCTCAACTCCAGCACCAGCAAACCGGCCTGGTGGGAGGCGCGCAGACGAATCAGGCCTTCCGCCGGCTTGCCCGCCAGTATCCGTTGTTCGGGGGTTTCGATGCCATGGTCGACGGCATTGCGCAGCAAATGGGTCAGCGGCGCTTCGAGCTTTTCCAGCACATCGCGGTCGACCTGGGTCTTTTCGCCCTCGATCTCCAGGCGCACTTGCTTGCCCAGGCTGCGGCCGAGGTCCCGCACCATGCGTACCTGCCCGGCCAGCACATCGGCAAACGGGCGCATACGACAGGCCAGCGCGGTGTCGTAGAGCACCTGGGCGCGTTGCCCGGCCTGCCAGCCGAACTCATCCAGCTCGGCGGTTTTTTCCGCGAGCAACGCCTGGGCCTCGCTCAACAACCGACGGGTATCGGCCAGGGCTTCCTGGGCTTCCAGGTTCAGGTCCAGCGTCTTGAGCTGGCCATCCAGGGTGTCGAGGGCGCGCACGCCCTGGCTCTGGATACGCTTGAGGCGCTGCATGCTGGCCAGGTAAGGCTTGAGCCGCTGGGTTTCCACCAGGGACTTGCTGGACAGATCCAACAGGCTGTTCAGGCGCTCGGCGGTCACTCGCAACACGCGCTCACCGCCTTCGGTCATGCGCTTGTTCTGACGCGGCGGCTCGCTGCTGACCGGCGGCGCCGGTTCTGGCTCCGCTGGCAGTTCCTCAACAACAGGCGGCGAGACCGGCGCGGGCTCGGGCGGCGGTGGTGCAACGGTTTGCACCGGCGCCTGGGATGGATCGAGCAAGCGCTCCATCAGCGCAACATAGGCTTCAATGTCCGCCGACCCCACGTCGTTGCCGGGCGTGGCGATGCGCATCAGCAGGTCGGTGCCTTGCAGCAACGCATCAATATGTTCGGGTTGCAGGTACAGGCGGCTCTCCTGGGCACTGACCAGGCAATCCTCCATCACGTGGGCCACGCTGACCCCGGCGTCCACCCCGACGATCCGCGCCGCGCCCTTGAGCGAGTGCGCCGCACGCATGCAGGCCTCAAGCTGGTCGGCCTGGGTGGGGTTGCGTTCCAGGGCCAGCAGGCCCGCGCTCAACACCTGGGTCTGCGCATCGGCTTCCAGGCTGAACAGTTCCAGCAGCGAGGCATCGCGCATCTGGTCGGGGGTCATGTGAGGCTCCGGGTCACGGCGGACAACAATTGCGCCTCATCCAGCCAACGCAGGCTGCGGCCTTTCCACTGCAACACACCTTGGGTGTAACGCGCACTGGCCTGGGTGCCCGAGGCCGACGCGGCTTTTAATGTGCGCTCGTCGATGGCATGGATACCGTCGACTTCGTCCACCGGCACCACCACCGGGCCATCCTGTGCGGCGATGATCAGCATGCGCGGCATGACGCGCCCGCCCGTGGTGCCAGGGCTGGTGCTGTCCAGGCCAAGCAATTCCACCAGCGACAGGCACGCCACCAGCGCACCCCGCACGTTGGCCACGCCGAGCAAGGCACGGGAGCGTTGGTGCGGCAGGGAGTGAATCGGCTGCAACGGCGCCACTTCCACCAGGCAGCGGGTGGCGATACCCAGCCACTCCTCGCCGAGGCGGAACATCAACAGGGAACGGGTGACCACATCCGTGGCCACTTCGGCCTCAGCCTGGGGGCGACGGTCGTCCTGTTGCAGGGCATAACGGTCCAGCAGGCGCGTGGCCGCCGCCGAATACACCGCGCAGTTGCGGCAGTGAATGTGCTCCGCCAGCAAGGGGCAGGACTTGTCACCGTGGATGCCGATGCGGTTCCAGCAGTCGTCGATGGCTTGGGTGTCGGCCAGGGTCAGGTCCAGGCCTGCGGTATCGAGCGCGTCGGGGCTACTCATCGTTTGGACTCACTGTCAGCTCGCTCGCTACGGGCGGCCCGCGCCTGCAGCCGGCGCGCCCCCGCACTGTCGCCCTGGGATTCAAGCAACGCGGCCAGGTGCATCAAGGCTTGCGGGTGCTGGGGTTCCAGGTACAAGGCTTTTCGGTAATACCCCTGGGCTTCCAGGGCGCTGCCGGCCACATCGCTGAGCAGCCCCAGCCAGTAGAACACCTGGGCGGCGGGCGGGTGGTTGCTTAAATACTGTTCGCAGGCCGCACGGGCCTCGGCACTTTTGCCTTCGTTGGCCAGGGTGGCGATCTGGCTGAGCAAGTGACCCGCATCGGTTTGCGCGGTTTTGATCGGCGTCACGGCGGGCGGGACAAGGCTGAACGGTCGCGGCTTGGGCGGAATCGGCGCCGCACTGCGCTGCGGCACCGGCGCGGGCATCGGCACGAACACCGGCTCGGCCTTGACCGGCTCCGCATGCCGGCTGAACGCGAAGGACTGCGGCACGCCAATCGAGCGCATGCCGTGGCGCCCCAGCAGGCTGCCCTCGGCCGGGCCGATGAACAGCACGCCGTCCACATGGGTCAGGCCCTTGAGCACGTCGAACACTTGCTTCTGGGTCGGCTGGTCGAAATAGATCAGCAGGTTGCGGCAGAACACAAAGTCGTAGGTGGGCTCATTGGCCAGCAGGGCCGGGTCGAGCAGGTTGCCGACTTGCAGGCGCACCTGCTCGCGCACGCGATCATCGATACGATAGCCGTCGGCCTGTTCGGTGAAGTGGCGCTCACGAAAGCCGATATCGCCGCCGCGAAACGAGTTCTTGCCGTACACCCCGCGACGGGCGCGTTCCACCGACAGCGGGCTCACGTCCAGGCCCAGCACCTTGAATTGGTGCGGCGCCATCCCGGCATCCAGCAACGCCATGGCTATCGAATAGGGTTCTTCGCCGGTGGAACAGGGCAGGCTCAAAATGCGCAAGGCGCGCATCTGCTTGATCTCGGCCAGGCGCGCCACCGCGAGCCGGGCCAGGGTGGCAAACGATTCGGGGTAACGAAAGAACCAGGTCTCGGGGACGATCACCGCTTCGATCAGCGCTTGCTGCTCGTCATGGGAGCTTTGCAGGTGTTGCCAGTACTGGTCGGCCGTCTGCGTCTGCAGGGCCTGGCTGCGCTGGCGCACCGCACGGTCGATGATGGCTTCGCCCACCGAGGCCACGTCCAGGCCGATGCGCTCCTTGAGGTAGGCCGAAATGCGCGGGTCGCTGCTCATAGACTCAGCTCGGCAGAAAACAGCAGGGTGCGTACATCGTCGTTCAACAAGTCGTTCACGCCGATCCACTGCATCAGGCCCTGGGCATCTTCGCGCACCGGCCCCAGGTACGGCGCCTGCGGGTTATCCAGGCCATAGGGCTGGAACTCGGCGGGGTCGCAACGCAGGGTGTCGGTGGCTTGCTCCAGGATCAGCCCCAGCCAGCGGGCTTCGAGCCACGGTTGCGGCTGATAGTTGACCAGCACCAGGCGCGTGCTGGTGCGAGCCTGGGCGGCCGCACCGAACGTGAGGGCGCTGAGGTCGATGACCGGCACCAGCACGCCCCGGTGGGCAAAGATCCCCGCCACCCACACCGGCGCATGGGCGATGGGCTTGAGGGGCAGGCGCGGCAATACCTCGGCCACTTCCGTGGCCTTGAGGGCATAGCGCTCCTGGCCGATCCGAAACACCAGGTACAACGCCTTTTTCGCTGCCGGGACGGCGCCGCGTTTAGCCGCGAGGTCGCTCATCAGACTTTGAAACGCGACACGCCGCTGCGCAGACCGACCGCAACCTGGCTCAGTTCATCAATGGCAAAGCTGGCCTGGCGCAGCGACTCCACGGTCTGGCTGCTGGCATCGCCCAACTGCACCAGCGCGTGGTTGATCTGCTCGGCACCGGTGGCCTGGGCCTGCATGCCCTCGTTGACCATCAACACCCGCGGCGCCAGCGCCTGGACCTGATGGATGATCTGCGACAGCTGCTCGCCCACTTGCTGCACCTCGAACATGCCGCGACGCACTTCTTCGGAGAACTTGTCCATGCCCATCACGCCCGCCGACACCGCCGACTGGATCTCGCGCACCATCTGTTCAATGTCGTAGGTGGCCACGGCGGTCTGGTCGGCCAGGCGCCGCACTTCGGTGGCCACCACGGCAAAGCCGCGACCGTACTCACCGGCCTTCTCGGCCTCGATGGCCGCATTGAGGGACAGCAGGTTGGTCTGGTCGGCCACCTTGACGATGGTCACCACCACCTGGTTGATGTTGCCGGCCTTCTCATTGAGGATCGCCAGCTTGGCGTTCACCAGGTCGGCGGCGCCCATCACCGAGTGCATGGTTTCTTCCATGCGGGCCAGGCCTTGCTGGCCGGAACCGGCGGCCACCGAAGCCTGGTCGGCGGCGGTGGACACTTCGGTCATGGTGCGTACCAGGTCCTTGGACGTGGCGGCAATCTCGCGGGACGTGGCACCGATTTCGGTGGTGGTGGCAGCGGTTTCGGTGGCGGTGGCCTGTTGCTGCTTGGAGGTGGCGGCAATCTCGGTGACCGAGGTGGTCACCTGCACCGAGGAGCGCTGGGCCTGGGACACCAGGGCGGTCAGCTCGGTCATCATGTCGTTGAAGCCGGTTTCCACCGCGTTGAACTCGTCCTTGCGCTCCAGGTTCAAGCGCTTGCTCAGGTCACCGTCACGCATGGTGCCCAGGATCGACACGATGCGCTGCATCGGCGCCATGATCGCGCGCATCAACAGCAGGCCGCAGAGGCCGGCAGCAACGACAGCGAATGCCAGCGACACGAACATGCTGACCTTGGCGGCCTCGACGGCGTCGTCGATGGCAGTGGTCGCGCGGTCGGCGACGTCCTTGTTTTCCGTAATGATGTCATTGAGCTTCATGCGCCCTGCCGTCCAGGCGGGCGTCAGGGTGGTGTTGAACTCCTTGCGCGCAGCGGCGAGGTCATTGCGCTGCAGACTGTCGAGCACCACAGCCAGGCTCTTGTTGTAGGCCTGGTGCAGGGTTTCGAATTTATCGAACTCGGCCTGGTCTTCGCGGCCGTTGATGGTTTTCTGGTAGTTGGCCATCTGCGTCAGGATGCGACCTTCAAACGACTTGAAGTCGGCCTTGTCCGCGTCGGTCAGGCCTTTGTCGTCACGCAGGCCGAGCAATTCCAGGGTCTGCAGGTAGCTGTCGACCCAGGCGCTGCGGATCATCGAACTCAGGTAAACGCCCGGTACGGCATCGTCACGTACCGCGACTTCACTGGCTTCAATCTTCAGCAACCGTGAATAGGAGACCACAACCATTAACAGCATGATGGCGATAATGACCGCAAAGCTTGCCAAGATCCGTTGGCGCAAGGTCCAGTTCTTCACAGTAATTCCTCGAAGGGCCGATCAAATGCCGGGGAGTATAGCTGAGCAGAAGCCCTCATTTATCAATGGGTTTTGATGTAGCGATCACAGAAAGCAAATGTGGGAGCGGGCTTGCTCGCGAATGGGGTGGATCAGTCAGCAGAGAGGTGACTGATAAACCGTATTCGCGAGCAAGCCCGCTCCCACAATTTGATCGGCGTGAAGCCAGCGATTATTGGTTTAGGCGCACCTGTTTTTCCAGCTCCAGCTTCAAACCTGGCTCCAGCCTCAGCTGGCGCGCCAGCTCGTCGAGGTAGGCTTTTTCCATGAAGTTTTCCTCATCCACTAGCATCACGCTGGCGATGTACATCTCGGCCGCCATTTCCGGGGTGCCCGCCGCCCGCGCCACGTCGGCCGGGTCCAGGGGTTTGTTCAGCTCGGCATGCAGCCAGCCTTGCAGCTCGCGGTCGTTGTCCAGCTTGGTGAACTCACCTTCGATCAGCGCACGTTCACGCTCATCCACATGACCGTCGGCCTTGGCTGCCGCCACCAGTGCCTTGAGGATCGCCTGGCTGTGCTGCTCGACCTGGGCCGGTGGCAGGCGATCGACCGTCTGCGGCTCGCCCTTCGGTGCATTCGCCTGCTGCGCCTGCCAGTTGCCATAAGCCTTGTAGGCAATCACGCCCAGTGCTGCCAGCCCGCCGTAAGTCAGGGCTTTTCCGCCAAACTTGCGGGCTTTTTTATTGCCCAGCAACAGGCCCATGGCACCCGCCGCCAGGGCTCCCCCACCGGCGCCGCCGAGCAGGCTGCCCAGCCCGCCACCGCCGAGCAAGCCGCCAAGGGCGCCTTTATCCTCCTGCTTACGCGAGTCGCCGGCCTTTTTCTGCAGCATGTCCTGACCGGATTTGAGCAACTGATCGAGCAATCCACGGGTATTCATAAGGAACCTCCAGGCACTTGGGTACGTAGGACTAATAGGCCCCCAGCGTAAAACCAAGTGCCAAAAACCCTCGATCTAGAGTGCTTCCAGATGTAACGCCACAGCCTTTCGATTAAAACGATATACACTCGAACAAATCTATAAAAATACCCCACTGGTAATTCCAGCATGATGACCTTGCGTCAAATCCGGCACTTTATCGCCGTGGCCGAGACCGGCTCGATCTCCGCCGCCGCGCAGACCGCATTCATTTCCCAGTCCACCCTGACCCTGGCGATCCAGCAACTGGAGCAGGAAATCGGCGTCAACCTGTTCAACCGCCACGCCAAGGGCATGACCCTGACCCACCAGGGTCACCAATTCCTGCGTCAGGCGCACTTGATCCTCGCCACCGTCGACAACGCCAAGCGCAGCCTGCAACAGAGCACCGACCAGGTGGCCGGGCAGTTGATCATCGGCGTGACCAGCCTGGTGGCCGGTTATTACCTGGCCGATCTGCTCACCCGCTTCCAGCGCGCCTACCCCAACGTGGAAATCCGCGTGATGGAGGACGAACGCCCGTATATCGAGCATTTGCTGGTCAGCGGTGAAATCGACGTGGGCGTGCTGATCCTCTCCAACCTCGAAGACCGCCACGCCCTGCAGACCGAAGTGCTCACCCATTCGCCCCACCGCCTGTGGTTGCCGGCGCAGCACCCGCTGCTGGAGCACGACAGCATCAACCTGGCCGACGTCGCCCGCGAGCCACTGATCCAGTTGAACGTCGATGAGATGGGCCACAACGCTCAGCGCATGTGGGCCGGCGCCGGCCTGCAGCCCCGCGTCACGCTGCGCACCGCCTCCACCGAAGCCGTGCGAAGCCTGGTGGCCGCAGGGCTTGGCGTGTCGATCCAGCCGGACATGACTTACCGCCCGTGGTCGCTGGAGGGCGACATCATCGAAGCCCGACCGATTGCCGACCTCAGCCAGACCCTCGACGTGGGCCTGGCCTGGCGCCGTGGTACTGCGCGGCCGGCGCTGGTGGACCCGTTCCTGACGGTGGCCCGCGAACAGCCGCACCCGCGCAAGCCATCTATTTAATCGAATGCTGCATTCAGTATTTAGTATTTGTTGACCTCGCGCCTGACCTCTAGTCTCTACTTATCCCATAAGAGAAAGGTCAAGCGCTCGTAAGAGAACGCCCATGGCCATACAAGAAAAGAGATCGCGAAAAATGTCCGGCGCGCCCACCCCGCTGCTCACTGCGTTGCTGATCGACGGCGAACTGGTCCAGGGCCAGGGCTTTGCCGAGCCGATCCTCAACCCGGCCACCGGTGAAGTCCTCACCCAGATCGCCGAAGCCAGCACCGAACAGGTGGAAACCGCGATCCTCGCCGCCCACAGCGCCTTTGCCGGCTGGTCACGCACCACGCCCCAGCAACGCTCGAACATCCTGCTCGGCATTGCCGACGCCATCGAAAAACAAGCCGACTATTTAGCCCGCCTGGAATCCCTGAACTGCGGCAAGCCGTTGCACCTGGCGCGCCAGGATGACTTGAGCGCCACTGTCGACGTGTTCCGTTTTTTCGCCGGCGCCGTGCGCTGCCAGACCGGGCAACTGAGCGGCGAATACCTGCCGGGCTACACCAGCATGGTGCGCCGCGATCCCATCGGGGTGGTGGCGTCGATTGCGCCATGGAACTACCCGTTGATGATGGCCGCATGGAAGATCGCGCCTGCCCTAGCGGCCGGCAATACCCTGGTGTTCAAGCCGTCAGAACATACGCCGCTGTCGATCCTGGCATTAGCCCCCGCACTTAAAGAGCTGCTGCCGCGTGGCGTGATCAATATTCTGTGTGGCGGCGGCGAAGGCGTCGGCAGCCATCTGGTGAGCCACGCCAAAGTGCGCATGGTCTCGCTGACCGGCGATATCGTCACCGGGCAGAAGATCCTGCAAGCCGCGTCCAAAACCCTTAAACGCACGCACCTGGAACTGGGCGGCAAGGCCCCAGTGATCGTGTGCAACGACGCCGACCTGCAAGCCGTGGTCGAGGGTGTGCGCGCCTACGGTTATTACAACGCGGGCCAGGATTGCACCGCCGCGTGCCGCATCTACGCCCAGGCCGGCATCCACGACAAGCTGGTCGCCGAACTCGGCGCCGCCGTGAGCAGCCTGCGCTTTGCCGGCAAACGCGACACCGACAACGAACTGGGCCCGCTGATCAGCACACGCCAGCGCGACCGCGTGGCCAGTTTTGTCGAACGCGCCCTCGGCCAGCCGCATATCGAACGCATCACCGGCGCCGCCGTGCATTCCGGCGCGGGCTTCTACTACCAGCCGACCCTGCTGGCCGGTTGCAAGCAGCACGATGAAATCGTGCAACGCGAAGTGTTCGGCCCGGTGGTCACCGTGACCCGCTTCGACGAGCTGGAACAAGCCGTGGACTGGGCCAACGACTCCGAATACGGCCTGGCCTCGTCGGTGTGGACCCAGAACCTGGACAAGGCCATGCAAGTGGCCGCACGCCTGCAATACGGCTGCACCTGGATCAACAGCCATTTCATGCTGGTCAGCGAAATGCCCCACGGCGGCTTGAAGCGCTCGGGGTACGGGAAAGATCTGTCCAGCGATTCGCTACAGGACTACAGCGTGGTGCGGCACATCATGGCCCGCCACGGCCAGCATCTTTAAAACAACAACTAAGCTCATGCGTTACGGCTTCACACACTGCCCCGACCATAATTAAAGAAGAGGGAATCCCCATGTCTGCGCACAAGACCGCACTGCTCAGTGCCCTGACCACCGCGCTGCTGGCCAGCGCCAGCCTCCAGGCCGCCGAACCGCTCAAAGCGGTCGGCGCCGGCGAAGGCCAATTGGATATCGTCGCCTGGCCCGGCTACATCGAACGCGGCGACAGCGACAAGGCCTACGACTGGGTCACCGGTTTCGAGAAGGAAACCGGTTGCAAGGTCAATGTGAAAACCGCCGCCACCTCTGACGAAATGGTCAGCCTGATGGCCAAGGGCGGCTATGACCTGGTCACCGCGTCGGGCGATGCATCGCTGCGCTTGATCGGTGGCAAACGTGTGCAGCCGATCAACACGTCGCTGATCCCCAACTGGAAGAACATCGACCCGCGCCTCAAGGATGCGCCGTGGTACGTGGTCGGCCAGCAGACCTACGGCACCCCGTACCAGTGGGGCCCGAACGTATTGATGTACAACACCAATGTGTTCAAGACCGCGCCCACCAGCTGGAGTGTGATTTTCGACGCGCAGAACCTGCCGGACGGCAAGCCTAATAAAGGTCGCGTGCAAGCCTATGACGGCCCGATCTACATCGCCGATGCGGCGCTCTACCTCAAGAGCACCAAGCCGGAGCTGGGCATCCAGAACCCTTATGAGCTGACCGAAACCCAGTACAAGGCCGTGCTTGAACTGTTGCGTGCCCAGCAACCGCTGATCCATCGCTACTGGCACGACACCACCGTGCAAATGAGCGACTTCAAGAACGAAGGCGTGGTGGCCTCCAGCGCCTGGCCGTATCAGGTCAACGGCCTGGTCAACGAGAAACAGCCGATTGCCTCGACCATTCCGAAGGAAGGCGCCACTGGCTGGGCGGACACCACCATGCTGCACACCGACGCCAAGCACCCGAACTGCGCCTACAAGTGGATGGACTGGTCACTGCAGCCGAAGGTCCAGGGCGACGTCGCGGCCTGGTTCGGCTCGTTGCCAGCCGTACCGGCGGCCTGCAAGGAAAGCGAGCTGCTGGGCGCCGAAGGCTGCAAGACCAACGGTTTCGACCAGTTCGACAAGATCGCCTTCTGGAAAACCCCGCAGGCTGAAGGCGGCAAGTTCGTGCCGTACAGCCGCTGGACCCAGGATTACATCGCGATCATGGGCGGCCGCTAAGCCTGCCTGACAACGCAGGACAAAATGTGGGAGCGGGCTTGCTCGCGAAAGCGGTGTGTCAGTCAACACATCTGTAACTGATCCACCGCATTCGCGAGCAAGCCCGCTCCCACAGTTGGACCGAGTCAGATTCAGTACCGCGTTTATTTTTCAGAAGTCCAGGCCGGGCCGCTGCGACGACCCGCGCCTTTTTGGAGCACCGCACCATGACGCTTGCAGTCCAATTCACCCACGTTTCCCGTCAGTTCGGCGAAGTGAAGGCCGTTGACCGGGTTTCCATCGATATCCAGGACGGCGAGTTCTTTTCCATGCTCGGCCCTTCCGGCTCCGGCAAGACCACTTGCCTGCGCCTGATTGCCGGTTTTGAGCAGCCGAGCGCAGGCTCGATCCGTATTCATGGCGAGGAAGCCGCAGGCTTGCCGCCGTACCAGCGTGACGTGAACACCGTGTTCCAGGATTACGCGCTGTTCCCCCACATGAATGTGCGCGACAACGTGGCCTACGGCCTCAAGGTCAAGGGTATCGGCAAGACCGAGCGCGTGAACCGTGCCGAAGAAGCCCTCGCCATGGTCGCCCTCGGCGGCTACGGTGACCGCAAGCCGGTGCAGCTTTCCGGTGGTCAGCGCCAACGGGTCGCCCTGGCCCGCGCCTTGGTCAATCGCCCACGGGTGCTGTTGCTTGACGAGCCCCTGGGCGCCCTCGACCTCAAGCTGCGCGAGCAGATGCAGAGCGAGCTGAAAAAGCTGCAGCGCCAGCTCGGTATCACCTTTATTTTCGTGACCCACGACCAGACCGAAGCGCTGTCGATGTCTGACCGCGTGGCCGTGTTCAACAAGGGCCGCATCGAGCAGGTCGACACCCCGCGCAACCTCTACATGAAACCCGCCACCTCGTTCGTGGCCGAGTTCGTCGGCACCTCTAACGTGATTCGCGGCGAATTGGCGCAACGCCTCAGCGGCAACGCACAAGCGTTCTCGATCCGCCCGGAACACGTGCGTTTTGCCGAAGGTGCGCTGGGCACCGGTGAAGTGGAGGTCAGCGGCCTGCTGCATGACATCCAGTACCAGGGCAGCGCCACCCGCTATGAACTCAAGCTGGAAAACGGCCAGGCCCTGAACATCAGCCAGGCCAACAACCAATGGCTCGATACCAGCAGCGGTTACCAGGTGGGCCAGCCCATCACCGCACGCTGGGCACGGGAAGCGATGACGCCCCTGACCGACAGCGCAGGCGAGGTGTGACATGAGCCTGGCCCTTTCCCAACCGCCGATGCGCAGGTTTTCCAACCTGCTGTACCGCAAGCCCAACCTGTACCTGGCGATGTTGCTGGTGCCACCGCTGATCTGGTTCGGCGCCATCTACCTGGGCTCGTTGCTGACCCTGCTGTGGCAAGGCTTCTACACCTTCGACGACTTCACCATGGCGGTCACGCCGGACTTGACCCTGGCCAACTTCGCCGCGCTGTTCCAGCCGTCGAACTTCGACATCATCGTGCGCACCTTGAGCATGGCGATCGTGGTGTCCATCGCCAGCGCCATCGTCGCGTTCCCGATTGCCTACTACATGGCGCGCTACACCACGGGCAAGACCAAGGCGTTTTTCTACATCGCAGTGATGATGCCGATGTGGGCCAGCTACATCGTCAAGGCCTACGCCTGGACCTTGCTGCTGGCCAAGGGCGGCGTGGCGCAGTGGTTTGTGCAGCACCTGGGCCTGGAGCCGGTGTTGCAGTTCGTGCTGGGCATTCCCGGTGTGGGCGGCAGCACCTTGAGCACCTCGCACCTGGGACGCTTCATGGTGTTCGTCTACATCTGGCTGCCGTTCATGATCCTGCCGATCCAGGCCTCGCTGGAGCGTTTGCCGCCTTCACTGTTGCAAGCGTCGGCGGACCTCGGCGCCAAGCCGCGCCAGACCTTCATGCAGGTGATTCTGCCGCTGTCGGTGCCGGGGATTGCGGCCGGCTCGATCTTCACCTTCTCGCTGACGTTGGGCGACTTCATCGTGCCGCAACTGGTCGGCCCACCGGGTTACTTCGTCGGCGGCATGGTGTACGCCCAGCAAGGCGCCATCGGCAACATGCCCATGGCCGCGGCGTTCACATTGGTGCCCATCGTGCTGATCGCGGTTTACCTCTCCATTGTCAAACGCCTGGGGGCCTTCGATGCACTCTGAGAAATCTTCGCTGGGTCTGAAGATCGCAGCCTGGGGCGGCTTGGTGTTTTTGCACTTCCCGATCCTGATCATCTTCCTCTACGCCTTCAACACCGAAGAAGCCGCGTTCAGCTTTCCGCCCCAGGGCTTCACCCTGAAGTGGTTCAGCGTGGCCTTCGCCCGGCCGGACGTGCTGGACGCGATCAAGTTGTCGCTGCAGATCGCGGCCATTGCCACGTTGATCGCCATGGTGCTCGGCACGCTGGCCTCGGCGGCGTTGTATCGCCGTGAGTTCTTCGGCAAGCAAGGCGTGTCGTTGATGCTGATCCTGCCGATTGCATTGCCGGGGATCATCACCGGTATCGCGCTGCTGGCAACGTTCAAGACGCTGGGCATCGAGCCCGGGATGTTCACCATCATCGTCGGCCACGCGACCTTCTGCGTGGTGATCGTCTACAACAACGTGATCGCGCGTTTGCGCCGTACCTCCCACAGCCTGATCGAAGCCTCGATGGACTTGGGCGCCGACGGCTGGCAGACCTTCCGCTACATCATCATGCCCAACCTGGGCTCGGCACTGCTGGCCGGCGGCATGCTCGCCTTTGCGCTGTCGTTCGACGAAATCATCGTCACCACCTTCACCGCCGGCCACGAGCGCACCTTGCCGCTGTGGCTGCTCAACCAGCTGAGCCGCCCACGGGACGTGCCGGTGACCAACGTGGTGGCAATGCTGGTGATGCTGGTCACGATGTTCCCGATTCTCGGTGCCTATTACCTGACACGCGGCGGTGAAAGCGTGGCGGGGAGTGGCGGTAAATAACGGACAACACATAGCCACTGTTGAAACACGGTCAATGTGGGAGCTGGCTTGCCTGCGATTGCGGTATCGACTGACCCACCGCTATCGCAGGCAAGCCAGCTCCCACAGTTGACCCGGTTTCCCCAGGAAAAGAACAGTCGCTCAGAGGAGAGCTGAACCATGCAAACCAAATTACTGATCAACGGCCAACTGGTCGCAGGCGAAGGCCCGGCCCAAGCCGTCTTCAACCCGGCACTCGGCCGTGTACTGGTGGAAATCAACGAAGCCAGCGAAGCCCAGGTCGACGCCGCCGTGCGCGCCGCCGATGCAGCGTTTGAAAGCTGGTCGCAAACCGCACCCAAGGACCGTTCGCTGCTGCTGCTGAAACTGGCGGACGTGATCGAAGCCCACGGCGAAGAGCTGGCCAAGCTGGAATCGGACAACTGCGGCAAGCCCTACAGCGCCGCGCTGAACGATGAGATCCCGGCCATTGCCGACGTGTTCCGCTTCTTCGCCGGCGCCAGCCGTTGCATGAGTGGCTCGGCCGGTGGCGAATACCTGCCGGGGCATACCTCGATGATCCGCCGCGACCCGGTGGGCGTGATCGCCTCCATTGCGCCGTGGAACTACCCACTGATGATGGTCGCCTGGAAAATCGCCCCGGCCCTCGCCGCCGGTAATACCGTGGTGCTCAAGCCGTCGGAGCAAACCCCGCTGACCGCGCTGCGCATGGTCGAGTTGGCCGCTGATATCTTCCCGGCCGGTGTACTCAACCTGGTCTTCGGCCGTGGGCCAACCGTGGGCAGCCCGCTGGTGAACCACCCGAAAGTGCGCATGGTGTCGCTGACCGGCTCCATCGCCACCGGTGCGAACATCATCTCCAGCACCGCTGACAGCGTGAAGCGCATGCACATGGAACTGGGCGGCAAGGCGCCGGTGATCATCTTCAACGACGCGGACATCGACGCCGCCGTGGAAGGTATTCGCACCTTCGGTTTCTACAACGCGGGGCAGGATTGCACCGCAGCGTGCCGCATCTATGCCCAGGCGGATATCTATGATGCGTTCGTCGAGAAGCTCGGCGCGGCGGTCGCCAGCATCCAGTACGGCTTGCAGGATGACCCGGCCACCGAACTGGGCCCGCTGATCACCGCGCAACACCGCGACCGCGTGGCCGGCTTTGTCGAGCGCGCCGTGGCGCAGCCGCACATTCGCCTGGTCACCGGGGGCAAGGCGGTGGAAGGCAATGGCTTCTTCTTTGAACCCACGGTGTTGGCCGATGCGCAGCAGGACGACGAAATCGTGCGTCGCGAAGTGTTCGGGCCAGTGGTGTCGGTGACCAAGTTCAATGACGAAGCACAGGTGCTCGGCTGGGCCAACGATTCGGACTACGGCCTGGCGTCATCCGTCTGGACCGCCGATGTCGGCCGCGCCCACCGCTTGGCCGCACGCCTGCAATACGGCTGCACCTGGGTGAATACCCACTTCATGCTCGTCAGCGAAATGCCTCACGGCGGTCAGAAACTGTCGGGCTATGGCAAAGACATGTCCATGTACGGGCTGGAGGACTACACCACCGTTCGCCATGTGATGTTCAAGCACTGACCCCGCCACTCCCTTTACGGGCGGGCTTGTGTGGGAGCGGGCTTGCTCGCGAATGCGGTGGGTCAGTCGATAATGACGGTGACTGACAGACCGCTTTCGCGAGCAAGCCCGTTCCCACAAAAAGCCCGGTTCCCACAAGTCTCTTCTCATAACAATAAAATTCAGGTTCTTCCCCATGGATATCACCCGCCGCGACTTCCTCAACGGCGTCGCCATTACCGTTGCCGCTGGCATGACCCCGCTGCAGCTCTTGCAAGCCGCGCCCGATGGACGCTACTACCCTCCCGCCCTCACCGGCCTGCGCGGCAGCCATGTCGGCTCATTCGAAGTGGCGCACCAGATGGGCTGGGAAAAGAAGGTGTTCGATACCGAGAAACTGCCGATCACCGAGGACTATGACCTGGTGGTGGTCGGCGGCGGCTTGAGCGGTTTGTCGGCGGCGTGGTTCTACCGCGAGAAGCACCCCAAGGCGAAGGTCCTGATCCTGGAAAACCACGACGACTTCGGCGGCCACGCCAAGCGTAATGAATTCCAGGCCGGTGGCCGCACGATCATCGGCTACGGCGGCAGCGAGGCGTTCCAGTCGCCTAACCATCTGTACAGCAAGCAGGTGAATGGCCTGCTGAAAAAACTCGGGGTGAACATCAAGCGCTTCGAAACCGCCTTCGACCGCCCGTTCTACCCGGGCCTGGGGCTGTCGCGCGGGGTGTTCTTCGACAAGGAAAACTTCGGCGAAGACAAACTGGTGACCGGCGACCCCACGCCGATGGTGGCCGACGATATCGCGCCGGACCAACTCAACGCGCGCGCCATCGGCGACTTCATCAATGACTTCCCGTTGCCGCAGGCTGATCGCCAAGCCTTGATCGAACTGCACACGGCGCCCAAGGATTACCTGCCGGGCAAGACTGCCGAAGAAAAGGCCCGCTACCTCGCCGCCACCAGCTACCGGGATTTCCTGCTGAAAAACGTGGGTTTGTCGGAGGGCGCGGTGAAGTACTTCCAGAGCCGTACCAACGACTTCATGGCCCTGAGCATTGATGCCGTGGCGTCGGCTGACGCTTATAACGTGGGCTTCCCAGGCTTTGCCGGGATGAACCTGGCGCCGATCAGCGAAGAAGCCGCTGCGGAAATGGAAGAGCCCTACATCTACCACTTCCCGGATGGCAATGCGTCGGTGGCGCGGCTGCTGGTGCGAGACTTGATCCCGGGCGTGGCGCCGGGGCACACCATGGACGATATCGTGCTGGCGGCCTTTGACTACGCCAAGCTGGACCAGCCCAAGGCCGCCGTGCGGCTACGTTTGAACAGCACCGCCGTCAGCGTGCGCAACGTCGGCGACGGCGTGCATATCGGCTACAGCCGTGGCGGACAACTCGCACAGGTGCGCGGCAAACGCTGCATCCTGGCCTGCTACAACATGATGATCCCCTACCTGCTCAAGGATTTGCCGGCGCCCCAGGCCCACGCCCTGAGCCAGAACGTGAAATACCCGCTGGTGTACACCAAGGTGGTGATCCGCAATTGGCAGTCATTCCAGACACTGGGGGTGCATGAGATTTACGCGGCGACCCAGCCCTACAGCCGGATCAAGCTGGATTACCCGGTGAGCATGGGCGGCTACGACCACCCGCGCGACCCGACGCAGCCGATCGGCTTGCACATGGTTTACGTGCCCACCAGCCCCAACAGCGGCATGAACGCCCGCGACCAGGCCCGCGCCGGGCGGGGCAAGTTGTATGGGCAGACGTTCGAGCAACTGGAGGCACAGCTGCGAGACCAGTTGCAGCGCATGCTGGGCCCGGGCGGGTTCAACCATGAGCGGGATATTCTGGCGATCACTGTCAACCGCTGGTCACACGGTTATGCGAGCTTCTCCAACAGTTTGTATGACGATGCGGATCAGACTGAAGCGTGGATGAAACTGGCGAAAAAACCGCTGGGGCATGTAAGCATCGCCAACTCGGATGCAGCGTGGAGTGCGTATGCCCATGCGGCGATTGATGAGGCTTACCGGGCTGTGGGTGAGGTCAGCTGAGGACGTGTAGTGAGCGGGCTTGCCCCGCGCTGGGCGGCGAAGCGGCCCCAAATCCAGGCGCCGCGAAATACCTGAAGGCATGCGGTGATCTGGTTAGGGCTGCTCCGCAGCCCAGCGCGGGGCAAGCCCACTCACTACAGGGCTGCCTGACAATTGGAAATGTCTTGTCGCACTTGCAGCGCCATCACCCCGCTATCAATCATTTTTCCTACGTCATCGAACCGCTTAAGCTATCCGGCGTCTGTTTATTGTTCGTTGCGTTTGGTCGAAGGCATGTCCGAACCGTAATTTCTGATCCAGTACGTGCCAGGAACGGCGCAGGATTTGCTCACGACAGGTTGTCTCTATGCACCGCAGGAATTTGCTCAAAGCGTCCATGGCCATTGCGGCTTACACCGGTTTATCGGCCAGCGGCCTGCTCGCTGCGCAAGCCTGGGCCGGCAACCGTGCCGCCGACGGCAAGGCCATCGCTTTCGATTTTGAATCGCTCAAGGCCCAGGCCAAGCAACTGGCCGGCACGCCTTACAAAGACACCAAACAGGTGCTGCCGCCGACCCTGGCGACCATGACCCCGCAGAACTTCAACGCCATCGGCTACGACGGCAAGCACTCGCTGTGGAAGGAATTGAACGGCCAACTGGACGTGCAGTTTTTCCACGTCGGCATGGGCTTCAAGACGCCGGTGCGCATGCACAGCGTCGACCCCAAGACCCGCGAAGCCCGCGAGGTGCATTTCCGCCCGTCGCTGTTCAACTATGAAAAAACCACCGTCGACACCAAACAACTGACGGGCGACCTGGGTTTTTCCGGCTTCAAGCTGTTCAAGGCGCCTGAGCTGGACCGTCATGACGTGCTGTCGTTTCTGGGCGCCAGCTACTTCCGCGCCGTGGATTCCACCGGCCAATACGGCCTTTCTGCCCGTGGCCTGGCCATCGACACCTACGCGAAAAAACGCGAGGAATTCCCCGACTTCACGCAATTCTGGTTCGAAACCCCGGACAAGGACGCAACCCGTTTTGTGGTCTACGCCTTGCTCGACTCGCCAAGCGCCACCGGTGCCTACCGCTTCGACATCGACTGCCAGGCCAGCCAGGTGGTGATGGCCATCGACGCGCACATCAACGCGCGTACCGCCATCGAACAACTGGGCATCGCGCCGATGACCAGTATGTTCAGCTGTGGCACCCACGAGCGCCGCATGTGCGACACCATCCACCCGCAGATCCACGACTCCGACCGTCTGGCCATGTGGCGCGGCAACGGCGAGTGGATCTGCCGCCCGTTGAACAACCCGGCCAAATTGCAGTTCAACGCCTTTGCCGACAAAGACCCGAAAGGCTTCGGCCTGGTGCAGACCGACCATGAGTTCGCCAGCTACCAGGACACCGTGGACTGGTACAGCAAGCGTCCAAGCCTGTGGGTAGAACCGACGACGGCGTGGGGTGAAGGCTCGATTGACCTGCTGGAAATCCCGACGACTGGCGAAACCCTGGATAACATCGTGGCCTTCTGGACCCCGAAAACGCCAGTGGCTGCCGGTGATTCGCTGAACTACGGCTACAAACTGTACTGGAGCGCCCTGCCGCCGGTCAGCACGCCGCTGGCACAGGTCGATGCGACCCGTTCCGGCATGGGTGGTTTTACCGAAGGTTGGGCACCGGGCGAGCACTACCCTGAGGTGTGGGCACGTCGTTTTGCCGTGGACTTCAAGGGTGGCGGCCTCGACCGCCTGCCGGCCGGCACCGGGATCAAGCCGGTGGTGACCTGCTCCCATGGCCAGGTAAAGGATTTCAGCGTGCTGGTGCTCGACAACATCAAGGGCTACCGCATCCTGTTCGACTGGTACCCGACCAGCGACAGCGTGGAGCCGGTGGAACTTCGGCTGTTCATCCGTACCCAGGACCGCACCTTGAGCGAGACCTGGTTGTATCAGTACTTCCCGCCGGCGCCAGAGGCGCGTAAGTACACCTGATTCAAGGGGATCGGACTCTTGTGGCGAGGGAGCTTGCTCCCGCTGGGCTGCGCAGCGGCCCCAAAATCTTGGGAGCGCTTCGCACTCCAGCGCAAGCAAGCTTGCTCGCCACAACAGCCAGTTCCTACAGGTGTTTAGAACCGCGAAACACTCTTCATCGCCCCAATCAGGTAGCGCATCGCCACCTGATCGTTCTCGGTGAGCGCCCGGTACTGCGCCAGCAATTCCACTTCATCGGAACTCAACCTTCGACCCCGCAAGGTCAACCTGCGGCCCAGAAAAGCCGCCACCGCACCCGCAATACCATAGGACTTGGTCATGGACCGTTTCTCCTGAGATCAATCAAACACTCCTGTCGCCCATTACCCGCCTCCCGCAAAGCGCAATGCCTGCGCGAACCATCAGACTGACTCCCTGGGCCAGAAATCAGACTTACCCTAAGCGTAGAAACTATCTCGCCACACGTGGGATTTTTTTAGAGTATTAACTTAAAAAATTACTGCGGTAACAAAGACCTACAACCCTTTCTCACGAAATGGCCGGTAGAGGTGAATGTCGTGGGGTTCCTGTGCGTAGAGTTCAGGGTCTGGGGATTGCAGCATCAAGCAACCTTGGCCCAGGTAAAAGTCCACGGTATTGCGCGACTCCGTGGCCGAGACATACAACCCGTCCACTCCTGCCAACACCCCGTGCTCACAGGCCAGGGCGAACAAGCGCCCGCCCAGCCCCCGCCCACGCGCGCCATGGCTGACGTGCAGGAACTTCAATTGCCGCAGCAGCAAGTGCTGGTTGTGGAGGGGGCGGTTGTCCACCACTGCCGCGGCCACCAGGCTGGGCCCGTCAAATATCCCCCAAAGCCAGCCGCCCCGTTCGAGGCAGGCAAGCAGCGCAATGGCGTCCTGTTCAGACTCGCCTTCGGGCCAGCCACGCATGTCGTGGTAATCGGGGTACAGCACCAGTTTGCCATCCTCGACGCGGTAGCATTCGTGAACCCGCTCCGTGCGGTCGATGGTGGCCAGCAACGCAATATCGTCTTTGTTTAATGCACGTTCGATCAACATGAAGGCCTCCTGCTCTTGAGCGCCAAGCATCCGGGTTGCGTTGAACACGGGCAAGAAAAAACCCACCGGGCCAGGGTGGGTTTGCAGGAACTGCCTGAGGGATCAGTCCCTGAGATCAGACTCGTGAATCGGCTGGTCGCGGTGCGTCGCCCGTTGATACTGCGCCGGCCAGATGGCCTTGCGCCCGCCCAGGTCGTCATCGGCATGCAGCGGCCAATACGGGTCGCGCAGCAGTTCACGGGCGAGGAAGATGATGTCGGCTTGACACGTGCGCAGGATGTGCTCGGCCTGGGCCGGTTCGGTGATCATGCCGACAGTGCCCGTGGCAATGCCGGACTCCTTGCGCACACGCTCGGCAAAGCGGGTCTGGTAACCGGGGCCGGTGGGGATCTCGGCGTTGGCAGCGGTGCCACCGGAGGACACGTCGATCAGGTCCACCCCCAAGTCCTTCAGCCGGCGTGCCAGTTCCACCGTTTCATCGGGGTTCCAGCCGTCTTCGACCCAGTCGGTGGCCGACACCCGCACGAACAACGGCAGCTCCTGGGGCCAGACGTCGCGTACGGCCTTCGTCACTTCCAGCACCAGGCGAATACGGTTTTCAAAAGAACCGCCGTACTGGTCCTGACGCTGATTGCTGATGGGCGAGAGGAATTGATGCAGCAGGTAACCGTGGGCGGCATGGATCTCCACCACCTCGAAACCCGCCGTGAGTGCGCGTTTGGCGGCGGCGACAAAGTCGGCGATCACCTGCTGGATCTGCGCTTCATCGAGCGGCTTGGGTTGCGTGTGGTTGGGGTCAAAGGCAATCGGTGACGGCCCCACCGGCACCCAACCGCCATCTTCGGGCTTGACGCTGCCATGCTTGCCGATCCAGGGCCGGTGGGTGCTGGCCTTGCGCCCGGCGTGGGCCAGTTGAATCCCCGCCACCGCGCCTTGGGCGGCAATAAAGCGTGTGATGCGTTGCAACGGCTCGATCTGTGCGTCGTTCCACAGGCCCAGGTCCTGGGCGGTGATGCGGCCATCAGCGGTCACGGCGGTGGCTTCAGTGAAAATCAGCCCGGCGCCCCCCACGGCGCGACTGCCCAGGTGCACCAGGTGCCAGTCATTGGCCAGGCCATCCTCGGCCGAGTATTGGCACATCGGCGACACAGCAATGCGGTTGAGCAGGGTCAATTGACGGAGGGTATAGGGTTCGAGCAGCTGACTCATGGCGCACCTCTTCTGGGTTCTATGGGCACTCAACGGTGCTTAGAGCCTAGTCGACAACGCGCGATTGCACAGGGTTCAGAATGGAACACGGGAGCCGATTGCCGGCTCCCGTTTTGCAACCGCCTACATTTCGACCTGGGTGCCCAGCTCGATCACGCGGTTAACCGGCAACTTGAAGAAGCGCAGGTTGCCGTTGGCGTTTTTCAACATGAACGCGAACAGCGCTTCGCGCCAGCGCGCCATGCCCTTGATGCGCGAGGCAATGACGGTCTCGCGGCTGAGGAAGTAGGTGGTGCGCATCGGACTGAAGTCCAAGTCATCCAGATGACACAGCTTCAAGGCCTCGGGCACGTCCGGCTCGTCGGCAAAACCGAAGTGCAGGATCACCCGGAAGAAGCCTTCGCCGTAGGCGTCCACTTCGAAACGACGCGAGGCGGGCACCCGTGGGATGTCTTCGTAGACCACCGTCAGCATCACCACCTGCTCATGCAACACCTGGTTATGCAGCAGGTTGTGCAACAGCGCGTGGGGCACCGCGTCAGGCCGCGCGGTGAGGAACACGGCAGTGCCCTGCACGCGGTGCGGCGGCTGCACGCGGATACTGCCGATAAAGATCGGCAGCGGCAGGCCGCCTTCGTCGAGGCGGTCCACCAGCAACTGCTTGCCGCGCTTCCAGGTGGTCATCAGCACGAACAACACGATCCCCGCCAATACCGGGAAGGCACCACCCTGGATGATTTTCGGCACGTTGGCGGCAAAATACAGGCCGTCGACCAACAGGCAGCAGACCAGTACCGGCACCGCCAGGATCGGCGGCCATTTCCACAGCAGCAACATCACCGCCGACACCAGGATGGTGGTCATCAGCATGGTGCCGGTCACGGCCACGCCGTAGGCCGAGGCCAGGGCGTTGGAGGACTCGAAACCCAGCACCAGCAGGATCACGCCGACCATCAGCGACCAATTCACCGCCCCGATATAGATCTGGCCCTGCTCGGCGCTGGAGGTGTGCTGGATGTGCATGCGCGGGATGTAGCCCAACTGGATCGCCTGGCGCGTCAACGAGAACGCGCCGGAAATCACCGCCTGGGACGCAATCACGGTCGCCAGGGTGGACAGCACCACCAGCGGGATCAACGCCCAACTCGGCGCCAGCAGGTAGAACGGGTTGCGCGCCGCTTCCGGATCGCCCAGCAGCATGGCGCCCTGGCCGAAATAGTTCAGCACCAGCGCCGGCAACACCAGCATGAACCAGGCGCGGGCGATGGGCTTGCGGCCGAAGTGGCCCATGTCGGCGTACAGTGCCTCGGCCCCGGTCAATGCCAGGACCACGGCGCCGAGAATGGCCACGCCAATCCCCGGGTGGGCCTGGAAGAACCGCACGCCCCAGAGCGGGTTCAACGCGCTGAGCACTTCAGGGTGCAGCGTGATGCCATACACCCCCAGGCCGCCCAGCACCAGGAACCAGGTGACCATCACCGGCCCGAACAGCTTGCCGATGCGGTCGGTGCCGTGTTTCTGGATCAGAAACAGCGCCACCAGCACGATCAACGCGATGGGCACGACCCATTTTTCCAGGCCGTCGAACGCCAACTCCAAGCCTTCGATGGCCGACAACACGGAAATGGCCGGGGTGATCATGCTGTCGCCGTAGAACAGCGCCGCACCGCACAACCCACACACCACCAGAAAACTGCGCAGTTTCTTGCGCTCCCCTGCCGCCCGACGCGCCAGTGCCGTGAGGGCCATGATGCCGCCCTCGCCCTGGTTGTCGGCGCGCAGCACGAACAGCATGTACTTGATCGACACGACCCAGATCAGCGACCAGAAGATCAGCGCCAGGATCCCCAGCACCCCATCATGGTTGACCTGAACCCCGTAACCGCCAGTGAACACTTCTTTTAGGGTATAGAGCGGGCTGGTACCGATATCGCCGTAAACCACCCCGACCGCCGCCACCAGCATGCCAATCGGCTTTGCGTTGGAATGCTCGGCACCTGCTGCCTGACTACTTGCCTGACCCATCAACCACTCCTGCCCTTTGACCTGAGGTCTTTTATAAACAGCGCGTCTAAGCTGACCCTAGCATGCGCTGTTTTACTTCTCGTAACAGACGTTTTATTGACCTCGGGGTTCTACCCGTGTGCAACGGCGCGAAGCATAGCGCAGCACTCGTCGTATTTCCCTGCATAAAGCTGGTCAAGTGCGTTGCCCGTCGCTAGAATTGCGCACTTTTTGATCAGAGGCGCACCAAGCGCCCGTCTACCGCCTTGTCGTGCCCGACTGGCGGCGTCATTCAATACCGAGGTTAGACATGTCCACCACTCCCGCGACGGCCAATCCCAAGGTCGGCTTTGTATCCCTGGGCTGCCCCAAGGCCCTGGTCGATTCCGAACGCATCCTTACGCAATTGCGCATGGAAGGCTATGACGTCGTGTCCACCTACCAGGACGCGGACGTGGTGGTGGTCAACACCTGCGGCTTCATCGACTCGGCCAAGGCTGAGTCCCTGGAAGTGATCGGCGAAGCGATCAAGGAAAACGGCAAGGTCATCGTGACCGGCTGCATGGGTGTGGAAGAAGGCAATATCCGCAACGTACACCCGAGCGTGCTGGCCGTGACCGGCCCGCAACAGTACGAGCAGGTGGTCAACGCCGTGCACGAAGTGGTGCCGCCGCGCCAGGACCACAACCCGCTGATCGACCTGGTACCGCCGCAAGGCATCAAGCTGACCCCGCGTCACTACGCGTACCTGAAGATTTCCGAAGGCTGCAACCACAGCTGCAGCTTCTGCATCATCCCGTCGATGCGCGGCAAGCTGGTCAGCCGCCCGGTGGGTGACGTGCTCGACGAGGCCCAGCGCCTGGTCAAATCCGGCGTGAAAGAGCTGCTGGTGATCTCCCAGGACACCAGCGCCTACGGCGTCGATGTGAAATACCGCACCGGTTTCTGGAACGGCGCGCCGGTGAAAACCCGCATGACCGAGCTGTGCGAAGCCTTGAGCAGCCTGGGCGTGTGGGTACGCCTGCACTACGTCTACCCGTACCCGCACGTGGATGAGCTGATCCCACTGATGGCCGCCGGCAAGATCCTGCCGTACCTGGACATCCCGTTCCAGCACGCCAGCCCGAAAGTGCTCAAGGCCATGAAACGCCCGGCCTTCGAAGATAAGACCCTGGCGCGCATCAAGAACTGGCGCGAGATCTGCCCGGAGCTGATCATCCGCTCCACCTTCATCGTCGGCTTCCCTGGCGAAACAGAAGAAGACTTCCAGTACCTGCTGGACTGGCTGACCGAAGCCCAACTGGACCGCGTCGGCTGCTTCCAATACTCGCCGGTAGAGGGCGCACCCGCCAACCTGCTGGACCTGGCCGTGGTGCCGGACGACGTCAAGCAAGACCGTTGGGAGCGTTTCATGGCGCACCAGCAGGCCATCAGCTCGGCGCGCCTGCAACTGCGCATCGGCAAGGAAATCGAAGTGCTGATCGACGAAGTCGACGAGCAAGGCGCCGTTGGCCGTTGCTTCTTCGACGCGCCGGAAATCGACGGTAACGTGTTCATCGACGATGCCAGCGGTTTGAAGCCAGGTGACAAGGTGTGGTGCACCGTGACCGACGCCGACGAGTACGACTTGTGGGCTGAAAAGCGCGACTGAATCGCGCCTGCGTAATAATTTGAAAAAGCCCCGCCTCTGGACAAGATGCGGGGCTTTTTTCGGTCTATCGTTTGCCCATCGGCGCCATTCATCGGCAAGGGGCAGCGGGCATGCGTCAGCATTCGGTTATCCACACACCTAAAACCAGCGACTACCCCGAGTTGGCGCGCCTTTGGGAGGCCTCGGTGCGGGCGACCCATGACTTTCTGCCGGACAGTTACATCCTGTTGTTGAAAAACCTGGTGCTGACCCGCTACCTGGACGCCGTGATGCTGATCTGCACCAAGGACGCGCGCCAGAACATAACCGGGTTTGCCGGGGTGGCGGCGGGCAAGGTCGAGATGCTGTTTATTGACCCACAGCACCGGGGGGAAGGTTTGGGCCGGCAATTGTTGAGGTATGCGATTGAGCATTTGAACGCCGATGAGCTGGATGTGAACGAGCAGAATCCACAAGCGTTGGGGTTTTACTTCAAGCAGGGTTTCGAGGTGATCGGACGTACGGAGCATGATGGCTTGGGGCAGCCGTATCCGTTGCTGCACATGCGTTTGCGCACGCCTGTAGGCGCTGGCTTGCCTGCGATGCAGGCACCTCGGTCTGCCTGATGTACCGAGTGGAGGCAATCGCAGGCAAGCCAGCTCCCACACAAGCCAGCTCCCAGCAAAGCCAGAGCCCCCACAAAAAACACCAGCACTGAAATGGAGCCGGGATTAACCGGCGCCAGGCAGGTACAATAGCCGCCCCCTTTTGTTACGGCCCTTGTCATGACTGACCCCATACGCCTCTCCAAACGCCTTATCGAACTGGTCGGTTGCTCCCGTCGGGAGGCTGAGCTGTTCATCGAAGGCGGCTGGGTCTCGGTGGACGGTGAAGTGATCGACGAGCCGCAGTTCAAGGTCACCACCCAGAAGGTCGAGCTGGACCCTGAGGCCAAGGCCACCGCGCCCGAGCCGGTGACTATCCTGCTGCACGCGCCGGCTGGCGTAGACGCCGAAACGGCCATGGCTTCGATCAGCGCCGACACCCTCTCGGAAGAACACCGCTTCGGCAAGCGTCCGCTCAAGGGCCACTTCCTGCGCCTGAGCGCCAGCGCCGACCTGCAGGCCAAGGCCAGCGGCCTGCTGGTGTTCACCCAGGACTGGAAGATTCTGCGCAAGTTGACCACCGATGCCGCCAAGATCGAGCAGGAATACGTGGTCGAGGTCGAAGGCGACATGGTTGCCCACGGCCTCAATCGCCTGAACCACGGCCTGACCTACAAAGGCAAAGAGCTGCCGCCCGTCAAAGCCAGCTGGCAGAACGAAAACCGCCTGCGCTTTGCGATGAAAAACCCGCAGCCCGGCGTGATCGCCCTGTTCTGCGAAGCGGTTGGCCTCAAGGTCATCGCCATCCGCCGTATCCGTATTGGCGGCGTGTCCATCGGCAAGGTGCCGGTCGGCCAATGGCGTTACCTGTCCGGCAAAGAGAAGTTCTAAGCCGTCACCCTTTTTCTCGACACTGCCGGATTTGGGCGGTGTCCTCAGTTGAATACCAGGATTGCCCACCATGATTCACAACGACGTACTACGCAGCGTGCGCTACATGCTCGACATCAGCGACAACAAGATGGTCGAGATCATCAAGCTCGGCGGCATGGACGTGACCAAGGACGACCTGCTGACCTACCTCAAGAAAGACGAGGAAGAAGGCTTCGTGTTCTGCCCGGATGAAGTCATGGCGCACTTCCTCGACGGCCTGGTGATCTTCAAGCGCGGCAAGGACGAAAGCCGCCCGCCGCAGCCGATCGAGACGCCGGTGACCAACAACATCATCCTCAAGAAACTGCGCGTGGCCTTCGAACTGAAGGAAGACGACATGCACGCCATCCTCAAGGCCGCCGAGTTCCCGGTGTCCAAGCCCGAGCTGAGCGCACTGTTCCGCAAGTTCGGCCACACCAACTACCGCCCGTGCGGCGACCAGTTGCTGCGCAATTTCCTCAAGGGTCTGACCTTGCGGGTTCGCACCTGAGCCATGAGCTACAACGTCTCCCCCGTCGGCTTTGTGCGCTCCTGCTTCAAGGAGAAGTTCGCCATCCCGCGCCAACCGCAACTGGCGCCCGCCGCCCGTGGCGTACTCGAGTTGGTGGCGCCGTTCGACGGCGGCGAGGCAGTGCAGGGCCTGGAGCAGGTCAGCCATGTGTGGCTGTTGTTCCTGTTCCACCAGACCCTGGAAGACAAGCCCCGCCTGAAAGTGCGCCCGCCCCGTCTGGGCGGCAATGCATCCATGGGCGTGTTCGCCACCCGCGCCACCCACCGACCCAACGGCATCGGCCAGTCGGTGGTGAAGCTGGACAAGGTGGAACCCGGCAAGCTGTGGATTTCCGGGATTGACCTGCTCGATGGCACGCCGGTGCTGGATATCAAGCCGTACGTGCCGTATGCCGACATGGTCGACATCGCCACCAACGGCATCGCCAGTGCCGCGCCGCAGCTGATTCCGGTGCAGTGGCTGAAGACCGCCCTGCAACAGGCACAAAGCCACGCCGAGCGCCTTGGCGAACCCTTGGTGGCGTTGATTGATCAATGCCTGGCACAGGACCCACGGCCGGCGTATCAGACGCCGGGGCCGGAGCGGGAATACGGTGCGCAGTTCTGGGATGTGGATGTGCGTTGGCACTATCCCGAAACGGGGGTGATTTGTGTGTTGGAAGTGCTTCCCGCCCAGTAAACCGCAGAAACGAAAAAGCCCGCGTTGCCTTCACAGGCAACGCGGGCTTTTTTTACTGTAGGAGCCGGCTTGCCGGCGATGGTCGTCAACGATGAAGCGTTTATTCTGGATAATCGCGACGTCTTGGAGGGCATCGCCGGCAAGCCGGCTCCTACAGTTGGTCGGTAATTACTTTTCGACGAATGCGCGCTCGATCAGGTAGTCACCTGGCTCACGCATGCGCGGCGAAACCTTCAGGCCGAAGCTGTTCAGCACTTCGCTGGTTTCGTCCAGCATGCTCGGGCTGCCGCACAGCATGGCGCGGTCGTCTTCAGGGTTGATCGGCGGCAGGCCGATGTCGCTGAACAGCTTGCCGCTGCGCATCAGGTCGGTCAGGCGGCCTTCGTTTTCGAACGGCTCGCGGGTCACGGTAGGGTAGTAGATCAACTTGTCACGCAGGGCCTCGCCGAAGAATTCATTCTGCGGCAGGTGCTCGGTGATGAACTCGCGGTAGGCAACTTCGTTGACGTAACGCACGCCGTGGCACAGGATCACTTTTTCAAAGCGCTCGTAGGTTTCCGGGTCCTGGATCACGCTCATGAACGGCGCCAGGCCAGTACCGGTGCTGAGCAGGTACAGGTGTTTGCCCGGCTTCAAATCGTCAAGCACCAGGGTGCCTGTCGGTTTTTTGCTGATGATGATCTCGTCGCCTTCCTTCAAGTGCTGCAATTGGGAAGTCAGCGGGCCATCCGGGACCTTGATGCTGAAGAACTCCAGATGCTCTTCCCAGTTCGGGCTGGCAATGGAGTAAGCACGCATGAGCGGGCGGCCGTTGGGCTGTTGCAGGCCGATCATCACGAACTGACCGTTCTCGAAGCGCAGGCCCGGATCGCGGGTGCACTTGAAGCTGAACAGAGTGTCGTTCCAGTGATGAACACTGAGGACACGCTCGTGGTTCATGTTGCTCATGTACGGGGGACTCCTGGAAATGGGTCTGCGCCAAAGATGGGATGCGCAATTGCACAGCATTCTAATGGCGGCGACAATATCTGTTAACTGGATTATTAAGATAAGGGTTATCGGTTATATCGATATGCGATTTACTCTCCGTCAACTGCAAGTTTTCGTCGCCGTCGCCCAGCAGGAAAGCGTCTCCCGCGCTGCTGGCCTTCTGGCCTTATCTCAATCCGCCGCCAGCACGTCGATCACCGAACTGGAGCGTCAATCCAGCTGCCAATTATTCGACCGCGCGGGCAAGCGCCTGAGCCTCAACGCCCTCGGCCATCAACTGCTACCCCAGGCGGTGGCGCTGCTGGACCAGGCCAAGGAGATCGAGGACCTGCTCAACGGCAAGTCAGGCTTCGGTTCCCTGGCGGTGGGCGCCACGCTGACCATCGGCAATTACCTGGCGACCCTGCTGATCGGCAGTTTCATGCAGCAGCACCCCGAGAGCCAGGTGAAGCTGCATGTGCAGAACACTGCGCATATCGTGCACCAGGTGGCGCACTACGAAATTGACCTGGGTCTAATCGAAGGTGACTGCAGCCACCCGGATATCGAGGTGCAAACCTGGGTGGAGGACGAGCTGGTAGTGTTCTGCGCACCGCAGCATCACCTGGCCAAGCGTGGCGTGGCGACCATGGAGGAGTTGACCCATGAAGCCTGGATCCTGCGAGAACAGGGCTCGGGCACGCGCCTGACGTTTGACCAAGCCATGCGTCATCACCGCAGCGCGCTGAATATCCGCCTGGAGCTGGAACACACCGAGGCGATCAAACGGGCAGTGGAATCAGGCTTGGGCATTGGCTGCATCTCCCGGCTGGCGCTGCGCGATGCATTCCGCCGTGGCAGCCTGGTGCCAGTGGAAACCCCGGACCTGGACCTGGCCCGGCAGTTCTACTTCATCTGGCATAAACAGAAGTACCAGACCTCGGCGATGCGCGAGTTCCTGGAACTGTGCCGCGCCTTTACCGCCGGGGTTCAGCGCAGCGACGAGATCGTGCTGCCGAGCATTGCCTGAGGCTTAGATCAGGATAACGGCCCACACCAGGGTGATCATGGTCAGGGCCACGAATTGTGCGGCGCTGCCCATGTCCTTGGCGTTCTTGGACAAAGGGTGACGGTCCAGGGAGATGCGGTCGATCGCCGCTTCCACCGCCGAGTTGAGCAGCTCGACGATCAGGGCCAGCAGGCACACCGCAATCAACAAGGCGCGCTCGACGCGACTGACGTGCAGGAAAAAGCTCAGCGGGATCAGGATGACGTTCAGCAACACCAACTGACGAAATGCCGCCTCGCCGGTGAAAGCCGCACGCAGGCCGTCCAGGGAGTAGCCCCCTGCGTTGAAGATACGTTTGATACCGGTTTGACCCTTGAAAGGCGACATAGATGTAGGCAACTGAACCAAAGGAGTGGGGAAACTAGTTCACATAAAGTCAAAAAAGCGTGAACCGGTGACATCTTAATGCTGCGAAATTGACTCAAGTTGTTGCAAGAGCAGCGCCGCCTGGGTGCGCGTGCGTACGCCGAGCTTGCGGAAGATCGCGGTCACGTGGGCCTTGATGGTCGCTTCCGACACGTTCAGCTCATAGGCAATCTGCTTGTTCAGCAGGCCTTCGCACACCATGGTCAATACACGAAACTGCTGCGGCGTAAGGCTGGCAAGCCCGTCCCGCGCAGCCTTGGCTTCATCGGACACATTGATTTCTTCAAACGCCTGGGGCGGCCAGGACACGTCGCCATCGAGCACCGTGCGCACGGCGTTCTGGATATCTTCCATGGCGCTGGACTTTGGAATGAAACCACTGGCACCAAACTCCTTGGAGCGCACCACCACGTCGGCCTCTTCCTGGGCCGAGACCATCACCACGGGAATCTGCGGGTACTGCCCCCGCAACAGCACCAGCCCGGAAAAACCGTAGGCCCCGGGCATGTTCAGGTCGAGCAGCACCAGGTCCCAGTCGGATTTTTCGGTGAGGCGGGCTTCCAGCTCGGCAATACTGGCCACTTCGACCAGGCGCACGTCCGGGCCGAGCCCCAAGGTCACTGCCTGATGCAGTGCACTGCGAAACAGCGGGTGGTCATCGGCTATCAGGATGTCGTATGTGGCCATTGATTAAATGATCCTGTTTTTTATGGGAGCCCTGATGGGTTCAGGGTTCGCCAGTACACAAGGCGATGGCCAGGCAGCCATCGCCACAGGGCATACTCAGCGTCAAAAACACCTGCAACGACGCTGAAAATTCACGGTTAAGCCCCAATCGGCGCCCAGCATGCCCAGCGTAGCCTGGGGGGTCAAGCACTACGCCCGTGGGCATTTTAGCGGGTTGCCGGTTTGCAGTGCCATCATGCAAACGTCGTCTGGTTATACCGCGTGGATATAGGGTGCAAGACGAGTATGGACGATGTCCGCAGGATCCAGCGGCAGTTGGAACTTGGCGGCCAGGTAGTGGGTGCTGAACACATCGAGGTAGGCATCCAGCACTTCACTGGCGGTTTGATCATCGGCCAGTTCCAGGCACAGCGCCGCCACTTCGGCGGTACAGAAATGATCATCTCGCTTTGATCGACGCAGCTTGTAGCGAGACAGCTGTTCCGACGCCAGGCTCAGGACCGGCAGGTGCTCCAGGTACGGGCTCTTGCGAAACATCTTGCGCGCTTCGCTCCAGGTGCCGTCCAGCAGGATGAACAGCGGGCGTTTGCCCGCCTCCACCTTGACCTCGCTGACCACCCGTTCGGGCGTAACAAATTCGCCGGGGAACACGATGTAAGGTTGCCACTGTGGATCTGCGAGCAAGGTCAGCAGCTCAGGGTCGACTTCGGTGCGGGACCAGGCGAACGCGGTGGTGTCGTCGATCACATCGGCGATCAGCCAGCCGGTGTTGCTCGGTTTCATCGGTTCCACGTCGTGCATCAGCAGGCACATGGCGGACCGGGCCTGAACCTTGGGGCGCCAGGCACACAGGCAATACTCGGGGATCACCCGACAGCCGGGGCAGCGTTCGGCGCGGGAACCACGATTGAGGAACGGCCGAACGGCACGGGCCAGGCGCTGGGTGCGCAGGCGGGAGACGGCGTGGCTCATCGGATGCGCCGTTGGGACGGGTAAATCGACACGGTGAAAACTCGTGGAGGGCTCAAGTGGCCGCAGTTTACCAGCGATACGCCTGGCTGTAGTGGCAAGCGGTCACCTATAATTGCGCGCCACTGAACGCACAGCGCAGTGGCTGGTCTATGCACCAGTAACCGAATCAGGAGAGTTTCATGCTGCGTTCCATGCTGCGCCTTGTCGTTCCATCCGTCGCCCTGGCGCTGGTCGTGCCCATGGGCGCCCAGGCGGCCTCGTTGCTGGAGGCCCAAATGAACCGCAAGCTGCAAAGCGTCGCGGCTGAAAGCAACAAGGACCTGCCCCGGGAAATCGATGAAAAGACCCTGGAAGTGGCCTACACCGTCGAAGGCATGCAACTGATCGATCACCTCAGTGTGCAGCCTGATCGGGCCGAGCAGATGCGCGCCAACCCCAAGGCTGTGTATTTCCAGCTGGGCCAGAGCGTGTGCCTGAACAAGGGCTACCGCGAGTTGATGGCCAAGGGCGCAGTGATGCGCTACGACATCACCGAGAACAAGACCAACCGCCCCGTGGCGTCGGTCAAGTTCATCGAGGCTGACTGCCCGGCACCGGCTGCGGCGAAGAAGAAAAAGTAACCACGTGAGCTGCGCGCACTGCCGTCCGGTGGTGCGCACTCCCCCCGCTTCAAGTCCTCTCCAGCAGCTAGACTCCCTATCAGGCGGCCAATAAGTGGTTGCCAGCCAAGGGTTTTCCGGCCCATGATCAAGTCATCCCAACCGTTCATCCACAGCGCTTTTCATGCTGTTCTGTAACATTTTCAGGGCAAAAGAAGGTTGCCCCCTGCGGCAAGCAATGACACATGCAGTGTCGTCGCCTCCGGCGAATGGCTCGTCGGCCACCCGGGCCCTGCAAGAAGGAGAAGTTGAATGCCTTATGAACCGAATGACCGCCTGCTCCGGCAACTTGAAGAAAACGGGGCCGACCTCACGCAACAGGTCGAAGCACAACTCCAACTGATCGCTCCCAACAGCCAGAATACCCCCCTGTACCGCGACATGATTCTCACCGTGCTACGCATGGCCAAGGATGACCGCAGCCGCTGGAACGCCAAGATCACCTTGCAAGCCATCCGCGAGCTGGATAACGCCTTCCGCGTCCTGGAACAATTCAAGGACCGCCGCAAGGTCACGGTGTTCGGCTCGGCACGCACGCCCGTTGAAAGCCCGTTGTATGCCTTGGCCCGGGAAGTCGGCGCCCTGCTGGCGCAATCGGACCTGATGGTGATCACAGGCGGCGGCGGCGGCATCATGGCCGCCGCGCATGAAGGTGCGGGCCTGGAACACAGCCTGGGGTTCAACATCACCCTGCCGTTCGAGCAACACGCCAACCCAACCATCGATGGCACCGACAACCTGTTGTCGTTCCACTTCTTCTTCACGCGCAAACTGTTTTTCGTCAAGGAAGCCGACGCGCTGGTGCTGTGCCCAGGTGGTTTTGGCACCCTGGACGAAGCGCTGGAGGTTTTGACGCTGATCCAGACCGGCAAGAGCCCGCTGGTGCCGGTGGTTTTGCTGGACGCACCGGGTGGGGGTTTCTGGCAAGGCGCTCTGGACTTTATCCGTGGCCAATTGGAAGCCAATCGCTACATATTGCCTACCGACCTCAAGCTGGTGCGGTTGGTTTACAGCGCACAAGAAGCCGTGGAAGAGATCAACCGGTTTTATGCCAACTTCCACTCCACTCGTTGGTTGAAACGTGAGTTTGTGGTGCGCATGAATCACCCGCTCAGTGATCGGGCGTTGGCTCATCTGCAAAGCGAGTTTGCCAGCTTGCGGTTGAGTGGGGAGTTCCAGCAGCTTGCGTACACGGGCGAGGAGCATGATGAAGCGCGGTTCAGCCATTTGACTCGGTTGGTGTTCAACTTCAATGGGCGGGACCAGGGGCGGCTGCGGGAGTTGGTGGATTACATCAATTTGCCGGAGAACTGGGCACAGGCTCAGGGGAAGGCGCAGCAGCGGGTGGCGCCGGAGCCGGCGTGACTTTTTGATAGACGAAAAAAAAGGCCCACTATTTTCATAGTGGGCCTTTGTTTTTTGGTTCGCTCAGTCGTCCAGATCTCGGCCACTCAACAGGCGGCTGATCATTTCCATCGAGAAGCCGCGATAGCTCAGGAAACGCCCCTGTTTGGCGCGTTCCTTGGCATCGATCGGCAGATGGCCGGAAAACTTGCGACGCCAGGTGTCTTCCAACTGCGCCTGCCAGCTGATACCGCACTCACGCAGGGCAAGGTCGATATCGGCACGCTGCAGGCCACGTTGGCTCAGTTCTTCACGAATTCGCGCAGGGCCGTAGCCAGAGCGCGCTCGGTAGGAAACGAAACTTTCGAGATAACGGGCTTCCGACAGCAGCCCCTCCTCCGTCAAACGGTCGAGGGCACTTTCGATCATCTCAGGCTCTGCGCCGCGCTGACGCAACTTACGCGTCAGCTCGACTCGACCATGCTCGCGGCGAGCGAGCAGGTCCATTGCAGTGCGCCGAACGGCGACGAGTGTATCCAGTACAACAGTCATCGTTTGCTTCAGATGTCAGTGTCGACTTCTTCCATCTCGTCAACCGGCTCACGGTTGGCGGCCGCTTTCACGTCTGGTGCTGCGGTCAGCAGCTTGTCGCGGATCTGCTTCTCAAGCGTGGCTGCGATGTCCGGGTTGTCCGCCAGGAACTTGGCCGAGTTGGCCTTGCCCTGACCGATCTTGCTGCCGTTGTAGGCATACCAGGCACCGGACTTCTCGACGAAACCGTGCAGCACGCCCAGGTCGATCATTTCGCCGTTCAGGTAGATACCCTTGCCGTAGAGAATCTGGAACTCGGCTTGACGGAAAGGCGGTGCCACTTTGTTCTTCACGACTTTAACGCGGGTTTCGCTACCGACAACCTCGTCACCTTCCTTCACCGCGCCAGTACGGCGGATATCCAGACGGACCGAAGCGTAGAACTTCAACGCGTTACCACCGGTGGTGGTTTCCGGGCTGCCGAACATTACGCCGATCTTCATACGGATCTGGTTGATGAAGATCACCAGGCAGTTGGCGTTCTTGATGTTACCGGTGATTTTACGCAGCGCCTGGGACATCAGACGGGCTTGCAGGCCCACGTGCATGTCACCCATTTCGCCTTCGATTTCAGCCTTGGGTACCAGGGCCGCCACGGAGTCGACCACGATCACGTCGATGGCGTTGGAGCGCACCAGCATGTCGGTGATTTCCAGGGCTTGCTCGCCGGTGTCCGGCTGGGAAACCAGCAGGTCGTCAACGTTGACGCCCAGCTTGCCGGCGTACTCTGGGTCCAGGGCGTGCTCGGCGTCGACGAACGCACAGGTGGCGCCCATTTTCTGCGCCTGGGCAATCACCGACAGGGTCAGGGTCGTTTTACCGGAAGATTCAGGACCGTAGATTTCAACGATACGGCCTTTTGGCAGGCCGCCAATGCCGAGCGCGATGTCCAGACCCAGAGAGCCAGTGGAAATGGCCGGGATCGCCTGGCGGTCGTGATCGCCCATACGCATTACGGCACCCTTGCCGAATTGACGTTCGATCTGACCCAGGGCCGCAGCCAAGGCTTTCTTCTTGTTGTCGTCCATTAAAGTCCTCACGTAATCAATAAGGCCTGGTCGGCCAACACCTGTATAAGTAGACAGTATTGTTCCACAAAGATCCGGGATCGCCTACCCCTGATTTTCGATTTCTGCTGCAGCTCGTCGCAACAAGCCCTCTAGGGCGGCCTTTACCGTTTGTCGGCGGACCTCGTCGCGGTTGCCGGTGAAGTGCTCAAGCTCAGCCGTCACCTCATCACCCACGCCAAAAGCCAGCCATACGGTGCCCACTGGCTTGTCCGGCGAACCGCCGTCCGGCCCCGCCACACCACTGACTGCCACGGCAAAACGCGCCAGGCTTTTTTCCTGGGCGCCACGGACCATCGCTTCCACCACTTCCTGGCTGACGGCGCCCACTTTTGGAAACAACGCTTCCGGCACATTCAACTGCCGGGTCTTCTGACGATTGGAATAAGTGACATAGCCCGCCTCGAACCACGCCGAACTCCCTGGAATCCGCGTGATGGCTTCGGCAATACCGCCACCGGTACAGGACTCGGCAGTGGTGACATGGGCATTGAGCACCTGCAAGCGGCGACCCAGTTCAGCGGCCAATTGAGTGATTTCCTTCACGGTCGTCTCCAGGAATGGGCGGGGGTTCGCCTACCCTACAGGAGCCCATTGGCCATGCAAGTTACAGAGTGCATCAAGACGCTAATGCGCGACGGCCTGCACATATGCCTGACACGCACGCAGGGCGATCAGCGCACTGTCGCCGTCGTCGGTGATGGCGATAATTCGTTGAGCATGCGCCGGGTCAAGTTGGGCTCGCGGGGCTGCATGAACCACGCCGCCGGTGGGGGTGGCGGCTGGCACTGCGCAACCACGGGAGGTATCGGCGGTGTCGAGAAGGACTGACAACCGCACATCAGCAGTGGCCAGGCGGTCACGCAGAGCCGCCTGATGACGTTGGGCATTGTTCAGTTCCTGGGCATGTTGTTGGTCGCTGGCACTGAGCTGTTGCTCCAGCGCCAGCCGTTGTTCCTGCTGTACCTGTTGCTGATGCAGGGCAGACGCAGATTGCTGATTAAGCGCCTGCACCTGCGCAGCCGCTTGCTGTTCAAGCTGCAAGCCATAACGCCAGGCCTGGACTTGCCACACAACGGCCATTAGCAGGCAAACGCCGACCACGCGACAACCGACTAGGAAACGCATAGCACCGCCTTCGCCCGCGTCCACCGTTGCAGGCGATCCTCCAAGCCATTGAGCCCGCCATTGATCCGCCGCGTGATCGTGGTGAACTGGTCCTTGTCGGCCAGTTCATTCAGGCCATTGCTTTGCCAGAACCAGGCCGCAGACTCAGCAGCCCATTGCGGTTGCTCCAGCAGCTCGGGCTGAAGCAGCAGGCGATCATCACCGAACAGAGCCTGGCTGCACGCCAGGTAGTTACGACGGCCGGTAATCTGTATCAGCCCCCTGCCCCGGTACTTCTGGCCATCGCCATCCGCTTGCGGGGTATTGCCCAGGCGTATGGCCAAGGTGCCGGTGTCGTACTTGCTCAGGTATTGATCACTGCCCAGCTCGCGCACATAGCGCAACTCGCCGGATTCGTGGCCGATTTGGGCGAGGAAGGCAGCGATGCGTTTTGCGCGGTTGATGTCATACCGATTCATAGCGTCATTTAAAGCCGTTAAAAAAATGCCCGCTCGCGGGCGGGCCCCAGGCATCACTTGAAGCAGTTGAGGAAGCGAAATCACCATAGGTCTACCTTTGAAAACCTCTACTCCGACAACCCACACGCTGTGATCGAGCTGCGATACCCCGTCGCCGGGTCACCGGTATGAACCACCTGTTTGATCGACCATCGCCCTTGCATGTAGGAGGGCCAGGTTTCATCCAGCAGAAGCAACCCCTCGGCAGCCAGTAACGGATTGCCGGGGCAGTCAATCTGCAACGTCAAGTCTTCACGCCCTACCCGCCGCAACTCGCCTTCGGCCACAGCACGCGCTTCATCTTCGTTCTGGCAGCGTTGACGCAGGGTCTTGAAGGGAGTGTTACCGACCTGAACCACGCGCTGTTTGCACGCAGCAGCATCCCACCACGTCACGCGGCAACCCTCGTATTTCGCGCGGGATTTTTCGTCGAATTTGGCGGTGATGAACGATTGATCACCAGGGCGGTTGTCCTGGGTCACGGACAAGGTCACGTCCGGCAGCAGTTGCCCCGAAAGCGAGTTGACCCGCCCGGCTTCAGCCAGCACATACAGTTCGTTGATCGGTTTGGTCACTGCGCTGTAGCGCTCGGCGAGACGGGTGATGAACGCCATGTCGCTTTCGTTGGACTGGTCGATATGCGCAATCGCAATACCGTCCAGCGTCGGTGCCACACGCGGGGAATAACCGTGGCGACTGACCAGTTGGCGAAACAGCGCACCCAGCGTAGTCGGCCCGTAACTGGCCGATCGGCGTTGGCGGTAGCCCGTCGTATCCGCCGCGCTGAAGGGCGCCGCCGTGGCGACGATCATCAGGCGCATGGGAAACAGCACCGGGGTTCGCTGAGTGACCACAAACTGGCCCTTTTCCACCAGGCCGGACTCTTTATAACCCACACGCAAGCCGATCTTTCCGTTCAGGCTGGGCAGCCCTTCAAGCCCCTCGATATTGAGGGTCAGCTCCAGGCGGTCGGTCTTTATGCCCGTGGTGTCGGTATGGCTCCAGTGCATCAGGCGCTGATTGAGCAACGCCGCATTGGCGCCGTAAAACTCCACGATCGGAGTGAATCCCTGTGCCATGCTGCCTCCTTAATCCCAGGCCGACACGGGACGCAGCGCTGCAGGCCGCGCGGCCATTTCGGGCACGATCACCCCAACGCCGGCCGGTAGCACCGGGCCGTATTCCGCCAGGTCGGGGTTGACCCGCCAGAGGGTTTCTTCGGCCACGTCATCGCAGCGCCCCAGCTCGCGATAGAGCAACAGGTTGACCGAATCACCGGCAATACTTCGTACTCTACGCATTGACGAATTCCTCCAGTTCCAAGGACCAACTCATGACCAAGGCGGTGCCGTCATCGATCACATTGCTCTGGGTTTCCACCACCGAATTGATACGCCACAGGCCCCAATTTCGGCCGATGCCATCCACCAGCGGCAAGGGTGCACGGGCGTTTTGCAGCGCACGCAATTCATCCAGCCGCTGCATACCCAGGGCGTACATCGCCGTGCCCGTGAACGTGAGCTTTTCCAGTTTCTGACCGTTCTGCCGTGACTGGGATTTGCTCGCGATAATCGTCAGGTCACTCCAGCCGCCATCGCTGTTGCGCACCAACCCGCTGTAGGCAAACCCGCGGGACAACCCAAAAATAAAGTCGCCGAGTACCATTTGCTGTCGCATCAATCACCTCCTGGAGGGTCAGTCATCGCGGTGTTGCGCCGGATTCCCAACGCGTCGGTGACCATCGGCACACATTGGAATTGCAGGGCCTGGATGACCTGATTGACGACCTGCTGGGCGTCAGCAGGGTTGACCCCGGTGATCTGGATACTGGGGGCGATGCTGACCTGGACGTTGTCCGTTCGGGCTGCATTGAGGTCCTTGCCGACTGCGCCGGGCGCAGGCAGGCGATCACCGGAGCCAAACAGTTTGTCACCGAACCAGGTGCCCACTTCGCTGCCCAGCAAACCACCGATGGCGCCACCCACAGCCGTGCCGACACCCGGGAAAACCAGTGTGCCCAGCGCAGCACCGGCAGAGGCACCTGCCCAGGCCCCGCCTGCGGTGCTAAGGCCGGCGCCGATGGCTTTGGCATCGCCGTTGCGAACGCCGTCAGCCACACTCAGGGCGGTGTCGACATACCTCATTGGGCCAAGACGACGGGCACCTGCTGACTCAAGCTTTGCGAGGACACCCGACAACCCCTCCGCCAGCCCTTTGGTTGCGCGACGCCCACCCAGCCGAGCGGCTGGAGGGGTTGCAGACGCGCCAAACGAATGGCCAGGAAGTGTGGAGGTGGACTGAGCTAACCGCTGAGTGTCCAGAGGTACGAGCGGCTGGCCCATGGCATTGAGCGGGGGGCCAGCCTGTTGTGCCTGGGGTTCCACGGGCTTGCGACGGACATTGGCCGTGGACTCACGTGAAACCGGCTGGCCGGGCTCTGGCAATTTCTGCCGCCGTTTCTTCGGCTGTCCTCGTGTGCGTGCCTTGTCTCTTTCCCGAACCGCCTCTCCAACGCTCTCCGGCAACTGTGCTGTCACCGTGTCAAACACACCAAAACCGCTTACAGAAGCCGCCGCCGGACAGCAGCACGCTTTGTCCTTGTCCTTGTCTTTGTCTTTGGTGTATCCACCGTCCCTGAACAGCTTGCCCACTCCGGGCAGCTTGCCAAGCGTCACGTCGACAAGGTTGCCGGCTACCCGGGTTTTAATCGTCTCTCCCAAGCCCGAAAGAAGGCCCGAAACCATCGGCGATATCACCGCCTCAGTTGTCTTGACCGCTTGCGCAGCCAGGGGTGAATCACCGGCCCAGCTATTGGCGGTGTCCTGCACACCGGTCTTGGTTTTCAGCCACGTTTCTTCCAAAAGCAAAGGCGCGGGTTCGAGCGTCTTGGACAGGCGTTGCTCACTGTCTCTGGATGCCTTGCGCAACGCTGTGATGGATGTTTCAGAGGTGGCTGTCGCGTCAAACGTGAGGCTGGCATTTGATTGTTGAAAGGCAGCGACCGGGTCAAGGCGCTGCATGTCACGAACGGCCAGGGCTTCACGGGCCAGGCGCAGGCCTTGCGACGTGCTCGACTCAAACTCGGTGGCGCTCTTCTGCTCCATTGGCTCAAGGATTTTGACCGCGTTAATGCCCACGCCGTTAAGCCGCGAGATCGCGGTTTTCAGTGCGTCCACACTGTTGCGCAATCCTCCCAGGGACACAGAAAGCTGATTGAGCTGCGAGCCCGCCTGGTTCAACCCCAGACTCATCGAAGATAACAGTGCCGCATCCCCGAGACTGCCAGACAGCAAAGCTCCCGGATTGACGATTTCGGCACGCTTTGTACCGCTTGTGTCGCCATAAACACCCTGGCCATCCTTGGCCATGGCGTAGGCGAGCGAATAATTGATTTGCATACCGCTCTACTCCTGTTTAACGCCAAGGCGAGTCATCGCGATGTCGTAGCGGCGCAATGCTTTTGCGGCATCCCATTCCAGGATCTCCGCTTCGGTTACCGAGTAAACCAGCGGCACCACATCGAGGATTACGTCGATGTCGCGTTGCGAAAGAAGGCCGCCGGTTGATTTAAAAAATCGTCGATGCGCTCCTGCAATTGCGTCCAGTCGGGTACGGTCAGGTGGGCGAGATCGGGGATCATCAGGCCGGTGCAGTGAGCAGTGATGAACTCGGCGCGCTCTTTGTTGGTGGTGAGTTTTTTCATCACCTTGGTAGCACGCAGGGCGGGCATTTCCAGAGGCAGTTCGGTGAGGGTACGGCCGGCTGCGTCGAGGGGCAGCAGCAGCTTGACCTGTTCGTGGGAGGAGGACTCTTCCGGTTCGCCGAGGAAGAACGCCGCAGGGCGGGTCGACATCTCGTGTACGTAGTGGGCGATGCTCACGTAATCCGGGCGTTTGAGCTGGTCGAGTTCTTTTTCCGACAGGCCGGTGGCGAGTTTCGCCAGTTCGAAGAACTGGTCGTCCTCGTCATCACCGGCCCGGGCCAGCGCGTCTTTTTGCGCGGCGTAGTACAGCGGTTTGAGCTGGACCTGCTCGATCATCGCACCGGTGTCGGCGGTGATCGGCGAGAGCAAGCGGTGCAGCGGTGGCATCCAGGCCATGGGGCAATTCCTTGGTCAGCAACGGTTGAAGAAAACGCAGATAAAAAGATGAGCGCGGTCCATGTGGGAGCCGGGCTTGCCGCGAAGGCATCACCGCGGTGTAGCGGGTAAACCGAGTCGCCTGTATCGCAGGCAAGCCAGCTCCCACATTGACCGTACCCACCTCAGATCGCGGGGTCTTTAAGGCATGAGCACGGCGCGGCGGGCGTCACCGAGAATGTCAACGCCGTTGAGTACGAACTTTTGGGTGCGCACGTCGATGTCGATCACCGGGATACCGTTTTCCAGACGGTTGTAGGTGCGGCAGGACAGCTCCAACGTAGTGGTGGGTTTGGCGTTCATCGTCAACGGTGTCTCGGTCAACGATTTGAGCTTGCCGCCGACGGTGTGGTAGGTGAAGTAGGTCTTGCCGTCCTGGTCCTGGCCGGCTTCCCGCACGTTCAACAGGATGTCGTCACCGAGGCGCACGCCCAGGGCCAGCATGATTTCCGGACCAACGCCTTGCAGCGCCAACGTGGCGGTCAAGGGCTTGCCGCTCTTGGCCATTTCTTCGGCGATGAAGCGGCCACCGGTCATGGCCTCCATCTCGAACTCGACCTTGGGCGGCGTGAAGGAATCCACCGTCGCGGACAACGGCAGGCCTTGCAGGGTGGCCGCAATGGCCTGTCTTACACGGTTGGTAAACATTAGAGAACGTCCTCCAGGAACTGCTCGATGATTTCATCGCGGGCATTGAGTTGATAAATCATGTGTTCGTTCGGCGCGTAGCGGCCGTAGTCGATGACGATGTACCAAGTGCCGTTCTTGTACTTCTCGACACTGTTGAGTTCCGGGTGCAGGTACACACTGCCGCCCGGGATGGTTTCGTCCGCCACCAGGGTTTGCAGCCAGTCGTTGATGCGCTTGACCTCCTGGTCCATGAAGGACTTGGTGAGGTTCTTGGCCATGGCTTTCTGGCCGGCCTTGACCAGCTTGCGGCTGATAGCGTCTTCCAGGCCGACGTAGCTGATGAACTTGCCGGTGATGGAGCGGTTACCCAGCAGTGAAAAACCGCCGAGGATGGTGCGGGCGTAGTAGCTCACGCCGTAGCGGTTGAGCAGGTCGCCTTCGGTGGAAGTGTCGAGGATGTTGTACTCGACGACGCGGGAAACGTCCTCGGCGAACGTCACCTGGTTGCCCGGGCTTTCCCACTGCTTGACCTTGGCCAGTGCGGCGATGGCCAGGGACGACGGCGACAGGAACACGTTCTTTTTCGCCGCCTTGGAGTACACCGACGGCATGTTGTGCACCAGCAGGCAACGGTCGAAGCCGAGGTCGGCACCGCCCAGTTCACCGCTGTAGGTCACCTGGTCGGCGACGCTGGCGTCTTTGCCGTCCAGCACCACGCGGGCCTTGATGCGTTTGCCGAAGGCGGCAAACTCACCGGCGACAGCCTTGGTGCCGGTGAAGCCCGGGGCACCGATGATGGTCAGGTCTTCCGGCACGCTGGCCAATGCCGCCAGGCCGAGCTTGCGACCGGTGACCGGCTCGTCGCCGCCGATCACGTTGTTGATCGTGTCCGCCGGGGTCGTGCCCTCTTCGACGATCACCACGTAGACCGGCACCTTGACCACTTTGAGGATCTGGTAGACCGCCTGGAACAACGTGCCGGCTTCAGTGCCGGTCGGGTCCAGCAGCGCCTGAGTGGTGAAGCTGTTGATGCGGAACGGCGCATTCTTCGGGATCGACGCATGGGCCTTCGGCGCGGTGCCGACCAGGCCGATCACGTTATCGCCCAGGCCACCCATGGCCTCGGGGGATTCGGTGGCATTCACAGTGATGCCGTTGTGCTCGAAGTTCAAAACCTCAGCCATGATTAGTCAGCCTTCTGGGTGGTGGCCTTTTTGGCCGGGGTGGCGTTGAGGACGCTGGTCAATTCCAGACGGCCAGCGGTGCGCAGGGCGTATGCTTCGACGTCCAGCAGCTCCAGTTCCTGGCCGACGGTGGACCAATGGCCGGCGCCGATGGGGAATGGGGTGAGGACGGTGTAGGTTTGGCGGGTGGGCATGGGTAGGATCTCCAGGCGAAAAAAAACCGCTCGCTGCGGTTTTGGGTAATAAGTCGGTATCTACTCGGTTCGTTCGACCAGCCAGCTCGGTGGCTTCGGACGGTTTTCAACCGTAGGAAAATTCGCAGACTGTGGCCAGTCACGTAACTGCTGCAGGTAATTCAACAACTCAGTGAATTGCTCTGGAACCAACGTGGTTGGAGAGGCCAATTCCAACTGATCGCGATGCCGATCTCGTAGTCCGGTCGCGGTCGCCAGTTGGCGGTCCCGCCATGAGCGCTCCTTGGTCGCCAATTGCTCAGAGGTGAGTCCGGGCGGATCGACCGTGACCGGGAAGCCTTGATCATCAGCAGCAATGATCTTCCCGGCCGCGTTTTCGGCGCGAAGTTCAGCGTGGCGGGCCTTGGTGATCTCCTGGCAGGCAATGTCAGATGGCTGCATGCCGGGCAGATAAAAACCACCCGTTTCTGCGCAATAAAAAATGCTCATGGTTATTTTCCGATTCCGATCACGAACATATCCCGGTTATTAGCAACTGCCGTACCGATGTCTTGACGATCAAGGATCACCGTGGTTTTGGTGAGGTTTCGGTACTGCGCGGAGATGCCGTCGTCGACACGGGCAAGTGAAGAATGCACCGCGCCAGAGATGGCATAGCACGCATCAGGCCAGGCAAGAGGCCAGGTCAGGGTGGTGAACTGATCTGCCGCCAGAGACGCGCGTCCGTATTGGAGGAGCAGGCCACCGAGCCACGTTGGAAACAGGACGTATCCGCTGGCTGCAGTGAAGTTCATTGCAAAGCCAAAGCGCATTTTCTTCGGGGTCACGATTGTCGCGTCGTCAACGCCAGCCTCAGTTTGAGGCTGGGTCGCAACCCTTGCGGTTCCTTGGTTGACCTCGGTTGCCTGGGAGGCGAGTACCGCGACGTCGATGGCTCCTTGATTGACAGGGGCGTTCCAGGCCTTGATGCACCACATGACAGCCAGGTTTCGAGGCCGTGTAACCCCAAAATTGTTACCTTCGGCAGCCATCGTGCCGCCGCTGCCACTAATGCCACCATATGCGGCACCGGGATAATCCCCTGCGTTACCGATATCCAACCCGTATGCAGCACGAGCGTTCGATTCCGGCGTTACCGTTGCGTTGTACAGCCCGGTGACCGTGACGGTGGTGATGGTTGAATCCACAGTCTGAAGGCTGCCCTTCTGTGCGCTTCCAAGCTCCCGTCCGGTATCCACGCCTCGGCCATGATCCCAGCCTCGGAGGAACTCTCCACGCGACTCAGGCAAGCGGAAGTACCCGGCAGGTTCGTTCCCGGTGTTGAACGTGGTGCCCAGGTATGCAGCCAGATCCGGGTAGGTCGCAATGCTCTTTACGCTGCCGTCAAGCTCCAGGTAGCCAGGCGGTACGGCAGCTTTGGGGAATGGAACAATCGAACCTACGGGAACGGCGGATTTCAAAGCATCGAGTTCACTAACAAGTGCAGCGACGTCAATATTTCCCTGATTGATCGGAGCGTTCCAAGCCTTGATGCACCACATCACAGCCATATTTCGGCCACGAGTCTCGGCACCCACCCTTGGAGCACCATTGACACCATCAGTAACGGGTGGATATTTCAGTGAAACGGGAGTCCCGACATTTCCCCATGTATCAAATGCGGGCGTACTTCCACCTGCAGCAGCCGCACCAGAAAATGTATGGCCCTGAAACTGATCAAGTTGATAAGTACCGATCATTCGCCCTGGGTCAACACCCCGCCCATGATCCCACCCACGCAAAAACTCCCCACGCGACTCAGGCAGCCGAAAATTCCCAACCCCCTCATCCCCCTTATTGAACGCAGTCCCCAGGAACTTCGCCAAATCCGGGTACGCCGCAGCGCTCTTCACACTGCCGTCAATTTCCAGGAACCCAACCGGCACCTTATCTACCGGAAACGCCACCATCGAACCCACGGGCAGCGCCGAAGATTGAGCAATCAGCGTCTCAATCTCAGCCTTGGAATACGTCCCCTGCTTCAGGTAATCCATCACCCAAGCCCGAGTCGCCTTCACCACTGTGTCATCGATCAACAACGTCACGATCGAGGCATTGCTCGTTTCGAAAATCGAGCGAATGTAAAACTCTTTCCCCGAGCCCGACGTCGCCAACACCGGCTTGTACGACTCCGGGTATTTCACGATGGCATACAAAATACCGGTGTCGGTCCACAGCCCAGCCTCGCGCACATACCAGCCGCCAACATCCGAAGGAATGGTGACTTCAGCCATCAGCCAGTTGGCGTTTTTTTCGTCTTGAAACAGTGCATTCAACGGCCCGCGCCAGACTTCGCGTTTCAGCGCTTTTGCGTTGGCATCCGGGTTGTAGACGGCGCCGTTGCCGTCGCCGACGGAGATCTGCGCCAGTTTGATCGGCACGCCCGCCGCCTTGCAGTCGGTTTCGTAGGCGATCCCCGCATTCGTGAGCAGGGTGTAATAGTCAGCCATTTAGTGCTCCTGTGGATAAAGGGTGGTGGTTTCGACGGTGTACAGCCCGGCCGCCATAAAAGCGCGGCCCGTGGCCTCGACTCCTGCCAGCACGTTGGGGTAGATCGTGGTCAGTTCGCCGCACAACGTGGCGGCGCCGATGAAGTGACGGCCCGAAGCACTCAGGCCTACAGAGATCGACAAAATGTCGCGCTCGCTCTTGGCGTCAGCCAGGCGGCGGTCGAGTCGGGCGTCGATGATTTCGCTGTAGGGCAATTCGGTGTAGGCCCGTACGGAAAAGCTGTAGGGCACGCCAGGCGGTGTTTGTTCGTACCAGGCACGCACCTCTGGGGTGAGTTGCAGACCTTTGGCCGCGTTTTCCAAAGCCTGTCGCGTGCCAGCCTGGCGAGCGGTGGGCCAGGCGAGTTTGACGGTCAGGCGTTTCTCGATCTCGGGGGCCGTGGAACTCCATTCTTTCACCGCGCGGTCTGCCGCCAGGTAGGGCAGGAACGCCGCCGGTGTGCGATCCGGGTCCATCAATTGCGGGAACGGTGGAGTCACCCGCTCCAGCAACTGGCCAAAGCCCAGGTCCAGCGCCTTTTCCAGCGGTGAGCTGTTGGCAGGCAACAGGCTCGCTTTAGGCTCACTCATAGCGTGCGCACCTCCACTTCGACGCCCGTGCAATAGGGGGCCTGGAACGCGCTGCTGATGATCGGTTCCAGAGGTTCGAGAATCTGCAGTTGGGCGGCACCGGCGCTGTGGATGGCGTAGTCGATCCAGCTTGGATCGACACGGCCCTCCAGGCGGTGGCAAGAGTCGGCGTAGGTTTGCAGCAGTTTTTGCGCAGCGACTTGGGTCAATCCCGAATCGGGGCCGGCGTTGATCATGGCCACCACGCGAATCTTGTAACGTTGAATCTGCGCGCCCTGAACGGTGACCCGATCGGTCTCCGGTCGCACATCGGGCCGTGCGAAATGTCGCCGTACACCGTCAAGCAAATCGGCAGAAGCGCTGCCATCGCCCTCCCGTGAAAGCACAGTGACCATCACCTCACCGGGGGCGGTGCGCCTGCCATTGCCGTCCTTGACCTGAGCCGCGTAACCATCCGGTTCGAAGGTATAGCTGACGGTGACCACACCCGGCGTGGCGCTTTGCACCTTGACCGACGGCCGTTCGCCGAGGGTGAAGACTTCACGGCGATACTGCATGCGCGAGCCCGCTGCCGGCGCATGGGGCGCCAGGTAATACCGCAGGCGGGCGTCGTCGTCGCTTTCAAGAATCGGCGGCACCGGCGGGAAGGCGGCCGGGTCGCCGGGGTCGAGTACCTGCCGCTCCAGGCCCATGTCGGCCAGACGGGCATCCAGGTTGCTGCCAGTAGCCCACCACGCCAGCATCTGTTTGATGCGGGCGTTGTATTTGCGCTCGTGGGTTTGCAGGCGCACGCAAAACGCTTCCAGGGCCAGGGTCAGCAGTTCGCTTTCGTTGTCGAGACTGACCTTGAGTTTGGCCGCGCTTTGCGGCGCACGGGTGGCGACGTAATCGACGACGAAGGCTTTGAACTCGGCCAATAAAGGTTCGAACTCATCGACAGCGATGATCGCCGGTTCTGCCAGTTGGTTCTGGCCAGGGATCAGCATGCTCATGTCACGACCTCGAAAGACTGTTGGCGGTTTTTCCAGGTGCCGGCAAAACGCAGCAACAAACCGGCGCCCTGGCGAGTGGCGACGATGACCTGAGGTTGAAAATCGGCGATGCCGTTCTGGGCGTTATAGAACGCCTGGGCGGCATGGCTCTGGGCGAGAATCAGCAAGTCGTCGCCCAGGTTCTGGCCGAGCAGTTGGGGGATGAGCGAGCCGTACAAAGGCCGCTTCTGACGCGTGCCCACGGGGGTGGTCAGCGCTCGGGTGGCACGCTGCACAAATTGCAGCCAGTCATCGACGGCTGCTCCGGTGTTCCTATCGATTCCGATCATGGCAAATCCTTATGCGCTGCTGATCACGCGGCCCTGGTGATCCACTACCGGGCCGCTCAAATGCACGCCGGCCGCATCCAGCAACACACCGCTGGCGCCGAGTTGCAGGGTGATGCTCTGGGCCGTCATCGTCAGGCTGGCGGCACCGACCTTGACCTCGACCTGTTCGCGGGAGCCGCCGAACGTGGTGGGGCCATTGACCCAATTAAAGGTGTGGCTGGCATCGTCGTAATCGCTTTGAGTGCCGTCCTGATGGCGACGGCGTGTCAGCGAGGCCACACTGGAGACGGGTGGAAAGAGACTACTGTTGAGGCCGAACAAGGCCACGGACTGCGAGCCCCCTTCCCCGCCACCATAGTTGAGCAACAGGCATTGTTCACCGACTGACGGAATACGGGTTTCGGTCTGCGCCCCCGCGCTGGGGTTGAAGAACCGAATGGCCGGGGTGAGCAACTCACCGTGGCTGACCTTGCAGGTATTACTGGCAGCGTCCACTTCCTGGCACACACCAATGCGGCAGAAGCTCTCGGCGCGACGGTAGAGGTCTTCGAGCTGGGCTTCCATTTCGGCCAGGCGCTCGACGATCGGCCCCAGTTGCATGCGTAGCAATGCATCGAACATGGACTACTCCTGCAGGGGGCGATATTGGTCTGGATCATCGATGTTCGAGACTTCCCATGTGCGGGCAAACAGCGGTGTGCCGGTGGGGTCTTCGAGCAGCGACGGGCCGAGGTAAAGGGTTTGGGTGAAGGACACGGTCCAGGTGTCGTAATCCGTTTCTGAATTGGATGAAGTCGACGGCGCCGCAACAATGTTTGTGGGCAAGTCGCATTGGTCTGGCGGTAGACCCCAGCGGTTATCCAGGGCCAGGTCCATCAGTTGGCTGGCCAGGTCGCAGGCGTCGAAAGGGGCTGAGCCGGTGGTTACGCTGACCTTGAGTAAAACCGTGAGCGCATGGGCCTTGCGCCCTGCCAGGGAGCGCAGGCCGGGGCCGTTGCGTTCGAGGCTGATCAAGACGCCAGGGCCTTGAACATCCAAGTGGTTGCCTACGCGCAGCTGTGGGAGAGCACTCTTCACCGCCTCCACGATGGCCTCGGGAAGCTGGGAAGGTTTTTCAATAAGTGTCATTGGGTCGCGTCCTTGCAGCGGGTTACTGCTGATCCGGGCGAGACGTCGGGGCCTCGTTGACCCCGATACGCTTGGCCGCCCAGCGTTCATAAAGGCCGATGGCGACATCCGCGCCGGCCATGGCGGTGAGGCACCCAATGGCGCCCGCCGTCCAGATCGACATGCCGGCGGCGTAGCACAGCATCAAGGCTGAAACCCCGCAGACCATGCACGCTCCGGATCGCAAGGCCAGGCGCCGTACCAGCGACCAGCCACGGGCGCCCTCCTTGTCGGCGCGCCACATTTCGCCAGATACACCGCCGATCAGGGCCAGTGCGATCACCAGCCAGATCGGCATTTCCGCTAACGCTTGCTGCTCGTTTGTCATGTCACGCCTCCTGGCTGAGCAATGCCGGCAATGGGCCGGTTTCTGGGTAATTCCATGCAGTGGTAGGCATTCCAAAAAGCCCGGTCGCCCGGGCTTTTCAGTAATGATGTCCTCGGTCTTTCGGCGCTACTGGCGCGGTACGGACCTTTCCTCGATGTTTTTCCGACCACGATCCCTGTCTGCCGGATAACTGCTTCTGGTGCTTTACGCTGCACACCCGGGTCAGTTGCCAACCCTCTGAACCGTTATGAGGCCGGTTCATCGCTGCCTGTTCTTGAAGCGCTGGTGAAACTAAAGAGCGTCGGCATCCTTGCCGGTGTTACCTGGCATCCCTGCCATCGCTTCGATGGCGTCCTTGCCGGTGTTGCGTGCCTTCCTTGTCTTCCTTGGCAGCATCCTTGCCGCCTCCACCAGGCCTTGTTGGCTGGCTTGAGATGAAGAATATGCATGTATGCATATACAGTCAATGCACAAATGCATTTATTTTTTCTAATGAAATGCATGAATGCATTTTCAGCCTTGTAGGCAGCGGGGTTGGTGGTTTTTTGCAGACGAAAAAAAGCCCGCTCGTGGGCGGGCTTTGTCTTTCAGCAGGAAGTTATCGGGCGTACATGCCCCACCAGAATACATGGCCGAGGATGCTGATCTGCTCATCCTGGATATCCTGGAAGCTGTAGTCCTCGTCCGGGTGCTCATCGCGATTAAAACTGCGCAGGCGAATCCCGGAAGGCAGGCGGTAGAGCTGTTTCACCCGCAACTGGCCATTGTGATTGATGGCATACAAGTCGCCATCGACGATGTCGCCGATGCCGCTCTTGCCGGCATTCACCCCGACGGTGGCGCCGTCACGCAGCACCGGCAACATGCTGTTGCCACGGACCGTCACGCACTTGGCCTGGTCGAACTGCACACCGTTGTGGCGAAGGCTGCGTTTGCCGAACCGCAGGCTGGCTTTTTCGCTTTCCTCGATGACGAATCTTCCTGATCCAGCAGCCAATTCAACCTCGCGCAAAAAGGGGATCGACACCTCGTCATCATTAACGGGTGTGTCGTCGTCCCACAGGCTTATGTCCTTGAGTTCGGAATGCATCGGGTCACGCCCCTCCTCCCGCGAAACGCCCACCGCCACGCGCCCGCGCAGTTGATCGGTGCTCACGCGGAAGTACTCGGCGATGCGGGAAATATGCTTGTCCGACGGATCAACGATCTTGCCGCTGAGGATCCGTGACAGCGTGGATTGAGGCACGCCGGTACGCCGGTGAAGCTCCGTGGGGGAGATCCGGTCGCGGTCCAGCAGTTCTCTTAATACGGTTGAAACGTTGCGTTTTTGCATAACGGGGATGATGACGGGGGATTTAGGGGTTGGCAAATGCAAAATTGCATATTTCATGCATTTACCCTGCCGGGATACCTATCCGTTTGTGAACTGCGTAGCCACGACCTCGCGTGTTAACCTTGCCGCCATCGCAAAATCGCAGGGCCGAATGCCCCACCTTTGCCCCACTCATTTCAACGAATTTGCCTACGACCCAATGAGTAAAGCCACTTCAGATCTGTCCTCCCACACCCCGATGATGCAGCAGTACTGGCGCCTCAAGAACCAGCACCCTGATCAGTTGATGTTCTATCGCATGGGCGACTTCTACGAGATCTTCTATGAAGACGCGAAGAAGGCCGCCAAGTTGCTGGACATCACCCTGACCGCGCGCGGGCAGTCGGCGGGGCAGTCAATTCCGATGTGTGGCATTCCTTACCACTCGCTGGAAGGTTACCTGGTCAAGCTGGTGAAGCTGGGCGAGTCGGTGGTGATTTGTGAGCAGATCGGTGACCCGGCGACGAGCAAGGGGCCGGTGGAACGTCAGGTGGTGCGCATTATTACGCCGGGGACGGTGAGTGATGAGGCGCTGCTGGATGAGCGTCGCGACAACCTGATCGCTGCTGTACTGGGCGATGAGCGTCTGTTCGGCCTGTCGGTGCTGGATATCACCAGTGGCAATTTCAGTGTGCTGGAGATCAAGGGCTGGGAGAACTTGCTGGCGGAGCTGGAGCGCATCAACCCGGTAGAGCTGTTGATCCCGGATGATTGGCCGAAGGACTTGCCGGCAGAAAAACGCCGTGGGACCAAGCGTCGTGCGCCGTGGGATTTCGAGCGTGATTCGGCGCTGAAAAGTCTGTGTCAGCAATTCTCCGTGCAAGACCTTAAAGGCTTCGGTTGTGAAACCCTCACACTGGCCATCGGCGCTGCCGGTTGCCTGCTCAGCTATGCCAAGGAAACCCAGCGCACCGCCCTGCCGCATTTGCGCAGCCTGCGCCATGAGCGCCTCGACGACACCGTGGTGCTGGATGGCGCGAGCCGTCGCAACCTGGAACTGGACACCAACCTGGCCGGCGGTCGTGATAACACCCTGCAATCGGTGGTCGACCGTTGCCAGACCGCCATGGGCAGCCGCTTGCTGACCCGTTGGCTGAACCGCCCACTGCGGGATTTGAGCGTGCTACAGGCACGTCAGTCTTCTATTACCTGCCTGCTGGACGGATACCGCTTCGAGAAACTGCAGCCGCAGTTGAAGGAAATCGGCGACATCGAGCGCATCCTGGCGCGAATCGGCCTGCGTAACGCTCGCCCTCGCGACTTGGCACGCCTGCGCGATGCCCTCGGTGCCCTGCCGCAATTGCAGGCCGCGATGACCGAACTGGACACGCCGCACCTGCAACAACTCGCCGTGATCGCCAGCACCTACCCGGAACTGGCGGCGCTGCTGGAAAAAGCCATCATCGACAACCCGCCGGCGATCATCCGTGACGGCGGTGTACTCAAGACCGGTTACGACAGTGAGCTGGACGAACTGCAAGCCCTGAGCGAAAACGCCGGGCAGTTCCTGATCGACCTGGAAGCCCGTGAAAAAGCCCGCACCGGCCTGGCCAACCTGAAAGTCGGCTACAACCGCGTGCACGGCTACTTCATCGAATTGCCAAGCAAACAGGCCGAGTCGGCGCCGATCGACTATCAACGTCGCCAAACGCTTAAAGGTGCCGAGCGCTTTATCACCCCGGAGCTGAAAGAGTTCGAAGACAAGGCACTCTCGGCCAAGAGTCGTGCCCTGGCTCGGGAAAAGATGCTGTATGAGAACCTGCTGGAAGACCTGATCAGCCAGTTGGCCCCGCTGCAGGACACCGCCGCCGCCCTGGCCGAACTGGATGTACTGAGCAACCTGGCTGAACGTGCACTGAACCTTGACCTGAACTGCCCGCGCTTCGTGAGCGAGCCGTGCATGCGCATCGTGCAGGGGCGCCACCCGGTGGTGGAACAGGTGTTGACCACACCGTTCGTCGCCAACGACCTGTCGCTGGACGACGATACCCGCATGCTGGTGATCACCGGTCCGAACATGGGCGGTAAATCCACCTACATGCGCCAGACCGCGTTGATCGTGTTGCTGGCACACATCGGCAGTTTCGTACCGGCCGCCAGTTGCGAATTGTCGCTGGTGGACCGCATTTTCACGCGGATCGGCTCCAGTGATGACCTGGCCGGTGGCCGTTCGACCTTTATGGTGGAAATGAGCGAAACCGCCAACATCCTGCACAACGCGACCGAGCGCAGCCTGGTGCTGATGGACGAAGTGGGGCGCGGCACCAGCACCTTCGACGGTCTGTCCCTGGCGTGGGCGGCGGCCGAGCGATTGGCACACCTGCGTGCCTATACGTTGTTCGCCACTCACTACTTCGAGCTGACCGTGCTGCCGGAAAGCGAGCCACTGGTGGCCAACGTGCACCTGAACGCCACCGAGCACAACGAACGCATCGTGTTCCTGCACCACGTACTGCCAGGGCCGGCCAGCCAGAGCTATGGCCTGGCCGTGGCCCAATTGGCCGGTGTGCCAAACGATGTGATCCTGCGCGCCCGCGAGCACCTCAGCCGCCTGGAAACCACGGCCCTGCCCCATGAAACCGTGGTCGCCAGCCCTGCCAAGGCCGCCAGCAAACCTGCCGCTCCGCACCAGAGCGATATGTTCGCCAGCCTGCCCCACCCGGTACTGGAAGAGTTGGCCAAGCTTGACGTGGATGACTTGACGCCGCGTAAAGCGCTCGAAATGTTATATGCACTGAAGGTTCGGATATAACGCTGACGCTTGCAAGCTGGTAGACTCTCGCGCGGTTTGGGATGCTGCAGGCTATTAGCCTGGCCTGCAGACTATCGCTCCCGAACCTCGCGAGCCCTGCCACAAAGGGTTTCGCTGCCGCCGCCTGAGGAGAGAATTAGAAATGACCTTCGTCGTCACCGACAACTGCATCAAGTGCAAGTACACCGACTGCGTGGAAGTATGTCCGGTGGACTGCTTCTACGAAGGCCCGAACTTCCTGGTTATCCACCCGGACGAGTGCATCGACTGCGCCCTGTGTGAGCCAGAATGCCCGGCCGTCGCCATTTTCTCCGAGGACGAAGTCCCGGCAGAGATGCAGGAATTTATTCAGTTGAACGTCGAGCTGGCGGAAATCTGGCCGAATATCACTGAACGCAAGGATCCGATGCCGGATGCTGCGGAGTGGGATGGCAAAAAAGGTAAGATTGCAGACCTCGAGCGCTGATCGCGCTGCCGCCCACTAAAAAGGCCCCTTGCGGGCCTTTTTGCGTTTCTGCGTAGCCGGTTTTACTTTTCTACAGGCAAAAAAAAGGGGCGGTATGACCCGCCCACATTTTTTCCCTAGTCCCTGTATTCCTTTTCATCATCCTGATGAATCGCATCCTGCGACGTTCCTTGAACCATCGTTCCTTGATGGCTGTGTCAATCCGTGGACACAGGGCTGATCTTAAAGAGTTCCAATGTAAGTTCAACGGGATCCAAGCGCAGTACCGCCCATTGACCTCGGTCAACCCGACAAAAATAATCCTTTAATATCAATGAGATAAAAAACACTCTCAACGATTCAAGACGGCCAAGGCGGGTAAAAAAACCAATCACTTACGAAAAAGTAAGCGAATGCTTACACGAGCAATTGCGTAAAAGCGTAACTGCCGCCTTCCATCGACCCTCCAGACAAGAAAAAGCCCCGACACGTCGAGGCTCTTTTTCCCACCAACGGCTCAGTCGTCGCTGACCGTAATGGTCGGCATCGCTGGCGCAGCGGCTTCCTGCAGGACGATCCGCGCGCCCACATGGCGGGCCAATTCCTGATAGATCATCGCGATCTGGCTATCCGGCTCTGCAACCACCGTAGGCTTACCGCCATCGGCCTGCTCGCGAATCAGCATCGACAACGGCAGCGAGGCCAGCAATTCCACGCCGTATTGAGTGGCCAGTTTCTCGCCACCGCCTTCGCCGAACAAATGCTCGGCATGGCCGCAGTTGGAGCAGATATGTACCGCCATATTCTCCACGACGCCCAGCACCGGGATGTTGACCTTGCGGAACATCTCCACGCCTTTCTTCGCGTCCAGCAGCGCCAGGTCCTGGGGCGTAGTGACAATCACAGAACCGGCCACCGGGACTTTCTGCGCCAGAGTCAGCTGGATATCACCGGTGCCTGGCGGCATGTCGATCACCAGGTAGTCCAGGTCGCCCCAGGCGGTCTGGGTCACCAGTTGCAGCAGTGCGCCGGAAACCATCGGCCCGCGCCAGACCATCGGTGTGTTGTCATCGGTGAGGAAGGCCATGGACATGACCTCCACGCCCAGGGACTCGATCGGCACGAACCACTTCTGGTCCTTGACCTTGGGCCGAGTACCCTCGGCAATGCCGAACATCACGCCTTGGCTCGGGCCGTAAATGTCAGCGTCGAGAATGCCTACGCGCGCGCCTTCACGGGCCAGGGCCAGGGCCAGGTTGGCGGCAGTAGTGGATTTACCCACACCGCCCTTGCCGGACGCCACCGCGACCACGTTCTTGACGTTGGCCAGGCCAGGGATCTGCGCCTGGGCCTTGTGCGGGGCAATCACGCATTGAATGTCGACCTTGGCGGACGCTACGCCGTCGAGACCTTCGATGGCCATCTGCAGCATCTGCGCCCAGCCGCTCTTGAACAGACCGGCGGCATAGCCCAGTTCCAACTGGACCGAGACCTGGTCGCCCTGGACCTCGATGGCCCGTACACAACCGGCACTGACCGGGTCCTGGTTCAAATAGGGGTCGGTGTACTGGCGAAGAACGGCTTCCACCGCTGCGCGATTGACGGCGCTCATGGGCTACTCCCGAAAAAAGACTGACTGAAACAGGCGGCTATCCTAACCGTTCCCGCCGGTTAACGGCATGCTTTCGCAGTCTCGAAAGAGGCTGAAACAGCGCCACGGGGTGAAATATATTTCCCGGCGCTTTATAGTGGCCGACCTCCGTTTCATCAAGTAGCCGAGCCCCATGTCCGAGCCACGCAAGATCCTCGTCACCAGCGCCCTGCCCTATGCCAATGGTTCCATCCATCTTGGCCATATGCTTGAGTACATCCAGACCGATATGTGGGTGCGCTTCCAGAAGCATCGCGGCAATCAATGCATTTATGTCTGCGCGGACGACGCCCACGGTTCGGCCATCATGTTGCGCGCCGAAAAGGAAGGCATCACACCGGAACAACTGATCGCCAACGTGCAGGCTGAACACAGCGCCGACTTTGCCGAGTTCCTGGTGGATTTCGACAACTTCCACTCGACCCACTCCGAAGAAAACCGCGAGCTGTCGAGCCAGATCTACCTGCGGTTGAAAGAAGCCGGGCATATCGACCAGCGGTCGGTGACCCAGTATTTCGACCCGGAAAAGAAAATGTTCCTGGCCGACCGCTTCATCAAGGGTACATGCCCGAAATGCGGCACCGAAGACCAGTACGGCGACAACTGCGAAAAATGCGGTGCCACCTACGCACCCACTGAACTGAAGAACCCGAAGTCGGCGATTTCCGGTGCCACCCCGGTGCTCAAGGATTCCCAGCACTTCTTCTTCAAGCTCCCGGACTTCCAGGCCATGCTGCAAGCCTGGACTCGCAGCGGCACCTTGCAGGACGCTGTAGCCAACAAACTCGCCGAATGGCTCGACAGCGGCCTGCAGCAGTGGGACATCTCCCGCGATGCGCCGTACTTCGGCTTCGAGATCCCGGGCGAACCGGGCAAGTACTTCTACGTGTGGCTGGACGCGCCGATCGGCTACATGGCCAGCTTCAAGAACCTGTGTGACCGCACGCCGGAGCTGGACTTCGACGCGTTCTGGAACAAGGACTCCACCGCCGAGCTGTACCACTTCATCGGCAAGGACATCGTCAACTTCCACGCCCTGTTCTGGCCGGCGATGCTCGAAGGTTCGGGCTACCGCAAACCGACCGGTATTGCCGTGCACGGCTACCTGACCGTCAACGGCCAGAAGATGTCCAAGTCCCGTGGCACCTTTATCAAGGCGCGCACCTACCTGGATCACCTGTCGCCGGAATACCTGCGCTATTACTACGCTTCCAAGCTGGGCCGTGGCGTGGATGACCTCGACCTGAACCTGGAAGACTTCGTACAGAAGGTCAACTCGGACCTGGTCGGTAAAGTGGTCAACATTGCCAGCCGCTGCGCCGGCTTCATCCACAAGGGCAACGCCGGTGTGCTGGTGGCCGAGAACGCCGCACCGGAACTGACCGACGCCTTCCTGGCGGCCGCGCCGAGCATCGCCGACGCCTATGAAGCCCGTGACTTTGCCCGCGCCATGCGTGAGATCATGGGCCTGGCCGACCGTGCCAATGCCTGGATCGCCGACAAGGCACCGTGGTCGCTGAACAAGCAGGAAGGCAAGCAGGCGGAAGTCCAGGCGATCTGCGCCACGGGCGTCAACCTGTTCCGCCAGCTGGTGATCTTCCTCAAGCCAGTTCTGCCGTTGCTGGCCGCCGATGCCGAGGCGTTCCTGAACGTCGCGCCGCTGACCTGGAACGACCACGCCACATTGCTCAGCAATCACCAGTTGAATGAGTTCAAGCCGCTGATGACCCGTATCGATCCGGTGAAGGTGCAGGCCATGACCGACGCTTCGAAGGAAGACCTGGTCGCCAGCCAGACCGACACCGGTGAATCCGCGCCGGCCGGCAATGGTGAACTGGCCAAGGACCCGATTTCCCCGGAAATCGAGTTCGACGCCTTTGCTGCCGTGGATCTGCGCGTGGCGCTGATCGTCAAGGCCGAGGCCGTGGAAGGTGCCGACAAGCTGTTGCGCCTGACACTGGACCTGGGAGGCGAGCAACGCAACGTGTTCTCCGGGATCAAGAGTGCCTACCCGGACCCGTCCAAGCTTGATGGTCGCTTGACCATGATGATCGCCAACCTCAAGCCTCGGAAGATGAAGTTCGGCATCTCCGAAGGCATGGTGATGGCCGCCGGCCCAGGCGGCGAAGAAATCTACCTGTTGAGCCCTGACAGCGGTGCCAAGCCGGGCCAACGCATCAAGTAAGCCCATGGGCCTACGATGAGCGAAACAGGTCTACTGTAGGAGCCCGGCTTGCCGGCGATGGCGTTCTCAAGGACGCCATCGCAAGCAGGCCGGGCTCTTACACATCCACTACCCGCCCGTTCGCTTGACCGGCATGTCAATGATCACCCCATGAACCTGATTCAACGTATCGACGCGCTGCTGCCACAGACCCAATGCGGCAAGTGCGGGCACCCGGGCTGCAAGCCTTACGCCGAGGGCATCGCGCTTGGCGAGGCGATCAACAAGTGCCCGCCCGGGGGGCTGGAAACCATCACCGGCCTGGCGCAGTTACTCCAGGTGCCAGTGCTGGAACTGGACACCCGCCGTGGCGAGGCGCCTGCGCAGGTTGCCTATATCCGTGAAGCCGAGTGCATCGGCTGCACCAAATGCATCCAGGCCTGCCCGGTGGACGCGATTGTCGGTGCCGCCAAGCTGATGCATACCGTTATCGCCGATGAATGCACCGGGTGCGACCTGTGCGTCGCGCCCTGCCCCGTCGATTGCATTGAGATGCGCCCTGCAACCAACGTATTGCCGATCGTAGGCGGCCTGGCAACCCACGCTCACGAGCTGCATGAGCGCAGCCTCAAGCGCGATCGCGCCAGACGGCGCTATGAACAACGCGCTGCACGGTTGCAGCGGGAAGAAGCGCATAGGCTCGCCGAACGCCTGGCTCGGGCCAACCGCCCAGCAACGGCTGCCCCCATGCAGGCTGATACGACTCAGGCCGCCCAGGATGCAGCGGTCAAGAAGGCCAAAATCGCGGTTGCAATGAGTCGCGCCCAGTTGCACAAATCCTTGAAAGCATTCGGCCACCCGCCGACGTTTGAGCAACAGTCGCAGTTGATCGTGTTGCAACAGCAGTTCGAAGCAGCGGAGCGGGCGCTCGCAACGCTGGAAACCAGCCACCCGGTGGCCTTGCCGGCGCAAAAGGATCCAGCACTCAAACGCGCCAAAATACAGTTGGCCATGCGTCGAGCCGAGTTGAAAAAAGCTCAGGACCTGAACGCTGACGAGCAACAACTGGCAACCTTGAGTGCTGCCCTGTCCAGTGCGGAGCAAGCGCTGCATGATGCCGAAGCGGAAAGCGACCAACCCAGGCCCGATTTGCAGCGTGTGGAAAAACGCCCTATCGATGCCCAGTTGCGCCAGCTGAAAACAGCGCTGGCTTATGCACGGGCTGAGGTCAGCAAGCTGCAACGCCAACCAGGGATCAGCGCGCAGGCACTGGAAGCCGCGCAACAGAAGCTCGAAGAAGCGCAGTTGCGGGTAGACACCCACACAACCGCCTGACCCGCGACAGGCACAGCAGGAGGCGCCGGCGATGGTTTATCCTGCAAGACCTGCATTCCCATTAAAAAATTACGCTGCCCCCTGCAAGGAATCGCCCACCCGATGAACGCCGCAAAACGCCTGGAAATATTCCGCCGGCTTCATGAAGACAATCCTGAGCCCAAGACCGAACTGGCCTACTCAACGCCCTTCGAATTGCTGATTGCGGTGATCCTGTCAGCCCAATCCACGGACGTTGGTGTCAACAAGGCCACCGCCAAACTGTATCCAGTGGCCAATACGCCAGAGGCGATCTACGCCCTGGGTGTGGAAGGGTTATCGGAATACATCAAGACCATCGGTCTGTACAACAGCAAGGCCAAGAACGTCATCGAGACCTGTCGCCTGCTGGTGGAGCGCCATGGAGGCGAAGTGCCGCAGACTCGCGAAGCACTGGAGGCGCTGCCCGGAGTCGGTCGAAAAACGGCCAACGTTGTACTGAACACTGCATTTCGGCAACTGACCATGGCAGTGGATACCCATATATTCCGTGTCAGCAACCGCACCGGCATTGCCCGCGGCAAGAACGTGGTAGAAGTCGAAAAACAGTTGATGAAGTTCGTGCCCAAGCCGTACCTGCTCGATTCACATCACTGGCTGATCCTGCACGGGCGCTATGTTTGCCAGGCGCGCAAGCCGCGTTGCGGCAGCTGTCGCATTGAAGACTTGTGTGAATACAAGGAGAAAACGTCCGACGATTGAGTGATCATTGTTTTTTTCGATGAATCGATTGAAAAAATCTTTTTTACCCATTCATGGATTATCGTTATAAGGAGCGCCAACGGCAGTCTTAGCCTGGAGTTAACCTTATGAGCACTGGCAAAGAACAACTCGATGTAGAAGACGACCTCGTTGCGGAGTCGGACGATGATGGGGAAGCACCCGTTGTAGAGGTGGCCAAGACCAATTTGAGCAAACGCCGCACCATCGACAATCTTCTGGAAGAGCGACGCTTGCAAAAACAACTGGCCGACTACGACTTCGACCTCTGATCAATCCGTTGACGACCGGAAGCCTCCCTGACGGAGGCTTTTTTGTGCCGGCTAAGCTGGATACCAACGCTGTATCGCTTCTCCTCTAAACCAGGCCGTTGCGCTGGGCCAGTTCGATCAAGTCCACCAGGGAACGAGCGTTGAGCTTGAGTAACAGGCGAGTCTTGTAGGTACTGACGGTCTTGTTGCTGAGGAACATGCCGTCGGCAATCTCCTTGTTGGTTTTGCCTCGCGCCAGCTGCTGCAACACCATCATTTCCCGCCCTGAAAGACGCTCGACCATGTCCGCCTCACTGGCGTTGCCAATGGTTGAACGCACCGAGTTCAAGGCCTGGTTGGGGAAGTAGCTGTAGCCGGACAGTACTGCCTTGATAGCACTCAGCAGTTCGGTCAAATCCTGCTGCTTGCACACATAACCTGCCGCGCCTGCCTGCATGCAACGCATCGAAAAATGCCCCGGCGCCTGGGATGTCAGCACCAGCACCTTGAAGGGGGCGGGTTGCTTGGTGGAAGACAGCCGGCAGATAACTTCCAGCCCATCGAGTTTGGGAATTCCGATATCCAGGATGACGATATCCGGCATATGTTCCCGGGCAAGTTGCAGCGCATCGACACCGTTATCCGTCTCTGCAACGACCTCATAACCATGACGCTCCATTAGCATGCGCACAGCAAGTCGAATGACAGGATGATCATCCACGATCAGCACTTTATTCATGAGAAAGTCCAATTTCGCTGTTCGAATTATTTAGAGCAAGCACAATAGCCTAGTCGTTTCCTAGTTGGCATAGTGCTCCCCCCCTAGCAACAACAAGCAGAGACCCAACCCACAACGATAAAGGAAATACCCTACAAAAAAACGTCAACGCGGATGTATCGAGTTTTATGGAGGCTTTCAGACCTTTCCGGGGACTTACATATCTTGAGTGAAATAACCAGGGCCCAAGGGGGCCGAGGTAAACGTTCCGCACATTACTTTCAGGAAATGCCCCTTGCTTGTGGCCTTCCAACAGAGAAGCAGGCTGAAATAATTCGACTGTTTTAGTTCCATTTAACATATTTAATTACACCCTAAATTCCTACAGACTATTCAGCACACAGCGGCTTCGCTGTACTTCATGAGTGAATTTTCTGTAAGACCAGTTCCTATACAGGTGTAAAAAAATCATTCCTATCCAAATAAACTTTACGATCAATCAAGGCTATCTATCGAACATTTTTTCTCCTCCAAAACATCAACACAAATTAAACATATTTAAACGCCAAGAACCCTTTCAAAACGGGCAAAAAAAATGGCCCCTTGAACAAGGGGCCATTTTTTATAACGCGCGGAACACTCAGAACAACGAGCGACCCTTGTTGGCCGCAATACGCATGCGCAGTGCATTCAACTTGATAAAGCCCGCTGCGTCCGCCTGGTTGTAGGCGCCGCCATCTTCTTCGAAGGTGGCGATGTTGGCGTCGAACAGCGACTCATCGGACTTGCGGCCGGTGACGATCACGTTGCCCTTGTACAGCTTCAGGCGCACAACGCCGTTCACGTGGACCTGGGATGCGTCGATCATCTGTTGCAGCATCAGACGCTCTGGGCTCCACCAGTAGCCGGTGTAGATCAGGCTGGCGTACTTGGGCATCAGTTCGTCTTTGAGGTGAGCCACTTCGCGGTCCAAGGTGATGGACTCAATGGCGCGGTGGGCGCGCAGCATGATGGTGCCGCCTGGGGTTTCGTAGCAGCCACGGGACTTCATGCCCACGTAACGGTTCTCGACGATGTCGAGACGGCCGATGCCGTGTTCGCCGCCGATACGGTTCAGGGTCGCCAGTACGGTGGCCGGAGTCATTTCGACGCCATCCAGCGCGACGATGTCGCCGTTGCGATAGGTCAGTTCCAGGTACTGCGGCTTGTCTGGAGCGTTCTCCGGGGAGACGGTCCAACGCCACATGTCTTCTTCGTGCTCGGTCCAGGTGTCTTCCAGCACGCCGCCTTCATAGGAGATGTGCAGCAGGTTGGCGTCCATCGAGTACGGGGACTTCTTCTTGCCGTGGCGCTCGATCGGGATGGCGTGCTTTTCAGCATAATCCATCAGCTTTTCACGGGACAGCAGGTCCCACTCACGCCATGGAGCAATCACTTTCACGCCTGGCTTGAGGGCGTAGGCGCCCAGTTCGAAACGTACCTGGTCGTTGCCTTTGCCGGTAGCGCCATGGGAAATGGCGTCGGCGCCGGTTTCGTTGGCGATTTCGATCAGGCGCTTGGCGATCAGCGGACGTGCGATGGAAGTACCCAGCAGGTACTCGCCTTCGTAGACGGTGTTGGCGCGAAACATCGGGAAAACGAAATCGCGGACGAACTCTTCGCGCAGGTCGTCAATGTAGATCTCTTTCACGCCCATGGCTTGCGCCTTGGCACGTGCAGGTTCGACCTCTTCGCCCTGACCCAGGTCAGCGGTGAAGGTCACCACTTCACAGTTATAAGTATCCTGCAGCCACTTGAGGATCACCGAAGTGTCCAGGCCGCCGGAATACGCGAGAACGACCTTGTTTACGTCGGCCATGCCATCACTCCACGGGGTTGTACGGAAAGGCGTCGATTCTACCGACCAAAACCGTGGATTTACAGAGGCGCGACAGCAAATGAAGATAAAGCGACAGATTATGTCGAGCGGGCGACCGATGGTCGCACCTTACGACGTGTGCGCCGGGTTGCTCGGGCCGGTGGCCGTGGGCGCCGGTTTCTCGGGGGCTGCCACGCGCTCAAGCTGAATGTTGACGCGGCGATTGCGGGCCCGGTTTGCCGCGTTGGTGTTCGGTGCCAACGGGTAGCTTTCGCCATGAAAGCGCAGGGTGATCTGCGATTCCTGGATGCCGTTGGCCTTTAGATAGTCCATCACCGCCAGCCCGCGACGGCGCGAAACGTCGCGGTTGGTCAGTCGATTGCCGCTGTTGTCCGAATGACCATTCAACTCAACATGGTTGACCGTGGGGTCGGCTTTCATGAACGCGAGTATCACATCCAGTTTCTTCTTGGCGGCCGCATCCAGCTCGATGCCTCCCCCGGGGAACCCGACTTCGGTCTGCTTGACCTGGTCATAATTCATCGGCAACAGCTTGGTGGTGCACAACTGGTAGTCGTTGTAGGCCTTGCTGAATTTCACCGGTAACAGACGAATTTCAGAATAGCCCCCTTCTCGTCCGTAATGCCGAACGGTGGGGCTGCGACCTTCAAGCAAGCCGGTGAACAATCGCCCGGCCTGGGCCTGGGAGCTGTTGAACAGCACATCGCCACTGCCCGCGCGTACGGCGCCAAGGTTAATATCACCGCGCCCTGGTTGCCACGGTGCAGCAGCGGCCAACAGCGTGGCCGAGCCAGCCCCCAGCGAGCCGTTATAGGCTTTCAGACGAAACGTCGCCTGCTCGCCGGCCCGGCGCACGAACTCACCCGAACCGAAATCCGTGATCGGCTGGGTCAGGCGGCACTCGAACTGGTCGCCTTCCACCTTCCACTCAATGTTCTCCAGACGTGTCTGGAACGTGAGGGCCATCGCAGGCAGGCTGGCGAACACACTGAGCAGGGCTAGATAATGCTGGCGCACGGGAGGCTCCACTGGTTTCTACAACACTTCAAAGCGTCATACATCGATAAGGCATACAAAAGGCTATCGGATGCATCCCGCAAAACTTGATAGCGAGTGCCTGATAGAGTCTTTTCCGGTAGCATTCCCACCAGATTGACCCGCCTGGAATCCCCAATGTCCGACCGCCTGACCCTGCTGCGTCCCGACGACTGGCATATTCATCTTCGCGATGGTGCTGCGTTACCCCACACCGTGGCCGATGTAGCGCGCACGTTTGGCCGCGCCATCATCATGCCTAACCTGGTACCTCCGGTGCGTAACGCCGAGCAAGCCGATGCCTATCGCCAGCGTATCCTCGCTGCACGACCGGCCGGCAGCCGCTTCGAACCGTTGATGGTGCTCTACCTCACCGACCGCACCCAGCCCGAAGAGATTCGTGAAGCCAAGGCCAGTGGTTTCGTGCATGCCGCCAAGCTGTACCCGGCAGGCGCGACCACCAACTCCGACTCCGGCGTAACCAGTATCGACAAGATCCTGCCGGCGATCGAGGCCATGGCCGAAGTGGGCATGCCGCTGTTGATCCACGGTGAAGTCACCCGTGGCGACGTCGACGTGTTCGATCGTGAAAAGATCTTCATCGATGAGCACATGCGCCGTGTGGTCGAGCTGTTCCCGACCCTGAAGGTGGTGTTTGAGCACATCACCACGGCCGATGCCGTGCAGTTCGTCAACGAGGCTTCGGCCAACGTTGGCGCAACCATCACCGCACATCACCTGCTCTATAACCGCAACCACATGCTGGTGGGCGGGATTCGGCCGCACTTCTATTGCCTGCCGATTCTCAAGCGCAACACCCATCAGGTGGCGCTGCTGGATGCCGCGACCAGCGGCAATCCGAAGTTCTTCCTCGGCACCGACTCGGCGCCCCACGCCCAGCACGCCAAGGAGGCCGCGTGCGGTTGTGCCGGTTGCTACACGGCGTTTGCGGCCATCGAGCTGTACGCCGAAGCATTCGAACAACGTAATGCGCTGGACAAACTCGAAGGGTTTGCCAGCCTCAACGGCCCGCGTTTCTACGGCCTGCCGGCGAACACCGACCGCATCACCCTGGTTCGTGAAGACTGGACCGCCCCTGCCAGCCTGCCGTTTGGCGAGCTGACTGTCATCCCGCTGCGCGCCGGTGAAACACTGCGCTGGCGCCTGCTGGAGGAAAGCAAGTGAGTGAAGATCATTACGACGACGAACACGAGCACAGTGGTGGCGGTTCGCGCCACCCGATGGCCGAGCGGTTTCGCGGCTATCTGCCGGTTGTCATCGACGTAGAGACCGGTGGTTTCAACAGCGCAACTGACGCCCTGCTGGAAATCGCTGCGACCACCATCGGCATGGACGAACAGGGCTTTGTGTTCCCGGAACATACCCACTTCTTCCGCGTCGAGCCGTTCGAAGGTGCGAATATCGAGGCCGCCGCCTTGGAGTTCACCGGGATCAAGCTCGATCACCCACTGCGCATGGCCGTGAGCGAAGAAGCGGCGCTGACCGACATCTTCCGTGGCGTGCGCAAGGCGTTGAAGGCCAATGGCTGCAAACGCGCGATCCTGGTGGGTCACAACAGCAGCTTCGACCTGGGCTTCCTGAACGCCGCCGTGGCGCGGTTGGACATGAAGCGCAACCCGTTCCACCCCTTCTCCAGCTTTGACACGGCCACCCTCGCCGGCCTGGCGTATGGCCAGACTGTGTTGGCAAAAGCCTGCCAGGCAGCCGGTATCGACTTTGACGGGCGTGAGGCCCACTCTGCTCGCTACGACACCGAGAAGACGGCGGAGCTGTTCTGCGGCATCGTCAACCGCTGGAAAGACATGGGCGGTTGGGAAGATTTCAACGATTGAAATCGTTTCCCGCGCATAAAAAAACCGGCCTTCTCAGGCCGGTTTTTTTGTACCGTTAACGTGGCTTACAGCTTGCCAGCGTTCTCGGTCAGGTAAGCCGCAACGCCTTCTGGCGAAGCGTTCATGCCTTTGTCGCCTTTTTTCCAGTTGGCTGGGCAGACTTCACCGTGCTCTTCGTGGAATTGCAGGGCGTCAACCAGACGGATCAGCTCTTCCATGTTACGGCCCAGTGGCAGGTCGTTGATGATCTGGGAGCGAACCACGCCTTTGTCGTCGATCAGGAATGCGCCACGGAACGCCACGCCGCCTTCGGATTCAACGTCGTAGGCCTTGGCGATGTCGTGCTTCATGTCGGCAGCCATGGTGTATTTGACTTTGCCGATGCCGCCATCGTTGATGGCAGTGTTGCGCCAGGCGTTGTGGGTGAAATGGGAGTCGATGGAAACAGCGACCACTTCAACGTTGCGCGCCTTGAAATCGTCCATGCGGTGGTCCAGAGCGATCAGCTCCGAAGGGCAGACGAAAGTGAAGTCCAGTGGGTAGAAGAACACCAGGCCGTATTTGCCTTTGATGGCTTCAGACAGTTTGAAGCTGTCTACGATTTCGCCATTGCCGAGGACGGCAGGTACGTCGAAATCCGGGGCTTGTTTGCCGACGAGTACGCTCATTGGGTATCTCCTGATGTGAGGGTGACGATTGAAGTAAAAGGACAGCTTCCCAGTCTGCCGTGTGTAAACGACAACCCTGTGACGCCGTCACGCTTCGTGAAGACCGACCATCATACACTGAAAAAACCGTTCGTCAGCGCACAGGCAGCAACGGTGAATACCCTACGATTCTACTTTGACAATCATTCTCGTTAACATTAAGATCCATCGCACTTAAGCCTTAAACCCGCGACGGTTCTCCCTTATGTATGTGTGCCTGTGTACTGGCGTCACCGACGGACAAATCCGCGAAGCAATCTATGAAGGTTGCTGCAGCTACAAGGAAGTGCGTGAAACCACTGGCGTTGCCAGCCAGTGCGGCAAATGTGCTTGCCTTGCCAAGCAAGTGGTACGGGAAACCCTGACGCAGCTGCAGACAGCCCAGGCCGCGATCCCCTATTCAGCAGAATTTACACACGCTTGATTGAGCGTGTTTTAAAGAACCGGACTTAGTGTCCGGTTTTTTTATGCCCGCAATTCAATTAGTTAGCGTCAAGACGCGGAACACAAACATTCTTATTCCGATTAATTTTCATTTATTATTCAATAACTTAGGTTTGACACTAAGGATTTCGCCGCTCAAACTCCGCCTTATACACAGCTATTACAGGGCAGGACCCCAGTCATGAAAGGCGACATCTCAGTCATCCAGCAACTCAACAAAATCCTTGCCAATGAACTGGTCGCGATCAATCAGTACTTTCTGCATGCGCGCATGTATGACGATTGGGGCCTGGAAAAGCTGGGCAAGCGTGAATACAAAGAATCCATCAAGGCCATGAAGGACGCCGACGCGCTGATCAAGCGCATCCTGTTCCTCGAAGGCCTGCCGAACGTGCAAGACCTGGGCAAGCTGAACATCGGCGAGCACACCCAGGAAATGATCAGCAGCGACCTGAAGTTCGAGCACAAGAGCCACAGCGACCTGAAAGCCGCTATTGCTCATTGCGAAACCAAGGGTGATTTCGGCAGCCGCGAACTGCTGGAAGATATCCTGGAAGACCAGGAAGAACACATCGACTGGCTGGAAACCCAGCTGGGCCTAATCGACAAAGTCAGCCTGGAAAACTACCTGCAATCGCAGATGGGCGAATAAGCCCAAACGCTCAGGTATAAAAAAGCCCCGCTCTCTTACGAGAAGCGGGGCTTTTTATTGACCGCGGATTTTGTAGGAGCCCGGCTTGCCGGCGATGGCGGCTTCAAAATCACCGCTTGGCTCAAGGCCCTATCGCCGGCAAGCCGGCTCCTACACAGATTACGCGTCGGTCTTGGCGGCGGCGTTGGCCGCTGCTTCCTTGATCAGCGCTTGCAGCGAGCCATCGGCCGCCATCTCAACGATGATGTCGCTGCCGCCGACCAGCTCACCGGCGACCCACAGTTGTGGGAACGTTGGCCAGTTGGCGTATTTCGGCAGGTTGGCGCGGATTTCAGGGTTCTGCAGGATATCCACGTAAGCGAATTTCTCGCCACACGCCATGATGGCCTGGGAAGCCTTCGCGGAGAAACCGCACTGAGGAGCGTTTGGCGCGCCCTTCATGTAAAGCAGAATGGTGTTGTTGGCAATCTGCTCTTTGATCGTTTCGATGATATCCATGGAACACCTCGGCTGGAACTTTGCGACTCACAGGTCGGCACGGTGGCGCATTGTAACGCAAAATCCCAGCGTGGTGCTCAGGCTCCTTATGCGGCCGCCACCTGCACGGGAACCCCGTTCAGCGCGGCATTTCCGGACAATTCGTCCAATTGCCGCTCGTCGGTCAAGTCATTCGCGCTCGCCCCCGGCTGCCCACTGGCAATCGTCATCTGCACCCCTGGCCGGCCGTGGCCCCAGCCATGGGGTAGACTGACCACGCCGGGCATCATGTCCTGGCTGGCCACCACTTCCACCTCGATCATGCCGATACGCGAACTCACCCGCACACGCTGCCCATCAGCCAACTGCCGGCTCGCCAGGTCGTCGGGGTGCATCAGCAATTGATGGCGCGGCTTGCCCTTCACCAGTCGGTGATAGTTATGCATCCACGAATTATTGCTGCGCACATGACGGCGGCCGATCAGAAGCAGTTCGCCCACCTGGGGCACCGGCTGCGCTGCAAACCGCGCGAGATCCGCAAGGATCACCGCCGGTGCGGCCTGGATGTGGCCATCGGCGGTTTTCAACCGCGCAACGAGATTGGCCTTAAGTGGCCCCAAATCCACACCATGGGGATGATCCGCCAACCTCGCCATCGACAGCTTGTGCTCGGAAGCATCGCCATAAACCCCAGCACGCAGGCCGAAGTCGATCATCTGGGCCGGCGCCATGGTCGGCTTGAGCGTGGCACCGGTGCGCGCCGCGAACGCCTGGGCCAAGCCGACAAAGATCTCCCAGTCATGCAGCGCACCTTCGGGCTTGGGCAAGATCGCCCGGTTAAAACGCGTGACGTTGCGCACGGCGAACATATTGAAGGTGGTGTCGTAGTGATCGTTTTCCAGCGCCGAGGTGGACGGCAGTATCAGGTCGGCATAACGGGTGGTCTCGTTGATATACAGATCGACGCTGACCATGAACTCCAAACCTTCCAACGCCTGTTCCAGCTGGCGGCCATTGGGCGTCGACAACACCGGGTTACCGGCCACCGTCACCAGCGCACGGATTTGCCCTTCGCCCTCAGTGAGCATTTCCTCGGCCAGGGCCGACACGGGCAATTCGCCACCGTACTCAGGGCGCCCGGAAACCCGGCTCTGCCAACGATTGAAATGCCCGCCCCCCGTGGACGCAACCAAGTCCACCGCTGGCGTGGTGCACAAGGCGCCGCCCACTCGATCCAGATTTCCAGTCACCAGGTTGATCAATTGCACCAGCCAGTGGCACAACGTGCCGAACGCCTGGGTCGATACCCCCATGCGCCCGTAACACACGGCCTTATCCGCACCCGAAAAGTCACGCGCCAGCTGGCGGATCTGCTCGGCCGGCACCGCGCATTGGCGGCTCATGGCCTCGGCAGTGAACCCGGCGATCGCCTGGCGCACCTCATCCAGGCCCACAACCGGCAAGTGCGTGGCACGGGTCAAGTTTTCGGCAAACAGCGTATTGAGCACGCCGAACAACAGCGCCGCATCGCCGCCTGGGCGTACGAACAGATGCTGATCAGCCATCGCCGCCGTTTCGCTGCGTCGCGGGTCAACCACCACCACTTTACCGCCCCGGGCCTGGATGGCCTTCAGGCGCTTCTCCACGTCGGGCACGGTCATGATGCTGCCGTTGGACGCCAGCGGGTTGCCGCCCAGGATCAGCATGAAGTCAGTGTGATCAATGTCCGGGATCGGTAGCAGCAAACCGTGCCCGTACATGAGGTAGCTGGTGAGGTGGTGGGGCAACTGGTCCACCGACGTCGCGGAAAAGCGGTTACGCGTCTTGAGCTGGCCCAGGAAATAGTTGCTGTGGGTCATCAGCCCGTAGTTATGCACGCTGGGGTTGCCCTGGTACACCGCGACGGCGTTTTGCCCATGCCGAGCCTGGATGCCTGCCAGCCGTTCGGCGACCAGCGAGAAGGCTTCGTCCCACGGGATCGGTCGCCATTCGCTGCCCTCACGCAGCATAGGCTGGTGCAGGCGGTCGGGGTCGTTCTGGATATCTTGCAGCGCCACAGCCTTGGGGCAGATGTGACCACGGCTGAAGGTGTCCAACGCATCACCCTTGATCGAAGTGATCGCCAGGCTGCCATCGTCGGCCTCAGTGGTTTCCAGGGTCAGGCCGCAAATGGCTTCGCACAGGTGGCAGGCACGGTGGTGGAGAGTCTTGGTCATGGCCAGTCTCTTTATCAGGGCTTTGATTGCACTATGGGCCGCGACAGCAGCAGGCACCAGTATCGTTCGCCCCGTGAATCCAAGCCCATCAGGCCAAACCATGGGCAAGCGTGAGCAAATGTTTCAGAACCCGGCGCACAGCCCCTGAAACCGACACGGCCTGGTCTGGGCCCGCCCCCACACATTGCAAAAGGTCTCGGCGCCAGTGTACAAATGGCCCGCTGCTGTCTGGAAATCGTCTTCAAAAGCGCTCTGGCGCCCTTCTTGAACACCCTTAAAAACCGTAGCCCTATTGGTAAGACGCGACATTTAATTATAAGATCGCGCCTTCCCCTATTTCGTCGCCCCGTGCGGCTTTCGCCGCAGGTCTCGCCCGTTGTCACAATAAACAAGGCTTTGAGTATCTGCGGTCTGTTGCAAAAAGGTAGTTAATGATGAGCGCAAGGCACTTTCTCTCCCTGATGGATTGCACGCCCGAAGAGCTGGTCAGCGTGATCCGTCGAGGCATTGAGCTTAAAGACCTGCGTAACCGCGGCGTACTGTTCGAGCCTTTGAAAAACCGTGTGCTCGGGATGATTTTCGAGAAGTCCTCGACCCGCACCCGCGTGTCGTTCGAAGCCGGCATGATCCAGTTGGGTGGCCAAGCCATCTTCCTGTCCTCGCGCGATACCCAATTGGGCCGTGGCGAACCGGTCGCCGACAGCGCCATCGTCCTGTCGAGCATGCTTGATGCGGTGATGATCCGTACCTTCGCCCACAGCACCGTCACCGAATTTGCCGCCCACTCCCGCGTGCCGGTGATCAACGGCCTGTCCGATGACCTGCACCCGTGCCAGTTGCTGGCCGACATGCAAACCTTCCTTGAACACCGTGGCTCGATCCAGGGCAAGACCGTGGCCTGGATCGGCGACGGCAACAACATGTGCAACAGCTATATAGAAGCGGCGATCCAGTTCGACTTCAAACTGCGTGTCGCCTGCCCGGAAGGTTACGAGCCCGACGCGCGCTTCCTGGCGCAGGCCGGCGACCGCGTGACCCTCGTGCGTGACCCGCGCGACGCCGTGATCGGCGCGCACCTGGTAAGCACCGACGTCTGGACCTCCATGGGCCAGGAAGACGAAACCGCCAAGCGCCTGGCCTTGTTCGCTCCGTATCAGGTCACCCGCGCCCTGCTCGACCTGGCCGCGCCAGACGTGCTGTTCATGCATTGCCTGCCTGCGCACCGTGGCGAAGAAATCAGCCTCGACCTGCTTGACGACTCGCGTTCAGTCGCCTGGGACCAGGCTGAAAACCGCCTGCATGCACAGAAAGCCTTGCTGGAGTTTCTCGTGCCGCCGTCGTACCACCACGCATGAGCCAGCCCTTACTGCTGAACCTGCGCAATCTGGCATGCGGCTATCAAGATCAACGGGTGGTGCAGAACCTCAACCTGCACCTCAACGCTGGCGACATCGGTTGCCTGCTGGGCTCTTCGGGCTGTGGCAAGACCACTACGCTACGGGCGATTGCCGGGTTTGAACCGGTGCACGAAGGGGAAATCAGCCTGGCGGGCGAAGTGATCTCCAGCGCCGGTTTCACCCTGGCACCGGAGAAACGTCGTATCGGCATGGTGTTTCAGGACTACGCGTTGTTTCCTCATCTGAGCGTGGCCGACAACATCGCCTTCGGCATTCGCAAGCACCCGCAAAAAGATCGCGTGGTGGCCGAACTGCTGGAACTGGTGAACCTGAAGAACCTGGGCAAGCGTTTTCCCCACGAGCTTTCCGGTGGCCAGCAACAGCGTGTCGCCCTCGCCCGCGCCCTGGCGCCGGAGCCGGCATTGTTGCTGCTGGACGAACCGTTCTCCAACCTTGATGGCGAACTGCGCCGCAAGCTCAGCCACGAAGTGCGCGACATTCTCAAGGCACGGGGCACCAGTGCGATTCTGGTGACCCATGACCAGGAAGAAGCGTTTGCCGTCAGCGATCAAGTAGGCGTGTTCAAAGAGGGCCGCCTGGAGCAATGGGACACGCCCTACAACCTCTACCACGAACCGCAGACGCCTTACGTTGCCAGCTTTATCGGCCAGGGTTACTTCATTCGTGGCCAATTGAGTTCGCCGGAGTCGGTGAGTACCGAACTGGGTGACCTGCGCGGTAATCGTGCCTACACCTGGCCTACCGGTGGTGCGGTGGATGTGTTGCTGCGCCCGGATGACATCGTCTACGCGCCGGACAGTGCGTTGAAAGCACGGATCGTCGGCAAGACATTCCTCGGTGCATCGACCCTGTATCGCCTGCAATTGCCAACGGGCGCGCAATTGGAATCGATCTTCCCAAGCCATGCCGACCATCAGGTCGGGGCTGATGTGGGGATTCGTGTTGCCGCCGAACACCTGGTGTTGTTCCAGGCTTCGGGCAGCACGGCGGCGCAGATTCCGCAGTCCGAATCAGGCGTGCGGCGGTACAGCCCGGCCCACTGACCACACAGGATCAAAAATGTAGGCGCCGGCTTTTGTGGGAGCGGGCTTGCTCGCGAATGCGGTGTATCAGAAAAAAATTCGTTGACTGACACTCCGCATTCGCGAGCAAGCCCGCTCCCACATTGGTTTTGCATTGGCTTCAAAAGCGGTGATTCAGGCCCGGCCAATCGGCGCGAATTTGGCCTGGGTGTGCTCCGCCAGCACAGCCGCTGGCAATTCAACTTCCAACCCCCTTCTGCCCGCACTCACAAAAATCGTCGCGAACGGCTGCGCCGTCTCATCGATAAAAGTACGCAAGCGCTTCTTCTGCCCCAGCGGGCTGATACCGCCCAACAAATAACCGGTAGAACGCTGCGCCGCTGCCGGGTCAGCCATCTCGACTTTTTTTACCCCCGCTGCATGGGCCAGCGCTTTCAAGTCCAGGCTTCCGACGACCGGCACCACGGCCACCAGCAACTCACCTTTCTCGCTGCTGGCCAACAAGGTCTTGAACACCTGCGCCGGATCCAACCCCAATTTCTCTGCGGCCTCCAGGCCATATGACGCGGCCTTGGGATCGTGCTCGTAACTGTGAATACGATGTTCGGCGCGAACTTTTTTCAACAGGTCCAATGCGGGGGTCATGACGTCTCCGGGCGTGGCAAACAGATGGCCAATTCTAGGCCAAGGCCACATAAAAGGCTCTAGTCCGCCCACCTTTAAGGTGCACGGGCAATGTGACAAGCGTGATCATTCACCAGACCAATAGTTTGAAAGTGACTGACGGTTCACTTTCGACCTTTGACAGCCGTCATTCTTGTCTATATTTTTTCGTTTCCGAATACTGTAGGAATAGACCTGCAGCACTCGAGCAGTAAGCCGCGACCGGGATGGGGATCCTTGCCACGGTGAAAATCGCGCAACAACCCGTTGAGGTTGTGCGCCAGACAAGAACAACAACTGAGGTTTTCCATGACGACTGCTCTTCAACAGCCTTCACTTTCGAGCCAATGCATGGCCGAGTTCCTGGGGACTGCGCTTCTGATCTTCTTCGGTACAGGATGTGTCGCTGCGCTCAAGGTTGCGGGTGCCAGCTTCGGGTTGTGGGAAATCAGCATCATCTGGGGGGTGGGCGTCAGCATGGCGATCTACCTGAGCGCCGGTATTTCCGGGGCGCACCTCAACCCTGCCGTCAGTATTGCCCTGTGTATTTTCGCCGACTTCGAAAAGCGCAAACTGCCCTTCTATATCCTTGCCCAAGTCGCCGGCGCCTTCTGCTCCGCCGCGTTGGTCTACACCCTCTACAGCAATCTGTTTTTCGATTACGAACAAACCCACCATATGGTTCGCGGCACGCAAGCGAGCCTGGAACTGGCCTCGGTCTTCTCCACCTACCCTCACCCACTGCTGAGCACCGCCCAGGCCTTCCTGGTAGAAGTGGTGATTACCGCGATCCTGATGGGCGTGATCATGGCCCTGACCGACGATAACAACGGCCTGCCGCGTGGCCCCTTGGCGCCGCTGCTGATTGGCTTGCTGATCGCCGTGATTGGCAGCGCCATGGGCCCGCTGACCGGCTTCGCCATGAACCCTGCACGGGATTTCGGGCCGAAGCTGATGACCTTTTTCGCAGGCTGGGGTGAAATGGCCTTCACGGGTGGCCGCGATATTCCTTACTTCCTGGTTCCGATTTTCGCGCCAATTGTTGGCGCATGCCTCGGTGCTGCGGCCTATCGCGGGCTGATTGCCCGCCACCTGCCGAGCGCCGCACCTGCTATAGCTGAAGAAACACCTGACACGGCTGTCAACGGCAAGACCCGTATTTCCTGATAGCGCCAGCCTGGACGCACCTGCCCTTTTTGTGGCCCAGGCTGATTACCGATTTTCTTATTTTCCAAGGCATTCGACATGACCGATCTTCAGAATAAGAACTACATCATCGCCCTTGACCAAGGCACCACCAGCTCGCGCGCGATCATCTTTGATCGCGATGCCAACGTGGTTTGCACCGCCCAGCGCGAATTCGCCCAGCATTACCCGCAAGCCGGTTGGGTCGAACATGACCCGATGGAAATCTTCGCTACCCAAAGCGCCGTGATGGTCGAGGCCCTGGCCCAAGCTGGCCTGCACCATGACCAAGTGGCTGCCATCGGTATCACCAACCAGCGCGAAACCACCGTGGTGTGGGATAAGGTCACCGGCCGCCCAATCTACAACGCCATCGTCTGGCAGTGCCGCCGCAGCACCGAGATCTGCCAGCAGCTCAAGCGCGACGGCCACGAGCAGTACATCAGCGACACCACGGGCCTGGTCACCGACCCCTACTTCTCCGGCACCAAGCTCAAGTGGATCCTCGACAACGTCGAAGGCAGCCGCGAGCGCGCACGCGCTGGCGAACTGCTGTTCGGTACCGTCGACAGCTGGTTGATCTGGAAATTTACCGGCGGCAAGACCCACGTCACCGACTACACCAACGCCTCGCGCACCATGCTCTTCAACATCCACACCCTGGAGTGGGATGCGAAGATGCTGGAGATTCTCGACATTCCGCGCGAGATGCTGCCGGAAGTGAAGTCGTCCTCGGAAATCTACGGCCGCACCAAAAGCGGTATTGCCATCGGCGGTATCGCCGGCGACCAACAAGCCGCCCTGTTCGGCCAGATGTGTGTCGAAGCCGGCCAGGCCAAAAACACCTACGGCACCGGTTGCTTCCTGCTGATGAACACCGGCGACAAGGCGGTGAAATCCAAGCACGGCATGCTCACCACCATCGCCTGCGGCCCACGTGGCGAAGTGGCCTACGCCCTGGAAGGCGCCGTGTTCAACGGCGGCTCCACCGTGCAGTGGCTGCGTGATGAGCTGAAAATCATCATCGATGCCCACGACACCGAATACTTCGCCGGCAAGGTCAAGGACAGCAACGGCGTGTACCTGGTGCCTGCGTTTACTGGCCTGGGGGCGCCCTACTGGGACCCGTACGCCCGTGGCGCGTTGTTCGGCCTGACCCGTGGCGTACGCGTGGATCACATTATTCGTGCGGCCCTGGAGTCGATTGCCTACCAGACCCGCGACGTGCTCGACGCCATGCAACAGGATTCCGGCGAGCGCCTCAAAGCCCTGCGCGTGGACGGCGGTGCAGTGGCCAACAACTTCCTGATGCAGTTCCAGGCCGACATCCTCGGCACCCAGGTCGAGCGCCCGCAAATGCGTGAGACCACGGCACTCGGCGCGGCTTATCTGGCGGGCTTGGCGTGCGGTTTCTGGGGCAGCCTGGAAGAATTGCGCGGCAAGGCTGTGATCGAACGCGAATTCGAGCCGCAGCTCGAAGAAAAGGAAAAAGAGAAGCTGTACGCCGGCTGGCAGAAAGCGGTCAGCCGCACCCGTGACTGGGAGCCTCACGAAGGCGCTGAATAAGCCAACGTCTGGTTGTAACTGGCAGGGAGCTGATTCCTGCGTCATCATGGGCCACTTTTGTATGGCAGCCCAAAGGACGCCCCATGAATCTGCCTCCCCGCCAACAACAAATCCTCGAGCTGGTCCGCGAACGCGGTTACGTCAGCATCGAAGAAATGGCGCAGCTGTTCGTTGTCACCCCGCAAACCATCCGCCGCGATATCAACCAGCTGGCGGACGCCAATCTGCTGCGCCGCTACCACGGCGGCGCGGCCTATGACTCCAGCGTCGAGAACACCGCGTACGCCATGCGTGCCGACCAGATGCGCGACGAGAAACAACGCATCGGCGAAGCCATCGCCGCCCAGATCCCCGATCACGCCTCGCTGTTCATCAATATCGGCACCACTACCGAATCCATCGCTCGTGCGCTGCTGAACCATAGTCACCTGAAAATCATCACCAACAACCTCAACGTCGCCACCATGCTCAGTGCCAAGGATGACTTCGATGTGCTGCTGACCGGCGGTAACGTGCGCCGTGACGGCGGTGTGGTGGGCCAGGCCAGTGTGGACTTCATCAACCAGTTCAAGGTCGACTTTGCGCTGGTGGGCATCAGCGGCATCGATGAGGACGGCAGCCTGCTGGACTTCGATTATCAGGAAGTGCGCGTTTCCCAAGCGATCATCGCCAATGCACGCCAGGTGATCCTGGCGGCGGACTCCAGCAAATTCGGGCGCAATGCCATGATTCGCCTGGGGCCGATCAGTCTGGTGGATTGTCTGGTGACCGATCAGCAGCCAGTGCCGGCGCTGGTGCAGCTGTTGAATCAGCACAAGGTTCGGCTGGAAGTCGTCTAGCGCCTGTTCTGACGCCATCGCGGGCAAGCCCGGCTCCCACAGGTAATCGCATTTCAATGTGGGAGCCGGGCTTGCCCGCGATGGCGGCCTGCCTGACCCCACATCACCCTCACTTTTTGTTCACAAATTTTCCTTTCTCGGTCTTTCGATGAGTTTTTTCAATCGAAGGCAGGTGGCTGCGCGCGCGTTTATCAGCTACCATTTTCGCAAATGAACATTAATGTTCGAATTCCAAGACGAAAAAGATCGCGAGGCCAGCCGATGAACCCTTCCACCTTGCCTGCTCCACCGCTTGCCGAAGTCTATGACGTTGCCGTTATCGGTGGCGGGATCAATGGCGTCGGCATTGCAGCAGACGCAGCCGGTCGCGGGTTGTCGGTATTCCTTTGCGAAAAGGACGACTTGGCCAGCCACACCTCGTCGGCCAGCAGCAAGCTGATCCACGGCGGCTTGCGCTACCTCGAACATTACGAATTCCGCCTGGTGCGCGAAGCCCTGGCCGAACGTGAAGTGCTGCTGGCCAAGGCGCCGCACATTGTCAAGCAGATGCGTTTCGTGCTGCCACACCGCCCGCACCTTCGCCCGGCGTGGATGATCCGCGCCGGCCTGTTCCTGTACGACCATCTCGGCAAACGCGAAAAACTCGCGGGTTCCAAGAGCCTCAAGTTCGGCGCGGACAGCCCGCTCAAAAGCGAAATCACCAAAGGCTTCGAATACTCCGATTGCTGGGTCGATGACGCGCGACTCGTCGTGTTGAACGCCATGGCCGCCCGTGAAAAAGGCGCGCACATCCACACTCAGACCCGCTGCGTGAGCGCTCACCGCAGCAAAGGCCTGTGGGAAATGAACATGGAGCGCGCCGACGGCAGCCTGTTCTCGATCCGCGCCCGTGCGCTGGTGAACGCTGCCGGCCCATGGGTCGCCAAGTTCATCAAGGACGACTTGAAGCTGGACTCGCCTTACGGCATCCGTTTGATCCAGGGCAGCCACCTGATCGTACCGAAGCTGTACGAAGGCGCTCACGCGCACATCCTGCAGAACGAAGACCAACGCATCGTTTTCACCATTCCGTACCTCAACCACCTGACCATCATCGGCACCACCGACCGCGAATACACCGGCGACCCGGCGAAAGTCGCGATTACCGAAGGTGAAACCGACTACATGCTCAAGGTGGTCAACGCGCACTTCAAGAAACAGCTGAGCCGTGACGACATCGTGCACACCTACTCCGGCGTGCGCCCGCTGTGCAACGACGAATCGGACAACCCGTCGGCCATCACCCGCGACTACACCCTGGCGCTGTCTGGCGGCACGGGTGAAGCACCGATCCTGTCGGTGTTCGGCGGCAAGCTGACCACCTATCGCAAACTCGCCGAGTCGGCGATGGCGCAACTGGCCCCCTACTTCACGCAGATGCGTCCGAGCTGGACCGCCAAAGCCAGTCTGCCCGGCGGCGAGAACATGACCACGCCAGAGGCATTGGCCGACGCCATTCGCAGCAAGTTCGACTGGGTGCCGAGCGAGATCGCCCGCCGCTGGTCCACCACCTACGGCAGCCGCACCTGGCGCCTGCTGGAAGGTGTGCAATCGTTGGCCGATTTGGGCGATCACCTGGGTGGCGGCCTGTACACCCGTGAAGTCGACTACCTGTGCGCCGAAGAATGGGCCACCCAGGCTCACGATGTGCTGTGGCGCCGCACCAAGCTCGGTCTGTTCACCACGCCGGACGAGCAGGAGAACGTGCAGCGCTATCTGTCACAGGTTGAGCAGAATCGCGGCAAGATCCAGGCAGCCTGATCACCGCAGCCAGACAAAGCCCCCGTGCCGAAAGGTCCGGGGGCTTTTTATTGGGTGTCTGATTGTTGTTGGTAACGCAGCCCCATCTCACGGATGGCGCTGGAGGTCGACGCGAGCAAAACAGGGTAAGCCGCTTCTAGGAAGCCCGGGGTCGCCGTGTTCATGGCGCGCTCGAGCCATACGCACGCCTGCTCTTCATCGCCCGCCTGGGCCAGCTCTGCAGCATGGTTGTATTGGCCGCGAAAATCCCCGGCCTCGGCGGCGCGCAGGTACCACTGCCGCGCCAGTGGCACATCCTTGGGCACCACAACACCTTCATGGTGAAAGCGCCCCAGCAGGTTCATCGACTTGGCGTGCCCCTTGGCGGCGGCCAGGCGGAACTGTTCGTATGCGGCCGCCAGGTCTTGCTCCACGCCACGACCACGGCTCAGCAATTGGCCGTAGTTGTAGAGCCCCCAATCCAGCCCCAAGTCGGCGGCCTGCCGGTAATGCTGCGCCGCATCGGCCAGGTCGATCGCGCAACCCCAGCCGTTCTCCAGGCAACGTCCGACCATGTTGATCGCCATCGGGTGACGTTGGCGGGCAGCGATTCGAAACCAGCTCAGCGCCAATGTCGGGTCTTTCTGCACGCCACGGCCATCGAGCAACAACTGGGCCAGGGTTGCCTGCGCATCCACGTCCCCCAGCTGCGCGGCATGCATGACCCAGCGCACATACGCACGCGGGTTGTCCGCAATTTCTGACTGCCCACTCTGCATTGGCGCTTCTCACAGGCTGATAAAACTGACTGAAATTTCATGAATCATTTCGTTACAAAGTATTACATTTGAGATCTGCTATCAATTACGATCGCCTCTCACTTCTACCAACAAGAGACTATTCAATGGCTACCGGGATCAGTTCTGCCCCCCTCTCATCGCGGCATTTGCTCGCGTCGGCTGTGGGTTTGGCAGTGGCTGCGCAAGGAGGATTCAGTTACGCGGCGGAGACCGCAACCGATGACACAGGCGTCATTCAGCTGGGCGCGACGAGCATTGAGGGCCAGGCCCCGAGCCAGAGCGCCTACAACCCTGTGGCGCCTTCATCCCCCAAGTACACCGAAGCGCTGCGCGATACGCCGCAGACCATCACGGTCGTCCCCAAGGAAGTCATTCATGACCAGAACCTGCTGACCCTGCGCGATGTGCTCAGCACCGTGCCGGGCATCACCTTCGGCGCCGGCGAAGGCGGCAGCGGCTATGGCGACAGCATCAACCTGCGCGGTTTTTCTGCCAGCGGCGACATCTACGTGGACGGCGTGCGCGACAGTGCGCAATACAGCCGCACCGACCCGTTCAACCTGGAGCAGGTGGAAGTCGTCAGCGGCGCAAGCTCGGTGTATTCAGGCTCGGGCGCGGTCGGCGGCACCATCAACCTGGTGAGCAAGACCCCGGAGTTGCGTGACAAAACCACCATCAGTGCTGGCATTGGCACCGACAATTACAAGCGCACCACGCTTGATACCAACCAGATGCTCAACGACACCACCGCGTTCCGGCTCAACCTCATGGCCCATGGTAACGACGTGCCGGGGCGCGATTATGAAGATTACGAACGCTGGGGCATTGCGCCTTCCATTGCGTTCGGCCTGGGCACGCCGACGCGCGTCACCGTCAGTTACGAGCACCAGAAAGACAACAACACCCCGCAATACGGCATCCCCATCTACAACGGTAAACCCATGCCGGGCGTGGGTTGGAGCGACTTCTACGGCTACCACAACATCAACGACCAGCAGATCACCTCGGACGCGTTCAGCCTGAAGCTCGAACACGATTTCAATGACGCCGTGTCGGTGCGCAACTTCACCCGCGTCGAGCGCGTGCGCCAAGATTTGCGCGCCTCCGGTCCAGAAGGCGCGCAGGCCGGTTGCCTGGCCAGCGGCACCCAGATCACTGGCGCCCCGTGCGCTGCGGGTTTGAACCCGGGTTTCTTCCAGCCAAGCGGCGGCTCGCTGGGTAACGAGCGCAATACCCAGAACAAGATGTTCACCAACCAGACCGACGTCACCAGCCGCTTCAGCACCGGCTTCATCGACCACACCCTGGTGACCGGCATCGCCATCAGCCGTGAGGAATACGAGGCGGATACCGGCAAATGGCTGACCGACAGCAACGGCACCGCGATCGTGCCGCCGCCGGTCAGCTTCAGCGACCCGAACTCCTACTGGGCTGGCCCGGTCAACTTCACCCGCGCGGCCCACGTCGACGGCGCGCTGAACAACCGTGCGGCCTACGCCTTCGACACGCTCAAGCTGAACCCGCAGTGGGAAATCAACGGCGGCCTGCGCTACGAGCACAACGCCGGCAGTTCGGTGACCAACGCCTACTCGACCTCGGGCGTGGAAACCCCGGGCCAGCGCTACGGCCAAGCCGACGACCTGACCTCCTACCGCCTGGCGCTGGTCTACAAGCCAGTGGAGAACGGCAGCTTCTATGTCGCCTACGGCAACAGTAAGACCCCGTCCCAAGCGAGCGTGAACGGTGGCTGCTTCACCCCGGCCAAAAGCTCCAGCATCGCCACCAACAACTGCAACGTCGCCCCGGAAACCGCCGTCAGCTATGAAATCGGCACCAAGTGGGACTTCCTCGACAATGCCTTGTCGGTCACCGGCGCGATCTTCCGCAACGACCGCACCAACTACAAAGTGGCCGACCCCGACCCCACCAACCTGAGCGGTACGCAGTCCCTCGACGGCAAGGCGCGCGCAGACGGCGTGGCACTGGGCCTGAGCGGCGCGATCACCGATCGCTGGAAGGTCTTCGCCAACTACACCTACCTCGACACCCGCGTCCTGCGCAGCGCCAGCGACTTTACCCTGGCCAACACCGGCTTCGACACGCAGAAAGGCGAGCCTCTGCCCTTCACGCCCAAACACGCAGCCAGCCTGTGGACGGTGTACGACCTGCCCTACGACTTCCAGGTGGGCTACGGCATCACCGCGCAATCCAAGCAGTACCTGGTCAGCGCCGCCGGGGCACCGACGGCGCCCGGCTATGCGGTGCAGCGCGCGATGCTCGGCTATAAGGTCAACAAGCAGCTGAACCTGCAGTTGAACGTCAATAACCTGTTCGACAAGGACTACCTGACGCGCATCCGCAACAACGGCTGGGCTGTGCCAGGCGATGGCCGCGCAGCCGTCGTTTCCGCCGACTACACCTTCTAACCCGCCCCTGTAGGAGCTGGCTTGCCAGCGATGGCATCACCTCGGTCTCTTCAGACAACCGAGGTACCTGTATCGCAGGCAAGCCAGCTCCCACACAAAAGCCACGCCTGAGACACCCTGCGCACCATTCGGTTTTCCGAACGCCGCCCTCCCCCCTATTCGGTTTGCCGGACCCCGCGCTTTAAAATCCTTCGTCACACAAAGTTAATCTATATATAAATCAGATAGTTAACTGTTTGTTTCGGGTATGGCACGACTCATGCTCTACACTCCCTGACGATTGCCTGAGACGCCTCAGGAGCCGTCATGGGCATTCGCTGTACAAGAGAGCCGTTTAGCCGGCTTCATAAAAAAAACAAATGTCGAGGAAGTATTGATGCGCATCGTTCCCCATATCCTGGGCGCAGCTATCGCTGCTGCTCTGATCAGCACTCCAGTTTTCGCCGCCGAACTCACCGGCACACTGAAGAAAATCAACGACTCCGGCACCATCACCCTCGCGCACCGCGACAGCTCCATTCCGTTTTCCTACATCGCGGATGGTTCGGGCAAACCCGTGGGCTACTCCCACGACATTCAGTTGGCCATCGTTGAACAACTGAAAAAAGACCTGAACAAGCCCGACCTCAAGGTTAAATACAACCTGGTGACCTCGCAGACCCGCATCCCGTTGATCCAGAACGGCACTGCGGACGTTGAGTGTGGTTCCACCACCAACAACGCCGAACGCGCCCAGCAAGTTGATTTCACCGTCAACATCTTCGAAATCGGCACCCGTCTGCTGGTCAAGAAAGACGCTGATGGCAAGCCGTCCTACGCTGACTTTGCCGACCTGAAAGGCAAGAACGTCGTGACCACCGCGGGCACCACGTCCGAGCGCATCATCAAGGCGATGAACGCTGACAAGCAAATGGGCATGAACGTCATCTCCGCCAAAGACCACGGTGAATCCTTCAACATGCTGGAAAGCGGCCGTGCCGTTGCCTTCATGATGGACGACGCCCTGCTGGCCGGTGAAGAAGCCAAGGCCAAGAAGCCGGACGACTGGGTCATCACCGGTACTCCGCAGTCCTTCGAAGCCTACGCGTGCATGGTGCGTAAAGACGACCCAGCATTCAAGAAAGCTGTCGATGACGCCATCGTCGCCCTGTACAAATCCGGCGAGATCAACAAGATCTACAGCAAGTGGTTCGAGAGCCCGATCCCACCAAAAGGCCTGAACCTGAACTTCCCGATGAGCGACAAGGTGAAGGAGCTGATCGCCAACCCAAGCGACAAGCCAGCGCCTGACGTAAAAATCTGATACCTGACTAAGCTTATCTCCTGAGGGAGCCAACCCTCCCTCAGGCGTCTGTTACTACCTGCTGGCTTTAATGTGGAACACTCGACCTGGCGGTTTTCGAGCCGATCGCGTGTGCCTGGCGTTCACCGTCAGGCGGGAAAGGATCTTCCCCAAGCGGGTGCTTGTACATCGATCGATCTCGAGGGGAGACCCTAATGAATTACAACTGGGACTGGGGCGTGTTCTTCAAGTCCACCGGCGTTGGCAGCGAGACTTATCTCGACTGGTACATCGCCGGCCTGGGCTGGACCATCGCCATCGCTGTCGTGGCATGGATTATCGCCTTGCTGCTGGGGTCCATTCTGGGCGTCATGCGCACCGTGCCAAACCGCATCGTATCGGGCATCGCGACCTGCTACGTGGAACTGTTTCGTAACGTGCCGCTGCTGGTTCAGCTGTTCATCTGGTACTTCCTGGTACCGGACATGCTGCCGCAGAACCTGCAGGACTGGTACAAACAAGACCTGAACCCGACCACCTCGGCCTACCTGAGCGTTGTCGTGTGCCTGGGCCTGTTCACCGCCGCTCGCGTCTGTGAGCAAGTGCGCACCGGTATCCAGGCGCTGCCACGGGGCCAGGAATCCGCCGCGCGGGCCATGGGCTTCAAGCTGCCGCAGATCTACTGGAACGTGCTGCTGCCCCAGGCCTACCGGATCATCATTCCGCCGCTCACCTCGGAGTTCCTCAACGTCTTCAAGAACTCCTCCGTGGCGTCCTTGATCGGCCTGATGGAATTGCTGGCGCAGACCAAGCAGACCGCCGAGTTCTCGGCCAACCTGTTTGAAGCCTTCACCCTGGCCACGCTGATCTACTTCACCCTGAACATGAGCCTGATGCTGCTCATGCGCCTGGTCGAGAAGAAAGTCGCCGTGCCCGGCCTGATCTCCGTGGGGGGTAAATAATGGACTTCGATTTCAGCGGCATCATCCCCGCCATCCCGGGCCTGTGGAACGGCATGGTCATGACCTTGCAGTTGATGGTCATGGGCGTGGTCGGCGGTATTGCCCTTGGTACGGTCCTGGCGCTGATGCGCCTGTCGTCCAGCAAACTGCTGTCCCGCGTGGCCGGCGCCTACGTGAACTACTTCCGCTCGATCCCGCTGCTGCTGGTGATCACCTGGTTCTACCTGGCGGTGCCGTTCGTGCTGCGCTGGATCACCGGCGAAGACACCCCGATCGGCGCGTTCACCTCCTGCGTCGTGGCCTTCATGATGTTCGAAGCCGCGTACTTCTGTGAAATCGTACGGGCCGGCGTGCAGTCGATCCCTAAAGGTCAGATGGCGGCGGCACAGGCCATGGGCATGACCTATGGCCAGACCATGCGCCTGATCATCCTGCCCCAGGCGTTCCGCAAGATGACCCCGTTGCTGCTGCAACAGTCGATCATCCTGTTCCAGGACACCTCGCTGGTCTACACCGTGGGCCTGGTGGACTTCCTCAACTCCGCCCGCTCCAACGGCGACATCATCGGCCGCTCCAACGAGTTCCTGATCTTCGCCGGTGTCGTCTACTTCATCATCAGCTTTTCCGCCTCGCTGCTGGTCAAGCGTCTGCAAAAAAGGTTTGCCGTATGATCTCTATCAAGAACATCAACAAGTGGTATGGCGACTTCCAGGTGCTGACCGATTGCAGCACCGAGGTTAAAAAAGGCGAAGTGATCGTGGTGTGCGGGCCGTCGGGCTCGGGTAAGTCCACCCTGATCAAGTGCGTCAACGCGCTGGAACCGTTCCAGAAGGGCGACATCGTGGTCGACGGCACCTCCATCGCCGATCCGAAGACAGACTTGCCGAAACTGCGTTCGCGCGTGGGCATGGTGTTCCAGCACTTCGAGCTGTTCCCGCACCTGACCATCACCGAAAACCTGACCATCGCGCAGATCAAGGTGCTGGGTCGCAGCAAGGAAGAGGCCACCAAGAAAGGCCTGCAACTGCTCGACCGCGTCGGCCTGTCGGCCCATGCCCACAAGCACCCGGGCCAGCTGTCCGGCGGCCAGCAACAACGTGTGGCGATCGCCCGCGCCCTGGCCATGGACCCGATCGTCATGCTGTTCGACGAACCGACCTCGGCGCTGGACCCGGAGATGGTGAACGAAGTGCTCGACGTGATGGTGCAGCTGGCCCACGAAGGCATGACCATGATGTGCGTGACCCACGAAATGGGCTTCGCCCGTAAAGTGGCCGACCGCGTGATCTTCATGGACGCCGGCAAGATCATCGAGGACTGCCCGAAAGAAGAGTTCTTCGGCGACATCAGCGCCCGTTCCGAACGCGCGCAGCACTTCCTCGAGAAAATCCTGCAGCACTAAGCCCTACAAAGCTTCCACTGTAAAAGCCGGGCCAATTGTGGGAGCGGGCTTGCTCGCGAAAGCGGTACATCAGCCACTGCATCTTTGACTGACACACCGCCTTCGCGAGCAAGCCCGCTCCCACAGGGCCCGCGCAGGCCGGTAAGCTCTGGTTGACCCAAGGCATCTGTGATGAAATGCGACCCCAACCCCTATCGCGCCGCGCCGCCATCACTTGCCGTGAAGCCTCGTCTGATTCGCCAACTGTTCCTGCCGCCGTTGATCATCGCCCTGATGATCGGCTTGGGTTATATCGGCTTCTGGGTCAGTGAGTACTATGGCATCCGCACCCTCAGCGACAACGGCGAACGCCAGCTGGAGCTGCACGCCCGTACCGTCGAAAGCGAACTGAGCAAATACACCTACCTGCCCAGCCTGCTGGAACTGGAATCCAGCGTGTCGACGCTGCTGGCCGACCCGAATCAGGAAACCCGCAAGACCGTCAACGATTACCTCGAAGGCCTGAATCGACGTAGTCGCAGTCGGGCCATCTACGTGATGGACACCACCGGCCGTGTGCTGGCCACCAGTAACTGGCGCGATGCCGACAGTTACCAAGGTGAAGACCTGTCCTTTCGCGCCTATTTCCAGAATGCCGTGCGCGGCCAACCCGGCCGTTTCTACGGCATCGGCAGCACCAACGGCGAACCCGGCTACTACCTGGCCCATGGCCTGGAAGAGCACGGCAAGATCATCGGCGTCGCCGTGGTCAAGGTGCGCCTCGAAGCCCTTGAAGAACGCTGGCAGCGCGCGCGCCTCGAAGCCTTCGTGAGCGACGAGAACGGCATCATCATTCTGTCCAGCGACCCGGCCCGCCGCCTCAAGGCTGTGCGCCCGCTGAGCGACGACACCAAGGAACGCCTGGCCCACAGCCTGCAATATTACTGGGCGACACTGAACGAGCTTGAGCCCCTGGCCCGCGAGCGCCTGAACGAAGGCACCGAAAAACTGACCTTCCCGGCCAACAGTGAAGTGGTCAACGACGAGCACGAAGTCAGCTACCTGGCACAAACTCGCCCGCTCAATGACACACCGTGGAATTTCACCCTGCTCACCCCGCTCAATGACCTGCGCCGGGCCGCCATCAACCAGGGCATCCTGGTGGCCGTGGCCTTTGGCCTGGTCGCATTCCTGCTGATTGCCTGGAACGAGCGGCGCAAAGTCATCGCCACCCGCCTCGCCGCGCGGGAAGCCTTGCAGGAAGCTAACAGCCAGCTGGAACGTCGGATTGCCGAACGCACCGCCGACCTGCGCGCCAGCAACGAACGACTCAAGGGCCAGATCCGCGAACGGCGCCAGGCCGAAGAGACCCTGCGCCGCGCCCAGGATGAGCTGGTACAGGCTGGCAAACTGGCTGCCATCGGTCAGATGTCCACCAGCATCGCCCACGAACTGAACCAGCCACTGGCCGCGCTGCGCACTTTGTCTGGCAACACTGTGCGCTTCCTCGAGCGTGGCGCCTTGGACACCGCCAGCGCCAACCTCAAGACCATCAACGAACTGATCGACCGCATGGGCCGCATCACCGCCAGCCTGCGCTCCTTTGCCCGGCGCGGTGATGACCAGGGCGAAGCCAGCCTCGCCAAGGCCGTGGAGGCTGCCTTCCAGGTGCTTGGTGCGCGCCTGGACAGCTTGCCGCTGACCCTGCACCGCGACTTCGCCAACGCCCAACTGCAAATCGACCAGACGCGCCTGGAGCAGATCCTGGTCAACCTGATCGGCAACGCCCTGGACGCCATGCAGGCACAACCGACGCCGCAGTTGTGGCTCGAAGGCAGCAGCAGCGACGGCAAATATCGCCTGCAGGTGCGCGACAACGGCCACGGCATCGACCCCGAGGCGCGCAAGCATTTGTTCGAACCGTTCTTCACCACCAAGCCCGGCGAGCAAGGCCTGGGGCTGGGCCTGACCCTTTCCGCCAGCCTCGCGGCGGCCACCGGCGGCAACCTTGCCGTGGAACACCCGGCCAGTGGTGGTACTGCCTTTGTCTTGTGCCTGCCGTTGGCGGGCACTCAAAAAGCTGAGTCGACATGAAAACAGATCCTAAAGACCTCACCGTCCTGATCGTCGAAGACGACCCCCATGTGCTGCTCGGCTGCCAGCAAGCCCTGGCGCTGGAAGATATTCCCAGCGTGGGAGTGGGCAGCGCCGAGGAAGCGCTCAAGCGCATCGGCGAAAACTTTGCCGGCATCGTCATCAGCGACATCCGCCTACCGGGCATCGACGGCCTGGAACTGCTGACGCGCCTCAAGGCCCTGGATAAAAGCCTGCCGGTGGTGTTGATCACCGGGCACGGCGACATTTCCATGGCCGTCGGCGCCATGCGCAACGGCGCCTACGACTTCATGGAAAAACCCTTTTCCCCCGAGCGTCTGGTGGATGTGGTCCGCCGTGCCCTGGAGCAACGTGGCCTGGCCCGGGAAGTCTGGTCGCTGCGCCGCCAACTGGCCGAACGCGACTCCCTGGAAGGTCGCATCATCGGGCGCTCGCCCGCCATGCAGAACCTGCGCGAACTGATCGCCAACGTCGCCGACACCTCGGCCAACGTGCTGATCGAAGGTGAGACCGGTACCGGCAAGGAATTGGTTGCGCGGTGCCTGCATGATTTCAGCCGACGCCACACTCACCAGTTCGTGGCACTGAACTGCGGCGGTTTGCCGGAAAACCTGTTTGAAAGCGAGATCTTCGGCCACGAGGCCAACGCCTTCACCGGCGCCGGCAAGCGTCGCATCGGCAAGATCGAGCACGCCCACGAGGGCACGCTGTTCCTCGATGAAGTGGAAAGCATGCCGATCAACCTGCAGATCAAACTGCTGCGGGTCTTGCAGGAGCGCACCCTCGAACGCCTGGGGTCGAACCAGAGCGTTGCGGTGGATTGCCGGGTGATCGCCGCCACCAAGTCCGACCTCGATGAGCTGAGCCGCGCCAACCAGTTCCGCAGCGACCTGTACTACCGCCTCAACGTGGTCACCCTGGAACTGCCGCCTCTGCGCGAGCGCCGCGAAGACATCCTGCAACTGTTCGAGCACTTTCTGCAGCAGTCGTCCCTGCGCTTCGACCGCACCGCGCCGGAACTGGACAACCAGACCCTGTCGAGCCTGATGAGCCACGACTGGCCGGGCAACGTACGTGAGCTGCGCAACGTCGCCGAACGCTTCGCCCTGGGCCTGCCCGCCTTCAAGAAAAGCGGCACCGGCAGTGGCAACCACGGCTTGGCGTTTACCGAAGCGGTGGAGGCGTTCGAACGCAACCTGCTCAACGATGCACTGCAACGCAGTGGCGGCAACCTGACCCAAGCCAGCCTGGAACTGGGGATGGCCAAGACCACGCTGTTCGACAAGGTCAAGAAATACGGGTTGAGCCACTGATGGATCTGTTACTCAAGGCTGCCCTGGGCGCAGCGGTCGTGCTGATCCTGGCCGCGCTGGCCAAGACCAAGAACTACTACATCGCAGGCCTGGTGCCGCTGTTCCCGACCTTCGCGCTGATCGCCCATTACATCGTCGGCAAGGGCCGTTCGGTGGACGACCTGAAGACCACGATCCTGTTCGGGATGTGGTCGATCATTCCGTACTTTGTGTATTTGGCGACGCTGTATGTGATGGTCGACCGGATGCGGCTGGAGGCGTCTTTGGCCGTCGCAGCAGTAGCATGGTTGATGGCCGCGACCGTGCTGGTCAACGTGTGGGTACGCGTCCACGCCTGACCCAATGTAATCAAAACTGTGGGAACGGGCTTGCTCGCGAATGCGGAGGTTCAGTTGGAACCTATTTGACTGACACACCGCTTTCGCGAGCAAGCCCGCTCCCACATTTGGACCTCAGGGTGTCAGCGGACTATTTTGTCGACCTGGATGCCCAGCTTCTTCAGGCGATACCAGAAGCTTCGCTCCGATATCCCGATCTTCGCCGCGGCAGCCGCCTGCACTCCGTTGCTCTCCTGCAGGGCCGCCAGGATGTAAGCCTTTTCCACCTCAGCCAGCGCCGCGTCGAGGTCCTGGGGAATCCCCGGGCCGTCACTGAGGATCGTTGCCACCCCGCCTTCGCTCGGTTTGGAAGCGAACAGATAACCCGGCAGGTCAATGTCCTCGATCACCGGCGATGCCGCCACAATGGTCGCCCGTTCCACACAGTTCTGCAGCTCACGGATATTGCCCGGCCAGCTGTAGGCCGCCATCGCTTGCAACGCCTCGGCACTGAAACCGGTGATGCGCTTGCCGGCCGTGGCGCTCAGGGTCTGGGCGAAGTGGCGGGCCAGGGGCGCGATGTCTTCCACCCGCTCACGCAGGGCAGGCAGCGGGATCGGGAACACGTTGAGGCGGTAATACAGATCTTCGCGAAACTCTTTATTGGCGACCGCGTCCAGCAAATTCTTGTTGGTGGCGGCGATCACCCGCACATCGACCTTGCGCTCACGCGGGTCGCCCACCGGTTCGATCACCCGCTCTTGCAGCGCGCGCAGGATCTTGGCCTGCAACGCCAGGGGCATGTCGCCCACTTCGTCGAGAAACAGTGTGCCTTTGTCAGCCTGCATGAAGCGCCCTACCCGGTCCGCCACGGCGCCGGTGAACGCGCCTTTGCGGTGGCCGAACATTTCGCTTTCCAGCAGGCCTTCCGGGATCGCGGCGCAGTTGACCGCGACAAAGGGTTTGTCGGCGCGGCTGCCGTGCTTATGAATGGCGCGGGCGACCATTTCCTTGCCGGTTCCGCTTTCGCCGGTCAGCAGGATGGTGGCGGTGCTGTCGCGTACCGAATCCACCGCCTGCAACACTTTGCGAAACGCGGGGCTGTCACCCACCAGGCTGTCGAACTGGGCATGTTCATCCAGCTCGGCGCGCAGGCGGGCGTTGTCGCGCATGATGTCGCGAAACTGCAAGGCCTTGGCCACGGTGATGTCCAGTTCATCGATATCGAACGGCTTGGCGATGTAGTCATACGCACCGTTACGCATCGACTGCACGGCGTTTTTCACCGTGCTGTAGGCCGTCATCACAATCACCGGCAAGTGCGGGTAGCGCACCTTGATCTCGGCCAGCAGCGCCGGCCCGTCCATGCCCGGCATGCGCCAGTCACTGATCACCAGGTCGATGTCTTCCTGTTCCAGCACCTTGAGCGCATGCAGGCCGTTGCCTGCGGTAAACACCTGGATGCCGCTCTGGCTCAGGGCCGACGACAACAAGTCACACAGCTTGGGTTCGTCGTCGACCACCAATACGTTATGCGTCATGACCTTCCTCATCATCCCCGTCGTCTTCGCCGTTAGCCGGAATGTACAGGCTGAACGTGGCGCCGGCATCTTTCTCACTGGCACATTCGATGCTGCCGTCGTGACTTTCCATGATCGAATAGACTTTGGCCAGGCCCAGGCCAGTGCCCGAGGCCTTGGTGGTGACAAACGGTGTGAAGATGCGCTCGATCATGTCCGCCGGGATCCCTTGGCCGGTGTCGGCAATGCTGATGATCGTGTTGTCGTCGTCGCTGCGGATGCCCAGCGTCAGGCGCCCGCCTTCAGGCATGGCGTCGATGGCGTTGAGGATCAGGTTCAGGCAGGCCTGCTTGAGCTGCTTGGCATCGGCGTAGATCGTCGCGCCGGGTGCCTGGTCATCGATCTGTGCATCGATGTTATGGGTAGACAGCTCAGGGCCGCAGAAGCCGAGGATCTCTTCCACCACCGGGCGTGCCGCCTGCAGCGTGCGCAACGGCGGGTTGGGCTTGGCGAAATCGAGGAACTCGGTGATCAGGTCGTTGATACGGCTGACCTCGCTGATCACGTATTCCAAATGGCGCTTGTCGGTTTCCGCCAGATCGGCGCGCCGGTGCAGCAGTTGCGTGGCGGTCTTGATGATGCCCAACGGGTTGCGGATCTCATGGGCCAGGCCCATGGCGACTTCGCCCAAGGCATGCAGGCGGTCACGCCGGCGCAGTTGGGCTTCCAGGTGATGCAACTCGCCCAGGCGCTCGGTCATGTGGTTGAACGTGCTGCTCAACTGCGCCAGCTCATCGCCGCCGCTCACCAGCACGCGGTGTTCATAGTTGCCCGAGATCACCGCATTCACGCCCTGGGACAAATCCCGCAACGGCTTGGTCAGGCGCCGTGACACCAGCACCCCCGCCGCCAGGGACAGTGCCGAACTGAGCAGGAAAATCAGCACGAACAGATTGCTCTGGTTCACCAGCCCCACCAAGCTGGTGTGGCGCAGCAAACCACTGAAAATCACACCTTGCAGTTCGCCGGCATCGTTGAAGATCGGCCAGTACAACCCGCTGTACTTGCTGGTGAATTGCTCACTGGGTTGCTTGGTGCTGCGCAACGCCGCTTCAACCCCCTTGGGGATGCGCGAGGGGTGATCTTCGAAACGCTGGGTCGAGAAAATCTCGGAGAAGCCCGAGGGGTTGGCCAGGTAGAGACGCAGGTCCAGGGAATGCACATCGGCCACGCTGGTGAGGAAGCTGCTGTCCAGGTAGGTGGCGACCAGCAGCAGGTAATCCTCGCCATCGCGATTGGTCTCGAAGGTCGAGACCACCAACCCCGTACTGACGCCGGCCACTTGCACCGTCTGCAACACCGCGTTGCTGGTCAGGTTGATCTGCTTGACGATGTCATCGGCGGCCGTGCTGAACACCACCTTGTGGTCACTGACCCGAATCAGCGCCACCACGTCGATGTCCGTGGCATCGGCAATGTCGGCGGTGAGCCGATCATGCCGAGCAGCCTGTTTGGACGTGGGCGGGCTGGTGTAGCGCAAGAACAGCTTGGCCATGCGCGCGTTGTCGTGAAGGATGTCGCCAATCTCGTCCTTGACGATCTTGGTCGATTCTTGCAGCCAGATCCGCACGTTGCTGTCGAAAATCTGCGACAACGTGGTAGCAGCCAGCTCGGCCGCGATCATGGTGGGAATAACGCTGACCAGCCAGAACGCCAGCACCAGCTTGCGCTGGACGCTCCAGCGCGAGATGGCAAAGGGGCGGGCTTTCTGGCGGGTCTTGGTGATCATCAGGTTTCGCTTATCGCAGCAGCCATGGCAGGGTCGGAACGATCCGGTCGGAAAAACATTTTCACTACTTTGAGCAGCCCATTGACCAACCGATTGCGGTGGCGGAAGAACATGCTGTTGCCCTGGAACTCGCAACCCAGGCGCAGCTTACTGGCATACCCGGCCTGCCCGCACTCGTACAACGCGATATTGTTCTGGATACAGTAGTCGACGTTGGTCAGCCAGCTGCGGAAGTACAGGTTGTACTCACGGGTGAACGCCACGTCGTGCCCGAAGAACTTGTCGATCAAGCGGTGCTCATCCACCAGCACCAGGTTGAACGCCACCAGGCTGTCATCCACCCAGTAAAGTACACAGACCGCGCGCTCATCAAGGCGTTCGAGCACGCCGGTGAAGTAGCTGGCGGGCAAGCGTTCGAACTGCAATTCGGCGCGTGTCAGGGTCGCTTCGTAGAGGCGCATGACCTCAGGCAACACGTCGTCGATGTTGCGCCGCCATTCCACGCGCGGCCCAGGTGCGCGCAACTTGCGGCGCAGGTCCTTGCGGGTGGATTTGCCCAGCGACCCCAGGTAGGCGTCCACCGACCCGTAAGGCAGCGGCAACAGCCCGGTGGGCAGGCTCGGCATGCTTTGAAAGCCTGCGGCGCGGCAGCTGTCTGCCCAGTCGGGGTCTTTGGTCGGCGCATCCTTGACCGCCACCAAGCCGATGCCGAACTCGTCGGCGTCCTGGCGTGCAGCCTGCAGCAAATGCTTGAGCAGCAGCGGGCGGCGTTCGCTCGGGACGTGGCTGGCCACCCCCGCGTCGCAACGCTCGGCCACCGGCGAACCGATGGCATACAAGCCCAACTGCAAAACACCCGGCCACAGTCGCTCCAGGCGCTCGGTCAAGCGCTTGCCGGCACCCGACACCGTGGTGTCGAGTCGATAATGAGTGATGAAGGCGGCGGCGACAGCAACCAGCACACCATCATCGTAAACAGCCAGGTAACGCCACTGAAAATCATCGATCGCGGCGTTTTCCACGGCCACGTAATAGTCCCAGTCCTCCAGGGCACCGGGAAAACAGTCATTCCAGGCACTGCGCTGGATAGCCCGGATGGTCGGGAAGGCTTGGGCGGTAATCACGTCTGTTCCTTAGGCTTACGCCCGCTGTCGATAATCTTCGGGCGCCTCGATGGCATGGGTGTGCTGCTCGACAAACTCGGCACTCAACTCGATCACACGACGGTACTGCAGGTCGACGGTGATCATGTGGTAACAGTTGTCCAGCAGGATCTTGGTCACGGGGCCGCCGAGGTGGCGTTCCACGTAATCGGCGTTCCAGCGGCTGGTGATGTCATCCTCGATGGAATGCAGCACCAGCGCCGGTACCTTGACCTCGGGCATGCGCTTCTTGACCACGGCGTTCATGCGGTGCAACTCGCGCACCGTGATGCCTTCCATGGTCAACAAGCCCGCCTCGCTGCTGTGCCCTTCCTTCATCTGCCGTTCGACGATCGCCCGCAGGCGCTCGTTCTTAATGCCGTACGGCGGCTTCTCTTCGAAGCGGCAGATGTGCACGCCGAACGGAATCTTCATCAGCAACGGCGTCAGGAACGCCAGCTTGTGAATGCTCCAACCGTCGTACTTCAAGGTGGTGGAATACATCAGCAACCCGGCAACCTGCCCGGGGTGTTCGGCGGCCACGTACATCGACATTACCGCGCCCATGGACAAGCCACCGACGAACACCTGCGCGTGGCGTTGCTTGACCTGTGCGAAGGTCTTGCGCACGCCTTCGTACCAGTCCAGCCAGCCGGTGGCCTGCAGGTCGCTGTTGCCCCCGCAATGCCCGGCCAGCGTCGGCACGTACACCGTGCAGTTACCCGCCTTGGCCAGGCCTTTGGCGACCTGGCGCAATTCCGTCGGGGTGCCGGTCAGGCCGTGGATCAACAGGATCCCGACCGGACCTTCACCGAGAACGAAGCCGGCATCACCTTCACCGAGGTCGATCTCGAGGCTGTTCACCGTTTGGTTGCTCGCACCAGCAGTTGCTCCAGGAGCTTCAGGCCCAGGTCGATTTCCGGGTAGCTGATTTCCAGGGACGGTGCCAGGGTGATCACGTTTTTGTAGTAACCCCCGACGTCGAGGATCAGGCCGAGTTTCTGGCCATCAACCACCATGTCGCCCTTCATGCCTTCTTCAACCATGTAGTCCAGGGTCGCCTTGTCTGGCGTGAAGCCATCCGGGCCGCAGATTTCGCAGCGCAGGGCCAGGCCCAGGCCGTCGACGTCGCCGATGATCGGGAAACGTTTCTGCAGGTCTTGCAGGCCTTCCAGGAAGTATTTGCCCTTGGCCATGACCATCGCGCCGTAGTCGACTTCGTTGGTCATCTTGAACATTTCCAGGCCTACCGCCGTCCCCAGTGGGTTGGAGGCGAAGGTGGAGTGGGTGGAACCTGGTGGGAAGATCTTCGGGTTGATCAGCTCTTCACGGGCCCAGATGCCGCCCAGTGGGTTCAGGCCGTTGGTCAGAGCTTTACCGAAGACGATCACATCCGGTTGTACGTCGAAGTGTTCGATCGACCACAGTTTGCCGGTACGGTAGAAGCCCATCTGGATTTCGTCGGACACCATCAGGATGCCGTGCTGATCCAGCACTTGCTTGAGTTCGCGGTAGAAGTTCATCGGCGGAATCACGTAGCCGCCGGTGCCTTGGATCGGCTCGACGTAGAACGCTGCGTATTCGCTGGAACCGACTTTCGGGTCCCACACGCCGTTGTATTCCGTCTCGAACAGACGGGCGAATTGCTGCACGCAGTGGCTGCCGTATTCTTCCTTGGTCATGCCTTTAGGGCCGCGGAAGTGGTACGGGAACGGGATGAACTGCGCACGCTCGCCGAAGTGACCGTAGCGACGACGGTAGCGGTAGCTGGAGGTGATCGACGAGGCGCCGAGGGTACGGCCGTGGTAGCCGCCTTCGAAGGCGAACATCAGGCTCTTGCCGTTGGTGGCGTTACGCACGACCTTCAGGGAGTCTTCGATAGACTGCGAACCGCCGACGTTGAAGTGCACGCGACCGTCGAGGCCGAACTTCTTCTTGGCGTCGACTGCGATCATTTCCGACAGCTCGATCTTGCCTTTGTGCAGGTACTGGCTGGCGATTTGCGGCAGGGTGTCGATCTGCTGCTTCAGCGCGTTGTTCAGGCGCGGGTTGGCGTAGCCGAAGTTAACGGCCGAGTACCACATTTGCAGGTCGAGGTACGCCTGGTCTTCGGTGTCCCACACGTAGGAGCCTTCGCAACGGCTGAAAATACGCGGTGGCTCGATGTAGTGAACGGTGTCGCCGTAGGAGCAGTACTTGGCTTCTTTATCCAGAAGAATCTGGTCTTCGGCGGTAGCGATACGGATATCAGACATGGTGGAAGAGTTCCTGATTTTCAACAGAGAGGTCAGCAGCAGTGAAGGTGGTGGCGTTGGCGGCGATGCCCAGAGGCAACTTGGCCAGCAGCGCGGGCACTTCGGCAAAGGTGTCGAAGCGCGCGTAAGGGATGTTGTTGGTTTCGCAGTAGTCAGCCAGGCTGCCTTTGGCGAAGACGAAATCGGCGGTGGAGGCCACGCACATGTCGGACTTGCCGTCACCGATCACCAGCACGCGCTTGTTGCGCGGGGTGGATTTGCATTTGCAGTTGCCGGACGCGGCACGGCAGGCATCGCTGGAGTACGGGAAGTCGATGCGCCAGCTGTTCTGGTCGACCTGGCGCAGGCGGTTGGCGAGGATCGGCAGCAAGGTCACGTAGTTGCGCGACAGGATGCGCGCGATGCCTTGTTCGATGCCGTCGCTGACCACTTCGATGGTCGCGCCCAGGCCCATGACGTGGTCGACGAAGTCCGGGAAGTCCGGGTCGATCTCGACGCTGTCGAAGTAGGCCAGCAGTTCGGCAGGTGTGGCCTTGATCAGCGCCAGTTGACGGCTCAGGCATTCGCGGGAACCGATATGCCCATCCAGCCATTCCTGCTCGATGGTTTCCCACTCGGGGCCGGCGAAGCGTTGGAGGACGTTGTCGATGACATCGGTGGGGGTAATGGTCCCGTCGAAGTCACACACGATATGCCAGTGGATCATCTGCGTTTACCTTGAAGGTGGAGCGCGCTGCATGCGCTTGCCCAACCGGTAGAGCAGGGAGCGTGCCAACTGGCCGAAAGCCAGCGGGGCTGGGGGCTTGCCGTGTAACGGTGGTGATATGTGTCGCCCAAGCTACAATTTTTGTAGCTTGCTACAAACAAGATGAGTGCTTGCGCCAGGAAGGCCCTTCGCGCGTTCATGCGCACGTAATCAATCAAGGAACCGTGACCATGTTCAGGATCACATGTGCTGCATTCGCCGGTTTGCTGGGCTTGTGGGGCTTTTCAAACGCCGCCCAGGCTGAGGGCATTACCGGTGAAGTGGGCGCAGGCGTCAGCTATCAGCCCCGCGAACCCACGGGCAGCCGCTATCAGATCACCCCTATTCCGTACTTCGACCTGGACTGGGGCAATGTCAGCCTCGGCACTGACGATGGCTTGACCTGGAGCGCCCTGAATACCAACGGGTTCAGCGCCGGGCCTTACGTCAATTACATCCCGGGCCGCACGGCCAACGGCGCCCTCGCCGGCCTGCGGGACGTCTCAAGCATGGCCGAGGTGGGCGGGTTCGTGCAGTACGCGCCGGCCGAGTTCTGGCGGGTCTACGCCCAGTTGGGCCGGGCCGTGGGCGGTGGCCACGACCAGGGCGGCGTGCTCGGCAAGGTCGGTGGCGAGCTGGGTTACCCGCTGGGCGGCGGGATCATTGGCAGCAGCGGCCTGATGGCGCATTTCGCCGACGACCGCCAGACCAACACGTTTTTCGGCGTGGATGACAACGAAGCCGCCGCTTCGGGCTTCAAGCCCTACAACGCCAGCGGCGGCTTCCAGAACCTGACGTTTACCCAGAGCTTCGAGTTCCCCCTGGCGGCGAAATGGTCGTTGCTGACCAGCGCCAGCTGGGTCCACCTGGTGGGCTCGGCGGCGGACAGCAGCATCGTGCGCCAGACCGGCGAAGTGAACCAGGGCCAGGTGCAGACCGCTATCAGCTACAAATTCGACTGATTCCCCTGTAGGAGCCGGCTTGTCGAATCCTACAGTTGGGTTTCGTGAGTGCCGATGAAGTTGGTCTGAGCCTTGCAGTAACGCCCTGGAATCCACTTTTCAGGACGTTCTTCATGGCTCGCCCCGCTTACCGCCTGTTGCACCATTCGCTGTGGGACCTGGTCCCGATCGCCATGGGCCTGGCGCACTTTGCTTTTGTCATCTGGCTGGTTGCCGCGTTTCATAGCTTGAGCTGGTGGGCACTGGTGCCCCTGGCGCTGGTGTACGCGGTGAGCCTGTCGTGGAGCATCAACAGCATCTCCCACAACCAGATCCACAACGCCTACTTCACCCATCGCGCCATGAACCGTGGGTTCGACCTTCTGCTGTCGGTGACCATCGGGTTTTCCCAGACGCTCTACCGCGATATCCACAACCGCCACCACCGTGGCAACGCCGACCTGCCGGGCCCGGACGGGCAAACCATCGACCCGCTGTCGATCTACCAACGCGGCAAGGACGGCCAGCCGGAAAACCCGTGGGCCTACACGTTCCTCAGTTTTTTCCGCGACGACCCCAAGCCGTTCTACGACGAAATGAAGCGCAAGCGCCCCGCTGACGCTCGTTGGGTCAAGGTGGAGATCTGCGTGACGGTGGCGTTCTACATCGCCCTGGCGTTCTACAACTGGCAGGCGGTGCTGTGGCTGTTGCCGTTCTGGTACCTGGGCCAGTGCCTGTCATCGCTCAATGGCTACTACGAACATTTCGGTGGCAACCCGGACCTGCCGATTGCCTGGGGCGTGAGTTCCTACAGCGTGTTGTACAACCTGATCTGGATGAACAACGGCTACCACGCCGAGCACCACTACCGGCCGAAGATGCACTGGACCAAAGTGAAGGCGTTTCATCGGGAGATTGCCGAGCAGCAGCGTGAAGCGGGCGTCAAGGCGCTTCCGGTGTCCCACGGCCTAGGCTTCCTGGTGGCACACCGCAAATCCCAGGGCTGATCCTGATTTTGTAGTGAGCGGGCTTGCCCCGCGCGAGGCAAGCTCGCTCACTACACAATCCAACCTGTTCACCACTCGCTGGCAAGACGGCCTCCTACAGGGGTGGTGCATCAGTTCTCTTCGCCCTCAGCCAGCAAGGCGATCCCGCCGATAATCACCGCAACCCCCACCCAGTGCAGCAGGCTGATGTGTTCCCCCAGCCCCAGCCACGACCCCAGCAGCACCACCACAAACACCAGCGAACTCAGCGGAAACGCCAGGGACAGACTGCTGCGCCGCAGGATCAGCATCCACACGAAAAAGGCACCGATGTAACTGCCGATCGCCGCCAGGATCCCCGGGTTACGCGCCACGTCGGCCAGCCACTGCCAGTTGAAATCCATCTGCCCCAGTTGGTCACCGGCCACCTTGGTAAACAGCTGCCCGGCGCTTTCAAAACCGATCAGCAACGCCCACAGCACCACGGTGCCCAGGCGCCCGTGCAGCCAGCCGCTGGGCCGCTCTGCGGCTACATTCTGCGAACTCATGCCTGACTCCCTGCAATGGCCACCAACATCACGCCAAAGGTAATCACCAGCGTGCCCAGCCAGCGACGCCGGCTGACGGTTTCCTTGAGCACCAGCTTGCCCGCCAGCACCACGCCGCAGTAGGCCAGCGCTGCGGCCGGGAACAACAGGCTCAACGGCGCACGGGACAAGGCTTCCAGCCACACGAAAAACTCAATGGCATAGGCGCCGATCCCAGCCCACAGCAACGGCGCATTGAACACTTGGCCCCAGAACGCATTCAGGCGAAACCCGCCTTCCAGCTCCGGCAGGCGGTCCAGGCCGATCTTGAAACACAGCTGGCCGATCACATCGAGCACGATGGAAAACGCCACCAGCATGACTACGAGCAAGGTCACGGGAACAACTCCTCAAACAGGTCAATCAGGGCTTCATTGGTCGCGGCGTTGCGCTGGATATCCTCCGGGCTCCAGCGCTCGGGCGGCGGCTGGTCGGACTTGGCTTCCCAGCGCTTGAACGCGTTGCTGAACGCCGGGGTGGCGAACTCGCCGCACACGTCGATGCCAATGATGCGCTTGCGCGCCGCCAAGGCCCGCAGGGCCTCCAGCAGATGGGTCAGGCGCATGCCGCCCTGGTCCCAGTTGGTGGCGGCGTCTTCGCTGGCCAGCACGTCTTTGTCGATGGTGATCCAGATCGCTTCGGTGGGCAGGCTGCTGATCATCTGCTCCAGAAACGCGGTCCAGTCCAACTCGGCCAGGTTGCGCCAGTGCAGGTGGTTTTCCTGCTGTTGATGACCGGCGCCATCGCCTACCCGGCCCCAGACTTTCGACGGCGGATGCTGCCACGGAAACAGCTGCAATTGCCCGCGTTTGAGGGCGCCGAGGTTGCCGCCACGCAGTTGCGGGTTATGCAGGTCGTCGCTGCATGGGCCGAGGGTGACGATGCGTTTGACGGCCGGCATCTTCAACGCACGGTTGACCCAGGAACCACAGTGGCGCTTGGGCGCAAAGCGCACCCAGTCGGGGTGGTTGTCGAAATGGATCAGGCTGATGGGTTCCTTGAGGTCCGCCAGGAACGCCGGCGTGAGGTGGTGATAATCACCGGAGCCAACAAACAGGATTTCCGGGCGTGCATCCACCGGCCGCGGCCGTTTGGCCAGGCGCTCGGCGAAAGACTTCCAGGTTTTTTCGGTGGACCACAGGCGCAGTTTCGGGCCCAGGTCCAGCAAGTCGAGGCGCGTGGCCTGGCCGCTGGCCAAACGCCGGGCAATCGGTGCCTGGCCGGTAAGGCTGTGGTCGAGGTCAAGAATATTCAAGGCAGTGTTGCCCCCTAATAACAGCGCCCATCCGGCTGCCGGAGGGGCTTTGAGGGGGTAATGCAAGGGACGGGCCAGCACTTATCTTAAAAACAGTGAATAACCAATGTGGGAGCGGGCTTGCTCGCTCCCACATTTTGAACGGTGACCGGCCTTAGGCTTTGGCTTCGCTGATGATCTGGCGGATGGCGCCAACAAACGCCTCGGCCGGCTGGCCACCGCTTACGGCGTATTGGTCGTTGAACACGATGGTCGGCACCGAGCTCACACCCCGGGAAATCCACAGCTGTTCCTGCTCACGGACGTCGGCGGCGTATTCGTCGCTGGCGAGAATCTCGGCGGCGCGCTTGATGTCCAGGCCGACGCTTTCGGCAATGATCGCCAGGGTGGCGTGGTCGGACGGGTCTTGGCCGTCGCTGAAGTATGCCTTGAACAGCGCTTCCTTGAGGTTGTACTGCAAACCTTGCAGCCCGGCCCAATGCAGCAGGCGGTGGGCGTCGAAGGTGTTGTAGATGCGGCTCTGGCCATCGGTGCGAAAGGCAAAACCCAACGCGGCGCCCATGTCGCGGATGCGTTCGCGGTTGGCCTGGGACTGCTCGGCCGTGGAGCCGTATTTCTCGGTGATGTGTTCGACGATGTTCTGCCCCTCGGCAGGCATGTTGGGGTTCAGCTCGAACGGCTGGAAATGGATCTCGGCCTGCACTTCGGCGCCCAGTTGGTCCAGGGCCTCGGTCAGGCCGCGCAGGCCGATGATGCACCAGGGGCAGGACACGTCGCTGACGAAATCGATTTTCAGGGGAGTACTCATGGTAGGCAACCTCGCTGGCATTCACGCGCCGGAAACCTCGCACGATACACCAATGTCACAGCACCTTCGAAGGCTCGCCCAGGTCAATCTGCGCCCAGTGCGCGGCATCTTCGCGGTGGGCTTTGAGATACGGCAGCACCGCCGTCAGCAGCGGCGCCTTGAACGCCTCCTGGAAACGATGGGCCATGCCCGGAATCAGTTTCAGTTGGCTGCCCTGGATATGCGCGGCCAGGTGTACGCCATGCATCACTGGCAACAACGGGTCGGCGGTGCCATGTACCACCAGCGTTGGCACCCGCAATTGGTTGAGCAGCGGCACACGGCTGGGCTCGGCAAGGATGGCCATGATCTGGCGCTTCACGCCGTCGGGGTTGAAGGCGCGGTCATAGGACAGCGCCGCCTGGTGCAGCAACGCCTGGCGATCGTCCTTCACATAAGGGCTGCCGAGGGCGGCTAACAGGTCGGCCTGTTGTTCCAGCGCCACTTCGCGATTGGGCGCGCTGCGCCGCGACAGCAACTGCACCAGCGCCGCATTCGGGGCGGGCAGTCCTTCGGCGCCGGAACTGGTCATGACCAGGGTCAGGCTTTCCACCCGCTGCGGTGCCATGGCCGCCAGGTGCTGGGCGATCATGCCGCCCATGCTTGCGCCCAGCACGTGGAACTGCTGGACCTGCAATGCGTCCATCAAGCCCAGGGCGTCGTCGGCCATGTCGGTCAGCGTGTAGGGCGCCGCCACCGGCAGGCCGAGCTTGTAGCGCAGCACTTCAAACGTCAGGTTGGCGCTGGCCGGCGCCTGGCGCCAGGTGGACAGGCCGACATCGCGGTTGTCGTAGCGGATCACCCGGAAACCTTGCTGGCACAGGGCGACCACCACCTCATCCGGCCAATGGATCAACTGCCCGCCCAGGCCCATCACCAGCAGCAAGGCAGGGTCGGACGCACGGCCAATGCTCTGGTAGGCGATGCTCACCTTTTCCAAGTCGACCGTTTGGGTTGGGACATTGACGTCACATCGAGAAGCCGCAAAGGACGGCAGGCCGAACAAGAGAGCGGCCAGTAAAAACAACACGCGCATGAAAAACACCGAAACGCAGAACCCCAGTAGAGCGCGAGTCTGATGAAGTTTGTTCAAGCGCGCTGCCACAGTTCCGTGACAGTTTGATGAAGAGTGCCGAGTGGTCACATTTTGTCGACAGGCGCGTCAACATGAGACAAACTCACGCCATTCAGATTCTCTACAAATTATATTCATGGAGATCCCGTGCTCGAGATCCGTCACCTCAAGACCCTGCACGCCCTGCGCGAGGCCGACAGCCTGGTGGAAGCCGCCGAGCGTTTGCACCTGACGCAGTCGGCGCTGTCCCACCAGTTCAAAGAGCTGGAAGAGCGTTTGGGCATGCCGCTGTTCGTGCGCAAGACCAAGCCCCTGCGTTTCACCAGCGCCGGCTTGCGCCTGCTGCAATTGGCCGACGCCACCCTGCCCCTGCTGCGCGGTGCCGAACGGGATATCGCACGATTGGCGGGGGGCACCGCCGGGCGCCTGCACATGGCAATCGAATGCCACAGCTGCTTCCAGTGGCTGATGCCGACCATCGACCAATTCCGCGATGCCTGGCCGGAAGTCGAGCTGGACCTGGCCTCAGGTTTCGCCTTCGCTCCACTGCCGGCACTGGCCCGTGGCGACCTCGACCTGGTGGTGACCTCCGACCCGCTGGAGCTGCCGGGCATCACCTACGTGCCGTTGTTCACCTACGAAGCCATGCTGGCGGTGGCCAACCAGCACGCGTTGGCGCACAAGGCGTACATCGTGCCCGAAGACCTGCTGACTGAAACCCTGATCACCTACCCGGTGGAGCGCGACCGCCTGGACATCTTCACGCGCTTCCTCGAACCCGCCGACGTGGAACCCGCCCAGGTACGTACGTCGGAGCTGTCGGTGATGATGATGCAACTGGTGGCCAGCGGCCGTGGCGTGTGCGGCATGCCCCATTGGGCCCTGCACGAGTACAGCTCGCGTGGCTACGTGAAGGCCAAGCGCCTGGGCGAGAAAGGGTTGTTTGCAACGTTGTACGCGGCGATCCGTGCCGACATGCTGGACGCGCCGTACATGCGCGACTTCCTGCTGACGGCCAAGGACACGTCGTTTTCAACGTTGGATGGCGTCAGCGCGGTGCGCTGATATTAGAAACAGTGAGGATCAAACTGTGGGAGCGGGCTTGCTCGCGAAAACGCAGTGTCAGTCGATAGATCCATCACTGACACACCGCATTCGCGAGCAAGCCCGCTCCCACATTGGAATGGGTTCTTACAGTTGGATATCAGTCGGTCTTGAGTTCGCGCCACATGTGGATCTTGTCGAAGTAGTCCACCCCCACCCGCACCGCCAGCGGCTCCAGGCCGTACTGGATGAAACCGCAACGCTGGTACAGCGCAAAGGCGGCATCGTTGCCAGCGGTGACGGTCAGTTGGATCAGCTTGAGGCGTGGGTGACGGCGTGCCTCATCGAGCGCCGCCTCCACCAACTGGCGGCCCAGTCCTTTGCGTTGATGCGCGCGGGTGACGTACATGCCGAACAGCGTCACCTTGTGCCGCGCTTTCTCCCGGGGCTCGAAGGCCAAGCCGACAATGCCCGCCAGTTCATCCTCTTCAAAAGCACCCAGCAAACAGTCCAGTGGGCTGCTCAGGCGCTTTTCCCACCAGCTCAACGGCATCGCCGCACGCTCGGCCACGCTGGAGGTGAAGGCCTGGGGATAAGCGCCATACGCTTCGAGCATCAAGGCTCGATAGGCCTCGGCCTCGCCCGCCCCCAGGGTGCGAATGATCATGCGGGCAGCGAAGCGCGGTAGAACGGCAGGATCAAGTCGCGCGTCAGCGGCGCCAACGGCAGGCCACCGTCACCGGCCGGGTCGATCCAGCGCACTTCTTCGATTTCTGCAGCGGGGGTTACCGGTACGTCGATCCGTACCTGGAACAATTCCGCGTGTACGGTGAAGCCGGGTTCGTTGGCGGCCGGGGCCGAGAAGTGGCCGAGGTAGAGCGCATCTTCAGGATTGATCCGCAGGTTCAGCTCTTCGTGCAGCTCACGGGCCAGTGCTTCGGCGGGTTGCTCGCCCGCATCGATCTTGCCGCCCGGCTGCATGAAAGCCTGGGTACCGCGCTTGCGCACCAGCAGGGTCTGGCCGTCGTTGCCGATCAGCAGGGCGGCGGCGATGCGGATGGTAGAAGTCATGAAAGGTTACCTTGAACACAAAGGTGCAAGGATCACATGATCGTTGGGAACGCCGCAATCGATGTAGGAGCGGGCTTGCTCGCGAATACGGAGTGTCAGTCTCAGATGCATTGACTGATCCACCGCTTTCGCGAGCAAGCCCGCTCCCACAGTTGTAGAGTGTGTTCAGCCTGGGGTTACGGCGGTGTCCTTGATGAACACGCTGTACCGCGCACCTTCCATGGTTTCGAAAGCGATCAGCTTGTCCACCAAGGGCAGGTTCAACACCTTCCCGGCATTGAGCAGCAGCATACCGTTATCGGCGTTGAGATTGCGCGCCAGGATCATGCCCTCCTCCAGTTCGCGAGTGCCCAGCACCTTGACGTTGGGGTCGCCCAGAGTCACGTCGTTGAGGTAGGTGGCGCAGACCAGCACAAAGTCCTCGACCATCAGCGGGTCATACAGCCGCCCGGCGTATTTGCGGATGTACAGCAGCGCTTCGTCGCTGTTCATCTGCCGTTCCAGGATCAGGCCTTTTTGCAGTTCGATGAAATCCACCGCCAGTTTCAACAGGCGCGAACCGGCCGGAATCGCCTCGCCCTTGAGGTGGTCGGGAAAGCCCGAGCCGTCCCAGCGCTCCTGGTGATGACGGATCAGCCGTGCGGCGTCTTTCATCGGTTCCAGGGTCATCAGCAGCGACTCACTCTGGGCGGCGTAGGCGCGATAACGCTCACGATCGCTGCTGTGCAGCAGGTCCGAGGGCGAAGCCATCATGCTGTCGCTCCAGCTCAACTTGCCGATGTTGTAGAGCGCAGCGGCCATGGTCAGGTCGCGATTGCTGGCCTCGTCCACGCCATGGGCCACGCACCAGGTGCGCACCAGTTCGATGATCTGGCGGTTGGTCTGCTTGGCGCGGGGCAGGCGCAGGTTGGCCAACAGCGAGAACACTTCGGTGCCGGTGGCGTAGCTGTGCTTGAGCTCTTCGTAGGCCAGGTCGAGCATGTCGGCGGTCTGTTGCAGCTCGCTGGTGCGCGATGCCACACGTTTTTCCAAGGTGGCATTGAGCTGCTTGAGGGCCTCGTTCTGTTGCAGGATCAATTGCTCCAGGCGCAGGCGCTCACGCTCCGAATGTTGGTGGGCCAGGGATTGGCGCAGGGCCAGCAGCAGTTCTTCGTCCTTCCAGGGCTTGCTGAGGTAGCGGTAGATCTCACCCTCGTTGATGGCTTTGACGATCAGGGTCAGGTCGGTTTCGCCGGTGAGCAAGATGCGTACGGTGTGGGGATAGTGCTGGTGGATATGCGCCAGCAATGTGGCGCCGTCCATGTCCGGCAAGCGCGCGGCGCTCATCACCAGGTCGACGGGTTGGCGGGCGAGGATGGCCAGGGCATCGGCAGCGCAGGTGGCGCTGTGAAGGTCGAAGGGTTCCAGCCGCAGCAGGTGCGTGAGGCTATGCAGCACGTCGGGGTGGGCGTCGATCAACAGCACCACGGCACGGTCGGCATCGGTGAAGGTTACGGACTCTCCCATGGGACACCTCGGATCGTCGGTGTGCGCTCCTTACGGTCTGGGCCTGCCTCCTTGGCGTTTACTGAGTAGTTTAGTCGGTTTTCGACAAGATGATGGCCTTACGATATCAACGCATAAAAGAAGCCGCTCCAGAAACCGGAGCGGCCTTCGAGGTGAAACGGTGTGCCGTCACGCGTCGGCTTTTTTCGGGCTTGAACCGAAGGAGGCAAAACGCTTGTTGAACCCGGCAATCCGGCCTTCGGCCTGGGTCTTGCGCTGTTGGCCGGTGTAGATCGGGTGCGAGGCGCTGGACACGTCCAGCGGGATGTACGGGTAAGTGTTGCCGTCGCTGTGCGTGTGGGTGCGGTCGCTGTCGGCGGTAGAGCCGATCAGGAAGAACACGTCGGCGGCGGTGTCGTGGAACAGCACGGTGCGGTAGTCAGGATGGATACCAGCTTTCATAAGGCCTCCGGGGCGTCTGGGTGCGAAATATGTGTTACACAGTAACATAAATCATGCACCCAAACGAGAACGGATTGCAATAAGATTAGGTCCGGCGCTTCTATGCGGCTTCCTGGAAGTCCATTTCCGGTGGCTGTGTCGAGAAACCGCGGGTCAGGAAACCCAGGTAAACCAGGCCAATCGCCAACCACACCAGGCCCAGGTAAATCGCCAGGTGATCCAGGCTGACCATCAGCCACACATCCGCAAGCAGGCCAATCACTGGGAACACCAGGAACAGGATCAGCTCACGCACACCGCGCTCTTTTGCACCGATCCAGTAGTGAAAGATCACTGACAGGTTCACCAGGCTGAACGCCAGGAACGCACCGAAGTTGATGAACGAGGTGGAGGTGGTCACGTCCAGCTTCAGCGCCAGCAACGCCACGACCGCACACAACAGGATGCTGTTGACCGGCGTACCGAAGCGCGCATGCAAGGTGCCGAAGAACGACTTGGGCAACACGCCGTCACGTCCCATGGCAAACAACAACCGCGAGCCGCTGGCCTGGGCCGACAGCCCCGAGGCGAACTGGCCGACGATCAGGCCAATCAGGAAGATCGACACAAACAGGTCGCCACCGATATTGCGCGCGATTTCGTACGCAGCCGAATCCACATCGGCAAATTCGAACGACGGGTGGGCCACCTGCACGAAGTACGACACACCGACAAAAATCAGCCCGCCAATCAAGGTGATCAGCATGATCGCCCGTGGAATGGTGCGGCGCGGGTCGCGGGTTTCCTCGGTCAGGGTGCTGACCGCGTCGAAGCCCAGGAACGAATAGCAGGCGATGGCCGCACCGCTCATGATCAAGGGCATTTGCATCTGGCCGTTGAAGAACGGGGCGATGGTCCAGAGTGGCTTGCTCGCATCACCACCGATGTAGTGGATGCACAGCGCGACGAACGCGATCAACACCAGGAACTGCACCAGCATCAGCAGCGCGTTGATGCCGTTGGCCAGTTTGAGGCCGATGATATTGATCACGGTGGTGATGCCGATGAAGGCCAGTACCCACACCCACTGCGGCACGGCCGGGAACGCCGAGTGCAGGTAAGCCGCGCCGATCAGCCAGATGGCCATGGGCAGGAACAGGTAGTCGAGCAACACCGCCCAACCGGCGATAAAGCCCAGCTTGGGGCTGATGGCCTTGCGCACGTAGCTGTAGGCGGAACCGGCCACCGGGAAGGCCGAAGCCATGCGCCCGTAACTCATGGCGGTGAAGAACATCGCCACCAGGGCGGCCAGGTAAGCGGCGGGGACCATGCCCGCCGTGGATTGCGCCAGGATACCGAAGGTACCGAGCACAATGATCGGCGTCATATAGGCGATGCCAAACAGCACCACCGACCCTAGCGACAGGGTGCGTTGCAAACGAGCCATGAGCGATTCTCCGCGCAATTATTAGATTTATGGCAGAACTGAAAGGGGTGTTGCAGGTATCTTTTTTCTTATTTAAGGCACAGGTTTTGTAGTGAGCGAGCTTGCCTCGCGCTGCGTCCGTTCAGACACAATCGGATTGCAGGATGTAGGGCCGCTTCGCAGCCCAGCGCGGGGCAAGCCCGCTCACTACAGAATCTCACCAGCCTTGAAAATCAGTTTTTGGGGATCAACAGTTCGCGCGTCCCGTCGCTGCGCTCGATCACCTCACCCGGCAATTTCAAGCGCTGGTCGTCCAGGTAGCGGTAGTCCTTGCGCGCTGCCGCCAGTTGGTCGAGGTCCAGCTCGACGGTGAATTGCCCTTCTTCACGCCCAGCTTCAAACAGCAAGGTGCCGAACGGGTCCACCAGCGCACTGCCGCCGGCAAACACCAATTCGCCATCGCCGTCTTCCACACGGTTGACCATCAGCGCAAACGCCTGGTTTTCTTGGGCGCGAGCCATGATTGCGGTGCGGTGTGTCGGCCCGTAGGGGTCCATGTTGCCGTTGGTGACCAGCAGCAATTGAGCCCCCAACTGCCCCAAAGCGCGGGCGGTTTCCGGAAATTCGATGTCGTAGCAGATCAGCAGGCCGACACGTACGCCCTTCCACAGGCAGGTGGCATAACGATCGCCGGGGCTGACCACGCCGCGCTCCAAAGGCCACAGGTGGGTCTTGCGATAACGCAAGGCAATGCCTTCGGGCGTGATCAGCAGGGTGGTGTTATAGAATTGGCCGCCCTCGCTCTCGATCATGCCGATCACCACAGCCACATCACGCGCGCGGGCAGCCTGGATAATGGCTTGCACGGTGGGACCGTCCAGCGGCTCGGCCACAGCGGCGACGGTTTCAGCCGAGGGGAAGCCCGTCAGGTGGGTTTCCGGAAAGACGATCAGTTGGGTATCGTCGGCGCAGGCTGCAATTGCCGCCAAGGCGCGCTCAAGGTTGTAAGCTGTGTCGTTATCACGGCCTGCCAACTGGGCAAATTCGACCTTCATGAGTATTCCTTGTTCTTTATCTGTGCCGCAGTATGCGCAGCCACACCCTGCCAGGGAATTACGCGGCGGGGGTAACCCGATAGGGGTAGATCAATGACCATGTCGCTGGAAGACATCGCCTGGCACCGTTCGGTGGGGCAAATGATAGACGCCCTGGACCAGGCCAATTTCTGGACCCAACTGGTGCGCTTGCTCGACCAGTATGTGCCGTCCGACAGCTGGGTGGCCCTGCTGTTCAGCAGCGAGCACCGCCCCCTGGTGTTCGCCGAATGCCCGGGCGCGGACGGCACGCCCGACCATCTGTTCCAGGATTACCTCAACGGCCTGTACCTGCTCGACCCCTTCTACATCGCCAGCCGCGAGCACGCCCACACCGGCCTGTTGCGCCTGGCCGAGGTGGCACCGGAGCACTTCGAACTCACCGAGTATTACCAGCGCTACTTCCGCCTGAACGTGGTGGCCGACGAAATCCAGTTCAATTGCCACCTGCCGGATGGGCGTACCTTGTGCCTGTCCCTGGGTTCCAAGCAGCGTTTTGACCCGACGCAGATTGCCCTGCTGTCGCTGATCCAACCCTGGGTACTGAGCCTGCTGCGCCAGCGCCTGCCCTATGAACTCAACCAGGTCAGCGCGCCGCAACCGCCCGTGCAGAACGATGAATGGGGCGCGCAGTTGACCGCACGCGAGCTGGATGTCGGCCGTTTGATGCTCAGCGGTTGCTCCAGCAAGGAAATCGCTCGTAAGCTGGAAATCTCTGTAGAAACCGTGAAAGTCCATAAAAAACACATGTACAGCAAGCTAGGGATCAAATCCCAGTCTGAGCTGTTCTCGATCTTCCTTCAGGCGCAAAACGCCTGATTGAGCCCCGTAGGCGCCGGCCTATGTGGCGAGGGAGCTTGCTCCCGCTGGAGTGCGAAGCGCTCCCAAATCCATCGCAACCCTGTGCTTGATGCAGTGAGATCGCCTGGATTGGGGGTTGCTATGCAACCCAGCGGGAGCAAGCTCCCTCGCCACAACAAGCCGGACGCCTACAGGTCCTGATGAGTGAACCCAAGGAAAACCGTATGAGCCTGTCCTTGTTAAGCCGTTACGCCTTCTTTGCCGTGTGCGTCATTTTCACCCTCGCCAGCCTCCCCTTTATCCAGCATGAATGGCTGTGGCCCATCACCGTGGTCACCGGCATCCTCAGCCTGATCGGTATCTTCGACCTGCTGCAAAGCCCCCACGCGGTGCGCCGCAACTACCCGATCCTGGGCAATATCCGTTACCTGGTGGAAGCCATCCGCCCGGAAATCCGCCAGTACCTGCTCGAATCCGACAGCGACGCCCTGCCCTTCTCCCGGGCCCAGCGTTCGCTGGTGTATTCACGCGCCAAGAATGAAAGCGCCGACAAACCCTTCGGCACCCTGATCGACGTGTACCAGTCGGGCTTCGAGTTCATCGGCCACTCCATGCGCCCCGCGCCGTTGAGCGACCCCAGCGCCTTTCGCGTGATGGTCGGCGGCCCGCAGTGCAAGCAGCCTTACTCGGCGTCGGTATTCAACATCTCGGCGATGAGCTTCGGCTCGCTGAGCGCCAACGCGATTCGTGCGTTGAACCAGGGTGCCAAGTTGGGCAACTTTGCCCATGACACCGGCGAAGGCAGCATCAGCCCCTACCACCGCGAAAACGGCGGCGACCTGACTTGGGAGCTGGGCAGCGGCTACTTCGGCTGCCGCACCAGCGATGGCCGTTTCGACCCGGAGCGCTTCGCCGTGCAGGCCCAAGACCCGCAGGTGCGCATGATCGAAATCAAGATGAGCCAGGGCGCCAAGCCCGGCCATGGCGGCATCCTGCCCAAGCACAAGGTCACCCAGGAAATCGCCGAGACACGTGGCATCCTGATGGGCGAAGACTGCATCTCGCCATCGCGCCACAGCGCGTTTTCCACGCCGATTGAAATGATGCATTTCATCGCCCAGTTGCGCGAGCTGTCCGGCGGCAAACCGGTGGGCTTCAAATTCTGCCTGGGCCACCCATGGGAATTCATGGGCATTGCCAAGGCCATGCTCGAGACCGGCATTCTCCCGGACTTCATCGTGGTCGACGGCAAGGAAGGTGGGACTGGCGCCGCGCCGGTGGAGTTCACCGACCATATCGGTGTACCGCTGCGTGAAGGCCTGCTGTTTGTGCACAACACCTTGGTGGGGCTGAACCTGCGCGACAAGATCAAACTCGGCGCCAGCGGCAAGATTGTCAGCGCGTTCGACATCGCCAGCGTCCTGGCCATCGGCGCCGACTGGGCCAACTCGGCACGCGGCTTCATGTTTGCCATTGGCTGCATCCAGTCCCAGTCGTGCCACACCAACAAATGCCCGACCGGCGTCGCCACCCAAGACCCTCTGCGCCAACGCGCACTGGTGGTGCCGGACAAGGCCCAGCGCGTGTTCAACTTCCACCGCAGCACGCTCAAGGCGCTGGCGGAGATGCTCGCCGCTGCCGGCCTTGATCACCCCTCGCAACTGTCGGCCAAGCACCTGGTACGGCGCATGTCGGCGACGGAGATCAAGCTGTTCTCGCAGTTGCATGTGTTCCTCAAGCCCGGTGAATTGCTCACTGGCGAAGTGAACGGCGAGTTCTACTCGCGCATGTGGCAGATGGCGCGGGCGGACAGTTTTGAGCCCAATGAGGTTGCCGCCGCCTGATCCTCCTGAGGCCTGCCCGGAGCCGGGCAGGCTTTACATTCAGTAATATCCCGCCTTTGCAATTACTTACAAATACCGCCAACCTGCGCCCGCCCGACGTGCGGCGTACGACAACACGCGCATTCGCCTGTCTTTTTTAAACTTATTGTTCAAGAGCCCGCTGCCATGCTGAACGGACGCGACCCGCGCATCGATTTTTTTCGGGGCCTGGCGTTGATCTTCATTTTCTGGGATCACGTCCCCCACAATCCTCTCGGCCAGATCACCCTGCGCAACGTCGGTTTCAGCGACGCTGCAGAAGTCTTCGTGTTCCTCGCCGGCTTCGCGTCGGTACTGGCCTACGGCAAAGTCCTGCAACGCGAAGGCTACTGGATGGCCTGCCTGAAAATCCTGCGCCGCACCTGGGTGCTGTACGTGGTGCATATCTTTCTGCTGGCGATGCTGATGGGCATCGTGTTCTTCGCCAACAGCCACGTGGAAACCCGCGACCTGGTGCAAGAGATGGGCATGACCCACTTCATCACCCACCCGCAACAGGCCCTGCTCGATGAATTGCTGCTGCGCTTCAAGCCCAACCTGATGGACCCGCTGCCGCTGTACATCGTGCTGCTGGCCAGCCTGGCGCTGGTATTACCGCTGATGCTGCGCACGCCCCTGGTGGTGGTCGCGGTGTCGCTGACGGTGTACCTGCTGGCGCCGTGGATGGGCTGGAACCTGCGAGCCATCGAGGATGGCGTGTGGTACTTCAACCCGATCACCTGGCAGTTGCTGTTTGTGCTGGGTGGGGCAGCAGAGATTCACAGCCAGCGCGCCAAGTCTCTCGATCATCGGCCGCTGGCGCGCCAGCCGCTGTTTATCGCGGCTGCGGTGTATGTGCTGATCACCGGCATCCTGACCCTGTCGTGGCGCTGGCCTGAACTCCACGACGCGGTGATGCCTGCGCTGATCAGTGACTTGATCTACCCCATCAGCAAGACCGACCTGTCCCCGGTGCGCCTGTTGCATTTCCTGGCCCTGGCCTACGTCACTGCCAAGCTGTTGCCGGGCGCCAGTTGGACGCAAAACCCGCTCGCCGCGCAGGTGTGCCGCATGGGTCGGTTCTCCCTGGAAGTGTTCTGCCTCGGTGTGCTGCTCGCCCCCCTGGCAGACATGCTCAATGCCATGGCCGGTGATGCACTGGCCGTGCAACTGCTGACCGCGCTGGCGGGCGTGGCGCTGATGGCCGCCTTGGGCGCCTGGCTGGAGTTGAACAAGCGCCTGAGCCGGCCCCGCGCTATATAGGTAGCCCCCGTCACAGACGGGCGGGTGCTTCCATTTCCTTCCACATCTCGACGTGAAAGGAAACGCCCCATGCCTAGCCAAGAACGCCCCAACGGCCTGTCCGGCCACCTGCAGTCCAGCCAGTCCTGGGGGCTGCAGCAGGCCCTGGAGCTGCTGCGCCAGAACCTGGCGCAGTCGATGAGTAGCCTGACACGCGCCCAACAGCGCGATTACATTCGCCTGCAACGGGAGGCCATCGCGGCGCTCAAGGCCGTTGAAGCGGAAAACGCCACCCTGGTCGAACACTTCAAGGCCCAGGGCCTGGCGCTGCTGCGTGAAAAACTCAACGGCCTTGACCCGCAGACCCTTTTCATCAACACCCGCTACCTGGAAAAAATCGACACCCCGCTGCCCTGGGAACCCCACAAGAGCAGCGTGGAGGGCTCTCCCCCCTCCTCGCGCTTTCGTCGCGCGGTGGACGAATGGCAGTATCGCGTCCATGTCTCCAGGCTGTCGTTGTGGGACGCCGCCTGCCTGAATTTCGACTTCGGCACCGGCAACCCGCAACCGTCTGGCCACAGCTACGTTGACGCGTCCTACCTGAGCGGTGTCGACGAAAAACAATTGAGCGTCAGCCAATTCATCGCCATCTGCCGCGAACTGGACCTGGGCGCAAAACTGCACACCCGTTTGGCGAATAGCCTGGGGGCTGGCGGCAAGCTGCAAGGTTTGATCGAGACCTGCGCCCGCGCCCATTTGCGATTCGAAGCGCTGGAGGCCTATCGAAACCGCGCCAGCAACGGCGTGACCCAGGCCCGGTACACCGCGCTGTTGGCCGCCATCGAGGGCACAGGTACGGCGCTGCCCTTCGACACCCTGAGCATGGACATCGACTACACCCTGCTACCGGCTGTGCCCTTTACCCCATCGGGTACCCGTGTGCCGGTGCCCTTGTTGCTGATCCATGTCGGCAGCCTGGGGGTGATTTCCTACTTCCCGTTTCGCCCCGGTGGCGCCTTGCGTTATCACCTTGACGCAAAAAGCGCCGGCGCGCAGTTTCTCGACGACCTCAAGGCCAGCCATGACGCGGGTGATCTAGGCTGGTTCTCGCGGCAGTTGCCGATCACCGACATCAGTCAGTTCAGGGACCTGCTACGCGAAGAGCCGCGCCCGGAAGGATTGAGCCTGGTAGCGGGCTATCTCTACGACGGCTTTCACAGTCTGTTCCCGAAAAGAACCCTGGAACACATCCGCTTCGTCCATGACCCCAAGCCGGCTCGCCCACATAGCCTGGTCCAGGCGCTCACCTATCGCCATGTCCAGCACTACCAGGCCAACCTGGGCATGCTCGCCACCCGGCGCTCGGAGCGCGACCTGCAAGGGGTGATCGACGGTGCCGCCGCGATCGCCAGTGAAATCATGGAATTGCTGATGACGCCCGTGCCGGGCGGTGTCACCGGCCTGAACCGCGTGATGCAGCTGGTGGTATTCAGCAACCTGGCCTACAGCCTGATCATCGGTATCAATGAGGCCGCCAAGGGCCAGGCCAGTGACTTCGCCGCCGCCATGGCCGATGTGGCTGACCTGGCGATCAACGGCCTGTTGATTTCCACCGCCGGGCGTGTGCATCACCAACGCATGGAAGGCCTGCTGCAACGTCTGGGCGACCCGCGCAAAGTGTCGCGCAGCGACGGAACCGTCGAACTGTGGAAACCGGACATCAGCCCTTACGCCATCAATAATCAGCGCCTGCTCGACGGCCAGATGCCGAACGCCCAGGGGCTGTACTTGATCGATGGCGAGCTTTACGCCCGGGTGCAACACGGGGCGTTGCACGTGGTGGCGCAAGTCACTGCCAACCCGAAGGCCCCGGGGTTCGTGATCAAGCACAAAAACGGCGATGGTTTTGCCGCGCCCGTGGTGTTCAAACCCGAGCTGCAAGCCTGGGTGCTGGACCTGCACGGCGCCGGTCAACTCACCGACGCTCAATTGATCAGCCAGATGCTGCCCAACGGTGAAGCCTCGGTATCCGCAGCGCAGATCCGCCACCTGCTGCGTAGCACCGCTGTTCCCCGTGCCACCCTCGATAGCATCTGGGCGGGTGAGACGCCGCCCGTCAATTTGATTGAAGCGACCCGGCGTATGCAGGTCGATCGGGTCATCGAACAACTGGCCAGCGGTTTTCATCGCAGCGGCAACCTGCCGGCCTACGCCGGCAGTGCCATTTTGAGCCTGTTGACCCAACTGCCCACCTGGCCTGCCGACGCAATCATCCACCTGTACGACCCGCAAGGCCGGCTGCTGGAAAGCCACGCCGCCAACGACCATGCCACACGGGCGATCAACCTCAAGCGCAAGGATGACGGCACCTACATTGCCCTTGACGCTGCGACCACCCACGTCGCGACCCAGGAGTCGCTGTTCGAGCTGATCATCCGCCAGCAGCCCGCCACCTCGACCCTCGGCAAGGAAGGCAGCCCACAGCTCACCGAAGCCCAGCGCATCGCACGCTTGCGCGTGCAGATCAGCGCCCTGGCGAACAAGGAACGCATTGCCTTGTTCCAGGCCCTGACCCGCTATGCCGGCCAGGCCCGGCACCAGGTCCCAGCCGATGAACCGGCCCGGGTATTTGTGCCAATCAAGGCCAACACCGAGGGCGTGGACGCCACCCCGTTGCTGAGTAAACTGCGCACTCAGTTCCCGCCGTTGACCCTGGCCAACCTTCGTCAGTTGCTGGAAAAAACACCCCTGGACCCTGCGCAGCAAAGCGCCTACCTCAACGACGCGACCTTGCCGGCCAACGTGCGCGAACACCTTGAGCAGCACCGCACCGCGTTGCGGATCGACGCCGTGATTGACGGCCTGTACCACCCTCGTGCATTCAGCCGCGACACCGACCAATGGGCTCGCGAATTCACCGCCAGCCTGCTGCAGGAGCGTCTCAAGCGCCACTTCACGGTCACCGAGATCGTCGACGGCCCCGCGCAGGATCGCTACCAGAACACCGGCCCTGAGGACACCACCGTCGAACTGTTGCACTACGGCAACGGACACTACGAAGCCTACGACATGCGCAATGCCGGGCCGATCCCTGTGGCGCCGGTCGTCGACAGTTTTTACCTGGCCATTACCTCGGTGCTGCAACCCCACGAACGCACCACGCTGGGCATGACCTCGGCCAGCGACGCCCAGGGCCTGCGCACTACCCTGGGTGATCTGATGAGCGAGCGCCGCGGCCCTGCCGGCCTGGTGAGCCTGCTTGATCATTCGCTAGGGCAGTACCAACAGAGCCTGGTATTGCCCCTCGACTTGAAGCCCAACCCCGAGGGTCTGTACGACTGGCAAGGCCAACAGTTGATGCCGTTGTACGGTGCGCTCTACCCGGTGACCTACGACCACGCGGTGCTCCGGTGGCGGCTCAAGCACCCGCAGAAAGTCGGGGTCGATACGCCACTGCTGGAACACAACCACCACGGTGCCTGGCGGCTGAAAAACGAAAACCCGATGGCCTGGGATGACCATCACCTGTTCTCACGCCTGGGCGCGGTTGACTTCAACCTGGACCAGGCCACCGCCACGCGCATCCTTAAACTCACCGACACACCACCTAGTGCCCTGCGGGAGGTCCACTGCGCCGGCCTGCCACCGCCGCCACTGCTGAAAGACAGCAGCAAGCGCTTCGGCATCGAGCGCCAGATCCTGCATTTCATCCAGGCCATGACCACCTACTCGGCCACGCGCACGGCACGCCCTTCCCTGCAATTGCTGCTGGTGTGCGGCCTGCCGCAGTGGCCGGCCAGCCACGTACTGGAGCTGTACGATGACGCCGGCCGTACCACCGCGCACTACCCTGCGGCCAATGCCGGCGCCCCCGACAGGATCCGGATGTCCCAGGCCCGTAGCCGCAGCCTGGAACCCTTGACCCCTCTGGTGCGCAACGATGCACTGACCCGCGCGTTGATCGGCGAGCTGCCCGCAAGCCAGGACGAGCGCCTGTTCAAGCTGGCGAAGACGATCGCCGGACACGCCTATCGCGAGCGGTCCCAGCTCTTCGATACGCTCTACGCCCAAAGCGAACGTGAGGGCAACGCGCTGCACACTCGTCTGCGTCGCCATTACCCGCAACTGCCCGGCAGTGCGCTCCAGGCCCTGCTGGAACACGCCACCCCCAAGGAGCTCAAGAGACTCAACACCCATGACCAAGTGCCCCTGCGCCTGCAACAGCAAGCAAAGTTGACTGCCAACGATGTGCGCCTCAACCGCGCGTTCGAAGGTTTGTACCTGAGCACCCTGGCCAACCCCGACAGCGAAAAGATCATCCTGCATACGCTCAAATTGCTGCCCGGCTGGCCGGCCAGTGTGCGTCTGGATATTCATCAAGGCAGTGCCAGCGGGCCGTTGCTGGAAAGCGCCGGGCACCTGGCAGGCAGCGAGCGCAAGGTCCTGGCACGGGTCGATGGTCGCTATCAGGCCTATGCCGCCGACCACACATTGATCAGCGACAGCGGCGATACCTCCACGGACTTGCTGACCGCCATCTGGCGCGTCTTGAGCGACAGCCAGCGCAAGGCCCTGGGGCTGGATGACAGTGGCGACACGACCGCCCTGCGCGCGCCCATAGCCGAGCTGGCGCTCAACCAGCGTGTCGCCATCAAGGACCTGCTCGGGTTGCCCCATATTCCTTACTGGTTGCAACCGCCGATGCGCGTCCACAGCACCTTTACGGCCTACCCGTTCAGCCTGCGCAACTGGTGGCCATTCAGCGATACGCAAACAACGGAGGCGGTGAGCATGATGGGTAGGCTTTATCCAAGCATGCACTTGGCCGACGTCAGGAAAATGGTTGAATCCTGGAAGCTGGAGCCGTCGCAGGCGTGGTTGGAAGCGCAAAGGCGCAACAAAGAATACGAAATCTTGAAGTCCGGCCTTGAGCGTTGGGTGAATGCCGAATATCCCATCGATACCGATGACCCCCTCGGGTTGAACTTGGGTCGCCGCGGTTATGCCGCGCTACAGATACGACGCGCCTGGCGACGGGAGACACGTCTGGCCTATGTAGGCGGGCTCCTCGACGCCTATACCCTCGATCTGCAACTGGACGGCAGCAATACGCTGCCGGACGCGGATTTCATCCTGGGTACGCGAGGTTTCGAACACATCGAGTACCTGAAAATTTCCGGCGACAGCTTTCCCGCCACAGGCAACGCGTTCCTCGGCAAATTCACCGGCCTCAAATCACTGCGGCTCGACTGCATGCTCACCGATCTGCCCACCAGCATTACCGATATGACGCAACTGGAGAACCTGGACCTGAGCGACAATCACATCGTCCTCACCCAAGCGTCACGCCAGCGCCTGGCCAACCTGACCAACCTGGAAATGCTGACCCTGGACGGCAACCCGCTGGGCCTGACGCCGGATGTCTCGGCCATGCACCACCTGCTCAATCTCAACCTGCAACGGACCGATATCAGCCAATGGCCCATCGGTGCCGAACACCTCACTCACCTGCACAGCCTGCAGTTGCAAGAGAACCGTATTACCACGATCCCCCAGTCACTGTTCACCAACCCCGCCATGCGCATGGCCAATCGTGGCACGATGCTGCATGGCAACCCGTTGGATGCTGCCACCCGGCAACGGTTGAACGAGTACCGCCAGCGCACCAACACCGTCTTGGGCGGCGCAATGCCGGGCATCCTGCATGTGGAGCGCTCCACGGATGACATCTCCCCATGGCTGGAAAGCGTGCCACCTGTCGATCATGGGCAACGCAGGGCAGTGTGGGAACAACTCCAGCACCATCAAGGCGCAAGACCGGACGATGTGTTCCGGGTACTGGGCGACCTGACCCAGAGTTACGACTATAGAAATGAACCGCGGCGCCCAGCCTTGGTCAGCCGAGTGTGGCGCGTGCTCAATGGCATGGCTGAATCCCACGAACTGCGCGAAAATATTTTCCTCAATACCTACCTGGCCGGTACCTGTGGTGACGGGGCTATTCTGGCGCTGAGCAATATGGAGCTCCTGCACCGGCAACAACAGGCCCTGGAGCTTCCCAACTCTAACCAGGCCAATCGGGAATTGCTGGCGTTGGCCGAGGGGCTGTTCTACCTGCGCAAGCTGGATGAGTTGGCCGATGATCACCTGGTCTCACTGCGCAATCAGCGCGGAACGGAAGGACTGGAGCCAGATGATGTCGAGGTCAAGCTGTACCTGCGACTGCACTTCAGAGAGCGCTATAACCTGCCGTTGCAGCATGAACAAAGGCTCTACGCGCCAGGCAACGATCTGACCGATCAGGCTTTGGGCCAAATCGCCAATGCCATGGCGGCCCTGAAATCGACGAATGCCGTCGAAAACTCACTGCTGATGGAAGAGTTCTGGATCAAGTACCTGGCACGCAGCATCCCGGAACCCTTCGCCACCATCGAAGATGTGACGCGCTACAAGCTTGAAGCGCTGAAACAGGAAATACCCGACACCCGCTCCATGGATTACCAGGAGCGGCGCCAGTCCATCAACGAGGAAAAGGAAAGCGAGCTCAACCGCTTGATCAGCCAACTGACCCGTGCGGCCAAGAGCGGCGCGCAACGGGCCCATTAAACGTCAGACCGACTGAGGGGCAACCCGACCGTTGCCGGTCGGCTGCAGCTTGAAGACGTAGAACAACACCGTCAGCAGCACCAGGAACGCCGGCCCTACGTAGAGTGCCACGCGGGTATCCGGGAAGTAGGCCATCAGGCCGACCACCAGCACCAGGAACGCCAGGGCCAGGTAGGAACTGAGCGGGTACAGCCACATGCGGTACTTGAGCCCCGCCTGCTCGGCCGGGCTCAGGCCTTTGCGGAACTTGAGCTGGGCCAGCAGGATCATCAGCCAGGTCCAGATCGCGCCGAAGGTGGCGATGGACGTCACCCAGACGAACACCTGGTCCGGCACCAGGTAGTTGAGCAACACGCCCAGCAGCAAGGCAAAGATCGACAACAGCAGCGCCTTGCGTGGCACGCCATTGCGGGAGGTCTTGGCGAACGTGGCCGGGGCCTGGCCATTCTGCGCCAGGCTATACAGCATGCGCCCGGTGCTGAAGATGCCGCCGTTGCAGGAGGATAGCGCGGCGGTGATCACCACGAAGTTGATGATCCCGGCGGCGGTCTTGATGCCCAGGCGCTCGAACGTCATCACGAACGGGCTGCCCTGGGTGCCGATTTCATTCCACGGGTAGATCGACAGGATCACGAACAACGCGCCCACGTAGAACAGCAGGATGCGCCAGAACACCGAGCCGATGGCACTGGGAATGGTCTTTTGCGGGTTGCGCGCTTCACCGGCGGTGAGGCCGATCATCTCTACGCCCAGGTAGGCGAACATCACCATCTGCAAGGACATCAACACGCCCTGCACGCCGTTGGGCATGAAGCCGCCATGGCTCCACAGGTTGGCAATACCCAACGCCACGCCATCGTTGCCAAAGCCGAACGCGATGATGCCGACGCCGCCGATGACCATCGCAATGATGGTGACGATCTTGATCAGCGCGAACCAGAATTCGAATTCGCCGAAAGCCTTGACCGCGATGAGGTTGATGGTGCCCATGCTGACCAGCGCCGCGAGGGCCCAGATCCAGCGCGGCGTGTCGGGGAACCACACGCCCATGTACACCGCCACGGCGGTGATCTCCGCCACGCAGGTCACCAGCCACAGGAACCAGTAGTTCCAGCCCGTGAGAAAACCCGCCAACGGGCCGAGATAATCTTGTGCATAACGGCTGAACGAGCCGGCGACGGGGTTGTACACCGCCATCTCGCCGAGAGCGCGCATGATCACCAGGATCGCAAGGCCACCGATGATGTACGACAGCATGATCGCCGGGCCGGCCATTTCGATGGCCTTGGCCGAGCCGAGGAACAGGCCGACACCGATGCAGGCACCGAGGGCCATGAGACGAATATGGCGTTCGCCGAGTTCGCGTTTGAGCGGGCCGCCTTGAGCGGTCTCGCCAGGGGGCAGTGGGTTGCCGACGGGCATAGGGGTACAACCTCATCTTGTTATTGGATTGTCCGTTGAGTTTCCGGGGAACAGGCCGGTAAGCCTGCACCCTTGCCGAAACCGGGGCCGCCTGATAGGCGAACCGTTCTTGCCGGGCAAGATCAGCGGGGCGTGCAGTATAAAAAGCCCAGGTCAGGGTCTTTCACTATAAAAACGAGGCAATTTAGGTTAATTGCTTGCCTGAATTCAATTTAACAGGAGCATCTATCCTGTCTACCGCGACAAAACGTCACGCAGGGCGCCGAACGACGTAGCTATCCGGAAGATTCTGGCCGGGAAAATACATTTCCCTCACAGGCAGCCCCCAGCGACTACGCTTCTAACAAGTCCGATCAATCTGCGTGTAGGGATCAATCGACTATGGGCGCACTGTGGCAAACCGATTCGACCAAGGCTGCGAAAGTACAAGGCAGTCCGGACACAGCGCCTTTACCCAAAAATAAACCCAGGCCCCGCTACGGCCGTCGGCTGTTCTGGCTGATCGTGCTGATGGGCTTGATTGCCCTGGGGTTCGCCGCCGCCAAAGAGATGCGCACCTCGCGCCTGCAAGCCCAGGAACTCAGCCGCCTGGCCCGCGACCTCACCTACCAGGTAAAACCCGGTGCCAGCGATGCCATAGTCTATCCGGGCGCAGGCCCCTTCGACCGTCGCCTGGGGTATAGCGACCTCGACACCTTTTTACCGCGCCTGCTCAAGCGCGGTTACGTGATCCAGGCCCAGTCGCGCTTCTCCCCTGAACTGATGGACTACAGCGCCAGAGGCCTGTTTGTGCCCTATGCAGAAAAGATTCAGGCCGGGCTGTCGATCACCGATTGCCGTGGCGTGCCGCTGTACCAGTACAACTACCCGCAGCAGCTGTACGACAGCTTCGCCTCGATCCCGCCATTGGTGGTCAACAGCCTGCTGTTCATCGAAAACCGCGACCTGCTTGACCCCGCCCAACCCCAGGCCAACCCGGCGGTGGATTGGCCGCGTTTTGCCAAGGCCGCCTGGTCGCAAGTGGCCAAGCTTCTGCACCTGCCGGGCCAAAGCGCCGGGGGCAGCACCCTGGCCACCCAGTTGGAAAAGTACCGCCACTCGCCGGACGGCCTGACCGTGTCGGGCGGCGAGAAACTGCGGCAGATGTTTTCCGCCGCCGTGCGCGCCTACCACGACGGCCCCGATACCCTGACGGCACGCAAAAACATCCTGCGCGACTACCTCAACAGCGTGCCCTTGTCAGCGGTGCCCGGGCATGGCGAAGTGCACGGCATGGCCGAGGGCCTGCGGGTGTGGTACGGCGCCGACTTCAACCAGGTCAACCAGGCCTTGCGTGGGCCGGTGAACGCTGAACAGGGCTTGGCGTTGCGCCAGGTGTTGTCGCTGATCATCGCCCAGCGGCGCCCCTCCCATTACCTGGCCAAGGGGCGCGACGAACTGGCCCAGCTCACCGACAGCCACCTGCGCCTGCTGGCCCAGAATGGCGTGATCGAGCCAGTCCAGTTGAAAGCAGCCCTCGCCAGCAAGGTCACTTACCGCGACGGGGTGCAGCAACCCACCGTCCAACCGATCGAGACCAACAAGGGCATCAGCGTGGCCCGCAGCCGCCTGGCCGCCCTGCTCGACCGGCCGCTGTACGACCTCGACCGCCTGGACCTGTCCGCCACCACCACCCTGCAAGCGCAGTTGCAGGGCCAGGTCAGCGACTACCTCAAGCAGTTGGCTAACCCCGACTACGCCCGCCAGATCGGCCTGCTCGGCGAACGCCTGCTCACCCCCGCCAGCACCGCGCAAGTGCGCTACAGCTTCACGCTGTTCGAGCTGACCCCGGACGGCTCACGAGTACGGGTGCAAACCGACAACACTGATCAACCCTTCGACATCAATGAAGGCAGCAAGCTGGAACTGGGTTCCACCGCCAAGCTGCGCGTACTCACCACGTACCTGCAGATCATCACCGAGCTGCACGACAAGTACGCCGCCCAGGCCCCCGCAGCACTGAAAAAAATCGTCGTGGATGACCAGGACCGCCTGAGCCGCTGGGCCCTCGACTACTTGATCCAGACCCCGGACAAATCCCTCGCCAAGATGCTCGACGCCGCCCTCGACCGGACCTATTCGGCCAGCCCCGGCGAGCGTTTTTTCACCGGGGGCGGCCTGCACACCTTCCACAACTTCCGTAGCCAGGACAACGGCCGCAGCCCGACTCTGCGCGATGCCTTGCGTGAGTCGATCAACCTGCCATTCATTCGCCTGATGCGCGACGTGGTGCGCTACGTCACCTACGCCGGCGAAAACAACAGCGCCGCCTTGCTCAAGGACGACAGCGACCCGCGCCGTCAGGAATACCTCGCCGGTTTCGCCGACCGCGAAGGCACCACCTTCCTGCGCAAGTTCTGGAGGAAGTACCAGAAGAAAGACACCCAGGCGCGCCTGGAAACCTTCCTCGACAGCCTGCGCCCCACCCCTATCCGCCTGGCCGCCGTGCACCGTTACCTGTTGCCCAACGCCAGCCAGGAAAGCTTCAACCTGTTCGTGCGCGCCCACATGACCGGTATCCAATCCCCCATCAAACTCACCGACGAGCGCCTCGAAAAACTCTACAAGGACTACGGCCCCGGCACCTACGACCTGCCCGACCAAGGCTACATCGCCAAAGTGCACCCCCTGGACCTGTGGCTGCTGGGCTACCTGCTCAACCATCCTGACGCCACCTTCACCGACGCCGTCAAAGCCAGCCAGTTCGAACGCCAGGAGGTCTACAGCTGGCTGTTCAAGAGCCGCCACCAAAGTGCGCGGGACAGCCGGATCCGCACCATGCTGGAGATCGAGGCGTTCCTGGACATTCATCAGCGCTGGAAAGCCGTGGGCTACCCCTTCGACCACCTGGTGCCGTCACTGGCTACCGCCATCGGCAGCTCCGGCGACCGCCCCGCCGCGCTGGCGGAACTGATGGGGATCATCCTCAATGACGGCGTGCGACCCCATGTGCTGCGCATCGACACCCTGCACTTTGCCGCCGACACCCCGTATGACACCCACGTGGTCAACGACCCGGCGCCGGGCAAGCGGGTGATGCCGGTGGAGGTGGCCCAGGCCTTGCGTGGCGCGCTGTCCCAAGTGGTGGATGCCGGCACGGCCAAACGGGTGGCCGGCAGCTTCAAGCTCGCCGACGGTACGCCGCTGGCCATGGGCGGCAAGACCGGCACCGGCGACAATCGCATCGAAGCGATTGGCGCAGGCGGGCGCGTGCTGAGTTCGAAATCCATCAACCGCACCGCGACCTTTGTGTTCTACCTGGGCGAACATCACTTCGGCACATTGACAGCCTTCGTGCCCGGCCAGTCAGCCGAACACTTCACCTTTACCTCGGCGCTGCCGGTGCAAGTGCTCAAGGGCATGGCGCCGATCCTGATGCCGTACCTTCAACCAGGCGAGCAGACGCTGTGCCGCCTAAGTATGTAACGCCAGAGGTACAGCACCCGCCTTTAGGCTGGCAGCCTTGTCCACGACACAAGGTTATCCGTCATGCCCAACGGCCCGAACTACTCCCTGATCAAACGCAACTTGCCCACTTGGCTGGGCACCACGGCCTGGCCTCGGGCCCAGGCGTTGGGCTCGGTATCGATGGATCACCTGCCCAGGCTTCTAAGAACAGCCGACCAGGACCACGCCCCGTTGAAGGCGGCCAACGCCAGGGCCTGGACCTTGCAAAACCGGGTCGACAAACGCCTTGAACACCTGCAGGACCTCTACGCTTTCGCCACGCCCTTGCTCAGCCGAGCGCTGCGCGAACGCTATGGGCTCGACCTCGATGTGCGCGCCACGCACCTGTTCCTGGTGGTCGCCAAGGGCACGCATCTGCAGGGGAGCACCAGCCGCACCCTGTCGCTGCTGGACGCCGCATTGCAGAACTTCGCCAAGGACGAAACCTTCACCGACAGTTCTCGCTACATCACCCGGCCGGATGCGCGCGGTCACTTCACAATAGAGGCGCACGAGGCGCGGATGAGCATCGCGCACTTCATCGCGCTGTGCCGCGAGCTCGACCTCGGCGCGCACTATGCCCGGCACCTGCGCCAGCACCTGCTCGACGCGCCGGGCCTGCAAGCCGAGGTCATCGCCAGCCAGCAGGCGGCCCTCGACAACGCCGCGCACCTGGCAGTGCTGCAGGGCGATATCCCGCCGGCAACGTTCCAACTGCTGCAGCGCACGGTCAAGGGTGAACGCGGTGTCATGCAGTTTTATCGGCTGCGCCTGCAAGACACACTGCTGACCGGCATCCTGATGATTGCCGCCGACCTTGACCTGGCCAGGGACGTTGCGCCACTGGTGCTGTATATCCCTCACGATCCCCACGGGGCGATCCAGCATTACCCCAGCACCCTGGCGTTTCGCACCACCCTGCTGGAGCGCTTGAAGACCCCGGCCTACCGTGACTTTTTCGCCCAGTTCGTCGACCACGCCGGGCGCGCAACATTTTTCAGCGGAGTGCAGCAGCGCGCCACCTTTGCCGCCGTGCGTATCGACGGCGACCTGTGGCCACAGCTGTACCAGGCCGCGCTGAATAAAATCCTCAACGATGGCCGCACGCTTGCCGTCTCCACCGCCGCCGCCGACCGTCGCGCCCGCTGGGCCTGGTGGGACGCCCTCGGCCAAACCCTGGAAGGCGCACTGAACGTGGCGCTGCTGGTGATCACACCGTTTGTGCCGCTGCTGGGCGAAGCGATGCTGGCCTACACCGCCTACCAGTTGCTCGATGAGCTGGTGGAGGGCGTGGTCGACCTCAGCGAAGGCCAGGCACGCGAAGCCGCCGGGCATTTCGTCGGCGTGGTCAGCGACGTGGTGCAACTGGCGGCGTTCGGCGTCGGCGGCCAACTGGCGCAATCGGCGTTCGTCAACGGCCTGCAGCCCATCGAGGTCAACGGCAAGACGCGCCTGTGGCACCCCGACCCACGCCCTTATCAACAAACGCTGCAACTGTCTGCCGAGTCCAGTGCCGACGCGCTGGGGCTGCATACCCATGCCGGGCAGAAAATCCTGCCGCTGGACGGCGCGCACTATGCGCTCACGTTCGATGCCGCCAGCGGTGACCACCACATCCAGCACCCCACACGCCCCGACGCGTATGCGCCGCCGATCCGCCACAATGACGGGCCCCGCGCCTGGAGTGACGAGCGGCGCCTGCAGGCACTCGGGCCGTTCGATGCCGCGACCGGGGAACAGATCCTGCACACCAGCGGCCTCGACCACGGCACCCTTCGCGCCGTGCAAGCCGATGACCAACCGGCACCGCTGCTGGACGACACCCTCAAGCGCATTCGCCTGCACCGGCAAGCCGCCGCGTTGCCGGAAAAACTCCGTGCGGGCGAACCGGTGGACCACGACACCTACTGGAGCCCGCACATCGCCCGCGAACTGCCCGGGTGGCCCGAGGATCACGCGATCCTGGTGTTTGAAAGTGCCGATCTGAGCGGCGACCACCTGCGTTTCGGTGATCACGAAGCCCCCCATACCCTGGCCATCAGCCGCGAGGACTTGAACCAGGGCCGCTTGCCTGAACGCCTGGTAGAGGGGCTCGACCCGCAGCACTTGACCACCCTGCTCGGCACTCTGCCCGAAGGCCGCGCGGCGCAGGTCGATGCCCTGCGCAACCGTCTCGCCGACCAACTGGCCCGGCACCGGGGCGCGATGTTTGCCTACCTCTACCGCCACAGTGAAGACCTCGGCAGTGAACACGGCCTACACGTGCGCGAGGCCTGCCCCGACCTGCCAAGGCACCTGGTCGAACACGTCATCGCTCAAGCACGCGCAGATGAACTGGCGATCATGGACACCGAAAAACGCATGCCCCTGCGCCTGAAAAATATCGCTCGTGAACTGCACGTGCAGGCCCGTGGGGCCCATGCCTTCCAAGGGTTCTACGACCCCGACCTGTTGGGCCCGGCCACTGAACAAATGGTGCTCGACACCTTGCGCCTGTTCAGCGACAGCCTGGCCGACAGCCGAATTGAAGTCCGCCAGCACAGCCCTATCGCCACCCTGCGCGCCAGTGCCGGGCCGCAAGCCGCGAGCCAGAAACGGCTGTTACTGAAAACCGACGGGCGCTACGCGCTGTACGATGGCAACAGCCAACCCTTGCAGCCAGCCAGCGATTTTTTCGACGCCGTGCACCACGCCCTGCCCGCGGCAAAACGCAGCCGCTTTGCCGATGGCCCGGCACTCAAACGTTGGGTGATGGGCAACCTGCTCAGCACCGAATCGCGACGCACAGTACTGGCCGAGCCTGCACCCAAGCCACGCCTGCAGCCCCTGCGACTGCTGCAAAAACCCATGCACGCGGTGCCGTCATGGAGCAGCCGCCTGTTCCCCGGCACACTGGAACAACGGGTGAAGGCGCTTTACCCCTACGCCGAGCAAACGGTCATCGACACCTACCTGGGCAGCCTTGAAGACCCGCTGCAACGGCAACGCTTCGAAGCCCGCGAGATCGAAAAGGCCGAGTTGCAGGAGGACCTGAGCAACTGGATCAACGCCATCCCTGCCGACGAACCACCAGGCCCTGGCCACCAGCGCGCTTACCTGGCCAAGGCATTGCTGCGCACCTGGGAAGAAAACCTCGACGCCGACGACACCGGCGTGCGCCTGAGCCTGCAAAGCGTGCGGCTCACCGGCCTGCTCGGCAACTTGCGCCTGCGCGCCAACTTCGAACATGTGCTGCACCTGGACTTGATCGATGCCCAACTGCTCAACGGCGATATGCGTTTTCTCGACAGTTTCCCGCACCTGATCAGCCTCAGCCTGCGCAACAATCAACTGAGCCAGCTGCCCACCGCCATCACCCGCATGGCCTCGCTCACGCACCTGAGCCTGGAGAACAACCCGATTCAGTGGCAAGCCGACAGCCTGGAACACCTCAGTGGTCTGACCCATTTGCGCCAGGTGTCCCTGGCACACAACCGCCAGCTGACGCAGGCACCGGATATCACCCGCTGGCCGCACCTAGAAGCGTTGTCGCTGCGCAACACGGCGATCAGCAACTGGCCCCCCGGCCTGTTCGAGCGCTCCAGGCCCTGGGGCTTTTACCTGGATGTGCAAAACACTGCGATTCACAGCGTGCCGCATTTCTTGCCCTGGCAACCCCAGGCCGGACTGCTCGCAAGGGCCCGCCTGGACCGCAATCACCTGAGCCTGGAGGCCGAACAACGCCTGGTGAGTTATCGCCTGGAAGCCGGCCTGGACCCTTATCGCAGCTACCCGCCAAAAGGCGATGTCGGGTTCTGGCTGGAGCAGGAACAACCGCACCACCATCCCTGGCTGCGGGCGTTATGGAATGACGTGGAAGCGGAACACGGCTCCCAGGGCTTTTTTGAGGTCATCAAGAGCTTGGAGCCCTCAGCGTTTTTTGAAGAGGACCAGGATGCCGCGCTGTACGAGCAGGGCCGCAGCGACCTGACCGACAAGGTCTGGCGCATGCTGCTGGCCATGGAAGCCGACAGCGACCTGCGGGTGCGGCTGTTCCAGATGGCGAGCAACCCGGTGACCTGCGCTGATGCCGGGGCGCATATCTTCAATGCCATGGGCCTGGAGGTGCAGTTGGTGGAAATCGACCGCGACCTGCACGGCCAGTTGCGCGAGCTTAAATTGGCCCACCTGGCGCGGGGCAAGTCCCGCCTCGACCGTCTCAACCGAGCGGCCCAGGCCGATATCCGCCAGCGCATCAAACCCCGGCAAGACGGCGGCCAGGGCCTGCGTTTCAGCACTGACGTGATCGACGGCGTACCGGGTACGGTGGACGAGGTGGAGGTGTACCTTGCCTATCACACCGGTTTGAAAAGCCGCCTGAAACTGCCATGGGTGCCCCCTTACATGCACTACCGCAGCACGGCCGACGTGGGCCCCACCCACCTCAACAGCGCATTCGACACGGTCATGCGCGCAGAGGCCCATGACGGGCTGGTGGAAGGCATGCTGGCGCAGCCGTTCTGGGACCGCTACCTGCGCACCACCCATGCCGGACGGTTCCAGGCCAGCCTGGCCCGTGCCAATGAGCTGATCGACCCCCTCGACGACTTGCTGTTTGCCCAGAACCAATGGGCCAACGCCGACGCTGCAGAACGCGAGCGCCTCAAGCCTCGCCTGCTGGCGCTGGCGGACGCCCTCAACGTGCCGCACGCCGAGGTGCTCAGTGGCCAGCCGATGAGCGCCGAGACGTACGAGCGCCTGCTCGCGGCAGGGTTTACCGAGGAGGTGCCCAGTGAACATGACCTCGCCCGCCAACTGACGCGCGATGTGCTGCAGCGTTTGACCGCGTACGAGAGCAGCAGCGCCGATTGAACCAGGGATGCACTACACCTCCGAATCCCACACCACCGTGACCGTGCCGTGATAGGTACTGCCCGGATGTTCCAGCATCTGCGCGACCCCATCTGCCTTGACCTCAAAATGCAGGGTCGAGGGTTTGCGGTCGACGTATCGCGCGGGCTGGAACAACTCGGTGCCGCTGCCATCCAGGGTCAGGGGTAAACGGTTGACCGGGCGCCCGGCAGCGTCACTGAGCCCAGCGGGCAACGTGACGGCGACATCCAATGGCACCTGGTGGCCAGAGGCGTTGCGCAGGCTGCAAGTATTGCCCATGGGTTCGCCACACTCCAGGTTCATCTTGAACTGCGAGCTGGCCCAGAGGTTGACGGTCTGGTCGCGGAACAGGCGGCTGGGCTTGCGCCCGTTTTGCAACCAGGCCTGCCAGCCGCCCTGGGGTTCGAGCCGGATGTGGTTGCCGCCGGGTGGTACCTCCACTTTCAGGACATGATCAACGTCCAGAATAAAATTAAGTGTCGCAATATTGTCGTGGGGCAGGACGTTGTCACCCAGATCGAAATTCATACCGGGGCCGACTGTGTAGGTCTGGCTGCCGTGATAAATGCCTGCCGACATGGCCAGCGGGTTCGGCGTGCGCAATTCGTAGCCGAAATGCACATAGCGATACTCGAACCTGGGCAAATCAAACAATGCCTGCGTGGCGCACGCTCCCGCATTCTCCGGTACTAGCCAAAACCAGATCACATAGTAACTGTTCCCGTTAAGCCCTCCGGAGGCTACGCAGGGTGCTGGCGCGCTGCTCCAACGGCCGGCACTCCATAAATTCCAGTAATTGCCGCCACCCGTGATGACTTGCACGTCGCCATAATGGTCGGCACGCCCGCCGATCCCGGATATCCGGATTTCCAACTCGGCGCTGTTGCCTTGTTCGTTGGTGACCGTAACCCTGCGCCATTCCGATGGCACCTTTAAATACGCACCTTGACGAGGATCGGCGTGGTGGGCGGCCACGGGCCCACCTGTGGTTTGCGGAAACGAGCCCAACGGTAAATTGAGGCTAAACAAACCTCGCGGGGTGCAATACCCAACAAAGTGTTCGCAATAGCCACTACTGGGGGTCGTGTTCTTGAAGCGATTGACCTGCGGGTTGGCAGGGTCCGGGCGAAACTCAGCACGAACCTCTACGGTGCCCGCAATGATGGAGGAGCAGAACAGGGCGAGGATGAAAAAAGCCAACCCTTGATACAGAAAATGCATCATTGCGTATAAACCTTTCATTGTTGAAACGCTTGTCGATCAAGGCGCCACTGCATCGAACACCATATGCACCGTGCCGAAATAATTGCCGGGGCGATAATCGTCATCGGGCTTGATCGCGGCGACCTCCAGGGCGACCCGTTTACCCGGCCGCGCGTCCGCCATGGTCACCACTTCAGATTGGGCAAGGCCCAGTTCGACGTCATTGAAGGTCACACGCAGGTCCACACGGTCAGTGCCGTTGAACAGGTACGCCTCCTGATCCAGTCGTGCCCCGATGGCACCCCCGACGTTTTTTACATCGAACGCCGCACGCAAGGTGGCCAGCTGCGAGCTGACCGGGTTGTAGGCCAGCACCTGCTCACGCTGCACCAGTTGCGGGTCCACTGGCAGCACGTAGAAGTCAGCGGTGGGGATGGTCACGGACACCTCGAAGGTCTCGCGCTCGACGGCCGCTTCCACCTCGGCAATCGAGAGCCCCAACAGGATGATCACCATCACCAGCACGATAAACTTGTACATAGGTTCACCTTTCGCGATAGGCCAGAGACTCACCCCTTGACCTCGACTTTCCTGGTTTCGCCGCCTTCGATCAGGCTGAAGCGGTATTCACGCCCCGGCTGCTTGTCGAACCCGTAGGAATGGCCGGCGCGGATGTGATGACGCAGCGTTGGTCGGCATTCCTGCGGCGAAGCGGCGGCGCAGTCCTTGAACTCGTCGATCACCACCACGCTGTTGCCGTTGTTGTTGAGGGTATAGCGCGTGCCGTCGTCCTTGATCGCGGTATCGAATCGGGTGTCTTTGGGCCGCACGAAAAATACCGTGCCGTAGCCGGCCAGCACGCGCACGCCGGCTGCCAGGCTGTCCTTGTAGTCGGCGCGTTCTTCGTCGGTAACGGCAAAGTCGTCCTCGGCCTGGGGCACCACCGGCACAAAACGCACGCGGAAGTAACGCTCCTTGTCACGGTTGCCCATGAACAGCAAACGCGTGCCCTGGGTGCCGTTGGCCGGCACGATTAGGCGCGCGGGGCTGGCCATCAAACCGTCGCGGGCGGCGGCGCCCGCCTGGTTTTGCAGGGGCACCTCACGGTAGGTGCCGTCTTCGTCGTAGATCATTTCGAGGATATTGACCTTGACGAAGGCCGTGGACGTGCCGCCGTTGAACACCCGTTTCATGTAGGTACTTTTGTCACCGCCGAGGTAGTCATACACCACCCCCACATTAATCTGCGGGCCAGCCAGGGCTCCGAGGGGAAACAGCAACAGCGCGTACAGCATCAATAGACGTTTCATTGAGTCAACCTCTGGTTCATGACGAGAAGACGACGGCCTCGCGTCGCTTCGCGGTTTTGCAAAAACGACAGTTCAACCCGCCGTCGCCAAAATGCTGGTGTTTTCTGCCAAGGTGTCCGGCGTACAACGCAGGTCACCGATCAACAGCACATCGCTTTCCCGTCGCGCCGTGTCCGGGTCAAGACGGAATCGACAGAGCAACTGGTTGGCATGGCGCACCTCCAGGGTCGGCGCGCCGGCGTTCATTTCCATCGAGAAAAAACCATCCACTTCACTCACCGCGCGGCTGGCGTGATTGACCACATGGTGGCCTTTGAGCGGTGCACCGGTTTCATCGATCAGGCGCCCGAGCACCGTCACGGTTTTCATCACGCTGATCTTGCGGTACGCCACCCCGCCCTTGTTCAGGTGGTAGTTGCTGCGCGCCGGCTGGATGCTGGCGGCCGGTGGGTGGTTACCGTCGAAGTCGAAGGCCAGGGTGCTGCTCTTGTAGGCGGTGATCGGCACGAAGTTGCGCCCCGGTCGCAGGCGTGAACTGCCGCCAGTGAGGTCGTCGGCACGCAGGCTGATGTCGTCGAGGTCGGTGTCCACATCGACGATCATCCCCGCCCCGCCGCCCTGGGGTTGGCTGCTGAGGACCGCGGCGCTGCCACCGACGGCCACGGTACTGGCCAGGTTCAACCCACCGGACAGGCGACCGTTGAACGAGGACCGTTGCACGTAAGTGTCGCCGTAGAGCGCGTCACTCTGGAAGCTCGCACGGCCCGACAGGCCCACGCCGTAGGTGTCGGCAATCGCGGTGCCCGAAACGCTTTGCAGCAGGTGGTCGTCGAGGGTCTTGGTGTAGGTGAGCGAGCCGTTGTGATCGCGGCTGCCGTCGCGTGCGGTACGGGTGCCGATGCTGGCGGCCCACTGCTCGCGCGGTGAGCCAAGGGCCACGCTGACGCTGAGGTCGATGCCACGGTTGCGGTTGTCGCCGGTGCTGGCAGTGGCGGGCCGATCAAACAGCGACAGGCGCCAGTTAGCGTCGCTGCCCAACAAGGTGCCGCGCTCGGTCCACCCCACATCCAGGCCGAAACCTTGAAGGTTGCCCTGGCTGTAGGCCAGCCGCGAGTTGATCGAGCTCTTGTTGCTCAAGCGATGGTTGAACGATAGCGAAGTGTTGCTGGCCTGGCCGATGAACACGTTGCGCTGGCGGATGCGTGTACCATCGGGCAGCAGCTCGTAGGTGCGCGTGGTGTCGAGCCAACTGCGGTTATGGCTGAACACCACACTGCCAACGCCATAGCTGTACAGGGTTTGCAGGTCCACGCCGGTGCCGTGGTCCTGGGTCTGGTAAAGGTTGGCATAGAGGCTGAGGCTGTTGCCCAGGGTCCAGTCGATGGAGGTGCCGTACTGCATTTGTTCGCGCACCTTGCGGGTCGAGACGCCAAGGATCACCCGGGGGTGCGCCAGGTAGTTGAGGCCGGCGCCATAGGTCATGAAGCCGCTGGACTGCTCGTCCCAGTTGCTCAGCAGCTTGGTCTCTTGCCCGATGAAGGTGTTGTAGCGCCAGCGCTCGTCGGCATTGCGCCAGTTGTTGGGTTTGTAGATGAGCTCCTGGGTGGTGGAGGTGGTGAGGCCGTCTTCGATCAGGCGCACTTCCACTTCGTAGATGCCACCGGGCAGGGGCCGGGTGTCAAGGGTTTGCAGGCCGGCGGCGACCGGTTGGGTATTGATCAGCAGGCCGGCACGGTAGATCTCCACCGAGGCCTGGCGGCTGGCAGTGACGTACACCGGGTACACGCTGGGCTTGGGGTTGTTGATCAGCAGGCTGTCGGAGCTGCCGTACATGAGCCCCACCGCCGTGTCGGGGTTGGCGCCAAAGGTACGGATCTGCCGGGTAAGACCGTTGGCACCCGGAGTGAAATAACCCAGGCGTACGAAGTTGCCCTCCAGTTCGCGCTGGGTGTAGAGCTCGTGCATGGCGTGGTACAGCGTGGTGTCGGTGCCGCCCACGCGGGACAACTGCAGGTTCATCGCCTGGGTCCAGTTGCCAAGGCTGGAGCTGGCCTCAAGGCCGAAACGCCCGCCAACTTCCTCGTTCTGGCCACCGGTGAGGTTGAGTTGGTTATTGACGATCAGACCGAGGCTGCCGGACTCAGGCTGGTCATAAAACTGTTTGACGTGCGCGTTGCGCTCGACGTTTTCGGTGAGGATGGAAACCTGGGAATTTTCCAAGTTGTAGTGAATGGCCAACAGTTGCTGCGGACAACTTTGCTGGCAACTGCCCAATGGCATGCCAGATTGCAGAAGTTGCTCCCAGGTGGCACGCGTGCTGGCCGATACCGGGCTGTCGCCGATATCGTTGAACTCCAGCAGGGTAATGCGATCATCGCGACTCAATACAATCATGGCTTCGCCAAGAAACTGTTGGTCCAGTTCAACTTGTACGGCCAGTGGCACATCAAAAAAGTGCTGTTCAAAATCATCCGGCAGGCCTTGGGACTGGGACAACAGGTTGCCCGGCGAAGTATGGGGCGCCACCGGTGCGGCCAGGGCACTGGCGCACAGCAACAGCGCAAGCGCGCCCGCAATTGGCGTCATCGAAAACATGGACGGAATACTCGTCAGTACGGACTGAACCAGGCCGGCGTTCAGGGAGGAAAATGCCGGCCTGTCCTTTCAAGCCCCTTGGTCATGGCGACCAAGGGGATGACACCAGCGTTACGGGGTAACGCGCGGCACAGCGTCGAAGATCACTGTGTAGCTGGCGGTGTAGAGGCCGTTCTGAGTGTCGGCCGGGCGGGCCGGGGTGATCACCAGGTCGGCCTGGGTGCCTGGAGTGGATTGAGGGTCATCGACCACTTCCTGCGGGGTGGCAGTGAGGGTGACGCCATTGAAGGTGTTGGTCAGGGCAATGCTGTCCGAACCGTTATAGAGCGCAGCGGAAGTCGGGCCGCCTTCGATGTAGGCATGCACCGAACCGTCGGTGTTTTTCACATCGAAGGTTGCCCGCAGCGAACTGAGTTCACCGCTGACAGGGTTGTAGCTCATGGTTTCGTCTTTACCGAAGTTCGGGTCCCGAGGCTGTGCATGGAACTGCTTGGTCGAAATGTTGGCCCTGATATTGATCGACGAACGCGCATCATCGGCAGCCATTGCCAGGGGGGAGCTCAGGGCGACCGCAACAAACGGGACCGCGGTGGCAAGTTTCTTGAACATGGTTGATACCTGTCATCTAAAAGGGGTTCTTAGAAGCGTTGAAAAACACCGTGTTTTTCCAACTATTTGCATTGCAAACCGGAGGCTTGTTCAACGCCAGGCAAGTATCGAGTTCAAAAAAATGAAAGTAAGCCAGTTGTTTCCATTTATGGCGTAGCCATAGATCAGTACAACACAGAGGAAAAAGATAGCACTTTGCCAAAACTTAAAAAGTAGCCGTAAGACACACCCTACATGTTAATTAATGAGAATGTTTTAGTGCCGAATATATCCGTAAGAATAGGATTACACCCATTAAAAAACAATATTGTTTGCACGGCCAAAACAACTTGATAACTCACTTGAGTCGTTACTCTAGAACACAGGTTGCTGACCTTGTGGCGTCGTTCGCGGAGGTTGACCGCCTGTCGGAAGCGCTTGCATGCTTTTTAAGATATATCTTACGTTATATCTAGACACACACAGAGGCGCCTACCCATGCGAGACCATCCTCACCAGCGCGACGGCTTTGACCCGCGCGCCGGCCGCGGTCGCGGCCCCCGGGTATTTGCACCCGGCGATCTGAAACTGCTGCTGCCGGCGCTGATCGCCGAGCAGCCCTGCCACGGCTATGACCTGATCCGCCGCATCGAAAGCCTGTTCGACGGCGCCTACACCCCCAGCCCCGGCGTGATCTACCCCACGCTGACCTTCCTGGAAGAAAGCGACTTGATCCAGGGCGACGCCGAAGGCGGAAAAAAACGCTACACAATCACCGACGCCGGTCGTCTCTTCTTAAGCGAGCAACAGGTGGCCCTGGACGGCGTGCGCATGCGCATCGATGTGAGCAAACGCTCGTTGCGCGGCCATGACCGGCCGCCGGAAATCCACGAGGCGGTGCACAACCTGCGTCATGCCCTGCACTCGCACCACGGGCGCTGGAGCCCGGAAGAAATCGTTCGTGTCGCGGCGCTGCTCAATCGCACCGCTCAAGCCATTGCCGACGGGAAAGACCAATGAATACGCAAGTCATCCACCGCGTGACCCACGAAATCAAACGCCGCCGCCTCGAAGTCCTGCGGGTGGTCGACATCACCCCACGCATGCGCCGCATCACCCTGGGCGGACCGGAACTGGCGGGGTTTGTCAGCCTGGGCAGCGACGATCACATCAAGCTGCTGTTCCCGCAGAACGCCGAGGAACAGGCAGCCCTGGAAAGCCCGACCTTCACCATCAAGGGCGACGGCCCACAACCGCCGATGCGCGACTACACCCCCCGACGCTACGACCTGAGCATCGGCGAGCTGGACATCGACTTCGTGCTGCACGGCGATGGCCCTGCGTCCACCTGGGCTGACCAGGTGCAGGTCGGCCAGCACCTGTACATCGGCGGGCCACGGGGTTCGATGATCGTGCCGGATATCTTCGACAGCTACCTGCTGATCGGCGATGAAACCGCCCTGCCCGCCATCGCCCGACGCCTGGAAGAGTTGCCCGCTGGGCGCACTGTATTGGCGGTGATTGAGATCGCCAATGCGGCGGAAAAACAGGCGCTGCGCAGCGCTGCCGATGTGGACGTGATCTGGGTGATTCGCGGTCAGGACGACCTGCTGGACACCGTGCAGAAGCTGACGCTGCCGGGGGGGTCGCTGTACAGCTTCGTGGCCACCGAAACCAAGGTGTCGCGCCAGGTCCGGCGTGTGTTGCTGGACACCCACAAGGTCAATGAGGACTACCTCAAGGCCGTGGGCTACTGGCAGGCCTGACCTCTGACCTGTAGGAGCCGGCTTGCCGGCGATGGCGGTATACCTGACACACCGCGATCGCCGGCAAGCCAGCTCCTACAGTGCAGGTTTTAGAGCTCGATCCAGCCCTACCACCGCCACCGCAATCCCCACAAACCCCGCCAAAATCTGCCCGGCATTCACGAACACCTGTGGATAACCCAAGGTGTCCACGTCAATGAACGGGTACTGATACTGCCCGAGCAAATGCCCCCGCAGCAGCACATACGCGAAGTACACCAACGGGTAGAGCACCCAGGCGCCGATGTGCCTGAGCAGCAAGGTGCCCTTGGGCACGCAGCGCCACCAGTAGAGTAAAAACAGCACCGGCATCACGTCGTGGAGCAATTCGTCGGCGATGAACTGGAAGCCTTCGGGCTGCCACAAATGCCGCAGCAACAGGTTGTAGGCCAGGCTCACCACCACGATGCTCACGGCGATGCCACTGCTGGTTTTGGGGGCGAGAAAAAAGCGCTTCGCCGCCGAATCGCGATCCACCAGCGCATAGCTCAGCACCACCACCACCAGGGTGTTGGTCAGTACCGTGAAGAAACTGAAAAAGTTGATCAGCCCGCCCAGCAGGCTGGCGCCGCTGGTCCAGCGCGAATAGAAGATCAGGTATTGCTGGATCGCCAACCCCACCCAACCGGCCAGCGCCGCAGCCGCCACGAACCGCTTCATGGGCTCAGTCCAGCGGGCGTTTGGTGCGCATCAGCTTGACGTACAGCCCTTCGACCTTCTCCCGCGCCCAAGGGGTCTTGCGCAGGAAGGTCAGGCTCGACTTGATGCTCGGATCGCTCTTGAAGCAGCGAATATCAATGCGCTCGGCCAGCCCCGACCATTCGTAGTGTTCCACCAGGGTGGTGAGCACGTGCTGCAGGGTCACGCCGTGAAGAGGGTCGTTGCTTGTCGCGGTCATGCCGGGCCTTTTGCAATAAGAGGAAATACAGCCGCGCACCTTAGCCGACGGGGCGTACAGGGGGAAGCACCCCATTGAATATAGACCCTTGGGAAAAGTTCCCCTTTTCAGCGAAAAAAGAGATGTTATATTGTAACGATACTTATCAGATTGTTATGAAAAGTAACGCGCTCGAAACCGTTTTAAGCCTTCTCTTTTTGCCGTTTTGCCAAGGAATGTCCCGATGTCCCTCTCCTCCCTGTGGCGCTTGTCCCCGCTTGCCGCCGCCCTGTTGATCAGCTCTCACACCCAGGCCCTGGAACTGCAACCCCAAGTCATCACTGGCAACCCGCTGGGCAGCGAGCAACTCGCCTCGCCGACCACCGTGCTGGAAGGCGATGACCTGACCCTGCAACAAAAAGGCAGCCTCGGCGAAACCCTCAACAAGCAGCCTGGCGTGTCCTCTTCGTACTTCGGCCCGGGCGCCAGCCGCCCGATCATCCGTGGCCAGGACGGCGACCGCATCCGCCTGCTGCGTAACGGCGTGGGTGCGCTGGACGCTTCGTCGCTGTCCTACGACCACGCCGTGCCGCTGGACCCGGTCAACGTCGACCGCATCGAAATCGTGCGCGGCCCGGCGGCCTTGTTGTACGGCGGCAGTGCCATCGGCGGCGTGGTCAACACCTTCGACAACCGCATCCCCACCGAAGCCATCGAAGGCATCCACGGTGCCGGTGAGTTGCGTTACGGCGGCGCCGACACCACCCGCAGCAGCGCCGGCAAACTGGAAGCCGGCAACGGCACCTTCGCCTTGCACCTGGACGCCAACGCGCGGGAATTCAACGACCTGAAAATCCCCGGCTACGCCCGCAGCCGCCATGCGCCCGAGAGCGAAGACGGCCCCGGCAAAAACGGTCGCCTGGGCAACAGCGACGGTCGCCAGGACGGCGGCGCGGTGGGCGGTTCCTACACCTGGGACGACGGTTATGCCGGGCTGTCCTACAGCAACTACGACAGCAACTACGGCTCCCCCGCCGAGCAGGATGTGCGCATCCGCATGAAGCAGGATCACTACGCCTTTGCCTCGGAGATCCGCAACCTGCAAGGCCCGTTCACCTCAGTGAAACTCGACGCCGGCTACACCGACTACGAGCACCGTGAAATCGAAGGCGGCGAAACCGGCACGATCTTCAAGAACAAGGGCTATGAAGCCCGCGTGGAAGCCCGCCACCAACCCATCGGCCCGTTTGACGGCGTGGTCGGCGCCCAGGTGACCCGCAACGAGTTCTCGGCGCTGGGCGAAGAGGCCTTCGTGCCGCAGACCGACACCAATGCTGGTGCGCTGTTTATCCTTGAAGAAATGCAGGCTACCGAACGCCTGAAGCTCAGCCTGGGCGGGCGCCTGGAACACACCACGGTCGACCCGGATGCCAAGGGCAACGCGCGCTTTGCCGGTGCCGACAAATCGAATGACTTCACCGCCGGCAGCCTGTCGTCGGGCGCGGTCTACACCCTCACGCCGGTCTGGTCCCTGGCCGCGACCCTGGGTTACACCGAGCGCGCGCCAACGTTCTACGAGCTGTACGCCAACGGCGCCCACGTTGCCACTGGCACCTACGAGTTGGGCGATGCCAACCTGTCGAAAGAGAAAGCCGTGTCCAGCGACCTGGCCCTGCGTTTTGACAATGGCACCCACAAGGGCAGCTTTGGCGTGTTCTACAGCCGCTTCTCCAACTACATCGGCTTGCTGGGCACCGGCCGCACGCTGAACGATGAAGGCGAAGAAGACGCCGCAGGCATTCCTGAATACAAATACTCAGGCGTGCGTGCCCGTTTCGCCGGCTTCGAAGCCCAGGATCACTGGAAGCTAGGTGAAAGCGCCTACGGCAAATTTGCCCTGGAGCTGTCGGGCGATTACACCCGCGCCACCAACCTGGACACCGGCGAAGCCTTGCCCCGCATCGCCCCCCTGCGCTTGAACAGTGGGTTGCTGTGGGAGCTGGACCGCTGGCAGGCGCGTATCGACGTGGAACATGCCGCAGGCCAAGGCCGTGTGCCGGATAACGAGAGTGGCACCGACGGCTACACCACATTGGGGGCGAGCGCGGGGTATCGCTTCAACGTGGGGGGCAGCCAGTGGCTGGCGTTTGTGAACGGTGAAAACCTGACGAACCAGACCGTGCGGTATGCCAGTTCGATCCTGCGCGATATCGCGCCGGCGCCGGGCAGAAGCGTGCAATTTGGCATTCGAACAACCTTCTAACCACACCGCGGTCCCCCTGTGGGAGCGGGCTTGCTCGCGAATGCGGTGGATCAGTCATACATGCATTGACTGACACACCGCATTCGCGAGCAAGCCCGCTCCCACATTAATTTTTGCAGCGACGTTCTGTCACTGTTACCAAATCTGAAATGATGCATCTTGCGATTAGCCCTTTCTCTGCGCGCCCTCTCCCTTTATCCTTGCCCGCAACAAACTGAAACGTTTCATCTCCCGGTCGACCCCATCTTGCCGATTATTCCTACTCGTAAAGACAGCGCTGTCTTACACCCCGCTGCGCCTGGGGATAAATCGCCCGCCTGTGGATAACCCCCGCTGTCCCCAGAAAAACCGAATTAACGCTGAACCAAGCCCGCGCCGAATCGTCATCTACAGTGAAGCACGGGGTTACATAATTCCAACGTCACGGAGAAACACACTATGAGCACTGATGGTGCCTCGAGCCCAAGTCGCCTGCTGCCCAGGCTGCTAGGCGTCTTGCTGCTGATCATGGGCCTGGCCTTGCTGGCGGGCGGCGTCAAGCTGAGCATGCTCGGCGGGTCGCTGTACTACCTGCTGGCCGGTCTCGGCATCGCCCTCACCGGCCTTTTGCTGCTGGCCACCCACCGCGCTGCGCTGGGCGTGTACGCGCTGGTGCTGTTTGCCAGCACCGTGTGGGCACTGTGGGAAGTCGGCCTGGACTGGTGGCAGTTGGTGCCGCGCCTGGCACTGCTGTTCGCCCTAGGCATCGTCATGTTGCTGCCGTGGTTCCGCCGTCCGTTGCTGCGCACCCAAGCTGCACCACTAGGCACCGGCGCGCTGAGCATCGCCGTGGTATTGGCCGGTGCGACCGCCCTGGCCAGCCAATTCACCAACCCGGGTGAAATGGTCAAGACCGGCCAACTGGACCGCGACGCCGTGCCGGGCATGGCCAGCGCCGCACCGACCCAGGCCGATGGCGACTGGAACGCCTACGGCCGTTCGGCCCATGGTGATCGTTACTCGCCGCTGGCGCAGATCACCCCGCAAAACGTCGGCAAACTGGTGCCAGCCTGGACCTACCGCACCGGCGACATCCCAGGCCCTAACGACCCGGGCGAGACCACGGCGGAAAACACCCCGTTGAAGGTCAACGGCATGCTCTACGTGTGCACCCCGCACAGCCAAGTGATTGCCCTGGACCCGGACACCGGCAAGGAAATCTGGCGTTTCGACCCGAAGATCACCACCCAAGGTGCGCAGAACTTCAAAGGCTGGGCGCACATGACCTGCCGTGGCGTGTCGTATCACGATGATGCAGCGTACGCCTCCGAGCAAAGCCCAACCGGCTCGGCAAGCGCCACGCCTGTCAGCGCCGTGTGCCCGAAACGCATCTTCGTGCCGACGGCCGACACCCGCTTGATCGCCCTGGACGCCGACACCGGCAAGATGTGCGAAGACTTCGGTGACAAAGGCCAGGTCGACCTGCGTGCCAACATTGGCAGCTTCGCCCCGGGCGGTTACTACTCCACCTCGCCACCGGCCGTGACCAAGAACCTGGTGGTGATCGGCGGCCACGTGACCGACAACGTCTCCACCGACGAGCCGAGCGGCGTGATCCGCGCGTTCGACGTGCACACCGGCAAGCTGGTGTGGAACTGGGACAGCGGCAACCCGGACGACACCACTCCGTTGGCCGAGGGCAAGACCTACACCCGCAACTCGCCGAACATGTGGTCCATGTTCGCCGTGGATGAAAAACTCGGCACGCTGTACCTGCCGATGGGCAACCAGATGCCCGACCAATACGGTGGCGACCGTACCCCGGACTCCGAGAAGTACAGCGCCGGCCTGACCGCCCTGGACATCGACACCGGCCATGTGAAATGGACCTTCCAGTTCACCCACCATGACCTGTGGGACATGGACGTGGGCGGCCAGCCAACCCTGATCGACATCAAGACCGCTGACGGCGTCAAGCAAGCGGTCATGGCCTCGACCAAGCAAGGCAGCATCTACGTGCTGGACCGTACCAACGGCCAACCGGTGGTGCCGATCAACGAAATTCCTGTACCGCAAGGCGCAGTGGCCGGCGATCACACCTCCCCGACCCAACCGAAGTCCGACCTGAACTTCATGCCGCCGCCGTTGAAAGAGCGCGACATGTGGGGCGTGACCCCGTTCGACCAACTGATCTGCCGGATCGACTTCAAGTCGATGCGCTACGACGGCCCGTTCACCCCGCCATCGCTGCAAGGCTCGATCGTTTACCCGGGTAACTTCGGTGTGTTCGACTGGGGCGGTATTTCCGTCGACCCGGTTCGCCAGATCGCGTTCGTGAACCCGAGCTACATGGCGTTCAAATCGAAACTGATCCCGGCGGCCGACATCGCCAAACAAGGGCCTCGCGTGAGCGAAACCGAAGGTGTGCAGCCGAACAAAGGCGCGCCGTACGGTGTGATCCTCGAAGCGCTGCTGTCGCCGATGGGCCTGCCGTGCCAGGCACCAGCCTGGGGTTATGTGGCAGCGGTCGACCTGACCACCCACCAGACCATCTGGATGCACAAGAACGGCACCGTGCGCGACAGCTCGCCGGTTCCGATCCCGCTGACCATGGGCGTGCCTAGCCTGGGTGGTACGTTCACCACCGCCGGTGGCGTGGCATTCCTCAGCGGCACCCTGGACCAGTACCTGCGTGCCTACGACGTGAAAAACGGCAAGCAACTGTGGGAAGGCCGCCTGCCTGCCGGCGCGCAAACCACCCCGATGACCTACACCGGCAAGGACGGCAAGCAATACGTGCTGGTCATGGCCGGTGGTCACGGCTCCCTCGGCACCAAGCAGGGTGACTACGTGATGGCGTTCAAGCTGCCGGATTAAGCTTCACTGGCGGTAATAAAAAGGCGGCTACCTGATGAAGGTAGCCGCCTTTTTTCATGCCCGATGCAGATCAAATGTAGGAGCTGCTTGCCAGCGATGGCGGTGTATCAGGAACAAACGCAATCACTGACCTACCGCTATCGCCGGCAGGCCGGCTCCTACAAGGTGATGTGCAGGTCATGTTGCCTGGGTCAACGCTTCGATCCGGCTAGAAGTAGTAGCCGATGTTCACGTTGGTGCGGAAGTACCACTCATTGCTGCCCGACGAGGTGGTGGAGGTCCAACCGGTGCCGTTCTCCGCGCCGCCATAGGGGTTGGCGTTCTTGCCCCAGGTCAGGTCCAGCCAGGTGATGATCGGCCCCGCCATCAGCTTCACGCCCAGGGTGTCCATCTGCGAGCTGTTCCATTGCGCCTGGTCTTTGTGCAGCACGCTGTAGTCGTTGTAGAACTTGACGCTCTTGACCTTGCCCAACTGCGGCGTGTCCACGGTGTAGCCGATGTTCAGCAACCCGACATCACCCTTGGCCGCCACCAGGTAGGCCGGGCTTGCCGCATTGGCGCCCATCAACACACTGGCGTCGCTCACGCCTTCGGGGTTCTGCAGGTTGTACTGGTAGCGAATGCCCATCAACTGGGCGCTCCAGGGCCCCTTGCTCAAGGTGGTGTGAGCGGCCGCAGCCCAGTAGGTGCCGTTGCGATCGGTGGTGCCGTTATAGACCTGGGAGCCGGCCAGCGACACGCCGGATTCATTCTTCCAACCATCGCTGCCCCACGACCGCGCCAGGCGCAGGTCGAGCTGGTTGCGTTTTTCATTGTCCTGGCCGTGCAGGCTGGCCAGTGCGTTGTCCTTGAGGTCGCTGTAGGTGCCGACTTCCGGTGTGTAGCGCCGGTCGGCGGGGATCATGCGCGGAAAGAACGCCGCCTGCAGGTTCCAGTCGCCCAACGGGTGGCTGTATTTCAGGCCCGGCGCCGCGCTGTCGGCATAGCCCAGGAAGTACGGGATATGGAACGTCCAGCCATTTTCCGGGTAGGGGTAAATGCCAAACGGCTTGTAGACGATGCCCAGTTGCACGTCATCGCCGTCCTGGAATTTGTAGCCCACCAGGGCGTGCTCGATCGAACGCCGGTTGCGGTCCTGGAAGGTGTAGCCGCCGTCCAGGTAAAACTGATCCCACTTGCCCTTGACTTCAAAACGGGCAATGTCGAACAGCAAGCGCGCCGGGTCATTGCTGCTGGTTTTCCAGTCTTCGTAGCGATGGTTGAGCCGAATCGAGCCGCCAAAATCCAGGGACTTGGCCCCGTCGTCACTGGCCCAACTCAGGTGCCCGAACGGTTTGGGCGACGGGGTATCGTCCGCCGCCAGTGACGCAGTGCAAAACACGGTGGCACTCACCAGCAACATCAGGCGCACAGGCCATTCAACTCGTGACATAGCGGTTTTCTCCGGGCGATAGAGCGCCTTAAAGGTGGGCAGCAGAGCGCCTACCCTTGGCATGAAAGGGTTATGGATTAGGGGTGCACCGCCTGCGAGCGTCCTGCGTTCTTGCGGCACAACTATATGGCGTACACACTGCTTTAATGAGTGTGATCCGTCATCGGCGTGTTGTGCAAAGGGTGAGCCAAGTAGGATTAACTTTTATTTAATAGGAATAAATATATGAATATCAATTAGTTATTTAAATGATAAAAAATCAACCAAAGTATTTTAGTGCAACCGCAAGTAACACAATGAAGCGCTTACGCTCTATTTGCACCTCAAACAGGCCACTACAACGAAAAACGCCCGAAGCAGCGCATCGGGCGTTTTGAAGTGGCTGTTGGCGGAGGATGAAACAGTTTTCTAGATGGGCACCCGCTCGCGGCGCATCCACATCTCGAACGCCATGGCATTCAATGGCCGGCTGATCAGGTAGCCCTGGGCGGTGTCGCACTTCCACTGCTTGAGCAGCTTCAGGCTGGGTTCGAACTCGACACCTTCGGCCACCACCTTGAGCCCCAGGTTGTGGCTCATTTCGATGGTGGAACGCACGATCACCCCGTCGCCGGTGGTGCTGTCGAGGTTGCGCACGAATGACTGGTCGATCTTCAACTCTTGCACCGGCAGGCGCTGCAATTGCGCGAGGGAGGAATAGCCGGTACCGAAGTCATCTACCGACAGGCTGATGCCACAGCCACGCAGCTGTTCCAACACACTGAGGGCCTGTTGCGGGTTGTGCATGATGGCGCTTTCGGTGATCTCGAAAATCAGCTGCTGGGCCATGACGCCGTATTGCATCAGCAGTGCAGTGACACGCACCGCCAGGTCATCGTCGGCCAGGTCATCCACCGAAATATTCACCGACAGCTGGATATGCATGCCCCGCTGCCCCCACTCGGCGATCTGCCGGATGGCTTCCTCGATCACCCACTGGGTCAGGCTGCGCATGCTGCCGGTGCGCTCAGCCAGCGGGATGAATTCGGCGGGCGACACCAGGCCCAGCGTGGGGTGTTGCCAGCGCAGCAGGGCTTCGGCCTGGCGCACATGGCCGTGCTTCAAATCGAGCTTGGGCTGGTAGCACAGGTAAAGCTCACCTTCGAGGGCGGCGCGGCGCAGGTCGCGAATCAAGGTGATCTGGCGCTGGTGCGCGAGGTCGCGGTCCTGTTGATAAATCTGCAAATAACCAGGCAAGGTCGCCGCATCATGCCGGGCGATGGCGGCGCGGCTGATCAGCTCTTCCACTTGCTGGCCATCGGCGGGGTAAGCGGCGATGCCGATGCTCACTTCATGGCGCAGCTCATCATTGCCGATGCGCTGGGGCTCGGTGAGCAAGCTGTAGAGGCGGTCAGCACGGGCCACGGCGCGATCGATCTCGGTGTTTTCCAGCAACAGCAAAAACTCGCTGCCGGCGATGCGCGCGGCGGTGTCGCTGGCCAGCAGGCTCATGGACAGACAGCGGCTGGCCTCACGCAGCATTTCTTCCACACCCTGGGGGCCGAAGCCTTCGTTGATCACCCGGTAGTTTTCAATACCCAGGTACAGCAGCACCACCGGGCGGCCCGCGCTGATCGCACTGCCCAAGCGCTCCATGGCCAGGGCGCGGTTGGGCAACCCGGTCAACGGGTCATGCAGAGCGTTGTGCGCCAGTTGCCGCTCGCGCACGGCGATACCACTTTGCATGGCATTGAAAGCCCGGGCTAGCAGGCCGAACTCATCATGGCTGCGCACCCGCACCGGCGTCCGATAGTCACCGGCGCCAATGCGCTCGGCCGCGTCCACCAAGGCATTGAGCGGGCGCGAGACCCGCCGCGCCAAAAACAATGCCCCCGCCAAGGACACCAACAACACCGCCAGCGCTATGCCCAGGAATTGCCGGTCCAGCGGCGCAAAGGATTCCAGCGCGTGGTCCAGCGGGCTTTGCAGCAGCACCCGCACTTCGTCGCCATCGCCGGTATTGGCCAGCGGCAACACCTGGCTGAGCACGCGCTGCCCGTAGAACAGATTGATCTGCGGCTCGGGGTTCAGGTGCGCATCGCGCAAGGTACTGATGATGGTGGCCTGGTAGGCGTCAGGCTGGGTGCTGAACAGCGGACCGGGACGACCGTCCTGCACACTGAGGAAGGACACTTCCAGGTTGCTCATGGAGCGCAATTCGCTGGCAAACAGCTTGTCCATGGGAAAGCCCATGATCACCCGGGCGATGGGCATCGGGTCGAGCACTTCGTCCTGCACCAGCAAGTACGGGCGGCCGTCCATGGCCACGATCAGCATCTGCAGGCCGCTGCGCCGCGCCTTGCGCAACGCGTCTTCATAGGGGAACGCATCGCCGCGTGTGAGCATCGGCAAGGTGCTGACCACCACTTTGCCGTCGAGGCCCAACACAAACACTTCGCTGGAACGGATACCGGTGCCATGCCGACGCAGCGCCGCGAGGATCGGCACGGTCTTGCCCTCGGCCACGGCTTGTTTGAAAGGCCCATCGACGGTGAGCCAATCGAGCCCGTATTGCAGGCGACGGCCACGCAGGTCCAGCAGGCGCTCGAACACCTGGCTGCCGGTTTTCAATTGGACTTGGGCCTGATTCTCCACGGCGCGGCCGGTGGCGGCCTTGACCGCGAAGTAGGTGGCAGCCACCACCACCAGCAGCAACAGCGCCAGCACCCCGGCAATGCGGGTTTGGAACGTGTGGCGCCACCTCATTGCAGTGCCCTCTGGCAGCGTGCGCTTGTCTCTGCCACTACGTCCCTTTGTCATAGGCCTCCCTGGCGACTGCTGACCTGGCGTCAAAAAAACATCCATTTTTATTGGATATTTGGTTTGAGCAGATTAGCTGGGACTTTGGCTAAGTGCACCCAATAAAACCGGGGAATGTTGTGGCGGTTTTTTGGCGACAATGGGTTGGCTGGGGGCTTGCTTTGGGTACATATCCGTTTTTTGAGTAACGGCGGCTTACGGTTCCGCCCTTACGGCGGGTCACTTTTGGAAAGAGCCCAAAAGTAACCAAAAGGCTCTTGCCCCAACACTCGGCACCTCGCTTAGGCTCGGTGTACCCGTAATCCGACAGTGATTTGGGGGGCCGCCGCCCCGCGCCATCCATGGCGCGGGGCGGCTAAGCCGGCGTCCTGCCGGCTTACCCCCCAAATCCCTGCCGAATTCCGGCCAGCGTGTTTAACGGGGCGCCTAAGATCAAAATCAAAAGCAAGAGCACAGCGGCCTGACAGCCGGCTTGAGTGGTGTAGAGCAAAGTCAAAGGCCAACGCGGTCCACTGTAGGAGCCGGCTTGTCGAATCGTCGCACCGCGGCGATGGTCGTTAACGATGGCGCAAAAAAATCAGGCAGAACGCGGAGCCCCACTGTGGGAGCTGGCTTGCCTG
>NZ_JBSSAF010000016.1:0-149191 GCF_054058375.1 Pseudomonas sp. TE24901
GAACCGCGTCGCACCGAGGTGGTGACTTTTCAGCCCGCAGCGGCACCGGCTTATACGCCACCGCCGCGTCCTGCGGTGGTGCGTGAAGCCGAACCCCGTCACGCCGAGGTGGTGACCTTCCAGCCTGCGGCGGCAACGGCATCTACGCCATCGGCGCGGCCCGTGTCGTCACGCAGCGAGTCGCTGTCGTTTACCAAGGTGGATGCCGGCAGCGTGGCGAAGCCGGTGCCGCGTGCGCCTTCGACGGTGAACGTGGCGCCTTCGCGCAGCGGCGAGCTGCCGGGGGTTTCGGCCTTGGCCACCCTGGGTGTATCCGAATCGGTAGCGATGCGGCAGGTCACTGCCGTGGGCCCGTCTGAATTCGAGCTACGCGAGATTCTGTATCGGGCCGTGCGCGCCGCTGCCGAGCGCAGCCCCAAGGTGCAGGCCGCGGTGGCCGAGCAGTATGCCGCCGACGCCGACATCGATGAAGCCAAGGGCCAGCGTTGGCCCCAGGTCGACCTGAGCACCACTGCCGGTTCCAAGAAATTCGGCGGCTCGTCGGATAACGAAAGCTCAAGCAGCACCGGGATCAACTTGAGTATTGTCACCCCTGTGTATGACTGGGGACGCATCCAAAGCACCATCGAGAGCCGTCGGCACCTGTCGGCGGCGGCAGCGTCGGCCATTGAGGCCGAGCTGGAAAACTCGGCCTTCGACGTGACCAACCGTATTGTCGAACTGGGCAAGCAGCGCCTGATCGTCGACCTCAGCCAGCAGTACGTTGACCGCATGAACGAACTGGTCAAGATGCTGGCCGGTATCGTCGCCGTGGACAAAGGCCGCGCCAGTGAATTGACCCAGGCCAAGTCCCGCATGTTGCAGGCCCAGGCGGCACGCGATGCGGCCGAGACGAAAGCCAAGGATGCCGAGATCAACCTGCGCAAACTGGTCGGCGACCGGCCGATCGCGATTCCGCGCACCCCGCAGTGGAACATTCGCCTGGCCAACCTCGATGCCTTGTTGGGCAAGGTGGATAACCATCCCTCGCTCAATCAAGCGCGGGAGCAGACCGAGTCTGCCGAATTGCAGGCCAAGGTGGTGCGTGCATCGTCCTTGCCGCAGTTGAACTGGGTGATCAACAAGTCCACGGCCGATGATGCCCTGGGCCGTGAACAGCCGTGGGAAACCCATTTGTCGTTGTCTTGGGGCGCCTTCCGGGGCGGCTCCACCCGCGCCTCGGAACGCGCGGCCTTGCAGCGCGCTGAAGCCGGTCGCCAGACGGCCGAGCAACAGCGCCTGGACCTGGAATACGGCATTCGCACCGCCAACCATGAGGCCAAGACCTTTCTGGAGCGTGCCGAGTTGTACCGCAGCCTGACGAACGAGTCGGACGGTATTCGCGTGGCGTTTTACGAGCAGTGGTACCACCTGGGTAAACGCACCCTGCTGGACGTGTTGTCGGCCGAGTCCGATCACTATGGCAACCGGGTCAGCGAAGTCAGCAACCGGTTCGACGGTTACCAGGCGATTTTGCGCCAGTACGCCGGTGCCGGCACGCTGGGCGCCTGGTTGCGTGGAGAGGCACGATGAGCCTGGCCAAAAAAGGACGTTCTGTGGGGGCCTCGTTCAGCCCGGCCCAGAGGTTTCAGCAGTGCGCCCAGGCGTTCCAGGCGGCGATGGCGCGCAATGACTACGGTGCCGGACTCGGCGCGGCCGAAGGTGCGTTGAAGATCGTGCCGCAGCACATGGGCGTATTGTCGGATTATGCGTTGTGCCTGATGCGGCTCAATCATTTCAGCCAGGCACACGCGGTGTACCTGCGGATCTTCAATGCGCCGCCCGCCTTGCAGGCCCAGGCCAGCGCGACGTGGCTGGATGGGTTAGCCGAGGTCTGCGGCCACCTGGGCCTGCGCGACGATGTACACGCCTACGGCAAGCTTTCGCTGGAGCGTGCCGACGCGCGCCATGGCCATGCCGTCGAACCCGGGCCGCGCGCGGCTGCACCGGCAGCCTTTCAGCCGGGGGCCCCGGAACGCAACATCATTGCCTACACCTTGTTCGGTGATAGTCCGCGTTACTGCGAGTCGGCCATCGCCAATGTGCAGGTGGCCCGGGAGTTGTTTCCCGCGTGGCGTTGCCGCGTGTACCTGGATGACAGCGTGCCGGCCGTGATCCGGCAACGCCTGCTGGACGCCGGTGCACAGGTGATCGACATGAGCGGTTCGGCGCGCGACGGTGTGCATCCTTTGATGTGGCGTTTTCTGGTGGTGGATGACCCAGAGGTAGACCGTTACCTGATCCGCGATGCCGACTCGTTGCTGTCCGAGCGTGAGCAAGCGGCGATTGACCAGTGGTTGGCGAGCCCGTACTGGTTTCACCACATTCGCGATTCTTTCACCCACACCGAGCTGATTCTGGCGGGGCTTTGGGGTGGTTGCCGAGGCGGCTTGCCTGCTTTGAAACCGTTGATGCAGCGCTGGTTGGCGCAACAGTCTGACGTGACACGCTTTGCCGACCAGATTTTCCTGCGCGAGCAGGTGTGGCCGATGCTGCGCCAAAGCGTGTTGAACCATGATGATTGGTTCGATTTTCATGGCGCCCAGCCGCTCCCTGCCCACGCGCCGATCCGCTGGCAGACCGAGCGTTTTCATGTGGGCAGCAATGCGAGCTTCAAGGCGATCCGTGGGCACAGCACCAAAGCCTGCGGTGAGCGCCAGGGCTGGCGTGTACTGGATCAGGCCGGCCAGGAAGTGTGCCGCTATCACTCGAGAGTGCAAGGCAAGTACTGGTCGGCGGACTTGCCGTTTTTTGTCGCGGCGCCCCTTGGCGCCGGGCAGTGGCGAGTGGAACTGACGGACTAGCCGCCAGTGCCCCGGCGTTACGCAATCTCGGCCAACAACTGTTGTTCCAGGGTTTGCATCACCGCCATGACGCGTTCCACTTGCGGCTGGTAAGCCCCGGGCGGATCTTGTTCGAGCAGGTCTTCCAACTGCGTGCAGGCCTCGACCAGTTGCCTGGCGCCGGCCATGAAGGCGCCGCCTTTGACTTTGTGGGTCAGCGTGCCGATTTTCCGGGTGTCGTTGGTACTCAACAGGGCCTTGAAGCTGGCACGGTCTTCGTAGCTGGCACTGATGAATTTCTCGACCAGGGGCTTGTACGCCTCAGGCGCCAGGAACTTGAGCTTCTGTAATTCCCCGCCGCTCGCGCTGGCCGCACCGGCGCGCCGGGCCGCTTCGGCAGAGACGGCGCCGATGTGCTGGGCCAGCGCCTCTATGCCGGTCGGTTTGAACAGGCACTGGGTCATGCCCGCATCCAGGCAGTCCTGGATGACTTGCGACTGGGCATGGGCCGTCAGGCCAAAGATGGGGTGCGGGCTCATGGCTCGGTCCTGCTCCAGGCTGCGCATCTGGCGGGTCAGTTCATAGCCATCCATCAGCGGCATATTGCAGTCGGTGATGGTCAGGTCGAAGGGCGGGTCGGCCTGTTTCCATTCGGCCAGGGCGGTTTCGCCATCGTCGCAAGGCACCACGCGGTGCCCCAGGAACTCGAGTTGCTGGCATAGCAACAAGCGATTGGGCGCGTGGTCCTCGACCACCAGGATATTCAGGCAGTGGTTCGTTGTGCCAGGCGCTTGCGCCGGTGGTGAGGCGGGCGCGAGTTGGGTGCGCTCGGCAGCGAACTCCAGCTGGAAGCAGGAGCCTTGGCCGAGTGTGCTGGTGACGCTGAGGCGCGCGTCCAGCAACGCCGCCAGGCGTGTGCAAATGCTCAGGCCCAAACCGGTGCCGCGCGCGCTGCGGGTACCGGCTCCCACCTGCACGAACGGTTCGAAGATGGCTTTTTTCGCGGCCTCGCTCAAGCCCACGCCCGAGTCGCGTACCTCGATCAGATAGCGGCAAAACCCTGTTGTGGCGTCATCCGGCAATTGCTTGAGCGACAGCGTCACCGACCCTTGTTCAGTAAACTTGATCGCGTTGCTGATCAGGTTGGCGATGATCTGGTTGAGCATCAACGAATCGATGATCACCAGCGGGTCATGGGCGTCGACCCGCAGGTCGAAGCTCAGGTGTTTGTTCTGTGCGTTGACCTCGAACAGGGTGTGCACCGACTCCAGCAGTTCGATCAAGTGAGTGGGGCGATGCAAGGGGTGCATCGCGCCGGCTTCGATTTTCGACAGGTCGAGGATGTCGCCGATCAGTGACAGCAACGACTGCGCGGAGAGGTGCGCCACCCGCAGGTTTTCGTCCAGCTGTTCCGGGGTGCCACCGCGTACCCGCAGCATTTCGATCAGCCCGATCAGCGCACTGATGGGCGTGCGGATTTCATGGCTCATGCTCGCCAGGAAGGTCGATTTGGATTCGTTGGCATCATCGGCCGCTTCCTTGGCCAGCAGCAACTGCTCCATCAATTGCTCACGCTCGCTGATGTCGAGCCAGCCACCGATCACCCCGGAAAACTCGCCGGCAGCGTTCTGGAAGGGCAGCGTCCAGTGGTAAATCTGGCGCTGCTGGCCGTCGATCTCGATGTCCAGGTCGGCGAAGGTCGGTTCCTGGCTCTTCTCGCTCTGCGCATAGATCTGTTGGTACTGGGCACTGAGCGCTGGCGAAATGACCCCGGTTTCACTCAAGGTCTTGCCGATGACGTCCTCCTGGGTCGTGTGCAGAAACTCCAGGTAAGCCAGGTTGCACTGGGCCAGGCGCCCCGACCTGTCGCGCACGTACAGCGCGATAGGGGAGCCGTCGATCAAGGTCTTGCTGAACGCCAATTGGTCGCTGAGGGCGCGTTCGGCACTGCGCCGTTTGCGGATCTGGATCTGCAGGTAGTAGTTCCACACCAGGAACGCCAGGACAAAGGCCACGGCCGCGCCAATGATGGGGTAGAGGTCATCCTTGTAGGCGTTCCACGAACTGGAAACGGCCGGGGCGGCGTGGTTGCGCCAGCGGTCACTCAAGGTCTTGAGCTCTTCGGGGGGAATGCCCAGGAGCACCTTGTTGATGATGCTCTTGAGCTGCGGGTCGTCATCACCGACCGCCATGGCGATACGGGCGGGGTATTCGCCGATCACGGCACTGATCTGCAAGGCATCCTGGAAATGCTGCTTGATGAAGTAATCGGCGCCGATCTGGATATGCACCGCCGCGTCGACGTCGCCCTTGGAGAGCATTTCGATGCCGCGCACGGCATTGGGAACCGGTACCTGGATGATCTGTGGGTAGTGTTGCGTCAGCCAGTTGGCCAGCGGGTTACCGGTGGGAATGCTCAGGCGTTTGCCGTTGAGTGCGTCGAGGGTGTCCAGCGTGGTGCCCGAGCGTCGGGTCACCAGCACGAACGGGTTGATGAGGTAAGGCCGGGTGAATTGTTCGGGCTTGAGCCGCGCCTCGCCAATGCTGAGGGCGGCGATCAGGTCGGCCTGATTGTCCTGCAGCTGCTTGAGCATGGTGGGAATGCTGTTGCTGCGCACGATCTCCAGTTTCAGGCCGGTACGTTGGCTGACGATTTTCAGCAAGTCTGCGCTGAGGCCCTGGAACTCATCATGGTCATCAAAGAACGTCAGGGGCGCATAGGCGCCGGCCACCAGAATCCGGATGCTCTTGTGGTTGGCCAACCAGGCCGTCTCGGCGGCATCCAGCTCCAGCGGGGGCTGGTCCACGACAAAGTTGTTGCTCAAGCCCCAGCGTGTGGTGATGCGCATCATGTCCAGGGGCGGGATGGCGTCGAGGGTGGTGTTGATCGCCTTCAACAACTGCGGTTGCCGGTCGCTGATCGCGAAATTGATATCGGCCGAGACGCGGGGGAGGGCGTCGCCGGAGATATACACATCGTTGTTGTAGAGCAGGCGAATCATGAACTCCGCCGTAATCGCATCCATCCACATGGCGTCCGCCTGGTTGTACACCAGTGAGGTGAGGCCGATCAGGTGGTTGGAATACTGGATCAACCGGGCTTTGGGGTACTGTGCTTGCAGGGCCGCGCCGACGTTGTCGTCCCCCACATAGGCCAGGCGCTGGCCTTCCAGGTCGGTGGTCGGCGGCAAGTTTCACCGATGCGCCGGGCGATGACCTTGCGATTAAGCAAGTAGGGGCGCGATTGTGTCAGGGCGCCTTCCTGGCCTTGGGTGACGTCATGCAGGGCCAGCAGGTCCACTTCGCCTCGGGCCAACGCTTCCCGTGCTTCTTTGGGGCTGGGGTAGCGCCAGATCTTCAAGCGCAGCCCGGTGGCTGCACGGATGGCGCCCAGGTAGTCCGCCGCCACGCCTTCGAACTGGCTTTGGTCGAAGCCCATGTGCAGCGGCGGTAGCGCGCCGTTCCAGATCGCCACATTGATTTGGGGGCCGGTGGCCAGCCAGGCGCGGGTCTGGGTATCGAATTCGACGTGAGGAATGTTGGTGGGGGCGTTGACCAGCAACGTTACCGGCTCACGGGTCAGCGCCAGGGCGCCGGTAGCCATCAGCAAGACCAGGGTGCCCGATAACCAGGCGAACAAACGTTTAAAGTTCTTCAAGGTGTCAGGTCCAATAGGCAGCATTGACGATCCAGTCCGCTCGGAAGCGCGCCTCGGAAGAGGTTAGCGTCCGTAGTACATTTCATTCTATTTTGTACGAATTATTACCCGTCAAGATAGCTTCGTCGCCGCATCCGTGCCCTGTGCAAGACCTCCCTGTGAACCATTTTTTCCAGCGGCAAATGCTTGCTGCTGCTTCATCGCGTACCGCTGTCGAATGAAAAATGAAGAGCGCTGTATTGGCGCGAAATCGACGAACTTCACACAGCGCCCGCTCGACTGGTATTTTTAAAAAAATACTTTAAATACAAGGCGTTAGTTAGCATTTTTCGAGTTTTTAGATCGATCGTTCAGAAACGCAATTCCCTGGTTTTTTTTCTCACAGACTTAGGATAGTGTGTATTTGCAATGGCGAATGACCTGTCAGGCAATTCGCGTAATTTCGTATGTATCAGGAGGGCTTTACGATGAGATGGTCGGTAGTTTCACCGCTCAAGGTGGCTCTCCTGGATGACCATGCGTTGATACGTGACGCACTGACGGTTCGTTTGTCCTCCGAGTCCGACATCAAAGTCGTCGGTGTGTATTCCCAAGGCAACCAGCTTCTGCAGGCCCTGCGTGAAGAGGCCATTGACCTGCTGATCCTCGATTACCAATTGAGTGAGGGTGAACTCGACGGCTTGCGCCTGATTCAACTGTTGCGCGGCCATCACCCTGACTTGCGCATCCTGGTGCTTTCGTCCATGGAACGGCCGGCGACGGTCAACATGGCCATACGCGCGGGTGCCAACGGTTTCTTCGGCAAGTCACAGAACCCTGAGCACCTGGTGCGTGCGATACGCACCGTGGCACTGGACCGTTTGTACCTTTCGCCGGCCATGGCATCAGAGTTGGATTCAACCCCTGAAACGCCTGCTGCTTCGGGTGAGGAAGGCGATTCGGGCCCTGAACAACTGGTCAACTACCCTGCGTTGTCGCCCAAGGAACGTGAAGTGCTGCGTTGCTGCCTTGAGGGGATGTCCGTTTCGCAAATCGCGGTCAAGTTCCTGCGCAGTCGCAAGACGATCAGTGGTCAGAAACAGGCCGCACTGCGCAAACTGAATGTGCGCACCGATACGGAACTGTTCAAATTACACCTGCACCTCAAGGACATTTGAAGCCGCCCGCTCGCCCGGTGGTTATTTCTCCGCGTAGAAAATATGCCGGCCGATGCGCATTTTTTTCTGAAAGGATCGACTCCAATAGGGTTTGATGCTTGAAGCATGGAAGTGTGTGGCGCCGTCAGTGGGGTCCTTGTGTTCCCCGTTAATCACTTGTGCCGCGAGGGTCTTGGCCTTGCGCCAGGCCTTTTCTTCCATCGGTTGGCGCTGGGCATTGGAGTGCGTCCAGGAAAACTGCCGTTCCCGGTATACCTCCCTGCAAATGTTTTCGGTTTGCCAGCCGGCGCGGTTCATGGTGACGGACGCTACCGCGATTTGGCCGTATTCGGGCTCTCCACGGGCCTCGTGGTAAATATTTAATGCTAAACACAAGAGTGTGTTGGCCGTGTTCATCGGTAGACCTCTATTGCAATCCAACCTCCTTGAACTTGATATAAACAGTGTGCGAGCGTGCACGCATATCTCTTACAGGTGGATAGTGCTGATGTTGAAGTTGATAATGGAATGTGTGTTGAATAAAACGCTGGTGCGGGTATTAGTGTTTCAGGACAGTCCATTGCGCTTGGCTATTTCATACAGTTCAACGGTGGTATTGGCGTTCAACTTTAAGGACAGCCTGGCTTTGTAAGTGCTGATGGTCTTACTGCTCAAGCACATGCTCTCGGCAATGGATTTTTGTGTTTGCCCCCAGGACAGCCTCTGCAGAATGTTCAGTTCTCGAAGGGACAGTGAACTCAATAGTTTTTCATCCCTTTGAGTGTCATATTCCTGATCAGTGGTGGCTGCCCCCTTATTCGGGAAATAGTTGTATCCCGTCTCGATTGTGCGGATAGAGTCGATCAGCCGGGACGCCTCTTCATGCTTGTAGACCAGGCCGTGTGCACCCTCTGCCATACAGCGCTCGGTAATGGTGCTGGATACCAGGCTCGTGAATACCACTATCTTTGTGGGAAGACTTTGCAGTGCCAACTGCCTGATCAAGTGCAAACCATCCAATTCAGGCTGTGCGACATCCAGCAGTAAAAAGCCAGGGCGCAGTGACGTGCAAAGTTTCAATGCGGCGTGCGCAGAGTTGGCTTCGCCGACAACGTTATAACCGCTATCGTTAGCGTTTTTCGAAGACCCAAGCGGATGATCGGATGATTGTCGGCGATGACGGTTCTGTTATTCACGGCGTGGCTCGTGCATGAATTGAGTTGCGGCAATTCTTACCGTTACTTACGAGATTGGCAATTTATCAGGGTTTTTTTGAGACAAGTCTTAAATTTAATTTTCCTGTATGAGTTGAGGGGCATGGGGTTTAAATGTTTATAAACGTTGAGAGATTTCTGTTATGTCGTAGAGCGGGTGTGTTTTGCACAAGAGCGTTATTGAGCCCCGTCAAGGTCTGCGGTTGATCCTGCACGGCCGTCCGCTCCGGTCTCTGTAACGCACCTTCAGGCTTTTGAATCCACTCGATATTCTGTAGCCTTGCGCAGCTTCACCCGTGCTTGATGAACACAATCACTTCGTCCGGCGGCGCCCGAAGGGCTCCAGAGCCGGTGGTACACTCGACTTTCGCGCAACTGCGCCTGCAGGTCTTGCGAACATGACGCACATTTCCGAACGCCTTCTGGTTCAAGCCCACCTCGATGCCAAGCAGCCCAAGGCCCTGAGCATCGAAGAAGAGGCGAGCCTGCGCGCCGCCATCGCTGCCGAGCTCAAGGCTCAAGACGCGGTGCTGGTCGCCCACTTCTATTGCGACCCGGTGATTCAGGCCTTGGCCGAAGAAACCGGGGGCTGTGTCTCCGACTCCCTCGAAATGGCACGCTTTGGCGCTGCCCACCCGGCCAAGACCGTTTTGGTGGCCGGCGTGCGTTTCATGGGGGAGACCGCCAAGATCCTCACCCCCGAAAAACGCATCCTCATGCCCACCCTGGAGGCCACGTGCTCCCTGGACCTTGGCTGCCCGGTGGATGAGTTTTCGGCGTTCTGCGACCAGTATCCCGAGCGCACCGTAGTGGTGTACGCCAACACCTCGGCGGCGGTCAAAGCCCGTGCCGATTGGGTGGTGACCTCCAGCTGCGCACTGGAAATCGTCGAGAGCCTGATGGACAACGGCGAGACGATCATCTGGGGCCCGGACAAGCACCTGGGCACCTACATCCAGCGCCAGACCGGTGCCGATATGCTGCTGTGGGACGGCGCGTGCATCGTCCACGAAGAGTTCAAGTCCAAGCAACTGGAGGACATGAAGGCCCTGTACCCGGACGCTGCGATTCTGGTGCACCCGGAGTCGCCGACCTCGGTGATCGAGCTGGCGGACGCGGTCGGCTCCACCAGCCAGCTGATTGCTGCGGCGCAGCGCTTGCCGAACAAGACCTTCATCGTGGCCACTGACCGCGGCATCTTCTACAAGATGCAGCAGCTGTGCCCGGACAAGGTCTTCGTCGAAGCGCCTACCGCCGGCAACGGCGCCGCTTGCCGTAGTTGTGCACACTGCCCGTGGATGGCGATGAACACGCTGGAGCGCACGTTGCAGTGCCTGCGCGAGGGCAGTAACGAGATCTTCGTGGAGCCTTCGGTGATCCCGCACGCGGTGCGCCCGCTCAAGCGCATGCTCGACTTCACCCAGGCTGCCCGACTGAAACTCGCCGGCAACGCCTGATCCAGAGCGGGCACAATTAAAAATGTGGGAGCGGGCTTGCTCGCGAATGCGGTGCATCAGTCAATGAATGTATCGACTGACACAGCGCCTTCGCGAGCAAGCCCGCTCCCACATTTGGATTTTCGCCAGCCTGGATTACTTCTTCTGCTTGGGAATGTGCACCAGCTGCGTGTCCGAGTAGATGTCATGCCAGCTGCGCTTGCGCTTATCAAACAGCGACCAGAAAAAACCCAGCCCCACGCACAGCCACGACGCAATCGCCACCACAAAGCGCAGCAGCGCTTGCCACAGGCTGATGCGCGAACCGTCGGCGTTCTGTACGCGCACGCCCCACACCTGCATGCCCAGGGTTTGGCCCGAATGGGTCCAGAACTTGGCAAAGAAACCAAACAGTACAAAGAACAGGATCGTCGACAGCAATGGGTCGCCGTCCAGTGCCCCGGACTCGGTCAGCGTACGCATCTTGGCCTCGCCGATAAACGCCATCCACACCAGCTTGTAGAGGAATGCGGTGACAATCAGCAGGGCGGTGCACAGCAGGAAGTCATAGAACATGGCCGCCAGACGCCGGCCAAGGCCAACGGCGGGGAACTCGCCCTGGGGATTGAGCAGGGGTTTGGACATGGCAGGGCTCTCTGAATAAAAAGCCATTCTACGAACAAACGCGCATAAAAAAGCCCCTGATGTCACCATCAGGGGCTTTTTGTCGCAGGAAGGATCAGCCTTCTGCTTGTACTTCGTCAGCCTGCATGCCTTTCTGGCCCTGCACGGCGATGAAGGTCACTTTCTGGCCTTCTTTCAGGCTCTTGAAGCCGTTGCCCTGAATAGCGCGGAAATGGACGAACAGATCCGGACCGCTTTCTGGAGTGATAAAACCAAACCCTTTCTCGTCGTTAAACCACTTGACGGTACCGCTCTGACGTTCAGCCATTTTCTTCTTTCCTTTGACGCTAAAAATTAATGACAGCCCCTTTCGCATGAAAGAGTACTGGGCTGAGTTGCAGGAAAGTAAGAGACATCGAACGGGTTGTAGCACAACTACTTCAGCTACTGCCCAGGTCCAGGTTCAAAGCGACCCATGCAAACACAGTGAGCAAACTCTACGCCAACTAAAGGAGAAAAAACAAGCCCTGCCCAAAGCCCAGGTTTTGCTTGGCTTTGTGACAGTTTGGTCAACAATGTGGATCCCACTTATTCGATAGAGTTGATCACTTGTTATAGGTTATTCCCTAGTGCATTGACTATCGTCAATGCACTGTTTTATGGCGGTTGCGTTACAGTTTAGTGCACGTTAACGCAACCGCGTTACTTATAGAAACAGTCACTGAGCCACGGTAGTAACGTTGCGGCACAAATGGCATTTTACTTACACGTAGTGGCACCTTTTTCCCACGTACCAACGCAGACACTTCGGTGTCCAGTGCGATGAACGCGCTGTCCAGGTAACCCATGGCCAGCGGGCCGCCCAGCGTCGGGCCAAAACCGCCGCTGCACACGGTGCCGATCACGGTGCCGTGTTCATCGACGATTTCTGCGCCTTCACGCACCGGGGTGCGTTCTTGAGGCAGCAGGCCCACACGCTTGCGGCTCACACCGGCTTGTTGCTGGGTGAAGATCCGGTCGGCGCCCGGGAACCCGCCAGCGCGCGCGCCATCGGTACGGCGGGCCTTGGAGATCGCCCACAACAGGCTGGCTTCGATTGGCGTGGTGTCGGTGTTCATGTCGTGGCCATACAGGCACAGGCCGGCTTCCAGGCGCAGGGAGTCGCGGGCGCCCAGGCCGATGGCCTGTACTTCGGTCTCGGCCAGCAGGCTGCGGGCCAGGCTCTCGGCGTTGGCGGCGGGCACCGAGATTTCAAAACCGTCTTCACCGGTGTAGCCCGAACGGCTGACGTAGCAGTCCACGCCCAGCAGGCGCAGGGAGGCGAATTGCATGAAGGTCATCTTGGTGACTTCCGGCGCCAGGCGCGCCAGCACTTTCACCGCTGCGGGGCCTTGCAGGGCCAGCAGTGCACGCTCTTCAAACAGCGGCTCGATGCTGCACTGGTCGCCGATGTGCTTGCGCAGGTGGGCCAGGTCCTGCTCTTTGCAGGCGGCGTTGACCACCAGGAACAACTCGTCGTTGCCCAGGTTGGCCACCATCAGGTCGTCGAGGATGCCGCCCTGTTCGTTGGTGAACATCGCGTAGCGCTGCATGCCCACCGGCAGGTCGATGATGTCGACCGGCACCAGGGTTTCCAGGGCCTTGGCGGCGTTCGCGCCGGTGAGGCGGATCTGGCCCATGTGAGACACGTCGAACAGCCCGGCCTGATCACGGGTGTGCAGGTGTTCCTTCATCACGCCCAACGGGTATTGCACCGGCATGTCGTAGCCGGCGAAGGGCACCATGCGCGCGCCCAGTTCGAGGTGCAGTGCGTGCAACGGGGTTTTCAACAGGGTTTCGGTGGACATATTCAGCTCCTGAAAAACGTGCTGGCGCGCCTTGGGGCGTCAGCACTCGATAATGTTGACCGCCAAACCGCCACGGGCGGTTTCCTTGTATTTGCTTTTCATGTCGGCGCCGGTCTGGCGCATGGTGCGGATGACTTTGTCGAGGGACACAAAATGCTGTCCGTCCCCGCGCAACGCCATGCGCACCGCATTGATGGCTTTCACTGAACCCATGGCATTGCGCTCGATGCAGGGCACCTGCACCAGCCCGCCAATCGGATCGCACGTGAGGCCGAGGTTGTGTTCCATGCCGATCTCAGCGGCGTTTTCCACCTGGGAAACCGTGCCGCCCAAGACTTCACACAGCGCACCGGCCGCCATGGAACAGGCCACGCCCACTTCACCCTGGCAGCCGACTTCGGCGCCGGAGATCGAGGCGTTCTCCTTGTACAAAATGCCGATGGCGGCAGCGGTGAGCAGAAAGCGCACCACACCGTCTTCGTTCGCGCCCGGGATAAAGCGCATGTAGTAATGCAGTACCGCTGGCACGATCCCGGCCGCACCATTGGTGGGCGCGGTGACCACGCGCCCGCCGTTGGCGTTTTCTTCGTTGACGGCCAGGGCGTAGAGGTTGACCCAGTCCAGCACCGACAAGGGATCGCGCAGTGATGACTCCGGGTTCTTGCACAGCTGGCGATGCAACGCCGCTGCACGCCGCTTGACCTTCAAGCCGCCCGGCAAGATCCCTTCATTGCGACAGCCCGCGTCCACACAGTCCTGCATCACTTGCCAGATCTTGAGCAAGCCGGCGCGGGTTTCCGCTTCCGGGCGCCACGCACTTTCGTTGGTCAACATGACTTGGCTGATGGACAGCCCGTAAGTGGTGCAATGGTTGAGCAAGTCTTTGCCGTGCTTGAACGGAAAGGTCAGGGGCGTGGCGTCTTCGACAATGCGGTCGGCGCCGGCGGCGTCCTCATCCACCACAAAACCCCCACCCACCGAGTAATACTCGCGGCTGCGGATCTGGATATTGGCGGCGTCGAAGGCGCGGAAAATCATGCCGTTGGGATGGTAGGCGAGGGGTTTGCGAATCATCGCCAGGTGTTCTTTCTCGTTGAACGCAATGCTGTGTTCACCGAGTAAATTGAGGCGGCCGTCCTTGCGCATCTGCGCCAGGCGAGCGGCGACGGTTTCGGTATTCACGGTGTCCGGGTGTTCGCCTTCCAGGCCCAGCAACACGGCCTTGTCGCTGCCGTGGCCTTTACCGGTGGCGCCCAGCGAGCCATAGAGTTCCACCTTGACGCAGGCAGTGGCGCTCAACAGGTTGTCGCGCTTGAGGCCCTCGACAAATCGAGCGGCGGCGCGCATCGGGCCGACGGTGTGGGAACTGGAGGGGCCGATGCCAATCTTGAACAGGTCGAACACGCTTAAAGACATGAGTTGTTCTCCGGTTTCTTATTATTGGGCGAGAATCTTGTGGTTGATCTCGGTCAATGTGGGAGCCGGGCTTGCCCACGATGGCAGTGGGTCAGGCAACATTTCTGTGTCTGATACACCGCTATCGCAGGCAAGCCAGCTCCCACATTGGACCGTGTTCCGTCAGTCGGTTACGCGTAGCTCTCGATCGACGGGCAAGCGCACACCAGGTTGCGATCACCAAACACGTTGTCCACACGCCCGACCGGCGGCCAGTACTTGCCTTCGATCAACGATGGCACTGGGTACACCGCCTGCTCGCGGGTGTAGGGGTGTGTCCACTCGCTCACCAGTTCTGCAGCGGTGTGCGGGGCGTTTTTCAGGGGGTTGTCGTCCTTGTCCAAGGTGCCGTTTTCCACCGCGCGGATTTCTTCGCGGATCGCGATCATGGCGTTGCAGAAGCGGTCCAGCTCTTCCTTGGATTCACTTTCGGTCGGCTCGATCATCAAGGTGCCGGCCACCGGGAACGACATGGTCGGCGCATGGAAACCGAAGTCGATCAGGCGCTTGGCCACGTCGTCCACGCTGATGCCGCTGCTGTCTTTCAACGGGCGCAGGTCAAGGATGCATTCGTGCGCCACCAGGCCGTTGCTGCCGGTGTAGAGCACAGGGTAGTGCTCTTCCAGGCGACGGGAAATGTAGTTGGCATTCAGGATCGCCAACTGCGAAGCGCGCTTGAGGCCTGCGCCGCCCATCATGCTGATGTACATCCAGGTGATCGGCAGGATGCTCGCGCTGCCGAACGGTGCCGCGCACACCGCGCCTTCCTTGCGTTCCATGGCCGCGTGGCCGGGCAGGAACGGCGTGAGGTGCGACTTGACGCCAATCGGGCCAACGCCCGGGCCGCCACCGCCGTGTGGGATGCAGAAGGTCTTGTGCAGGTTCAAGTGGGACACGTCGCCGCCGAACTTGCCTGGTGCGCACAGGCCGACCATGGCGTTCATGTTGGCGCCGTCGATGTACACCTGGCCGCCGTTGTCGTGGATGATCCCGCAGATTTCGCGGATGCCTTCCTCGAACACGCCGTGGGTGGACGGGTAGGTGATCATTAGCGCCGCCAGGTGATCGCGGTGCTCGATGGCCTTGGCGCGCAGGTCTTCGATGTCGACGTTGCCACGCGCATCGCAGGCGGTGACGACTACGCGCATGCCGGCCATGTTGGCGGTCGCCGGGTTGGTGCCGTGGGCCGACGACGGGATCAGGCAGATGTCGCGGCGCTCATCGCCACGGCTCTGGTGGTAGGCACGGATGGCCAGGAGGCCTGCGTACTCACCCTGGGAACCGGCGTTCGGCTGCAGGGAGATCGCGTCGTAACCGGTGGCCGCGCAGAGCATGGCCTCCAGGTCGGAGGTCAGCTCCAGGTAGCCGGCGCTTTGCTCAGCCGGGGCGAACGGGTGCAGGGCGCCGAACTCGGCCCAGGTCACCGGGATCATTTCGCTGGCGGCGTTGAGCTTCATGGTGCACGAGCCCAGCGGGATCATGGTGCGGTCCAGCGCCAGGTCCTTGTCGGCCAGCTTGCGCAGGTAGCGCATCAGCTCGGTTTCGGAGTGATAACGGTTGAACACCGGGTGGCTGAGCACAGGCGACTGGCGCAGCAGGGCGGCTGGCAGCGTGCTTTCAGTTTGGGTGAAAGCTGGCAGGGCCTTGCCGTCGGCAAAGATCGCCCACAAGGTTTCAATGTCGGCCTGGGTGGTGGTTTCGTCCACCGAGACACCCAGGCGCTCACCGTCGACTACACGCAGGTTGATGCGCTGGGCACGGGCCTTGTCGTGCAGGGCGGCCGTGTTGGCGCCGGTGTTGAGGGTCAGGGTGTCGAAGAAGTGTTCCTGCTCGACCTTCTGGCCCAGGGTGGTCAGGCCCTTGGCCAGGATCGCGGTCAGCTGATGTACACGCTGGGCGATCTGGGTCAGGCCTTTGGGGCCGTGGTACACGGCGTACATGCTGGCGATGTTGGCCAGCAGCACCTGTGCGGTGCAGATGTTCGACGTGGCTTTCTCGCGGCGGATATGTTGCTCGCGGGTCTGCATGGCCAGGCGCAGGGCCGGCTTGCCGAAACGGTCGACCGACACACCGACCAGACGGCCCGGCATGTCGCGCTTGAATGCATCCTTGGTGGAGAAGTACGCCGCGTGCGGGCCACCGAAGCCCAGCGGCACGCCGAAGCGTTGTGCGCTGCCGATGGCCACGTCGGCGCCGAACTCACCCGGCGGGGTCAGCAGGGTCAGGGCCAGCAGGTCGGCGGCCACGGCCACCAGGGCGTTGGCGGCGTGGAAGCGTTCGGTGAGTGCGCGGTAGTCGAACACGTCGCCGTTGCTCGCCGGGTATTGCAGCAGGGCGCCGAAGAACGGGCTGACGTCAGTCAGTTCGCGCTCATCGCCCACCACCACGTCGATGCCCAGCGGCTCGGCACGGGTGCGCAGCACGTCGAGGGTTTGCGGGTGGCTGTGGACCGAGGCGAAGAAAGCGTTGCTGCCCTTGTTCTTGCTCAGGCGTTTGCAGAAGGTCATGGCTTCGGCGGCAGCGGTGGCTTCGTCGAGCAGGGAGGCGTTGGCGATCGGCAGGCCGGTGAGGTCGCTGATCAGGGTCTGGAAGTTCAGCAGCGCTTCCAGGCGGCCTTGGGAGATTTCTGGCTGGTATGGGGTGTAGGCGGTGTACCAGGCCGGATTTTCCAGCAGATTGCGCAGGATCGGCGACGGCGTGTGGCAGTTGTAGTAGCCCTGGCCGATGTAGGTCTTGAACAGTTGGTTCTTGCCGGCGATGGCCTTGATCTTGGCCAGGGCCTCGGCTTCGCTCAAGCCGTCTTCCAAGCCCAGCACGCTGGTGCCCTTGATGCTTTCCGGGATCACGCTGGCGCTCAGGGCTTCCAGGGAGTCAAAGCCCAGGCTTGCGAGCATCTGCTGCTCGTCTTCCGCGCGCGGGCCGATGTGGCGGGCGATGAATTCATTGGCGGTGGTCAGTTGAACAGTCATGGCGCGCTCCTCAGGCTTCAGCGTTGGCTTTGATCAGGCGGTCGTACGCGTCCTGATCCAACAGTTTAGCTACCGCTTCGGCATCGGCCGGTTTAAAGCGGAAGAACCAGCCTTCACCCATCGGGTCTTCGTTGACCAGTTCCGGGCTGTCGCTGAGTGCGTCGTTCACTTCCAGCACTTCACCGGTCAGGGGCATGTACACGCCGCTGGCGGCCTTGACCGATTCCACGGTGGAGGCTTCGGCGCCTTTGTCATAGGCCTGCAACTCCGGCAGTTGCACGAAAACCACATCACCCAGCGCGTTCTGCGCGAAAGCGGTGATACCCACGGTGACGCTGCCGTCGGCTTCGGCGCGCAGCCATTCGTGATCTTCAGTGAAACGCAACTCGCTCATGGAAACTCCTCGGGGCCAGATTCGTCTGGTGGACGGGATTGGAATAATGGGGAGTTGCTTAGCAAAATCGCGGCCAAGGTTTTTAAATCGTTACAAAACAATAACTTAGAGAAATGGCTGATAGCGTTATGCGGTTTGGGTGTAGCGATTTCGCTACAGTCAGGCGCAAGAAAAAAAGCCTATGTGGATCAAAGCCTTGCATGGCGCGCAAAAAACAGGGTTGTAGCGATATCGTTACGCTGTAGCGCTTTCAGTACAGCCGATGTCGTTCTCAGACCAAATTCGACATGCAGTGGAATTCAAATGTGGGAGCGGGCTTGCTCGCGAAAGCGGTGTGTCAGTCGCTGAATGAGTTGACTGACCCTCTGCCTTCGCGAGCAAGCCCGCTCCCACAGTTTGATCTGCGTGCGTTCAGGGCTTGTTGGGAATGCCGTATTTGCGCAGGCGATGGGCAATCGCCGTGTGGGAGGTCTGCAACCGGCTGGCCAGCTGGCGGGTGGAGGGGTAGCTGGTGTAGAGGGTTTCCAGCAGGTTGCGCTCGAAGTCCTCCACGGCCTGTTCCAGGCTGTCGATTTCGCCGTCGCTCTGGCGCGCCACCGAGGTGCCGGCGATGTCCAGGTCGCCGATGTCCACCAGGCTGCTTTCGCAAATGGCGGCGGCGCGGAAGATCACGTTCTGCAACTGACGCACATTGCCTGGCCAGCGGTTGCTCAGCAGTGCCGGGTACGTGCCGGGCGCCAGGCGGCACACCGGGCGCTGGATCTGCGCGCAGGCCTGCTGCATGAAATAGCGCGCCAGCAACAGGATGTCCTGGCCGCGTGCGCGCAAGGGCGGCACTTCGACGTTGAGCACGTTGAGGCGGTAGAACAGGTCTTCGCGGAAGGTGCCTTCGCTGACCATCTTTTCCAGGTCGCGATGGGTGGCGCTGAGGATGCGCACATTGACCTTTACTTCACGGTCGCCACCCACGCGGCGAAAGCTGCCGTCATTGAGAAAGCGCAGCAGCTTGGCCTGCAGGTACGGCGACATTTCGCCGATCTCATCGAGGAACACCGTGCCCTGGTTGGCCAGCTCCATCAACCCCGGCTTGCCGCCCCGTTGGGCGCCGGTAAAGGCACCGGGCGCATAGCCGAACAGTTCGCTTTCGGCGAGGTTTTCCGGCAGCGCCGCGCAGTTCAATGCCAGGAACGGCGCACTGTGACGTGCACTGATGGCATGGCAGGCGCGGGCCACCAACTCCTTGCCGGTGCCGGTTTCGCCCTGGATCAACAGCGGCGCATCCAAGGCTGCCACTCGCTGCGCCCGCGCCTTGAGGGTGCGGATCACCGGTGACTCGCCCAGCAGCGCGTCAAAGCCTTCGGCATGGTCGTGGTGCAACGCCGACAGTTGTTCGCCGATGCGGTTGGGTTGATAGAGGGTTAGCAGGGCGCCGGCGTCGGTGATCGGCGTGGCGTCCAGCAGCAGGGTCTGGCCGTTGACGCTGATCTCGCGCAGCGGCAGGCGAAAACCGTGTTCGAGCAAGGTGTCGAGCAGTGCCGGGTCGTTGAACAGGTCGCTGATGCTTTCGCCGGCCGGTTCACGCCCGTACAGCGCGATCAGGGCCGGGTTCGCCAGCAGGATCTTGCCCGCGCTGTCCAGGGCCAGCACCGGGTCGGTCATGGCGGCCAGCAGGGCGTCGAGTTGCAGGTGGCGGCGTTGGCCTGGAAGAATGTCCACCACGGTCACGGCCTGCACACCGTGCACGCTGAACAGCGCGTCACGCAACTCTTCGAGCACCTCGGCGCTCAACGTCGGCGCATCGATGTAGACGTTGGGCGGCACCATCTCTACCGCATCCAGGTTGAGATTGCGCCCACCGAGCAGGGCCAGGACTTCCTGGGTGATGCCGACGCGGTCGATGAAGCTGACGTGGATACGCATGGGGCGATTCGCAATTCTGGAGAGCAGAGGCGGCAAGTATGCCTTGGAGCGGGTGGAGATCAAAATGTGGGAGCGGGCTTGCTCGCGAATGCGGTGGGTCAGTCATAGATGTGCTAACTGATCCACTGCATTCGCGAGCAAGCCCGCTCCCACAGGGGACTTGCGGTGTTTTTACTCAAGGTGTTCAGGCTTGATCGGATCGCCGGGTTTTACATCCAGCTGATGCCGCACATCCTCGAACATCAAGTCGTACTGCTTGTGCATCGCGCCATTGAGCACGGCGATCTTCGGCATGCCGTACTTCTGCGCGATGTTCATGGCATGCCGGGCAAAGTCGAACGCCTGGTCCTTGGGCAGGAAAAACTCTTCCTTGAGGTCCTTGCCCTGGACCGAGCCATGCAGTTTGAACAGCATCCCCTTGCCTTCCTTGGGGTCCTGGCTGACTTCGTAGTCGATGCACAGGTTGTAGCTATAGTCCTGGGCGTTAAGCGCATGACGTTCGACGTGCAAGTGACCCGGTTCAAAGGTGGCCATAGGCGTTTCTCCTCTACTTCACAGGTAGGTGATGCCAGGTGTTGCCGTGCTGATGCGTGTGCCGGCGCTGCCCTGGACGATGGCTTCGATGTCCGAGAGTGAACCGATGACGGCGGTTTTTCCAGTCTGGCGGGCGAACTCGCAGGCCGCTTGCACCTTGGGCCCCATGGAGCCGGCGGCGAAGCCGAGTTTTTCCATTTCGTCCGGGTGGGCCTGGCCGATGGCCTTTTGGGTGGGCTTGCCGTAGTCGATAAACGCCGCGTTGACGTCGGTGGCGATTACCAGCAAATCGGCTTTCAACTGCCCGGCCAGCAACGAGGAGCAGAGGTCTTTGTCGATCACCGCTTCAATGCCTTTGAGCTTGCCGTCCTCGCCGTACATCGTCGGGATACCACCGCCACCCGCGCAGATCACGATGCTGCCTTTTTCCAGCAACCAGGTGATCGGGCGGATTTCAAAAATGCGTTTGGGCCGTGGGCTGGCGACCACGCGGCGGTACTTGTCGCCATCCGGCGCAATGGCCCAGCCTTTTTCAGCGGCGAGCTTTTCCGCTTCGGCCTTGGAATACACTGGGCCGATGGGCTTGGTCGGGTTCTTGAAGGCCGGGTCCTTGGCGTCCACTTCCACCTGGGTGAGCAGGGTGGCGAATGGCACTTCGAAGTCCAGCAGATTGCCCAGTTCCTGTTCGATGATGTAGCCGATCATGCCTTCGGTTTCGGCGCCGAGCACGTCCAGCGGGTACGGCGAGACCTGGGTGTAGGCCGCCGCCTGCAACGACAACAGGCCGACTTGCGGGCCATTGCCGTGGGCGATCACCAGCTCGTTGCCGGGGTGGATCTTGGCGATCTGTTCGGTGGCGATCCGGATATTGGCGCGTTGGTTGTCCGCCGTCATGGGTTCACCACGGCGGAGCAGGGCGTTACCGCCCAGTGCAACGACGATACGCATAGCGAATGTCCTTCTAAAAATTCTGATGAAGGAACACCGTCAATGTGGGAGCCGGGTTTTTTGTGGGAGCCGGGCTTGCCCGCGATGGCATCACCGCGGTCTACCTGAGCGACCGAGTTGCCTGCATCGCAGGCAAGCCAGCTCCCACATTGACGGTGTCGTGCCTTAGAGGTCAGCCAGGGTCGACACCAGAATCGCCTTGATGGTGTGCATGCGGTTTTCCGCTTGCTCGAAGGCGATACAGGCTGGCGACTCGAACACGTCGTCTGTCACTTCAATGCCGTTGGCCAGGTGCGGGTACTGCTCGGCAATCTGCTTGCCCACCTTGGTGTCGCTGTTGTGGAACGCCGGCAGGCAGTGCATGAACTTGGTGCGCGGGTTGCCGGTGGCTTTCATCAGCTCGGCGTTCACCTGGTACGGCAGCAGTTGCTCGATACGCTCGGCCCAGGCTTCCACCGGCTCGCCCATCGACACCCACACGTCGGTGTGGATGAAGTCCACACCCTTCACCGCCGCTTTCGGGTCTTCGGTGAGGGTGATGCGCGCACCGCTTTCTTCTGCGTATTTTTTGCAGCGACCTACCAGGTCGTCGTGGGGCCACAGCGCTTTTGGCGCGCAGATGCGCACGTCCATGCCGAGCTTGGCGCCCACCAGCAGCAGCGAGTTGCCCATGTTGTTGCGCGCGTCCCCGAGGTACGCGTAGCTGATCTCGTGGATCGGCTTGTCGGCGTGTTCGCGCATGGTCAGCACGTCGGCGATCATCTGGGTAGGGTGGTACTCATCGGTCAGGCCGTTGAACACCGGCACGCCGGCGAACTTGGCCAGCTCCTCGACGATCTCCTGCTTGAAGCCACGGTATTCGATGGCGTCGTACATGCGCCCGAGCACGCGGGCGGTGTCCTTCATGCTTTCCTTGTGGCCGATCTGCGAGGAATTCGGGTCGATGTAGGTGACATTGGCGCCCTGGTCATAGGCCGCCACTTCGAAGGCGCAACGGGTGCGGGTGGAGGTTTTCTCGAAGATCAGCGCGATGTTGTTGCCCTTGAGGTGTTGCTGTTCGGTGCCGGTGTACTTGGCACGCTTGAGGTCGCGGGACAGGTCCAGCAGGTAGCGCAGCTCACGTGGGGTGTGGTGTTCCAGGCTGAGCAGGTTACGGTTGTGAATGTTGAACGCCATGATGATTCTCCTAGGATTCGGTGATCTGCCTGGCCGGTGTCTTATGGACGCCGGCCAGGGATGGTCGCTTAGTAGTCGATTGGGTCGCGGATGATCGGGCAGGTCATGCAGTGGCCGCCGCCACGGCCACGGCCCAGTTCACCGGCGCTGATGGTGATGACTTCCACCCCGGCCTTGCGCAGCAGGGTGTTGGTGTAGGTGTTGCGGTCATAGCCGATGACCACGCCTGGCTCCACGGCCACCACGTTGTTGCCGTCGTCCCACTGCTCGCGTTCGGCGGCGAAGCTGTTGCCACCGGTTTCCACCACGCGCAGGGCCTTGAGGCCGAGGGCGGCGGCGACGGTGTCGAGGAAGTTGGTTTTCTCGCGCTGGATATCGATGCCGTGGGGCTTGCTCTCGTCAGGGCGCAGGGTGAACGGGACGATCTGGCTGACCACTTCGGGGAAGACGGTGACCAGGTCGCGGTCGCAGAAGCTGAACACGGTGTCCAGGTGCATCGCCGCACGGGATTTCGGCAGGCCGGCCACGATCACCTTTTCCACCGCCTTGTTCTTGAACAGGTTGCGCGCCAGCTGGCCGATCGCCTGGTGGGACGAACGCTCGCCCATGCCGATCAGGACCACGCCGTTGCCGATGGGCATCACGTCGCCGCCTTCCAGGGTCGAGGCGCCGTGTTCCTGGTCGGGGTCGCCGTACCAGATCTGGAAGTCGGCGTTGGTGAACTCGGGGTGGAACTTGTAGATGGCGGTGGTCAGCAGGGTCTCTTGGCGTCGCGCCGGCCAGTACATCGGGTTGAGCGTCACGCCGCCGTAGATCCAGCACGTGGTGTCGCGGGTGAACTGGGTGTTGGGCAGCGGCGGCAGGATGAAGTTGGAGTGGCCGAGGAAATCGCGGAACATCTCGATGGCCTTGCCGCCGAAGGTGCTCGGCAGGTCATCGGCCGACACGCCCCCGATCAGATACTCGGCGGTCTTGCGCGGTTCCAGGCTGCGCAGCCAGGAGCCGACCTCATTGACCAGGCCCAGGCCAACGGTATTGGCAGTGATCTTGCGCTCCAGGATCCAGTCCAGCGCTTCGGGGATGGCGACGATGTCGGTGAGCAGGTTGTGCATTTCCAACACATCAATATCCCGCTCGCGCATCTTGGTCACGAAGTCGAAGTGGTCGCGCTTGGCCTGGGCCACCCACAGCACGTCATCGAACAGCAGTTCATCGCAGTTGTTGGGGGTCAGCCGCTGGTGGGCCAAACCTGGGGAGCACACCATGACTTTGCGCAGTTTGCCGGCTTCGGAATGTACGCCGTACTTCACTTTTTCCGTGGTCATTACAGATCCTCCAGTTATCAACAATTACAGCGTCAGGAAGCCGTCGTAGAGCCCATAGGCTGCCACCAGGGCGCCAATGACCACTGCGGCGAAAATCAGCTTCTCGACGTTGGTGAAAATCGGTTTGCCCAGTTCACGCTTGGCCTTGGCAAACAGAATTGCGCCGGGGGCGTAGAGCAGGGCGGAGAGCAGCAGGTATTTGGTGCCGCCGGCGTAGAGCAGCCAGATCGCGTACACCAGGGCGATGGCGCCGATGAACAGGTCTTTCTTGCGCTCGGCCAGGGCGGTTTCGTAGGTCTCGCCGCGTACCGCCAACAGCAGCGCGTAGGCCGCCGACCACAGGTAAGGCACCAGGATCATCGAGGTGGCGAGGTAGATCAGCGACAGGTAGGTGCTGGCCGAAAACAGCGTGATCACCAGGAACAGCTGCACCATGGCGTTGGTCAGCCACAGGGCGTTGACCGGCACGTGGTTGGCGTTCTCCTTGCGCAAGAACGCCGGCATGGTGTGGTCCTTGGCGGCAGCGAACATGATCTCCGCACACAGCAGCACCCACGACAGCAGCGCCCCCAGCAGCGAGATGATCAAGCCAACGCTGATCAGCACCGCGCCCCAGTGGCCCACCACATGCTCCAGCACGGCGGCCATCGAGGGGTTCTGCAGCTTGGCCAGTTCCGGCTGGGTCATGATCCCCAGGGACAGCACGTTCACCAGCATCAGGAACAGCAGCACGGTGATAAAGCCGATCACCGTGGCCTTGCCCACGTCGGAGCGTTTTTCCGCACGGGACGAGAAGATGCTTGCGCCTTCGATGCCGATGAACACCCACACGGTGACCAGCATCATGTTGCGCACCTGGTTCATCACGCTGCCCAGGTCCGGGTTTTTCACGCCCCAGATGTCAGCGGTGAAGATGTCCAGCTTGAACGCGAACAGGGCGATCAACACGAACAGCACCAGCGGCACCACCTTGGCGACGGTGGTCACCAGGTTGATGAACGCCGCTTCCTTGATCCCGCGCAGCACCAGAAAGTGCACGGCCCACAGCAACACCGAGGCGCCGATCACGGCCGCTGGCGTGTTGCCTTCGCCGAAGATAGGGAAGAAGTAGCCGAGGGTGCTGAACAGCAACACGAAGTAACCCACGTTGCCCAGCCAGGCGCTGATCCAATAGCCCCAGGCGGACGAGAAACCCATGTAGTCGCCGAAGCCGGCCTTGGCGTAGGCATAGACGCCGCCGTCGAGGTCAGGTTTGCGGTTGGCGAGGGTCTGGAACACAAATGCGAGGGTCAGCATGCCGATGGCGGTGATGACCCAACCGATCAACACGGCGCCGACGTCGGCGCTGGCGGCCATGTTCTGCGGCAGTGAGAAGATCCCCCCGCCGATCATCGAGCCCACGACAAGTGCAACGAGTGCACCAAGCCTTAGTTTTCCGGGAGTTTCAGACATTGCGTGACTCCAATGCAGGAGAAGAGAGACCACAGAATAATTCCGTGCGCTATTCAAACAGCTGACTCAGATCACTTCATTGGCACATTCCATTGTGAATTAATGACTTAGGCTGAAAGTTAGTGGGCGATAGAAGTCCTCGGGAAGGCTTGTTCCAGAGCCTTGCGCCCGTTGTGGTTAATCATTTAGTCAGGGGTGTGGACGTTTGAAGCTAGTCTGTTTTTTTGAATGTGCAAACTTTTCTCATTGACAGTGTGGCGTAGCTCGCGAACGGCGAAGTTCAAGCGGTATTTAAATTCTAAATAAGCCTAAACTTGAATAATTGACATGCCATTACGTTATGAGCCTGCCTGTTTTATCGCGGACCCTAATAAACGCTACACTCGCTGAGTTAATGAGTTGAGTGCACAGTTGTCAGCTCAAGCAATTATTTTTATTCAGGAGTTTTCATGTCCCAACCGGCCCAGAAACTTCGACTTGGTGCTCTGATTGCCCTGGTGGTGGGCTCGATGATTGGCGGCGGGATTTTCTCATTGCCGCAGAACATGGCGGCCCGTGCCGAGGTCGGTGCCGTGTTGATCGGCTGGGCGATCACCGCCGTCGGCATGCTGACCCTGGCCTTCGTATTCCAGACCCTGGCCAATCGCAAACCCGAGCTGGACTCGGGTGTGTATGCCTACGCCAAGGCCGGTTTTGGCGATTACATGGGGTTTTCATCGGCCTGGGGCTATTGGATCAGTGCGTGGATGGGCAACGTCGGTTACTTCGTGTTGCTATTTAGTACCCTCGGCTACTTTTTCCCGGTGTTCGGCCAGGGCAACACGCCTATAGCCATCGCTTGCGCGTCGCTGTTGCTGTGGGCCGTGCATTTTCTGGTGATGCGCGGGATCAAGGAGGCGGCGTTCATCAACCAAGTGACCACCGTGGCGAAGATCGTGCCGCTGCTGATGTTCATCGTGATTGCTGCCGTGGCGTTCAAGGCCGATATCTTCACCCGCGATATCTGGGGCCTGGGCAACCCGAGCATGGGCAGCGTGGTGGACCAGGTGCGTCACATGATGCTGGTCACCGTGTTTGTGTTTATTGGCATTGAGGGCGCCAGCGTGTATTCGGCCCGCGCCGAAAAACGTTCGGACGTGGGGCGCGCCACGGTGATCGGGTTTCTCGGCGTGCTCGCACTGTTGGTGCTGGTGAATGTGTTGTCCTTGGGGATCATGAGCCAGCCAGAACTGGCGCAATTGCAAAACCCGTCGTTGGCCGGTGTGCTGGAGCATATCGTCGGCCCTTGGGGCGCGATGGCGATCAGCATCGGCCTGGCGGTTTCGTTGCTCGGTGCCTTGCTGTCCTGGGCGTTGCTCTGCGCGGAAATCCTCTACGCCACCGCCCATGACAAGACCATGCCGGCGTTCTTGAAGAAGGAAAATGCCAACCAGGTGCCGGTCAATGCCTTGTGGCTGACCAATGTGATGATCCAGCTGTTCCTGGTGATTACGCTGTTTTCCCAAAGCACCTACACCACGCTGATCTACCTGGCGTCCTCGATGATTCTGGTGCCGTACCTGTGGTCGGCGGCCTACGCTGTGCTGTTGAGCGGGCGCGGTGAAACCTATGAAGGTGCCCAGCGCCGTCGCATGAAGGATTTGCTCGTCGGTCTGATCGCCCTCGGCTACGCCGTGTGGCTCTTGTATGCCGGCGGCTTGAAATACCTGTTGCTGTCGGCGCTGCTGTACGCGCCGGGGGTGATCCTGTTTGCACTGGCCAAGCGTGAGCAGGGCCAGCCCTTGTTCACGGCCATGGAAAAAGGCATTTTCAGCTGCGTGATCGCTGGCGCGGGGTTGGCGGCGTATGGGTTGTACAGTGGGGTGCTGTCGTTGTGAGACTGGCGTATCAACCGCCCTATGACTGGGCGGCGATGGTGGGTTTTTTGTCGCTGCGGGCGATCAGCGGGTTGGAGACCGTCGAGGCCGGCGTGTACCGGCGCAGTATCCGTGTGAACGGGCAACCTGGCCTGATCAGCGTGGCGCCGGGGGCAGGGGATTGGCTGGACGTTGATGTCGATTTTCCGAGCCCGTCGGCCTTGCCCGAGATCGAACGGCGGTTGCGCAACATGTTTGACCTGGACGCCCAGCCGCAACTGATCAACGCACAATTGGCGAAGGACCCGCTGATGGCGCAATTGGTTGCCGCACGCCCCGGCTTGCGGGTGCCGGGCACCTGGGACGGCCTGGAGCTGGCCATTCGTGCCGTGCTGGGCCAACAGATCACGGTGGTCGCGGCGATCCGCCTGGCGGGCAAGTTGGTGGCGCAATACGGTACGCCGCTGGAGACGCCCCATGGGGGCATCACCCATGTATTTCCCACCGCCGAAGTGTTGGCGGCGGCGGACCTGGCCACGTTGGGCATGCCCAAAGCCCGTGGCCGCACCTTGTCCGGAGTGGCCCAGGCGCTGTTGGATGATCCTGAACTGTTTGAACCCAAGGCCAGCCTCAAGGAAGGCGTGGCGCGCTTGGTTGCGTTGCCGGGGATTGGCGACTGGACCGCGCAGTACATCGCCATGCGCCAGATGCGCGAGGCCGATGCGTTTGCGTCGGGGGATATCGGTTTGATCAACGCGCTGGCGGCGCTGGAGGGTGGACCAGTGTCGGCGCGACAGTTATTGGCCCGGGCCGAGGCGTGGCGGCCGCTCCGGGCGTATGCGGCGCAGCATTTGTGGACGTCGTTGCAAAGGGGAGATTGAGGGTGGCTGTGAGGGCCTCTTCGCGAGCAAGCCCGCTCCCACATTTATACCGCGTACACCCTTTGAAATACGGTCAAAATGTGGGAGCGGGCTTGCTCGCGAAGGCGTTCGTCAGGTCACCACTGCGCCCGGTGTGACCCCAATTCCCCCGCCGCCAAATCCCACTGCAACGGCGTGCCGCTGATGGTCAACGGCGCCAATAACCGATGGGCGGGCCCCCAACTGGTTTGCTCTACCACCAACCCCTGATCACTCGGCTCCTCGGCCCGCAACGCAGGCTGCTCCGGCACCTGCCCAGCCTCCACCAACAACGTCGCCGTGCGCGCCAACGACAACCGCGCCGAACCGCCACGCCCTGACTTCAGCCGCTCGCTCAACGCCTGAATCGCAGCGGCCGCCATCAGATACCCGGTGGCGTGATCCAGTGCCTGCAACGGCAAAGGCACCGGTTTGTCCGCCTGTTTCCAGGCCATGCCGGCGTCGGCGATCCCGCTGCTCATCTGCACCAGGCTGTCGAAGCCCCGACGGTTGCGCCAGGGTCCGCTCCAGCCGTAGGCGTTGAGGCTCACGTCGATCAGGCCGGGCGCAATCTGCTGCAGCGCGTTGGCGGTGTAGCCCAGTTCTTCCAAGGCATCGGCACGGTAACCGTGGAACAGGATGTCGGCCTCTTTGAGTAACGTTTCAAAGACCTGCCGGCCTTCGGCGCTCTTGAGGTCCAGGCGGGCGCAGCGTTTGCCCAGGGTCATTTCCGGCACTACGCCGGGTTCGTTCCAGGCGGGTGAATCGATGCGCAGCACATCGGCGCCCAGGCCTGCGAGGAAGCGACTGGCCACTGGGCCAGCCAGTACGCGAGTCAGGTCCAGCACTTTGAGGCCGGCCAAGGGGCGCGCCACGTTACCGAGCCAGGGTTTGTCGGTGGTGGTGTCATAGGTCTGGCGCTGCACCAGCGCTTCGGCATTCACCGCCAGCCCTTGCGGGTGGGCCTGCCAGGCTTGCCAGGTGCGCATCTGCGCGGCGCAACCGCCTGCATCGACAATCGCCTGTTCCAGTTCGGCAGCGTTCCAGGGGGCTACTTTGCTCGCCATCTCGGTACGGTCGGCGACCTTGCCCAGCACGCGTTCGGCGGCGGCGCGGTGGTGGGGCGCGTTGGTGTGCAAACGGATCCAGCCGTCGGCGCAGGCGTAATCACCGGCCACCGGGTCCCACAGGGGCGGCACTTGCCAGCCGACCGGGCGAATGGACGAGGAAAACCAGAAGGACGCCAGGCGCCGGTCTACGGTGACACCCGGCAAGCGCCCGGTCTGTTGCTCGATCAACTGGGCCACGGCCTGGCCGGCGGCGCCGATGCTGGCGCTGGCCAGGTCGGTCACGGCGAAGGTCGAGGGCAGGGCGCCGGCTTCGGTAAAGGTCAGCGGTGTAGGGGGTAAAGCGAGTGCGGCTTGGATGGGTGTCAGCAGGTCAGTCATCAAAGGCCCTCCGTAAGAGAAGGGCCACTATAGAAGATCCTCAGGGCGGTGTGGCAACCCCCGGCTCCAATGGCAGGTCGATGCTGGCAATAAAACCGCCTTGCGGATGGTTGGCCAGGATCAGGCTGCCGCCATGCCGCTCGGCCGCGCGGCGCGCAATCGCCAGGCCCAGCCCGTGGCCTTGGGAGACCTGACCGGGGGCGCGAAAGAACGGCTCGCCCAATTGGCTCAGGTGTTCCTCTTCAACACCGGGCCCGTGGTCGCGCACGCTGATCAGAATGCGTTCGCTCAAGTGTTGGGCACTCAGCTCGATGGGCTGGCCTTGCGGGTTGAAACGCTGGGCGTTGCGCAGCAGGTTGTCCACGGCGCGTTCAATCATGGTCGGCCAGCCTTTGAGGTGCAGGTCGGGTTCGGCAGTCAGTTGCACCACCTGGTCGGGGGCGCCCAGTTGCGCGTCCTTTTGCAGGGCCTTGAGCAGTGGGGTGAGGTCAACCTCTTCGGCGCCGGCATTGTCGGCATCGACGCGGGCCAGTACCAGGATTTCGCTGATCAGCGCTTCCAGGCGGTCGCATTCACGGGTCAGGCGTGGCCAGAGTTTTTCCCGTTCTTCGGGGCTGGCGCGTTCGGCCAGGGCCAGGGCGATGCGCAGGCGCGCCAGGGGCGAGCGCAGTTCGTGGGACACGTCGCGCAGCAACTGGCGCTGGCTGCCGATCAGGCTTTGCAGGCGCGCGCCCATGCGGTTGAAGTCGGTGGCCAATACGCCGAACTCATCACGCCGGTTGGCCAGGCGCGCCAGGCTGTTTTGCTGGTAGGTGGTCTGGCCGAGGTCATGCACCGCGCCACGCAAGCGGCTGAGCGGGCGGGTGATGGACAGCGTCACCAGCAGGCTGAACAGGGTCAGCACCACCAGGGCAATTGCCAGCGCGCTCAAGGGCCAGGCCAGGCTGCTGCGGTGCCAGGCATCCAGTTCCGGGTGGGGAATGCGGTAGATCAGCAGGTAGGTATCGCCGGTTTTTTCACTGGTGTATTCGGCGGTCAGGCGGCGCCAAGGCAGGTGACCGTCCTGGCTGTCGTTTTGCCGGGCTTCGAAGGCGGCGGCACGGCGCGGGAAGGTGCCGCGAACCACCGGGTCGCCGCTTTCATTCAGCACTTGTACGTCGATGTGGTACTGGCGTTTGCGCTGTTGCAGCAACTCCTGAGCGGCATCTTCGCCCTGGGTTTCATAGCGCTGCGTCCACTCCTGCGCCAGGGTATTGAGGCCGGGGTGACGGCTGAGAATCCAGGCGTCCTGGTTGAGCATGTGCCCAAGCAGAATCGACAACCCGGCAACCAGGGCGATGGCCAGCCAGAAACTGGCCAGGATACGCCAGAACAATGAACGCACAGGAAACCCTCAAACAGGAAAAGCCCAGTGGCGGTGACCACTGGGCTGGAGCGTGACGCTAAGCCATTATTGCGCTTTTTGCGGTTGTTGCGCTTTCCAGGCCTGGAATTCCTTCCACTCGGCACGGCGCTCGGCTTGTTTCTTGACGATCTCGTCGAACTTCTTCTGCTGATCAGGCTTGAGCACGGCACGGATGTCGGCTTGGGTTTTCTGCTTGCCGGCTGCGATTTCGTCCTGCATGGCTTTCTGGTCTGCGGCCGGGAGTTTATCCAGGTACTTTTTGACCAGGTCTTTGCGAGCGTGCCATTGGTCGCCCATCAGCTTGCCGATCTGCTGGCGCTGTTCCTTGGTCAGGTCCAGCTGGCTGAAGGGGCCGCCTTTGCCACGCGGACCGTGTTCACCGCCGTGGCCCGGGCCACCCATCATGTGGCCTTCGGGGCCGCCCATCGGGCCTGGGCCGTCAGGCAGTGCCGCCATGGCAACGGTTGGCAGGGCAGCGGCGAACATCAAAGCGATAAGGGTCTTGCGCATGGTGATTCTCCTGTCTCTATTCCGGTGAGTCCGGATGTGAGTAGATTAAGGAGATAGAGGTCAGCGGCGGTCAGGTGTGGGTAAAGCTTGGGTAAAGAGGGTTTTGGTGCGAACTGACAAAACTATCAGGGCTTAGCTATTCGAATGTGGGAGCGGGCTTGCTCGCGAAGGCGGTGTGTCAGTCGCCGCAAAGAGTGGCTGATCTACCGCATTCGCGAGCAAGCCCGCTCCCACACAAGCCAGCTTCCACAGGACTTCTGCAGCGTGTTCAGAGGCTGTAGTAGTAGCCCCGGCTACGCAGCGCCACGATGCGTGGGCGGCCGTCCGGGTGCGGGCCGATCTTCTTGCGCAGGTTGCTCACGTGCATGTCCAGGCTGCGATCGTAAAGGGTCAGCTTGCGGCCCAGGGCGATCTGCGCCAGTTCCTGCTTGTCCAGCGGCTCGCCCGGCTGGCGTAGCAAGGCTTCCAGCAGGCGGCTTTCGGAGACGGTGAGGGGGAATTCCTGTTCATCGATGGTGACTACGCCACGCACCGGGCTGAAGCACAGATCGCCCAGTTCCAGCTGGGTGGACACGGCGGCCGGGTGGCTGCGGCGCAACACGGCGCGCAACCGGGCCGTGAGTTCGCGCGGGTCGCAGGGCTTGGCCAGGTAGTCGTCGGCGCCCAGTTCCAGGCCGAGGATGCGGTCCAGCGGTTCGCCCCGGGCCGAGAGCATCAGCACTGGCAACTCCGGATGGTCGTTGCGCAATTGCTTGAGCAGCTCAAGGCCGCTGCCGTCGGGCAGCATCACGTCGAGCACCACCGCGGCCGGTGCGCTGTCGGCCAGGGCTTTGCGCGCACTCAAGCCGTCGTGGCAGGCACGCACCTGGAAACCTTCCTGGCTCAACCAACTGGTCAGCAGCTCACAGAGCTCCTGGTCATCATCTATCAGTAACAGCTCGCTCATGACTCACTCAATTTAGCCATTGTCGACGGCGACGGTGCCCACCGCTGGCGAAGATCCCGCACAGCAAGGCGATCAGTGCGACAGCCCCACCGGTGACAAACCACTGTTGTTGCTCGGTCAGCCAGCGGGTCAAGGCGCCACTTTGTGTTTCTTTGAGTTGCTGGACCAGGCGTTGGTTCTCCTGGCGCAAGCGACTCAGTTGGGCGCTTTCGCGAGCAGCGTCTGCATTTTGCAATTGTTTGCTCAGTTCTTCGCGCAGCCGCTCGCTTTCTTTCAAACGTTGCTGCAAATCGGTGATCTGGCTGCCGGCACTCAAGGACAGGGGCGTGGAACTGCCGGTGTTCGAGGGTTCTTCAGCGTGGGCCGTGGCCCCGATCATTAACACTGCCAACAGACACAACTGACTTAAGCGCATCGGAACTCCTGATTCCACACGAATATTCAGAACGTTGTCGGCAGGTTACCGAGAATGATGAGCCATCAGGCGATTGCCGAACCGAATAGGTTCGGCGCCGCCGTTATCAAGGCAAGACTTGCTTGAACGGTTTGATCACGACGTCGGCGTAAACGCCTGCCGCGACATACGGATCGGCCTTGGCCCAGGCCTGGGCGTCAGCCAGGGAAGCGAACTGGGCAACCACCAGGCTGCCGGTGAAACCCGCCGCGCCCGGGTCATTGCTGTCGACAGCCGGATGCGGGCCCGCCAGCACGAGACGGCCTTCGGCCTGCAATACGTTCAGGCGCTCCAGGTGGGCCGGACGTGCGGCCAGGCGTTTTTCCAGCGAATTGGCGACGTCGGTGGCAATGATGGCGTAGAGCATGTCAGTCCTCGGTTTTTGGCGTGGTAGGGTCGGTGTCATGCAGGTGGCGCGACAGGTAGATACCCTGGCCGATCAGGAACAATACGGTCATGCCCAGGCTGCCGAAGACCTTGAAGTCGACCCAGTAGCTCTGGAAGGTGAACGCCACGAACAGGTTGGCAGCGCCACAGAACAGGAAAAACACGATCCAGGCCACGTTCAGGCGTGTCCAGACCGGCTCCGGCAGGGTCAGTGCGTGGCCCATGATCCGCTTGATCAGCAGGCGGTCACCGATGAAGTGGCTGCCAATGAAGGCCAGGGCGAACAGCCAGTTCACCACCGGGGCTTTCCACTTGAGGAAGGTTTCGCTGTGGAAGGCCAGGGTCAGGCTGCCGAAGACCAGGCAGGCGACCAGGGTCAGCCATTGGCTTTTTTCCAGCTTGCGCTGGGAGATGAAGATGGCGCCGTAGACCACGACGGAGCTGATGATCAGCACGGCGGTGGCGCTGTAGATGCCTCCGACCGTCAGCTCATGGCCGGCGAGATCGATGACCCTGGGGTCGAGTTTATAAACGATGAAAAACAGCAACAGCGGGATGAAGTCGATGAATTGTTTCACAGTAAGAGCCAGAAGCTGGATGTGGCGGCATAATAACAAACATCCTTGGTAGCGAAAGCGCCACCTGACTTGAGGTTACACATCCCCGTGAATGTTGATTTGCACTGCCACAGCACGGCCTCCGACGGCGCCCTGGCGCCTGCGGTACTGGTTGCGCGTGCGTTTGAAAAAGGCGTGCGAGTCCTGGCGTTGACCGACCACGACACCCTCGAAGGCTTGGACGAAGCCCGTGAAGCCGCCCATTCATTGGGCATGCAACTGGTCAACGGCGTGGAGTTGTCCTGCACCTGGGGTGGCGCCACCATTCATGTACTGGGCTACGGTTTCGACCAAAAGGCCCCGCCGTTGGTGCAGGCCATCGCCGATTTGCACGATGGCCGCTGGCTGCGGTCCGAAGAAATAAGCCGAAAACTCAGCCTCAAAGGCATGCCCAACGCCCTCGAAGGCGCCCGCGCGATCCAGCAGGAACTGGGGGACAGCGGCAACGCACCGGCCCGGCCGCACTTTGCCGACTGGATGGTGCGTGAAGGTTTTGTCAAAGACCGCGCCGAAGCCTTCCGCAAATGGCTGGGCGCCGGCAAGTTGGGGGATGTGAAGCAGCACTGGCCGACCCTGGAAGACACCGTCGAGACCTTGCGGGCCTCCGGGGCCTGGGTCAGCCTGGCGCATCCCTGGCATTACGATTTCACCCGCAGCAAGCGCCGCAAGCTGATTGCCGACTATATTGGAGCGGGGGGCCACGCCATCGAGGTGGTCAACGGGCACCAACCCGCCGAGCAGGTGGGCAGCCTGGCGATTCTTGCCCGCGAATTTGGTCTGCTGGTCAGCGCCGGCAGTGATTTTCATGGCCCAGGCGGCTGGTCCGAGATCGGCGAGTACCGCCCCGTCCCGGAAGACCTGCCGCTCTTGTGGGGGCGATTCAAGCATGACCCCATTATTGCCACCGTCTGAACAGGTAGAACACGTGAGTCAATTCTTCCAGATTCATCCGGAAAACCCCCAGGCGCGCCTGATCAAGCAAGCCGTGGAGATCATCCGTGCCGGTGGCGTGGTGATCTATCCAACGGACTCGTCCTACGCCATTGGTTGCCAGATCGGCGACAAGGGTGCGGTCGAGCGTGTCAGACGCCTGCGTCAGTTGGACGACAAGCACAACTTCGCGCTGATCTGCAGCGACCTGTCCCAGCTCGGCCTGTTCGCCAAGGTCGACACCGGCACCTTCCGTTTGCTCAAGGCCCACACGCCGGGGCCCTACACCTTTATTCTCAACGCCACCCGTGAAGTGCCGCGCCTGTTGCTGCACCCCAAGAAGCGCACCATCGGCCTGCGCGTGCCCGAGCACCCGATTGCCCTGGCGCTGCTGGAGGAGCTGGGTGAGCCGCTGATGAGCGTGTCGCTGATCATGCCCGGCGAGACCGAGCCGCTTTACGACCCGTACGAAATGCGTTCACTGCTGGAAAAGCAGGTGGACCTGATCATCGATGGCGGCTACGGCGGCAACAAGGCCTCAACCGTGATCAACCTGGCCGACGGTGAACCCGAAGTGATCCGCGTGGGTTGCGGTGACCCGGCTCCGTTCATGGTCGAGGCCTGAATGTCGGTGGTGGAAACGGTTGACCCCCAGGCCGGCGCCCAGCAGGAGCTGCCATTTGCCATGGTCTATGGCCAGGCGGTCATGGAAATGCCCCTGGACCTGTACATCCCGCCGGATGCCCTGGAGGTTTTCCTCGACGCCTTCGAAGGCCCGCTGGACTTGCTGCTGTACCTGATCCGCAAACAGAACATCAACATCCTCGACATCCCGGTGGCGGAAATCACCCGCCAGTACATGGGCTATGTCGAGTTGATGCAGTCGGTGCGCCTGGAACTGGCTGCCGAGTACCTGGTGATGGCCGCCATGCTCGCCGAGATCAAGTCGCGCATGTTGCTGCCGCGTTCGGAGACGGTGGAAGCCGAAGAGGACGACCCACGCGCCGAACTGATCCGCCGCCTGCAGGAGTACGAACGCTTCAAGGCCGCCGCCGAAGGCATCGACGGCTTGAACCGGGTGGGCCGTGACGTGGTGGTGCCCAAGCTCGATGCCCCCGAGGCCCGCGCGCGCAAGCTGCTGCCGGACGTGAGCCTGGAAGAATTGCTGATGTCCATGGCCGAGGTGCTGCGCCGTGGCGACATGTTTGAAAGCCACCAGGTGAGTCGCGAGGCGCTGTCCACCCGTGAGCGCATGAGTGATGTGCTGGAACGCCTCAAGGGCGGCGGCTTTGTGCCGTTTGTTGAGCTGTTTACTGCGGAAGAAGGACGCCTGGGGGTGGTGGTGACCTTTATGGCGATCCTCGAACTGGTCAAGGAATCCTTGGTCGAGCTGGTCCAGAATGAGCCTTTTGCGGCTATCCACGTGCGGGCGCGAGCCGAATAAAGAGCTGAATCAATGAATCTGACTGAACCCCGCGAACTGGCCCCGTTGCTGGAGGCCTTTCTACTGGCCTCGGGCAAACCGCAATCGTTGGAGCGCCTGTTCGAACTCTTTGAAGAAGCCGAGCGCCCCGAGCCGCCGGTATTCAAGAAGGCGCTGGAGATCCTGCGCAAGTCCTGCGACGGCCGTGCCTTTGAGCTGCGCGAAGTGGCGTCGGGTTATCGCCTGCAGATCCGTGAGAAGTTTTCCCCGTGGGTCGGCCGTTTGTGGGAAGAACGCCCGCAGCGTTATTCCCGGGCGATGCTGGAGACCATGGCGCTGATCGCCTATCGCCAGCCGATCACCCGGGGCGAGATCGAGGACGTGCGGGGCGTGGCGGTCAACAGCCATATCGTCAAGACGCTGCTGGAACGGGAGTGGATCCGCATCGTCGGCTACCGCGACGTGCCCGGCAAACCGGCGATGTTCGCCACCACCAAGGTGTTTCTCGACCACTTCAACCTGAAGAACCTTGATGATTTGCCGCCGCTTGCCGAACTGCGCGAGATGGAAGCCGAGCCGGTGCTCGATTTCGACGATGCGCCGGTGCCCGAGGGCCTGCAGGAACTGGCCGACGCCAGCGCCGAACCGGAAGAACCGAAGGACGAAACCAGTTTCCACACCTTGCTGCTGGAACTGGACGATATGGAGCAGGGCATCAAGACCGACTTCGACGATTTGCTGCGTGACGGCGCTGCCGAGCCGCAAACCCAGGAAAACAGTGAACCCGAGGCCGAGCCTGAGCCGGAACCCGAGGAAGACATCCTCGGCGTCGCCGAAGCCCGCGAAAAACTCCTCGCCGCCGTCGCCGCCCTGGAGCAGCCGCCCCTGAGCGACGAAGAGGACGAAGCCCGCGCCTTGGCCGAAGCCATTGAGGCCGAGCGCCGCCAGTTCGAGGACTGACGCGTTCCTGCAAACACTGCTGAACCCCTGTGGGAGCGGGCTTGCTCGCGAAAGCGGAGGGTCAGTCACCGGAGATGGCGACTGATCCACCGCAGTCGCGAGCAAGCCCGCTCCCACATTTTGACCTGCTGTGGTCCACCGGTCGGCGTAAAGCAGGTGACTTGGCCTTTATCGACTAGTCTCTGATGCGCAACGCGCGCCATACGCGTATGATTCGCGACCCTTTGCCGGCATAGTCGGCCAAAGCCCCGCTTTCAACACTCTTCAGGCCACGCCTGAATCGACCCACCGGGAGGTGCTTAAGATGAACGACAAAGACCAGAACGACAGCCAGGAAATCGGCCCAGCAGGCGAAAAACTGCAAAAGGTGCTGGCGCGTATCGGCGTGGGCTCGCGCCGCGACGTCGAAGCCTGGATCACCCAGAAGCGCATCAAGGTCAACGGCGTCGAGGCTACCCTCGGCCAGCGCGTCGACCTGCACGATGCAATCACCATTGATGGCAAGGTCATCAAGCGTGAAGAGGCCGCCGAATCGGTGCGCCGCGTGATCATGTACAACAAGCCGGACGGCGAGATCTGCACCCGTGACGACCCGGAAGGCCGTCCGACCGTGTTCGACAAGATGCCCAAGCCCAAAGAAGGCCGCTGGATCAACATCGGTCGCCTGGACATCAACACCACCGGCTTGCTGATGTTCACCACCGACGGTGAGCTGGCCAACCGCCTGATGCACCCGTCGTACGAGATGGACCGCGAATACGCCGTGCGCGTACGTGGCGAAGTTGACGACGAGATGATCGAACGCCTCAAGGCGGGCGTGGTGCTGGAAGACGGCCCGGCCAAGTTCACCGACATCAAGCAGGCGCCAGGTGGCGAAGGTTTCAACCACTGGTACCACTGCGTGGTGATGGAAGGCCGTAACCGCGAAGTACGTCGCTTGTGGGAATCCCAGGGCCTGGTGGTCAGCCGCCTGAAGCGCGTGCGTTTCGGCCCGGTGTTCCTGAACTCCGACCTGCCGATGGGCCGCTGGCGCGAAATGAGCCAGTACGAAGTCGACATTCTCAGCGCCGAAGTGGGCCTGACGCCGGTCGCCATGCCGCAGATGAACGCCAAGAGCAAAGACAAGCTTGAGCGGATGCAGCGTAAATCGTCGCGCCCTGTGCCGCGTACCGAACGCGTGGCCCGCACCCTGCGCCCGGCGCTGAATGCACCGGCAACCGGCGGTCGTATTTCCCGTGAGCCGCAGATCGAAGGCGAGCGTCGCCCAACCGCGCCGTCGCGCCAGGAAGGTGAACGTGCGCCACGTGCACCGCGCCCAGCGCCGGCCGGTGGTCGCAGCAACCGCGGTGAAAGCGAACGTCCGGCCGACAACGCCAGCACCAAGCGTCCAGCCAAGCCAGCGGCGAACAAGCGCCCTGGCCCGAAACTGGTGGCGGACGAGCCGTCGGGCAAGCGCCGGGGCGCCCCGGCCGGTTCGGGTCAGCGTCCTGGTTTTGGTCGCAAGAAACCGCAGTGATGGTTTAAGTGCTGCACAAAAAAACGCCAACCCTAGGGTTGGCGTTTTTTATGCCTTGGAATACGGTCAAAAATGTGGGAGCGGGCTTGCTCGCGAAGGCGGCGTGTCAGTTGATGCATGTGTTACTTGATACTCCGCCTTCGCGAGCAAGCCCGCTCCCACATTTGGATCTTCATAGGTTTCTAAATCACTGATCAGAAGGCAAAGGTGCCGTCGAAGACGGGCTTGTCATCCAACGCCAACACCCCACTGGCAAAGATCAGATCCAGGTGATGGCTGCCTTTCTGCCCGCCGCCCAGGCCCAGGTGCAGCCCGCAATGGCGCTCTTCGAACCCGGCATTGCGTGCATACAGGTCCTTCACGCCTTCGTTGGTGCCAATCCCCAACTCCTCCACACGCCGGTTCGACGGGTTGGCGTTCAGGTACTTGTTGAAGTCATCCGCCAGCCCCGGCACGTCGCTGGCCACGCTGCAGATGGTCGAGTTCTCGATCCACAGTTCCAACGGTGACTGCAACACGCCGTATTTGCGCGCAAAGGGGATGGTGCTCAGGAATGTGCCGACAAACCGCACCTGGCCATTGATGGCCTCGCTGTGGGTGGCGATCTCGCCGGGGGCCAGGTCGTGGTTGCCGACGCCGTTGATATTGGTCCACTTCTTGATGCTGCTCATCGGCGCTTCCAGGCGTGAGCCGTGCTTGTCGGTAAAGCTCAGCACGTTGGCTTGGGACATGCGCCGGATCAGCGTGGCGTTGAGGTCGGCAATGCGCTGTGGTTCGACGCTGAAGGTGTCGTAGAAATAGTCGCCATAGTCCTTGAACAGCAGGGATTTCTTCCAGTGCTCGGCCATCACGCCTTGCAGGGCGCGGATAAAGTCCGGGCCTTCGGCGCGTGGGTTGGGCAGGGTCGAAGAGTCGTAGAGAAACAGGTACAGGTCGCAGGCTTCAATGGCCTGGGCCAGGCTGTCGCAGGCGGCCAGGTCCAGGCGCTGCACCTGGAAATTGAAACGGGCGGCGCTGCCGTGGGTGATCGCCTGGGCGATGGCGTCATAGCGTTCGGTATGGCCCAGCAGCACGTTCGGGCAGTTCAGGCCGCTGAGGGCCGGGTGGTGGGCCAGGTAGTAGAGAAAGTGTTCGACGGCGCGGGCCTTGTCCATGACGGGTGTCCTTCTGTGCCTTGGGTAAGGAGGCAGATGCCGTGCACAGCACCTGCCAGTGCCTGCCGGGTGTTAGAACGGCCACATCGCGGTGCCGAATGGCACGACGGCGTCGGCTTGCATCATTTCAACGGCGGCCTCATGGGTCGGCGCTTCAAACCAATCGTCGAGTTGCAGTTCGGTTTCCAGGTCGTTTTCCAGTGCTTGCATGGTGTTTCTCCTAGAGGACGTTGTTTGAGAACGGCTTGCCAGCGGGCTTCACTGGGCAAGTGGGAAGAACCTAGGAGAGAGTGTTTCGGAATGCAAAATATTTATTGACACGGTCTCATTTGGATTTTTTGTTCTGTTTTTTCGCCAGAAATATTTATTTAGAAAAAACAACGGACTGGCGAGGGTAATTTGTCGGAGATTTCCTACCGACATTTTTCTGTTCGTTGCTGGCTGTAACGCTTATTTTCCGCGCTGTAACGATTAATTTACGTGAAAGTCGCTGCATTTCTGGGCGTGGCGATGCTGTAAGGAATGCCTGACAGATTGTCGCGTGCCCTTGCCGAGGGCCGCCCTAAGCTGTCGAGCGGTGTACAATGCGCCGCGTTTTACTGTGACCCCCCTTGCGTACCCACGCAAAAGGCCAAGACCTCAGGGTTTACCTTCCCTGATCACTCCGCCTGGCCACGAGCCAGACGGGTTCGATTTCGTCACAGATAAAAACAAACAGGTGACGCATGACCTTTAGAACGACGCTGTACTCCTGGTGCCTGCGCTGGGGTTTGAGCGGCGCTGCTTGAGTCGAGATTCAAGACAGCAACGTGCATTCAACATCATCAAACCTTGCGTGAGACCCTTTTCATGAGTGGACCCCATTCCTCTTCAGGCGAGCTGAAACGCGGCCTGAAAAATCGGCATATCCAGTTGATCGCCCTCGGGGGCGCCATCGGCACCGGCCTGTTCCTGGGCTCGGCCGGGGTGCTCAAGTCGGCCGGCCCGTCGATGATCCTGGGCTATGCCATCTGCGGCTTCATCGCCTTCATGATCATGCGCCAGCTCGGCGAAATGATCGTCGAAGAGCCGGTCGCCGGTTCCTTCAGCCACTTTGCCCACAAGTACTGGGGCGGTTTCGCCGGCTTCCTGTCGGGCTGGAACTGCTGGATCCTGTACATCCTGGTGGGCATGTCGGAGCTGACTGCCGTCGGCAAGTACGTGCACTATTGGTGGCCCGAGATCCCGACCTGGGTCTCGGCCGCCGCGTTCTTCGTACTGATCAACGCGATCAACCTGGCCAACGTCAAAGTCTTCGGTGAAGCCGAGTTCTGGTTTGCGATCATCAAGGTGGTCGCCATCGTCGGCATGATCGCCTTGGGCAGCTACCTGCTGGTCAGTGGCAGCGGCGGCCCGCAAGCCTCGGTGAGCAACCTGTGGGAACACGGCGGCTTCTTCCCCCACGGCGTCGGTGGTTTGGTGATGGCCATGGCGATCATCATGTTCTCCTTCGGCGGCCTGGAAATGCTCGGCTTCACCGCTGCCGAAGCAGACAAACCGCGCACCGTGATCCCGAAGGCGATCAACCAGGTGATCTACCGCATCCTGATCTTCTACATCGGCGCACTGGTGGTGCTGCTGTCGCTGACCCCTTGGGACAGCCTGCTGCAAACCCTCAACGCGTCCGGCGATGCCTACAGTGGCAGCCCGTTCGTGCAGGTGTTCTCGATGCTGGGCAGCAACACCGCCGCGCACATCCTCAACTTCGTGGTACTGACCGCGGCGTTGTCGGTGTACAACAGCGGCACCTACTGCAACAGCCGCATGCTGCTGGGCATGGCCGAGCAGGGTGATGCGCCACGGGCCTTGGCCAAGATCGACAAGCGCGGCGTGCCGGTGCGCTCGATCCTTGCCTCGGCGGCCGTCACCCTGGTGGCGGTGCTGATGAACTACCTGATCCCGCAGCATGCCCTGGAACTGCTGATGTCCCTGGTGGTGGCCACGCTGGTGATCAACTGGGCGATGATCAGCTTCTCCCACTTCAAGTTCCGCCAGCACATGAACCGCACCGGCCAGGTGCCGCTGTTCAAGGCGCTGTGGTACCCGTACGGCAACGTCATTTGCCTGGCGTTCGTGGTGTTTATCCTGGTGATCATGCTGATGATCCCGGGGATCCAGGTGTCGGTGTACGCGATCCCGGTGTGGGTGGCGTTCATGGCGGTGTGCTACTGGGTCAAGAACAAGCGCAGTGCCGAAGCGGCGCTGACCTCGACGAGTGCGGCACTGAAGTAACCCGCCTTGCGCAAACAGAAAACCCGGCATATTGCCGGGTTTTTTGTGGGCGCTCACGGGTTAGACTCCCGCCTCGTTTTCACCTGTTCCGCGCCCGGAGGCCCCATGCACCACACCGATATCGACGGCGGCACCCTGCAGCGCGACGAGCTGGAAGACCTGATCGACCAACACGGCGGGCCTTTGCGCCTGGTGGGTGTCGACCTGAGTGGGGCCGACCTGTCGCGCATGGCATTGGACCACTGGATATTCGAACGCTGCATCCTGGCCCAGGCCTCGTTCCTCGGCTCGCGCCTGGAAGGTACGCAGTGGAAAAGCTGTCGCGCCGGCCAGGCGGTCTTTGAAGCGGCGAATCTGTTGGAAGCACAGTTCCACAGTTGCGACCTGAACAACACCCGCTGGCAACGCAGCAAACTGTCCCAGGCCCAATTTGATCAGTGCAAGCTGACCGGCGCCAACTTCACCCATTGCGCTTCATTGGGCCTGAGCTTCAGTGAGAGTTTGCTCAACAGCGCGTTTTTATCTGGTTTGTCGTTTGCGCGCACGGTGCTCAATAACCTGGATTTTTCTGACAGCGACTTGTCGGACGCAGATTTTCGCAAGGCTGAACTGATCGACTGCAGCCTGGCCCATGCGCGCATCAACGGCGCCAATTTCGCCGGCGCGGACTTGCGGGGCGCGGATTTGAGCGGGTTTCGCCTCAATGATGCCAAACTGTTCAAAGGCGCCGTGATTTCCAAAGCCCAGGCGTCGATGTTGTTGTCCGAGTTGGGCTTGTCCGTTGCCTAAGGTTTTTAATTGATGCTGGTGATTTCCAATAATGTGCACCTGCCCGACGCCGAGATCGAGCTGACCGCCATTCGCGCCCAGGGCGCCGGTGGGCAGAACGTCAACAAGGTGTCGAGCGCGGTGCACCTGCGCTTTGATATTCCGGCCTCGTCGCTGCCGGCGTTCTACAAGGAGCGTTTGCTGGCGCTGCGTGACAGTCGGATCACCAGCGAAGGGGTGCTGGTGCTCAAGGCCCAGCAATACCGGACCCAGGAGCAGAACCGCGCGGATGCATTGGAGCGTTTGGTGGAACTGATCCTCAGCGCCACCAAGGTGGAAAAGAAGCGCCGCCCGACCAAGCCGACCCTGGGCTCGAAAAAACGTCGCCTGGAATCCAAGACCAAGCGCGGCACGATCAAGGCCGGGCGCGGCAAGGTCGACTTCTAGGCGTCGCGCGCCTCGCGGGCTTTGGGGGCCTGGCGGTACAGGTACACGCTGAGCACCAACCCACCGCAGGCGGCCAGGGCGGCGAACAGGAAGATCGATGCAAAGCCAAAACCTGCCGCCACAGCGCCTGCCAGCGGGCCGGTGATGCCCAGGGACAAGTCGATAAACAACGAATAGGCCCCCACGGCCGAACCCCGGCTGGACGCGGGCACCAGGTTGACCGCCTCCACGCCCAGGGACGGAAACACCAGGGAAAAGCCGAACCCGCTCAACGCCGCACCGGCCAGGGCCAGGTTGGCGTCCGGCGCCAGCCACAGCAACAGCAGGCCGAGGACCTCCACCGACAGGCAGGCGATTGCCACGCGAAAACCGCCGATCCGGTTGATCAAGTTGCCGAACAGCAGGCGCGCGCCGATAAAACTGGCGCCGAACAGGCTCAAGGCCCACACCGCGTTATCCCAATGCTGGGTGGTGTAGTACAGGGTGATGAAGGTGGCGATGGTGCCGAAGCCGATCGAGCCCAGGGCCAAGGCGCAGCCGTGGGGCAGTACCCGACCCAGCACGTTCATGAACGGCAGGCGCACGCCGGCAACGATGGGCGCGGCAACTTTGTTCCAGGCCAGCAACAGGCCGATGAGCGCCAGCAGGATAATGCTGACGCCCATGCTCCACAGCCCGAAGTGCCTGACCAGCACCACGCCCAGCGGTGCGCCGACGGCCAGCGCCCCGTAGCTGGCGATGCCGTTCCAGGAGATGACCTTGGCGGTATTCGCCGCACCGACGCGGCCAATGCCCCACCCGATGGCGCCGGAACCTACCAGGCTTTCGGCGCTGCCCAGCACCAGGCGGCCGATCAACAGGCTGCCGAGGCTCAAGGCCGGCAAGCTGGAAAAGAACGCCGCAAACAACATGAACATACCGCTCAGGCCGCAACCGGCCAAGCCGATCAGCACCGCGCGCTTGCTGCCCAGGTTGTCGATGATTTTTCCCGCATACGGGCGGCTTAGCAGGGTGGCCAGGTATTGCACGCTGATCACCAGGCCGGCGATCACCGCGCCATAGCCCAGTTCGCTGTGCACATAGCCCGGCAAGACGGCGAGGGGAATGCCGATGTTCAGGTAGCCGATAAAGGTAAACAACACGATGGAAACGACTTGCAGCGTGACCGCCATGGGGCGCTGGGTATCTGGCATGGGAAAGGTCCACTGTCGCAGCAGGTAAAGATAGGCTGCTAATGATACCGGTGCTTTGGCCTGCGCAGGGTGGCAAAAGCAAAAAACGTCAGCTCAAAAAGACGTCAAGGCTGGGCAGGGGCCAACAGTTGGGTGGTCACCAGGGCGGCCAAGGCGTTTTCCTGGGTGCCGAAGCGCTTGAGCAGCAGGGCCTGTTTGTCGGCGCTCAGACGGTTCCATACTTCAACCATCTGCAGGGCAGCGTCGAGTACGGCGGCGTCGGGAAGGGTGTCGGTCATCGCGGTATCCAAAGTCTTCAGGCAGTGTGGAAAGCGCTCAATGTTGCGCTTTCCACACGGTCTGTTACGGCGTCAGTCCTGGCGTTTGCTGTCGACTGGTTTTGCTTCTTTGGCCTCAGGCTGCTTGTTGCTGGCCTGCTGCGGTGTTGGCTGCTCGGTTGGGTGCAGGCTTGGGAAGGGGAGATTAGGTATCTCGTGCATCGTCGTCGCTCCTCGCAAGGTCTGTTTTATCAATCGCAGGTGATTCCGCGCTCTCAAAAAGCCTTGGCAGGATACAGCACCTAAAATGACAAAAAGATTTTTATCTCGCCGGATGTACGAACTTTCACGGTTAAAACGGTCGTGGGGCTAGAACGGCACCTTGCCCAGGATCATGTCGCGGTACATCACAAAATCCCCCAGCAGGCTGTAGAACGGGTGCTGGAAGGTCGCCGGGCGGTTTTTTTCGAAGAAGAAATGGCCGACCCAGGCAAAGCTGTAACCGGCTATCGGCAAAGCCAGCAACAGGCCCAACGAACCTCTGCCGATGGCGTAGGCCAGGATGCCAATCACCAGCGTGGTGCCGATAAAGTGCAGGCGCCGGCAGGTGCTGTTGCCATGTTCGCTCAGGTAATACGGGTAGAACTCGGCGAAGCTGTTGAATTGTCTGACATTTTCCACGGTAGCCGGCCCTCTCGTTATTGTGGTGCCCAACAGATGTTCGGCGGGGAGCTTATTTGAGTCTAGAGTGATCAGTGGTAACAGCCAGTGACAATAGATGCCACTTTAGTATCCTTGGCTTCCTGGCTGCCGTTTTAAGCCTGCTTTTTTAAGAAGACGCCATGAGCGAACGAACAACTTCTGCAAGCTGGGCGATGGGGATAGTCAAGGCGTTGGAAATGGACGGCTTGGACTGCCGGGCCTTGTTCAAGCAACTGGGCCTGGACTATGCCGCCCTCAGTGACCCTGACGCGCGTTTTCCACAAGACTCCATGACCCGACTCTGGCAACGGGCGGTCGAGCTGTCGGGCAACCCGGCGATCGGCCTGAACATGGGCAAGGTGGTGCGTCCGGCATCGTTTCATGTGGCCGGTTATGCGCTGATGTCCAGCAACACGCTGGCCGAAGGTTTTATGCGCCTGGTGCGCTACCAGCGGATCATCGCCGAAAGCGCCGACCTGAGTTTCCGACTCTTGCCCGAAGGCTATGCGTTGATTCTGACGGTGCATGGCGATCACTTGCCCCCCACCCGGCAAAGCGCCGAGGCTTCGCTGGCCAGTGCCCTGGCGCTGTGCGGCTGGTTGACCGGGCGTACCCTGCAGCCGCGCAAGGTGCTGTTGCAAGGCGATCAACCGGTGGACCTGGCGCCCTACAAACAAGCTTTCCACGCGCCCCTGGAATTCAACGCGCCCTATGACGCGCTGATTTTCGAGCGGGCCGACATGGACGCGCCGCTGCCCACGGCCAACGAGGCCATGGCGCTGCTGCATGATCGGTTTGCCGGTGAATACCTGGCGCGTTTTTCGGAAAGCCGCGTGACCCACAAGGCGCGGCAGGTGCTGTGCCGCCTGCTGCCTCAGGGCGAGCCCAAGCGTGAGGTGGTCGCCCAGACCCTGCACCTGTCCCAGCGCACGTTGCAGCGGCGTTTGCAGGAGGAGGGCACCAGTTTCCAGTCGCTGCTCGATGACACCCGCCGCGAACTGGCCGAGCAGTACCTGGCACAGCCGAGCATGACCCTGCTGGAAATCGCCTACCTGTTGGGGTTTGCCGACCCGAGCAATTTCTTCCGCGCGTTTCGCCGCTGGTTCGACGCCACGCCCGGCGAATACCGGGCGCGGTTGCTGGAAGCCTCGACGATCAGTGACGCCAGAACGCCGGAATGCACAGAACAAAGACTGTAATGATCTCCAGCCGTCCCAGCAGCATGCCGAACGACAGGATCCACTTGGCTGCATCTGGCAGGCTGGCGAAGTTGCCGGCCGGGCCGATGGTCTCGCCCAGGCCCGGGCCCACGCCGGACACGGTGCTGGCGGCGCCGGTCAACGCGGTCATCCAATCCAGCCCCAGCAGCGACAAGGCCAGGGCAATCGCGCAGATGGTGATGGCGAAGAAGAACGAAAAGGTCAGGATCGAGCGTACGATTTCTTCATCGAGGCGGTGGCCGTTGTACTTCTGCTTGATCACCGCGCGCGGGTGAATCAGCTGGTTCAAGTTGGCCTTGAGCAGGATATAGGCGACCTGGAACCGGAAGATCTTGATGCCGCCCGCCGTAGAGCCGGAGCAGCCGCCGACAAAGCCCAGGTAGAAGAACAGCATCAGTGAGAAGTTGCCCCAGATGCTGTAATCCCCCAGTGCAAAGCCGGTCGTGGTGACCACGGACGTGACGTTCACCGCCACATGCCGCAGCGCGTCCAGCCAGTGCAAGTTGGTGGTCCACCAGTACCAGGTGCCCAGCACCAGCCAGGTCACGATCAACAGGCCGAGCAAGCCTTGTACTTGCTGATCCTTGATCAGTGCCCGACGGTTGCCGCGCAACGTGGCCACATACAGGGTGAACGGCAGGCTGCCGAGGATCATCACCACCACCGCCACCCAGTGCACGGCGGGTTGTTTCCAGTGGGCCAGGGATTCATCGGAGGTGGAGAAACCCCCGGTGGAAATGGCTGACATCGCGTGGTTGATCGCATCGAACAGGCCCATCCCGGCCCACCAGAACGCCAGGCTGCCGAGGATCGTGATGCCCACGTAAGTCGCCACGATCAGGCGCGCCACCATATGTGAACGGGGCATGACCTTCTCTGAACGGTCCGAAGACTCGGTCTGGAACAGGCGCATGCCACCGATGCGCAGCAGCGGCAGGATCGCCACCGCCATGCCGATAAAGCCGATGCCGCCGAGCCAGTGCAGCAACGAGCGCCACATCAAGATGCCCGGGGACATGCTGTCCAGCCCGCTCAGCACCGTGGAACCGGTGGCGGTGATGCCGGACATGCTTTCAAAAAACGAGTCGGTGTAGCTGATGTGCTGGGTCAGCAGGAACGGCAAGGCGGCAAACACGCACACCACCACCCAGCTTGTCACTGTGAGCAGGTACATGTCCCGGGGGCGCAGGTGCACGTGCTCGGGACGGCCGGGAATGACCAGGGCCAGGCCGGCGATAAAGGTGATCATGCTGGCCCACAGGAACGAGGGCAGGTCTTGGGTACGTTCGAAGATCACCAGGGTGGCCATCGGGACGACCATGGCGATCGCAAGGGTGATCAGGAAGATGCCGATGATGAAACCGATGATGCGTAGGGTCGGCAACGCCATGAAGTGAGCTCGGGTGATTGGGCAGAGGCGCCATTCTACCCGGGGTGCAGGGTAAGTAAACCGGCCCCTTCAGGCGATACGGAGCAAATGTGGGAGCGGGCTTGCTCGCGAATGCGGTGTGTCAGTCACTGGATATTTGGCTGACCTACCGCATTCGCGAGCAAGCCCGCTCCCACATGGGTTTTGCGGTATTTGATTGATCGCAGAACCACAGACATAAAAAAGGCGACCCGCAGGTCGCCTCTCTCAACGCGGCGCGGATCAGAACTCGTGATCAGCGTTATCCGGGTTCAGGTCGCTGATGCCCAGCTTGCCGGCGGCGGCTTCGATCGAACCAGTCTGCTTGACCAGTGCGGCGATGGCGTCGCGCACGATTTGGTTGCCCTGGTCGTTACCGGCAGCGATCAACTGGTCGTAGTGCTCGCCTTTGTTGGCGTGGTCAACCATGACCTGGATCTTCGCTTCGGTCGACGCCAGGTCGGCCTTGAGCGCGCTGTCGGCGGCCGGGTCGGCCTTGGCCACCAGGGACGACAGGCTGGCGCCGGTCAGCTTGGTGCCGTCGACGCGGGTGTACTCGCCCAGGTAGACGTTGCGGATGCCCTTGGCGTCGTAGAAGTGCGAGTTGTGGGTGTTGTCGCTGAAGCAGTCCTGCTCGTCTTCTGGCGAGTTGGCTTCCAGGGAAACCTTCATGCGCTCACCGGCCAGTTCGCCCAGGGACAGGCTGCCCATGCCGAACAGCATTTTGCGCAGGCCGTCGGTGGCAGGTTCTGCCTCCAGGGTGGCGCGGTAGTTGTCTTCGACGTTGGGTTTCCAGTTGCCGACCATTTCTTCCAGGTCGCTGACCAGCAGTTGGGTCACGGCGCGCAGGTAAGTGCGGCGACGCTCGTTGTTGCCGCCCGTGGCGCCGTCGCCGGTCAGGTAGTCGGAGGCAGGGCGGTTGCCCGCGCCAGGGCCGGTGCCGTTGAGGTCCTGGCCCCAGAGCAGGAATTCGATGGCGTGGTAGCCGGTGGCAACGTTGGCTTCGGAACCGCCCAGCTCATTGAGGCTGGCGAGTTTTTCCGGGGTGATCTCCTTGACGTCGACCTTGTCTTCGCCAACCTGGATCTCGGTGTTGGCGATGATGTTGGCGTTGGCGCCTGGGTTACCCAGGGCGTGCTCGTAGGATTTGTCGACGTAGTCGATCAGGCCTTCGTCCAGGGGCCAGGCGTTCACCTGGCCTTCCCAGTCGTCGATGATGGTATTGCCGAAGCGGAACACTTCGCTCTGCAGGTACGGCACGCGCGCGGCGATCCAGGCGGTACGGGCTGCTTTGAGGGTTTCGTCGTTCGGGTTGGCGAGGAAGGTGTCGATGGCGGTTTGCAGGGTTTTCGCAGTGGACTCGGCGTCGCTGTACACCGCGAACACCATGTCAGCGTAATGCGCGACCACGGCTTTGGCGGCCGTTTCGTCGACCTGGCCTGCTGGGGTGGCAGCCGCTGGAGCGGTAGTGCTGGCAGCCGGGGTCGGCGCCTGGTTTGCGGTGGCCTTGTCTTTACCTTCGCCGCAACCGGCGAGAGAAATGGCAATGGCCAGCAGACTGGCGGTGGCCAGGGGCATACGAATCATGGCGAACATCCTGCTTCGGTTGTTGATAGGGCGCGCGGGGGAGCGCAAAAAACTGCGACATAATGCGAAAGATTTGCATTTTGTGTAAAGGTTTATACGAGGGAAATATTTAGTATCGTTTTGCCGCTTCAGAGAATCGCCGCGTTGTTGCGCTCGGACTGCTTCAGGAAGGCCGCCAACTCCCGGGCCGGCAGCGGTTTGCTGTAGTGATAGCCCTGACCTTCATGACAGCCCTCGGAGATGATGTAGGCCTCTTGTTCGGCCGTTTCAACCCCTTCGGCGATCACCTGCATGCCCAGGCTTTTGCCCAGTTGGATGATGGCGCGCACGATGGTCGCATCGTCGTCGTCATCGAGCAGGTCCTGGACGAAGCTCTTGTCGATCTTGATCTTGTCCAGCGGCAGGCTCTTGAGGTAACTCAACGACGAATAGCCGGTGCCGAAGTCATCGATGGCGATCAGCGCCCCGGAACGACGCAGGCTCAGCAGGTGCTGGGCGGCGGTGCTGATGTCTTCCATCAGGCCGGTCTCGGTGACTTCCAGTTCCAGGCTGCGCGGCGGCAGGCGGTAGATCTGCATCAGGTTGTTGACCACCCGCGGCAGCTCGGTGTGGTGCAGTTGCACCGTGGACAGGTTGACCGCCATGCGCAGGTCGGTGAAGCCCAGGTCATGCCATTCACGCAGTTGTCGGCAGGCCTGGTCCAACACCCATTCGCCGATCGGAATGATGGTGCCGTTCTGTTCTGCCAGCGGGATGAACAGGTCCGGCGGCACCAGGCCGTGCTCCGGGTGCTGCCAGCGAATCAACGCTTCCACACCCACCACGCGATGGTCGCGGTAGCTGATCTGCGGCTGGTACACCAGGTGGAACTGCTCGCGGTTCAGGGCCTCGCGCAGGTCTTTTTCCAGCTCGCGGCGCCGGCGCATTTCGCTGTCGACGCTGGCGATATAAAACTGATAGCGGTTGCGCGAGCGGCTCTTGGCCAGGGTCATGGTCTGTTCGGCTTTTTGCAGCAGCTTCTCGGTGCTGTCGCCGTCTTCCGGGAACAAGGTGATGCCGATAGTGGCACGCAGGCGAATCTGCTCATGCTCCAGGGCAAACTCGGCTTCCAGGTCATCCAGGATGCTTTGCGCCAGTTCGGCGGCTTCGTAGGGCTGGTCGATATCGGCCTGCACCAGCGCAAATTGGTCACCGCCCAAGCGGGCGAGGGCACCCAGGCGGCCGCTGTGGGCGCGCAGGCGATCGGCCAGGGCCAGCAGCAATTTGTCACCGGCCTGGTAGGTGAACTGTTCGTTGACGCTTTTGAAGTCATCCAGGCCCACGCACAACACCGCCACGCGGCGCTGACGACGGCCGGCGTCGATCAGGATCTTGTCCAGTTGCTCCTGCAGTTTCTGGCGGTTCGGCAAACCGGTGAGAAAGTCGTACTGGGCCATGCGCAGCAGGCTGCTTTCGGCTTCATGGCGCAAATGGGTGTTGCGCTCGATGGACTCTAGCAACTGGTTGGCGGTATTGATCCACAGGCCCAGCTCGTTGCGTTCGTGACCCTTGAGTGAAGGGATCTTGTGTTCGCTGGGCCGGTCCGGGTTGATCGAAGTCAGGTGTTCGATGATCCGCGACAACGGCTTGGTCAGCAGCCAGTGATAGACCAGGTACAGCACCAGGCCCATGGCCAGGGCGCGCAGCACGCCGGAAATGAAGATGATCACCGAACTGACCAGAAAGCCCTTGCCGTAGGTGGCGGTGTCGAGGGTGATGCTCAGGTCGCCGTAATACTCGCTATACGGGCCTTTGCCGACCAGTGAGGTGGTGAAGGTGCGTTCCTGGCCAAGGATCAGGTCGGTCAGCCAGCGACTCGGGGACTGCTGCAGCGCGCGGCTTTTTTCCGCAAGCATGGTTTCGTTGGGATGGCCGATGGAGGCCATGCGCACGGCATCGTCCTGGAACAGGCCCTCAATCACTTGCATGCCCATTTCGCGGTCCAGGCTGTAGACGGCCTGGGTCGAGGGGTCGCGAAACATGTCGAGGATGCGCTGGGCATCGCCGGCCACGGCCTGGCGCGTCTTGTAGGCATCGAAAACGATCTGCGCCGCACTCAGCGCCACGCCCACGATCAATGCCGACAGCAGCACAACCCGTAGCAACTTCACCGACAAGCTGTTTTTGAGTTCCAGCTTCAAAGGGTCATTCCTTGTTCCATGCGGGTAGCCTCAATATGCCATGAGTATTGGCAATCTCGTGATGGCAGTCAAAGGAACATTGGGGGGAAGACTCAATTGAGATTGTGGCTGGGTAAGCGTGGGGGGCTGAGAGTCTGGGTGCCGGTCACTGACCCTCAATGTTGAGGGCTTGTAGGATAGAAGGCCGTACGGGCCGGCCTTCCAGTGAGACGTGCCTGGGTCAGAAAGTAATCTGGTTCTGAGGCTGCGACTCTGTATTACCTGCAATTTTTTCTGCATCTGGCATTTTGTCCAGCAGCTTGCCAGCCACGTCCAACGCGCCTTTTGCCAAGTCCATTCCCTTATCGAGAAGGCCCGTTACCATCGGCACTGCACCTACAACCATCGAAATAGGGTCCATCGTCATACTCCACATCTGATTGGGAGGGTTATTCCTCCCGCGACTTGAGTGGAAATATTTCATTAGTGAGTTCCATGATTCTTCGTCGGTGTTTCCAAGTAACGCCCACAAAAAAGCCCGGCAATTGCCGGGCTCTTTCTACTGCAAGGGTTGCTTAGGCAGTGAAGGTCTTGCCTTCGAACTGCTCAGCCACGAACTTCCAGTTGACCAGGTTCCAGAACGCTTCCACATACTTTGGACGCACGTTGCGGTAGTCGATGTAGTAGGCGTGTTCCCACACGTCGCAGGTCAGCAGCGGGGTGTCGCCGCTGGTCAGCGGGTTGCCGGCGCCGATGGTGCTGGCCAGGGCCAGGGAACCGTCAGCCTTTTTCACCAGCCAGCCCCAACCGGAACCGAAGGTGCCGACGGACGTCTTGGTGAACTCTTCCTTGAACTTGTCGAACGAACCGAACGCAGCGTTGATGGCGTCGCCAAGCGCGCCGGTAGGTTGGCCACCAGCGTTTGGCGCCAGGCAGTTCCAGTAGAAGGTGTGGTTCCAGACCTGAGCGGCGTTGTTGAAGATGCCGCCCGAAGAGGATTTGACGATCTCTTCCAGGGTCTTGCCTTCGAACTCGGTGCCAGGCACCAGGTTGTTCAGGTTCACGACATAGGTGTTGTGGTGCTTGTCGTGGTGGTATTCCAAGGTTTCCTTGGAAATGTGCGGCTGCAGGGCATCGTGTGCGTAGGGCAGCGGCGGCAATTCGAAAGCCATGATGATTCTCCTAATCAGGTCAGTTGCGGTGAGCGCAAGGCCGATCACGGGCGGCCAAACAAGCGCCGGGGAGTTTGTACTCTTTGCGGCGCAGGGGCTGGATCATAGCACCGGGGGTGCGGCAAAACCACGCAACAACTGTGTGGGATAGAGGTTCCAGAGCGTTTTGGAATATTCGCTACGCGGCGATCAATTGATAGGCCACGCTGAACATCATCACCGCCACCAGCAAGTCGAGCAGACGCCAGGTCGCCGGGCGTGCCAACCAGGGCGCCAGCCACGCAGCGCCGAGCGCCAGGGTGGCAAACCACAGGAACGACGCGCTGGCCGCACCGGCCACGTAGGCACCCGGTTCGGTTTGTTGGGCGCCCAGCGAGCCGATCAGCAGCACGGTGTCCAGGTACACGTGGGGGTTGAGCAGCGTCACGGCCAAAGCGCTGAGCAACACGGCGCGCAATGAGCGCACCTTGAGGTTTTCGCCCTGCTCAAGGCTTTGTTTGGAAAACGCTCGGCGTAACGCCAGGGTGCCGTACCACAACAGGAACGCCGCGCCGCCCCAGCGCGCAACCGCCAGCAACAACGGGTTCTGTGCCAGCACCGTGGCCAGGCCGAACACACCCGCAGCCACCAGCAACGCATCGCACACCACGCACAGCGCCGCCACGGGCAAGTGATGTTCACGACGCAGGCTTTGCGCCAGCACAAACGCGTTCTGCGTGCCGATGGCCATGATCAGGCCCAGGGCCACCAGCAGCCCATTCAGATAGCTTTGCCACATAGCGAGTTACTCCGCGTCTGCTGCCAGCTGCCGCAAGACGGCCATGGCGCGCTCGGCATCGGCCCGGCCGACAAACAGGTGGTCGTGGTAGAAACCGGCGATCACATTGCAACTGATGCCAGCCTTGCCCAAGGCGCTGGCAAACGCAGCCGTCAGGCCAACGGCTTCAAGGGCCGAATGCACATTCAGGGTGATCCAGGCGGCGACGTAGTCGAAGCCCAGCCCGGCGTCTTCTGCTTGTTGGCGCTCGACAATCACCGTCAGGCCTTCGCTTTCGCGAAAACTGCCGATCACCTCGCACCCTGGCGGGATACGGTTGTCGGGCAGGGTGCAGAACACGTAGTCGCCGTCATTGAGTTGCGGGCTCATGCTGCGCAGCAGGGTTGCCAGGGCGGTTTCGCCAGCCATGTGAAGTTCCTTGAAGTAGAGAGAAGCAATGCTGGTCATTCTCACGGGCTACGCTGTATAAGAAAAACCAATATTGCTGATCGCTCATTAGAGAAACTGATGTTCGACTATAAATTGCTTTCCGCCCTGGCGGCGATTGTGGAACAAGCCGGTTTTGAGCGCGGCGCCCAGGTGTTGGGGCTGTCGCAATCGGCGATCTCCCAGCGCATCAAGTTGCTGGAAGCCCGTATTGGCCAACCGGTGCTGGTGCGCGCTACGCCGCCGACGCCCACCGACATCGGCCGCCGTCTGCTCAACCATGTGCAACAGGTGCGGCTGCTGGAGCGCGACCTGCAAAGCCAGGTGCCGGCGCTGGACGAAGAAGGCATGCCCGAGCGCCTGCGCATCGCCTTGAATGCCGACAGCCTCGCCACTTGGTGGGCCGAAGCGGTCAGTGGCTTTTGCGCCGAGCAGCACTTGTTGCTGGACCTAGTGGTGGAAGACCAGACCGTGGGCCTCAAGCGCATGCGTGCCGGTGAAGTGGCGGCCTGTATTTGCGCCAGCGAGCGCCCGGTGGCCGGCGCCCGCAGCTTGTTGCTCGGTGCCATGCGCTATCGGGCGTTGGCCAGCCCGGCCTTTATTGCGCGGCATTTTCCAAACGGCGTACGTGCTGATCAGTTGGCCCGCACACCGGCGCTGGTGTTCGGCCCGGATGATTTCCTGCAGCATCGCTACCTGGCTTCCCTCGGTGTGGACGGCGGTTTCGAACACCATTTGTGTCCTTCGTCCGAAGGGTTTATCCGCCTGACAGAGGCCGGCCTGGGCTGGGGCCTGGTGCCGGAGTTGCAGGTGCGTGACCAACTGGAAAAGGGCGTTTTGGTGGAGTTATTGCCAGATAAGCCCATCGATGTGCCGCTGTACTGGCATCATTGGCGCAGTGGCGGGCAATTGTTGGGCTTGTTGACCGACCATCTGGCCCAGGCGTGTGGCCAATGGCTGGTGCCGTTGGGGTGACAGCGGGCGTCAAGGCAACAGCGATGAAAAACGAAAGAACACGGGGTAATACATGAAAATTCTGGTCACCGGCGCAAGCGGCTTCATTGGCGGGCGCTTTGCGCGTTTCGCTCTGGAGCAGGGCCTGGACGTGCGGGTCAACGGGCGACGTGCCGAAGGTGTGGAGCACCTGATACGGCGTGGCGCCGAGTTTATCCAGGGTGATCTGAACGACGCCGACCTGGTGCGCGAGCTGTGCCGCGATGTCGAGGCCGTGGTGCATTGCGCCGGTGCCGTCGGGTTGTGGGGCAAGTACCAGGACTTCCACCAAGGCAATGTGCTGGTCACTGAAAATGTCGTCGAGGCCTGCCTGAAACAACGGGTGGGGCGCCTGGTGCACTTGTCGTCGCCGTCGATCTACTTTGATGGGCGCGACCACCTGGGCCTGACCGAAGAGCAGGTGCCCAAGCGTTTCAAGCATCCTTATGCCGCCACCAAGTACCTGGCCGAGCAAAAGGTGTTCGGCGCCCAGGAGTTTGGCCTGGAGGTGATTGCCCTGCGCCCGCGCTTTGTCACCGGCGCCGGGGACATGAGCATTTTCCCGCGCCTGCTGAAAATGCAGCGCAAGAACCGCCTGGCGATCGTCGGCGACGGCTTGAACAAGGTCGATTTCACCAGCGTGCACAACCTGAACGAGGCGCTGCTCAGCAGTTTGCTGGCCACGGGCTCGGCCTTGGGCAAGGCCTACAACATCAGCAATGGCACGCCGGTGCCGGTGTGGGATGTGGTGAACTACGTGATGCGCCAGATGGACATGCCGCAGGTCACCCGATATCGGTCCTACGGCCTGGCCTACAGCGTGGCGGCGTTGAACGAAGCGTTCTGCGCGATGTGGCCGGGGCGTCCGGAGCCGGCGTTGTCACGCCTGGGCATGCAGGTGATGAACAAAGATTTCACCTTGGATATCAGCCGGGCCAGGCATTATCTGGACTACGAGCCCAAGGTCAGCCTGTGGACCGCCCTCGACGAGTTCTGCAGTTGGTGGAAAGCCCAGGATCCTGGGCTCAAGTAAGCTCACATCAGGCAACACATCGGGAACCGAATTCGAGGTTTCGGGTCGACCAGTGCGGCGCGAGCGCGGTTTATACTCCGGTCGCTCGGCTTTCCAGGCAGCCATCTCACCGATTCAGGGTTGATACATGCGTAACGATGCTAACGACGATTTCGACAATGTTCCCAGCCTGCGGGCAGACCACGGGGACGATGATGATTTCGAGCCGACTCCCGCCACCTCCGTGCGTTCGCGCACGACGCCGGTGGTCAAGGTCAAGAGTGCCAGCACCGGCCCGCTGTGGGCGCTGGTCGGCGCGCTGCTGATCGCCTTCGCCGGCCTCGCCTGGTGGAGCTTCCAGCAGATCTCCCTGATGGGTCAGCAACTGGTCGCTACCCAGGAAAGTTTTGCACGCATCAGCGAAGAAGCGGCGGGGCGCCTGCAGGATATTTCCGGCAAGGTGGTGGCCAGCGAAGCCAGCGTGAACAATGGCAGCGAAGCCCTCAAGTTGCAGATCAAGCAGTTGGAAAGCCAGTTGCTGGAACAGGGCAAGCAGCAGGTCGGCGTCGCCGGCCAGGCCACCGTGCTGGACCAGCGCCTGGCGCAGATGACCGCCAGCACCACCGACCTGTCGAACGCCAACGCCAAGCTGCAGGGGCAGGTCCAGGCCCTGACCGATGCCGTCGCGACCCTGAAAGCCGCGCAAGGTGATGCAGGCAAGCGTGATACCGAGATCAAGGAGTTGTCTGCCGACGTGGCCGCCCTGAAGAAACAGGGCAACCCGAGCGCGGCCATCGCCCGTCTCGAGCAGGACCTGGTGGTGTTGAAGAGTGCACAGGACAACCAGCCGGGCAACAGCGACGCGCCGACCAACAAAGAGTTCGACGTGTTCCGCATCCAGACCACGCGCAACATCACCACCTTGCAAAGCCAGGTGCAGAACCTGCAACAGCAACTCAACACCCCCGCCCGCTGAGCTGCCTGTAGTGAGCGGGCTTGCCCCGCGCTGGGGCCCCAAAACCTGCCAACGCAGGTTAACTGGATAGATGCGCTGCCTGGGTTGGGACGGCTGCGCCACCCAGCGCGGGGCGAGCCCGCTCACTACAAGTGCCCTCTTTACATCGTTGGAATTGTCACGGGCCGGTGACATTTCCCTTGCCCTTCGTTACTTGCCCCCACCTCGCCCTTGTTTAGACTTCGGTCATCCCACAAAAAATAATAAGGGCCACCCATGACCACGCACCCACTGCCTGCCAGCAGTTGGCTGAACGCACCTGCCCATCACGCCTGGCTTGCCAATGAAGGCCAGCGCCTGCTGTCGTTCGCCAAGGCCTCTCGACTGCCCGAGGGCTTCGGCAACCTGGACGACAACGGCCAGTTGCCCGCCGATGCCCACGCCGAAACCATGAACACCGCCCGCATGACCCACAGCTTTGCCATGGCCCACGCCATGGGGTTGCCCGGTTATGCCGACTTGGTGGCGCACGGTGTGGCCGCCCTGAGTGGGCCCCTGCGCGATAGCGAGCACGGTGGTTGGTTCGCCACGCCTCACGCGCGGGATGGCAACCGTGGCAAAGCGGCCTACCTGCATGCGTTCGTCGCGCTCGCCGCCAGCTCGGCGGTGGTGGCCGGCGCACCGGGTGCACAGAATTTGTTGAACGACGCCATCCATATCATCGACCAGTTCTTCTGGAGCGAGGAGGAGGGCGTCATGCTCGAATCCTTTGCCCAGGACTGGAGCGGCATCGAAGCCTACCGTGGCGCCAACAGCAACATGCACGCCACCGAGGCCTTCCTGGCCCTGGCCGATGTCACCGGTGACACGCGCTGGCTGGACCGCGCGCTGCGCATCGTGGAGCGTGTTATCCACACCCATGCGGCCGGCAACCAACACATGGTCATCGAGCACTTTGACGCCCATTGGCAACCCCTGCTCGGTTACAACGAAGACAACCCCGCCGACGGCTTTCGCCCCTATGGCATTACCCCCGGCCACGGTTTTGAATGGGCGCGGTTGGTGCTGCACTTGGAAGCCGCACGCTTGCAGGCCGGGCTCGTCACGCCCGACTGGCTGGTGACCGACGCCAAAGGCCTGTTCGCCAGCGCCTGCGAGTACGCCTGGGCCGTGGACGGTGCGCCCGGCATCGTCTACACCTTGGACTGGAGCCAGCGCCCCGTGGTGCGTGAGCGTCTGCACTGGACCCACGCCGAGGCCAGCGCCGCCGCGCAGGCGCTGCTAAAGCGTACCGGCGAGCTGCATTACGAGACCTGGTATCGACGCTTCTGGGAGTTCTGCGACACCCATTTCATCGACCGTCACCACGGCAGTTGGCATCACGAATTGAGCCCGCAAAACCAGCCCAGCAGCAAGATCTGGGGCGGCAAACCCGACCTGTACCATGCCTGGCAAGCGGTGTTGCTGCCTGCTTTACCCTTGGCACCCAGCATGGCCAGCGCTCTGGGGCGCGGCGCTTATGTCACGAGCTGGTGACATTTGTGCGTCCCTTTGTTACCTGCGCCTGGAAAATCCCTGTTTAAACTCCGTGCAGCGCAAGCTCTAGACTTGCATGCATAACAACAAGAAAAGGTACTCAGATGAACGCGATTAATCGCCTCGCCGTAGCTATTTCCATTGCCTCGTTGTTTCCCCTCAGTGCATTTGCCGCCGACTCGAAAGGGACGGTTGAAGTTGTGCATTGGTGGACCTCGGGTGGTGAAAAAGCGGCTGTAGATGTCCTGAAGGCCCAAGTTGAGAAAGACGGTTTCACCTGGAAAGACGGCGCCGTAGCCGGCGGTGGTGGTGCTACCGCCATGACCGTGCTGAAAAGCCGCGCAGTCGCTGGCAACCCGCCAGGCGTTGCCCAGATCAAAGGCCCGGACATTCAGGAATGGGCGTCGACTGGCCTGCTCGACACCGACGTGCTCAAGGACGTCGCCAAAGAAGAGAAGTGGGACTCGCTGCTCGACAAAAAAGTCTCCGACACCGTCAAGTACGAAGGCAACTACGTTGCCGTACCGGTGAATATCCACCGCGTGAACTGGCTGTGGATCAACCCGGAAGTCTTCAAGAAAGCCGGGATTACCAAGAACCCAACCACCCTCGAAGAATTCTACGCAGCCGGCGACAAGCTCAAGGCAGCGGGCTTCATTCCGCTCGCCCACGGTGGCCAGCCTTGGCAGGACAGCACTGTGTTCGAAGCCGTCGTTCTGTCGGTGATGGGTGCAGATGGCTACAAGAAAGCCCTGGTTGACCTGGACAACGCCGCGCTGACCGGCCCGGAAATGGTCAAGGCCCTGACTGAGCTGAAGAAAGTCGCGACCTACATGGACGTCGACGGCAAAGGCCAGGACTGGAACCTGGAAGCGGGCAAAGTCATCAACGGCAAGGCCGGCATGCAGATCATGGGTGACTGGGCGAAGTCCGAATGGACCGCTGCCAAGAAAGTCGCCGGCAAGGACTACGAGTGCGTAGCCTTCCCGGGCACCGACAAAGCCTTCACCTACAACATCGACTCCCTGGCGGTGTTCAAGCAGAAAGACAAAGGCACCGCTGCGGGTCAGCAGGACATCGCCAAAGTCGTGCTGGGTGAAAACTTCCAGAAAGTCTTCAGCATCAACAAGGGTTCGATCCCGGTGCGTACCGACATGCTGGAGAAAATGGCCTCCTACGGCTTTGACTCCTGCGCCCAGACCGCTGCCAAAGACTTCCTGGCAGACGCCAAGACCGGCGGCCTGCAGCCAAGCATGGCCCACAACATGGCCACCACCCTGGCTGTGCAAGGGGCGTTCTTTGATGTCGTGACCAACTACATCAACGACCCGAAAGCCGACCCGGCCGACACCGCCAAGAAACTCGGCGCTGCGATCAAGTCAGCCAAGTGATGCTTGTGTAGGAGCCGGATTCTGTGGCGAGGGAGCTTGCTCCCGCTGGGGTGCGAAGCACCCCAAAAGGCGGCGTCTGCTGCGCAGCCGAGCGGGAGCAAGCTCCCTCGCCACAATAAGCCGCCTCCTACAAGGCGATGTGCGTAGCCCTTTTTCCCTGTACTGGATTTTCCCATGAGTTCTGTTGCTGTGTTCAGCAAGGCCTCGCCGTTCGATGCACTGCAGCGCTGGCTTCCCAAACTGGTGCTGGCGCCGAGCATGTTCATCGTTCTGGTGGGCTTTTACGGCTACATCCTGTGGACGTTCGTGCTGTCGTTCACCAATTCCACCTTCCTGCCCAGCTACAAATGGGCCGGCCTTGCGCAATACGCCCGGTTGTTCGACAACGACCGCTGGTGGGTAGCGAGCAAGAACCTGGCGGTTTTCGGCGGGATGTTCATCGGCATCACCCTGGTCATCGGCGTGACACTGGCGATCTTCCTCGACCAGAAAATCCGCCGCGAAGGCTTTATCCGCACCATTTACCTGTACCCGATGGCGCTCTCGATGATCGTCACCGGTACCGCCTGGAAATGGCTGCTCAACCCGGGCATGGGCCTGGACAAACTCCTGCGGGACTGGGGCTGGGAAGGCTTCCGTCTCGACTGGCTGATCGACCCCGACCGCGTGGTCTACTGCCTGGTGATCGCGGCCGTGTGGCAAGCCTCCGGCTTCATCATGGCGATGTTCCTCGCCGGCCTGCGGGGTGTGGACCAATCGATCATCCGCGCCGCCCAGATCGACGGCGCCAGCCTGCCGCGCATCTACTGGAGCGTGGTGCTGCCAAGCCTGCGCCCGGTGTTTTTCAGTGCGGTGATGATCCTGGCGCACATCGCGATCAAGAGCTTCGACCTGGTGGCCGCCATGACCGCCGGCGGCCCGGGCTACTCGTCCGACCTGCCTGCGATGTTCATGTACTCGTTCACCTTCAGCCGTGGCCAGATGGGCATGGGTTCGGCCAGTGCAATCCTGATGCTCGGTGCGATCCTCGCGATCATCGTGCCTTACCTCTACTCCGAGCTGAGGACCAAGCGTAATGACTAGTCTCGCCTCCAAACCTTCCATCAGCCTGAGTCGCATCGCGATCTACGCGGTGCTGATCCTCGCCGTGCTGCTGTACCTGGTGCCGCTGGTGGTGATGTTGCTCACCAGCTTCAAGACCCCGGAAGACATCAGCACCGGCAACCTGTTGAGCTGGCCGACCGTGGTCACCGGCATCGGCTGGGTCAAGGCCTGGGCCACCGTGGATGGCTACTTCTGGAACTCGATCAAGATCACCGTTCCCGCTGTGCTGATCTCCACCGCCATCGGTGCATTGAACGGCTACGTGCTGTCGTTCTGGCGCTTCAAAGGCTCGCAACTGTTCTTCGGCCTGCTGTTGTTCGGCTGCTTCCTGCCGTTCCAGACCGTGTTGCTGCCGGCGTCGTTCACCCTTGGCAAGATGGGCCTGGCCAGCACCACCACCGGCCTGGTGTTTGTGCACGTGGTCTACGGCCTGGCGTTCACCACGCTGTTCTTCCGTAACTACTACGTGAGCATCCCGGATGCGCTGATCAAGGCCGCGCGCCTGGACGGTGCGGGTTTCTTCACCATCTTCCGCCAGATCATTCTGCCGATGTCCACGCCGATCATCATGGTCTGCCTGATCTGGCAGTTCACCCAGATCTGGAACGACTTCCTGTTCGGTGTGGTGTTCTCCAGCGGTGACTCCCAGCCCATCACGGTGGCGCTGAACAACCTGGTCAACACCAGCACCGGAGCCAAGGAATATAACGTTGATATGGCAGCGGCGATGATCGCCGGGTTGCCGACCCTGCTGGTCTATGTGATCGCAGGCAAGTATTTCGTGCGCGGCCTCACGGCCGGCGCGGTCAAGGGGTAATCATGGCTACGCTTGAACTTCGCAATGTAAACAAGACCTATGGCGCCGGCCTGCCCGACACCTTGAAGAACATCGAACTGTCGATCAAGGAAGGCGAATTCCTGATCCTGGTCGGCCCTTCGGGTTGCGGCAAGTCCACGCTGATGAACTGCATCGCCGGCCTTGAGACCATCACCGGCGGCGCGATCATGATCGGCGACCAGGACGTGAGCGGCATGAGCCCCAAGGATCGCGACATCGCCATGGTGTTCCAGTCCTACGCGCTGTACCCGACCATGAGCGTGCGCGAGAACATCGAGTTCGGCCTCAAGATCCGCAAGATGCCCCAAGCCGATATCGACGCCGAAGTGGCGCGCGTGGCCAAGCTGCTGCAGATCGAGCACCTGCTCAATCGCAAGCCGGGCCAGCTGTCCGGTGGCCAGCAACAGCGTGTGGCCATGGGCCGTGCACTGGCGCGGCGCCCGAAGATCTACCTGTTCGACGAACCGCTGTCAAACCTCGACGCCAAGCTGCGCGTCGAGATGCGTACCGAAATGAAGCTGATGCACCAGCGCCTCAAGACCACCACGGTCTACGTGACCCACGACCAGATCGAAGCGATGACCCTGGGCGACAAGGTGGCGGTCATGAAGGACGGCATCATCCAGCAGTTCGGCACGCCCAAAGAGATCTACAACAACCCGGCCAACCAGTTCGTGGCGAGCTTCATCGGTTCGCCGCCGATGAACTTCGTGCCCCTGCGCCTGCAGCGCAAGGACGGCCGCCTGGTGGCCCTGCTCGACAGCGGCCAGGCCCGTTGCGAGCTGCCGTTGAACATGAACGATGCGGGCCTCGAAGACCGCGACGTGATCCTTGGCCTGCGCCCTGAGCAGATCCTGTTGGCGAACGGCGAGGGCAACGGTTCGTCGAGCATTCGCGCCGAAGTCCAGGTGACCGAGCCGACCGGCCCGGACACCCTGGTGTTCGTGCAACTCAATGACACCAAGGTCTGCTGCCGCCTGGCGCCGGATGTGGCGCCGCAAGTGGGCGAGACCCTGACCCTACAGTTTGACCCGGCCAAAGTGTTGCTGTTTGACGCCAAGACCGGTGAGCGCCTGGGCACTGCTTCTTCATCGCCCACACAAGGGCATGCCGACAATGTGGCTCAATTCAAAGGCCGCTGAAGTAGATAACTTGTTGTTTTAGCTAAAAAAAGTAAACCGCGTTAGATAAAAACAGTTTAATAACAATAAAGACGAGGATGTAGGGATGAAAAAGCAACACAACAACACTCGGCTGATCTGCCAACTGTCAGCAGCAGCAGCCCTGGTATTGTCCGCCAATGCGATGGCGGCCGATGCATTCAGCTCCGATTCCAAGTGGATGACCGGCGATTGGGGTGGTGAACGTACCAAGCTGATCGAGCAAGGTATCGACATCAAGGCTGACTACGTTGGGGAAGTCGGTGGCAACCTGCACGGTGGCTACAACAACGACAAAACTGCCCGTTACGCTGACCAGTTCGGTCTGGGCGTAGCACTGGATCTGCAAAAGCTGTGGGGCTGGGACAACACCCAGGCCAAGATCCAACTGACCAACCGTAATGGCGCAAACATCTCCAATGACCGTATTGGCGATCCGCGTGCCGGCACCTTGAGTTCGTCTCAAGAGGTTGATGGCCGTGGCCACATGGTGCGTCTGACCCAGTTCTGGATCCAGCACCAGATGTTCGACAACAAGCTGGATGTGAAACTCGGTTACTTCGGTGAAGGCGAAGACTTCAACACCTTCCCATGCGACTTCCAGAACCTGTCGTTCTGCGGCTCGCAAGTGGGTAACTACGTGAACACCTGGTACAACTGGCCTGTGAGCCAGGCGGCTATCCGCGTGAAGTACAACATCACGCCAGAGCTGTATGCGCAAATCGGTGCGTACAACCAGAACCCATCGCAGCTGGAGCACGGCAACGGCTTCAAGCTCAGCGGCAGTGGCACCAAGGGCACCGTGATCCCGGTGGAATTGGTCTGGTCGCCGAAGGTCAATGGCCTGCCGGGCGAATACCGTGTGGGTTACTACAAGAGCACCGCCGATGCCAACGACGTACGTGAAGACGTCAACGGTAACGACGCTGGCACCACGGGCGCGGCCTTCCGTGTTCGTAGCAGCAAGACCGGCTACTGGGGTGTGCTGCAACAGCAACTCACCACGCACAACGGCGACGCTTCCCGCGGCCTGAACATCGCGGCCAACGTGACCTTCCACGACAAAGACACCAACCTGGTCGACAACTACCAGTCGTTGATGCTGGTCTACAAAGGTCCATTCGACGCGCGCACCAAGGATGACGTCGGTATCGGTGTTTCCCGTATCCACGCCAACAGTGACGTGAAGAAAAACGCCGAGCTGCTCAATGCGGCTGGTGGCTTCACCGACTACGACCAATCGGGTTTCGCACCGCTGCGTAACACCGAGTACAACGTCGAAATCAACTACGGCTTCCACGTCACCAACTGGCTGACCGTGCGTCCCAACCTGCAATACGTCGCCAACCCAGGCGGTGTGAAAGAAGTCGACAACGCGTTGGTAGCGGGCCTGAAAATTCAGTCTACGTTCTAACGTTGTTGCGATAAGCTCCTTCTCTCTGTGCGCATTTTGCGGGTAGCCATGGCTACCCGCTTTTTTTTGAGGAAGGGGAGCACATCTCCCTGTGGGAGCTGGCTTGTCGGATCGCCGCACCGCTGCGATCCAGGCGACTCGGTACAGCAGGCAGGCCGCGTTGATGCCATCGCAGGCAAGCCAGCTCCCACAAAGACATTCAGGACCGTGGCACATGCATGAGCATCCGCTGCAACGCTTTTTCAAATCCCTGCGCGAGCGACCGGTGTTCGCCTGGGAACGCTTTCAGATGCGCGACGTGTTGGTGATCGACCACCCGTTGTGCCAGGCGGTGTTCAGCCGCCAGGGCGCGCAACTGCTGCATTTTCAGCCTCGGGGCCAGAAGCCTTGGCTCTGGTGTGCAGCCAAGTGGCCACAAGTCGGCGCTATTCGTGGTGGCGTGCCGGTGTGCTGGCCGTGGTACGGCCGCCATCCGAGCGAGAATGCCTGGCCGTCCCATGGTTGGGCGCGGTTGATTGATTGGAAACTGCTCGACAGCAGCACTGACGACGACGGCGTGCGCCTGCACTGGCAATTGCAGCTGTGCGACTGGCAGGTCGACCTGCACGCGCACCTGGGCGAAACCCTGGAACTGCGCCTGAGCACCGAGCATCAGGACGAGTTGCCGTGCCAGTTGAGCCATGCATTGCACGCGTATTGGCGTATTGGTCACGTTGACGAGATAGCGCTGTCTGGGCTCGAGGGGGCGCAAGGTTACGACCAGCTCAATCGCCAGGTCTGCCAGCAGGAAGGCGAATTGCGGGTGGAGGGCGGGTGCCAGCGGGTGTTCCAGCACGAGGGCGAACTGCACCTCAAGGACCACGCCTGGCAGCGTGAGCTGTGCATCGACACCGGTGACAGCGCCGACACCGTGGTGTGGCATCCGGGCAGCCGGCCGTTGTTGGGCGTGAGCTTCAACGAGGCGTCGGGGTTTGTGTGCGTAGAGTCGGCGATGGCCGCGGCGAGTCTGGCGCCGGGGGAGAGGGCACATTTGAGTTTGCAGGCCAGGGCCGGCGTTTAGCGGTGTAGCTTCTGGCGCTATCGCAGGCAAGCCAGCTCCCACAGGGGAATGCATTCCAAGTGTGGGAGCTGGCTTGCCTGCGATAGAGTCGGTACTGCTGGTGGAGATTGCTGTTAGTTGAACTCATCCCCCACCGGATACCGGCTGTCATTCAAGCTCTCTTTGATCTTGCGCAGATGCGGCTGAAAATCCACCCCGCGACGCAAGGTCATGCCGGTCGCCAGCACGTCCAGCACCGTCAGCTGGATAATCCGCGAGGTCATCGGCATGTAAATGTCGGTGTCCTCCGGCAACGGAATGTTCAGGCTCACCGTACTGGCTTTGGCCAGCGGCGAGTTCTCAGCGGTCACACCGAGTACCGAGGCGCCGTTGCTGCGGGCGATCCGTGCCACTTCCACCAGTTCACGGGTACGCCCGGTGTAGGAAATGATCACGAACAGCTCGCCGGTGTGGGCCACCGAGGCGATCATGCGCTGCATCAGCACGTCGGCATGGGCGGTCACGGCGAGGTTGAAGCGGAAGAACTTGTGCAGGGCATCCATGGCCACCGGTGCCGAAGCGCCCAGGCCGAAGAAGTGGATCTGCCGCGCCTGGATCAACAGGTCCACGGCTTTGCTGATCAGGGCCGGGTCCAGGGCCTGGCACGCGCTGTCCAGAGACGCAATGGCGCTGCCAAAGATCTTTTGCGTGTATGCCTCAGGGTTATCATCGGCTTCCACGGCGCGGCTGACGTACGCGGCGCCACTGGCCAGGCTTTGCGCCAGCTGCAATTTCAGTTCAGGGTAACCGCTCACGCCGAACGAACGGCAGAAACGGTTGACCGTCGGTTCACTGACCGAGGCGGCCTGGGCGAGGGCGGCGATCGAGAAGCGGGTGGCCTGCTGCGGGTTGAGCAGGATGACTTCTGCGACTTTGCGCTCGGCCTTGTTCAATTCTTCGAGGCGGTTCTGGATCTGTTCCAGAAGATTTCGCACGCGGTCCATTCAGTCTTTCCTTCGGGCGACGATGCAAATTAAGGGCGGCAACCAATCGACGAGCGGCCCTTGGAGGTGGCCTATCCTACTGAGCGTAGCTGAACACCACCACTCGGAATGCGTATTTCGGGAAAATGTTGTGGTTATTACTACATTTTTCCTTGAGTGATGCCTTGAAAAAAGGTATTTGTAGCTTAACTTGATAAAAGAACAAACATCATGCCTTCGATAACCGTAGAACCCTGCACCTTTGCCCTGTTTGGCGCCTTGGGTGATCTGGCGCTGCGCAAGTTATTTCCTGCCCTCTATCAACTCGATGGCGCCGGGCTCTTGCACGACGACACCCGCATCCTGGCCCTGGCCCGTGAAGCCGGTACCGAGCAACAGCACCTGGCTCGCATTGAAAAAGAACTGCGCAAATACGTCGGCAAGGAGCTGGACGAAGCTGTTGCCAAGCGCTTCCTGGCGCGGCTGGCGTATGTGCACGTCGATTTCATGAAGGCCGACGACTACGTTGCCCTTGCCGAAAAAGTCGGCAGCGAACAACGCCTGATCGCCTACTTTGCCACGCCGGCTGCGGTGTACGGCGGCATCTGCGAGAACCTGGCCAAGGCTGGCCTGGCGGAAAACACCCGCGTGGTCCTGGAAAAGCCGATCGGCTCGGACCTGGAGTCCTCGCGCAAGGTCAATGACGCCGTGGCGCAGTTCTTCCCGGAGAACCGCACCTATCGCATCGACCATTACCTGGGCAAAGAGACCGTCCAGAACCTGATCGCCCTGCGTTTCGCCAACAGCCTGTTCGAAACCCAGTGGAACCAGCATTACATTTCCCACGTGGAAATCACCGTGGCCGAGCAGGTCGGTATCGAAGGCCGTTGGGGTTACTTCGACAAGGCCGGCCAGCTGCGCGACATGATCCAGAACCACCTGCTGCAACTGCTCTGCCTGATCGCCATGGACCCGCCGGCCGACCTGTCTGCCGACAGCATCCGTGACGAGAAGGTCAAGGTGCTCAAGGCCCTGGCGCCGATCAGCCCCGAAGGCCTGACCACCCAAGTGGTGCGCGGCCAGTACATCGCGGGCTACAGCGCCGGCAAAGCCGTGCCGGGTTACCTGGAAGAAGAGAATTCCAACACCCAGAGCGACACCGAGACGTTCGTCGCCCTGCGTGCCGATATCCGCAACTGGCGTTGGGCCGGGGTGCCGTTCTACCTGCGGACCGGCAAGCGCATGTCGCAAAAGCTGTCGCAGATCGTCATCCACTTCAAGGAACCGTCCCACTACATCTTCGCCCCTGAGCAGCGCTTGCAGATCAGCAACAAACTGATCATCCGCCTGCAACCGGACGAAGGTATTTCCTTGCGCGTGATGACCAAGGAGCAGGGCCTGGACAAGGGCATGCAACTGCGCAGCGGCCCGCTGCAACTGAATTTTTCCGACACCTACCGCAGCGCACGCATCCCCGATGCCTACGAGCGGTTGCTGCTGGAAGTGATGCGCGGCAACCAGAATCTGTTTGTGCGCAAAGATGAAATCGAAGCCGCGTGGAAGTGGTGTGACCAGTTGATCGCCGGTTGGAAGAAATCCGGTGATGCGCCCAAGCCGTACGCGGCGGGCTCCTGGGGGCCGATGAGCTCGATTGCACTGATCACGCGGGATGGGAGGTCGTGGTATGGCGATATCTGAATTGAAACTGCCCCAGGGCGTAACCCCTTACGAGTACCGCACGCCGGTACTGCTGGCCGAAGGCCTGGCCAATGATGTGGCCGCGCAATTGCGCACGGCCCTCAGTGCCCGTGGCGAAGCGACCCTGGTAGTGTCCGGCGGCCGTAGCCCGGTGGCGTTTTTCCAGCACCTGGCCAAGCAGGACCTGGACTGGTCCAAGGTCACCATCACCCTGGCCGACGAGCGCTGGGTGCCGGTGGAGCACGCCGACAGCAATGCCGGTTTGTTGAAGCAGCACCTGTTGAAAGGCCCGGCAGCCAAGGCCAAGTTCTTGAGCCTCTACAGCGCCGCCGCCAACCTTGAAGACGCTGCCTTGCAGGCCGATCGCCTGCTGGGCGAGTTGCCAGCCATTGATGTGCTGGTACTGGGCATGGGCGATGACGGTCACACCGCATCGCTGTTTCCCAACAGCCCGAACCTGAGCGAAGCCCTGCAGCCCAACGGTACCCGCCGTTGCTGGCCAATGCTGGCGCCGACCGTGCCGCACCAGCGCCTGACCATGAGTCGCGCGTTGCTGGCCACGGCCAACTACACCGTGCTGTCGATCTCCGGCAGTTCGAAATTGACCACCTTGAGCGCCGCGCTGGCGAGTGACGACGTCGCTGCCATGCCGATTCGCGCGTTTCTGCAACCTACATTAGAGATTTACTGGTGCCCATGAGCCAAGGATCAGCCGCTATGAACAGCCCTCAACCGACCGTGTCCATGGCGGACAAAGTTGCCCTGATCGACAGCCTCTGCGCCAAGGCGCGGATCCTGCCGGTGATCACCATCGCCCGCGAACAAGACATCCTGCCGCTGGCCGATGCCCTGGCAGCCGGTGGCTTGACCGCATTGGAAGTGACCCTGCGTTCCGAGTTCGGCCTCAAGGCCATTCAGGTACTGCGCGAGCAACGCCCTGAGCTGTGCACCGGTGCTGGCACCGTGCTGGATCGCCACATGCTCGAAGCCGCAGAAGTCGCGGGTTCGCAGTTCATCGTCACCCCCGGCATTACCCGCGACCTGCTGGAAGCTTCGGTGCACAGCCCGATCCCGCTGCTGCCGGGCATCAGCAATGCCTCGGGCATCATGGAAGGTTATGGCCTGGGCTATCGCCGCTTCAAGCTGTTCCCGGCTGAAGTCAGCGGCGGTGTGGCTGCGATCAAGGCCCTCGGCGGCCCGTTTGGCGAAGTCAAATTCTGCCCAACCGGCGGCGTCGGCCCGGCCAATATCAAGAGCTACATGGCGTTGAAAAACGTGATGTGCGTGGGCGGTAGCTGGATGCTGGACCCGGAGTGGGTCAAGAACGGCGACTGGGCCCGCATCCAGGAAGTCACTGCCCAGGCGCTGGCGCTGCTGGACTGATCTGATTTATCGAATCGTTGTTGCTGTGCTTAACGGCATTTTTGCGGTGCACTTGGTCGGTGTACCGCTTTTTTTTGCCCGCAGAAAAACCCAAGAACTCCGATGGTCAACGGTGGGAGCTGGCTTGCCTGCGATAGCGGTGGGTCAGAAAGTACGGTGTGACTGATGTACCGTTATCGCAGGCAAGCCAGCTCCCACAAGTTTAGTGGGGGGTCAGCTCGGTAATGGCGTTGACCAGGGCATTGATATCCGCCGCCGAGGTGACCAGCCCCGGCGTCACCCGAATACAGGTCCCAAACGCCGCGCCCACGCGGGTGGTGGTGAACAGGTTGTAGTCCTTGAGCAAGCGGTCGGCCATGGCCTGCTGGTCCCGTCCCACAAACTTGAAGGCCGTGATCCCGCAATACAGCCGAGGATCGTCCGACGTCAGCACCTCGATCCCCGCCAACGGCCGCACCTGGCTCACCCACAAATCCCGCAGGTAATTCACCCGTGCACCTTTGGCTGCCGAGCCACCCAACGCGCGATGTTCTTCAAACACCAACGGCAAGGTCATCAGCGCGGGAAAGTTGGGGGTGCTGTAGGACGTCCGTGCGCGCACATCCGTCATCGGGTAGTGAAACTCGCCCATGTCCGGGTCGATGTCGGCCAGGCGCTCCGGGGCTATATAGAGAAAGCCCAGGGTCAGCGGCGCGCCGATCCATTTGTGCAGGTTGAAGCCGGCGAACTGGATGCCCAGCTCCGCCAGGTTGAACTCGATCTGGCCCAGGGCATGGGCGCCGTCGAGGATCACATCGATACCCTGTTCACGGGCGGCCCTGGCAATGGCTTCGACCGGCATTACCAGCCCGGTGCGATGGGTGACGTGGGTCAGGGCCATCAGCTTGAGGCGTGGGTGCTGAGCAAACGCCTCACGATAAGTCTGCACCAGGCTGTCGAAACTGGCCGGGTGTGTGTGGGACAGTTCGATCACTTCCACACCACGAACACCCGCCAACCAGCGCATCGCGCCTTTGACCGTGTCGTACTCCAGGTCGCTGATCAACACTTGGTCGCCCGGTTGCAGGCGGTTGTAGTTGCGGATCAGCGACTGCAAGGCTTCGGTGGCGTTACGGGTAAAGGCAACGGACTCCGGATCAACGCTGATCAGCTCGGCCAGTTGGCGCCGGATCTCGACATTTTCGCCCTGCTCGAAGCGCTGGCGCACGTACAGCGAATTGCTGCGGTTGATGAACGCAACGTGCTCCAGGTACTGCGCCCGGACCACACGGCTCATGCGTCCGAAATAACCGTTTTCCAGGTTGATCGGGCCAGGCTCCAGTTCGTAATTTCCGGCGATGGTCTGCCAGTGGTGTTCGTTATCAGCATTCCTTGGCATGGCGAGGCTCTTAATGGCGAGGGGCGGGTTTACCGTGTTTTACGCGCAGCGGCTCCAGCAGTTCGGACAGGCCGTTGCTGTCGATTTCCTGCATGAGTGCCAGCAGACCACCCAGCTCGCCGTGGGGGAAACCTTCACGGGCAAACCAGTTCAAGTAAGGCCCGGGCAGGTCGGCGATGATCCGTCCCTTGTACTTGCCGAAGGGCATTTCGCGGGTGATCAGCAGTTCAAGTTTTTCGGGATTCATAAGGCTTCAGGCGCGTGAGTCGAAGCCTTGGAAAATACAGGCATTCTGCATGAAGGCCAATTGACAGATCATGCAAATAACGTACATACAGATGGTTCAATAATTCGTAACTTGTTGAAAAATAACAGAAAAGTTGTTTTCAGAAACCTGGCACGGGCGCTGCAATCATTAAGACAACCTTCTCAACCCGCACAAGGAATTGAAAAATGACTGACATCAACAAAGAATCGATCTCCGTACTCAATGACCTGATCGAGACCAGCAAAGACGGCCAGAAAGGTTTCGCGACCTGTGCTGAAGACATCAAGCACCCAGAGCTCAAGGCGTTGTTCGTCAAGCGCTCCGCTGATTGCGCAACTGCGGCTGCCGAGCTGCAAACTGCAGTGCGCGCCTTGGGTGGTGATCCGGAAGAGTCAGGCAGTGTGGCCGGCGCGTTGCACCGTGGCTGGGTCGACGTGAAGTCGTTGGTCACCGGTAAAGACGAAGAAGCGGTGCTGAACGAAGCCGAGCGCGGTGAAGACCATGCGTTGAAGGCTTATAAAGAAGCGATCGAGAAGATCAACAAGCACAACCTGTTGGGGATTCGTGACCTGGTAGAGCGCCAGTTCCACGGTGCACAACGTAATCACGACCAGGTGAAAGCCCTGCGTAATCAGGCTCGCGCTCAGTCGTAAGCCCTGCGCTGTAGCAAATGTGGGAGCGGGCTTGCTCGCGAAGGCGGAGTGTCAGTCGACTGATAGGTGACTGATCCACCGCTTTCGCGGGCAAGCCCGCTCCCACATTTGTATTGCATCGTTCTGCAGATCGAGATCAGCCAATGCTGATCGGCGGCAACTCGGTCAGCTCAACCACTTGCTGTTTGCGCGGCGCCAGGATCTCGGCCTCGCCATCCACCACCAGCTCATCGCGCTGGTTGAACACACGGGTGGCAATGCGCACACGGAACTTGGGCAGCTTCTCGAGGATTTCCAGGCGCACGGTCAAGGTGTCGCCGATCTTCACCGGCTTCTGGAAGCTCATCTGCTGGCCGATGTAGATGGTGCCCGGTCCAGGCAACTCGCAGGCCACAGCGGCGCTGATCAGGGCGCCACTGAACATGCCGTGGGCGATACGCTCCTTGAACATGGTGGCCTTGGCGTACTCGGCATCCAGGTGCACCGGGTTGTGATCGCCGGACATGGCGGCGAACAGCTGGATATCGCGCTCCTCGACGGTCTTGCTGAAGCTGGCAGTCTGGCCGACTTCGAGGGCTTCGTACGGGGTGTTGGTAACCTGAGTCATCTAAAGGTACATCCTGTGGCTAATCGGTGATTATCGGCTGATTTTAAAGGAAAGTTATTCGCAGCGGGCCGGCCTGTGCAGGGTCAGGGCCTGGTCGAGCCACGTCAGCACATCCGCTGTGACTTCGTCGCGGTTGGTTTCATTGAACACTTCATGTCGCGCCTGCGGGTAGATCGTCAATTGCAGGTTTTGGCAGCCGGCCTCGCGCAGGGCGTGGGCCAGATCTTTGAGACGCTTGCCCTCGCTCACCGGATCACATTCGCCGCCCGTGACCAGGATTGGCAGGCCCGGGTCGATCTGAGCGAGGTTGGACGCCTTGCTGATCTGCTGCAAGCCGCCCAGCAGGTCGATCCACAGCTGGTTGGTACAACGAAAGCCACACAGCGGGTCATGGATGTACTTGTCGACTTCGGCCGGGTCGCGGCTGAGCCAGTCGAAGGCCGTGCGGTTGGGTTTGAATGCCTTGTTGAAGGAGCCGAACGACAGGAAGTCGATCAACGCACTGCGCCCGCGCAAACCCTGGCGCGCGCGCTCGATGCGCGCAATCACCCGCGCCGCACGGTACAGCGCCACCGGTTGGAAATTCGAGCCGCTGAGAATCGCCCCACTCAAGCTGGCGCTGTGGTGCAGCAGGTAGGCCTGGGCGATATAGCTGCCCATGCTGTGGCCCAGCAGGATGATCGGCAGCCCCGGCTGCTGGTGCGCAATGTGCTGGTTCAGGCTGGCCAGGTCGCCCACCACCTTGTTCCAGCCGTCGTGCTCGGCGAACAGCCCGAGCGTGCCTTCGTCCGCCGTGCGGCCGTGGCCGCGCTGGTCCAGCGCGTACAGCCCGTAGCCCGCGCCACACAGCGCCTCGGCCAGGCGCCCATAGCGGCCGCTGTGCTCGGCCATGCCGTGGGACAGCATGACCATCGCCTTGGCCGGGCCGTCCGGTAGCCACTGATTGACGTACAGGCGGCTGCGGTCATTCGCGGTCAGCCAGAAGGTGCTGTGGTTCATGGCGCTTCCTTTGCTCAGGTTCGATGCAGTGTATAGCTCATCTGCCAGGGACTTGGGTATCAGCCTACGCCTCAGGGGCAAGATTCATACAATCAATGACACGGTTTGGCGTATTTGCCTGTTTGGCCATAGCTGCTAACGTCCCCAAAGCTCCGCTTTTTATAGCCGCCTGTTTTTACAGCGGCAGCGGTCGGACACACTCAGGTAAGAGGACAAGAATAATGCAACCTGATTTCTGGAATGACAAACGCGCGGCGGGCGTTCCCAATGACATCGACCTGACGTCCTACAAGTCAGTGATCGAAGTGTTCGAGCGTTCCTGCAAGGCCTTTGCCGACCGTCCGGCATTCAGCAACATGGGCATCACCCTGACCTACGCCGAGCTTGAGCGCCAGAGTGCGGCGTTCGCCGGTTACCTGCAGCAGCACACCGACCTCAAGCCCGGCGAGCGCATCGCGGTGCAGATGCCCAACGTGCTGCATTACCCGATTGCCGTGTTCGGTGCCTTGCGCGCCGGGCTGATCGTGGTCAACACCAACCCGCTGTACACCCCACGGGAGATGCGCCATCAGTTCAAGGATGCCGGCGTGCGTGCGCTGGTCTACCTCAACCTGTTCGGCTCGCGGGTGCAGGAAGTCTGCGCCGACACCGAGATCGACTACCTGATCGAAGCCAAGATGGGCGACTTCATGCCTGCCGCCAAAGGCTGGCTGATCAACACCGTGGTCGACAAGGTGAAGAAGATGGTGCCGGCCTACAGCCTGCCACGGGCCGTGTCGTTCAAGCGTGCGCTGCGCATGGGCGCGGGCCTGGGCGTGACTCGCCATCCGGTGACGCTGGATGACATCGCCGTGCTGCAATACACCGGGGGCACCACCGGCCTGGCCAAGGGCGCGATGCTCACCCATGGCAACCTGGTGGCCAACATGCAGCAGGTGCGGGCGTGCATGTCCCAGGTCTCTGACGACGGCCAGCCGCTGGTGCGGGAAGGGCAGGAGGTGATGATCGCGCCGCTGCCGCTGTACCACATCTATGCATTCACGGCGAACTGCATGTGCATGATGGTGACCGGCAACCACAACGTGCTGATCACCAACCCGCGGGACATCGGTGGCTTCATCAAGGAGCTGAAGAAGTGGCGGTTCTCCTGCCTGCTGGGCTTGAACACGTTGTTTGTGGCGCTGATGGACCACCCGGACTTCAAGACCCTGGATTTCTCTCACCTGAAGATCACCAACTCCGGTGGCACCGCGCTGGTCAAGGCCACGGCCGAGCGCTGGAAGGCACTCACCGGCTGTTCCATCGGCGAAGGCTACGGCCTCACGGAGACCTCGCCCGTGGCGAGCACCAACCCGTATGGCAGCAGGTCGCGACTGGGCACCGTGGGCATTCCGGTGCCGGGCACGGCGATGAAGGTCATCGATGATGAAGGCCGCGAATTGCCGTTGGGCGAGCGGGGCGAGTTGTGCATCAAGGGCCCGCAGGTGATGAAAGGTTACTGGCAGCAACCGGTCGCCACCGCCGAGACCCTGGACGCCGAGGGTTGGCTCAAGACCGGCGACATCGCGGTGATCGACACTGATGGCTTTGTGAGCATCGTCGACCGCAAGAAAGACCTGATCATCGTCTCGGGCTTCAACGTGTACCCCAACGAGATCGAAGACGTGGTGATGGCGCATCCGGCCGTGGCCAACTGCGCAGTGATCGGCGTACCGGATGAACGCACCGGCGAGGCGGTCAAACTGTTTGTGGTAGCGCGCACCCAAGGGGTGAGCCTTGAAGAGTTGAAGGCGTACTGCAAGGCCAACTTCACGGGGTACAAAGTGCCTAAACACATCGTGTTGCGCGAGTCGTTGCCGATGACGCCGGTGGGGAAAATTCTGCGACGTGAGCTTCGCGACATCGCTTGATTTGAAATAGGGTAAAAATTGTGGGAGCTGGCTTGCCTGCGATGGCGGTGTATCAGTCACAGGATGTATTGACTGACAGACCGCCATCGCAGGCAAGCCAGCTCCCACATTGTTATTTGTTGATCTGTAAAGCCCATTCCAGAGCCTTTTCCTGGGGGATTCTGCCCTGGTTTAAAGTGTGACCAAATATTGTAGGACAGTCGTGATTATGACTGTAGGGCCCTCCTTTGGCTCTAGGCGGCCCTTGGCAAAGCTGCTACTCTCGGCGCGCTTTGTGACGTCTAGGCCTGCTTGAAAGCGCCAGATTCACCTAAAAAAACATACACCAATAATAATCGCATCAAATGCGATGATGAATTCGCGTCGCTGACGTCGCTGAGGAGTGGGCTTCCATGAACGAAGACTTTTGGAAGGATAAGTACCCCGCCGGGATTGCTGCAGACATCAATCCAGACGAGTATCCGAATATTCAGGCGGTACTGAAGCAGTCCTGCCAGCGCTTCGCCAACAAACCGGCTTTCAGCAACCTGGGCAAGACCATCACCTACGGTGAGTTGTACGAATTGTCCGGCGCCTTCGCCGCGTACCTGCAACAGCACACCGACTTGAAGCCCGGTGATCGCATCGCCGTGCAACTGCCCAACGTCCTGCAATACCCGGTCGCTGTGTTCGGTGCCATCCGTGCCGGTCTGATCGTGGTCAACACCAACCCGCTGTACACCGCGCGGGAAATGGAACACCAATTCAACGACTCCGGCGCCAAGGCCCTGGTGTGCCTGGCCAACATGGCCCACCTGGCGGAAAAGGTCGTGCCCAAGACCTCCGTCAAGCACGTGATCGTCACCGAAGTCGCCGACCTGTTGCCGCCGCTCAAGCGCCTGCTGATCAACAGCGTCATCAAGTACGTGAAGAAGATGGTCCCGGCCTACCACCTGCCGAAGGCGATCAAGTTCAACGACGTGCTGGCCAAGGGGCACGGCCAACCGGTCAGCGATGCCAGCCCGGCCAGCAGCGATGTGGCCGTGTTGCAATACACCGGTGGCACCACCGGCGTGGCCAAGGGCGCGATGCTTACCCATCGCAACCTCGTCGCCAACATGTTGCAGTGCAAGGCGCTGATGGGCTCCAACCTCAACGAAGGCTGCGAGATTCTGATCACGCCGCTGCCGCTGTACCACATCTATGCGTTCACCTTTCATTGCATGGCGATGATGCTGATCGGCAACCACAACATCCTGATCAGCAACCCGCGCGACCTGCCGGCGATGGTCAAGGAACTGTCCAAGTGGAAGTTCAGCGGCTTTGTCGGCCTGAACACCCTGTTCGTGGCGCTGTGCAACAACGAAGCGTTCCGTAAGCTGGATTTCTCGGCATTGAAAGTCACCCTGTCTGGCGGCATGGCCCTGCAACTGGCAGCCGCCGAGCGCTGGAAAGACGTGACCGGCTGCGGCATCTGCGAAGGTTACGGCATGACCGAGACCAGCCCGGTGGCCACCGTCAACCCGATCCAGTACACCCAGATCGGCACCATCGGCATTCCTGTGCCGTCGACCCTGTGCAAGGTCATTGCCGACGACGGCAGCGAGTTGCCTTTGGGCGAGATCGGCGAGCTGTGCATCAAGGGCCCGCAGGTGATGAAGGGCTACTGGCAGCGTGAAGACGCCACCGCCGAAATTCTCGACAGCGAAGGCTGGTTGAAGACCGGTGATATCGCGCTTATCCAGCAAGACGGCTACATGCGCATTGTCGACCGTAAGAAGGACATGATCCTGGTCTCCGGTTTCAACGTGTACCCCAACGAACTGGAAGACGTGCTGGCTGGCCTGCCGGGCGTGCTGCAATGCGCGGCCATCGGTGTGCCGGACGAGAAGTCGGGGGAACACATCAAGATCTTCATCGTGGTCAAGCCGGGCGCGACGCTCACCAAGGACCAGGTGATGGAGCACATGCGCGCCAACCTCACCGGTTACAAAGTGCCGAAAGCCGTGGAATTCCGCGATGCATTGCCGACCACCAATGTGGGCAAGATCCTGCGCCGTGAGTTGCGTGATGAAGAGCTGAAGAAGCTCGGCCTTAAAAAGTAACCCCTAAAAAACCCCGCTGATGCGGGGTTTTTTATGGCCTGCTGATTCCCATGATTGGATTGGAATGCAATCCCATGTGGGAGCTGGCTTGCCTGCGATTGCGATTCTTCAGTCACTGTTGGGCTGGCTGGTACACCGCTATCGCAGGCAAGCCAGCTCCCACCGTTTTTTGACTGAGTTTTTACAGGGAAAATTGCGCGAAGCTGATGCCCGCACCTGCTGGTCGCACATCCTTCAGGAACGAATCCTTGTCCGCGCTCAGCTCCAGGGTGATCTCCGGTTTGCGCTTGCCCGCATTGCGCACCACAAGGCCTTCGAGCTTCTCGCGCAGGAACACCGTCGGCACCTTCAGGTGCAGCAACTGGTCGGTCTCGGCGTTGTGCATCAACAGATGGATCCACTCGTACTGGCCGATCGCAATGCGGCCCACCGGCAGGTCGAACCACCAGATGTTGCGCTTGCGGTCCAGGTCGGTGAAATGGCAGTTGTTGACGCCGAGTACGGCACCGCCCAGTTCGGTGTTTCTGCGGGCGATGGCCTGTGCTTTATTGAGTTTCATAACCTTCCTACGGGATCTGTTATTCAGCGTTATAGCCTGAATGTGCCGGGCATTCTCGTGGGTTGGCTGCAAAACATAAAGCCAAACCTGCGGCTGGCGATGAAATGCCCCCTGAAAATAATTGAAACTCTGCCGAACGGCCTCGGGTCAATCTCTAGGTAATGACCAAAACCCTTGATTGTTCTTCTGGAGAAATACCATGGGCAGCACAGCGGATAAGGCAAAAGGTTTGAAAGACGAAGCCGTCGGCAACATCAAGCAAGGCGTCGGCAAAGTCACCGGCAACGACAAACTGCGCGCTGAAGGCGTGGTGCAGGAAAAGAAAGGCCAAGTCGAAAAAGCGATTGGCGACACCAAGGACGCTGTAAAAAAAGCCACCAAATAAGTGCGCTTTCAAGCAGCCCGAACGGCCATCCACGGATGGCCGTTTTTATGTCATCTGTTGCCGCTAAAGTTTCGAAATTGTTTCAAGGTCGCCAAATAGGCTACCTTGATGTAGAAAACGGCCCCTGAGTCGCCCACGACCTCATCCTCTTTGCGGCGAAAGGAGACGCTATGATTTTTCCGGTATTAGACGGCCTCAAGCTTCACAAGGTGCTGGTGCGCACCGTCAAAGAGTTCGTCGATGACGAGATGCCTACCTATGCCTCGGCACTGGCCTACCAGATGCTGTTCTCCCTGTTTCCCTTCCTGCTGTTCCTGATTGCCCTGATCGGTTTCCTGCACCTGCCGGACTTCTTCACCTGGCTGCGCATGCAGTCGGAACTGGTGCTGCCGCCCCAGGCCCTGGAGCAGGTCAACCCGGTGATCGACCAACTGCAGCAATCCAAGGGCGGCCTGCTCTCGGTGGGTATTGTCATCGCCCTGTGGACCGCCTCGGCGGGCGTGCGCCTGATGATGAGCGCGATGAACGCCGCCTACGATGTGGTCGAAGGCCGGCCGATCTGGAAGCGCTTCCCGCTGTCGATCTTCTACACGGTCGGCATCGCCGGCATGCTGCTGGCCGCCGCCGCGCTGATGGTGCTGGGCCCGCAGGTGATGGAATGGCTGGCCGGGCAGATCGGCATGCAGGAATTTGTCGTCACCCTGTGGACCATCCTGCGCTGGCCGTTGATCGTGATCTTGCTGATGTTCGCCGTGGCCCTGATGTACTACGTGATGCCCGACGTAAAACAGAAATTCCGCTTTATCACCCCAGGCTCGGTGCTGGCGGTGGTGGTGTGGATCATCGCTTCCCTGGGCTTTGGCTACTACGTCAAAACCTTCGCCGACTACAACGCCATGTATGGCAGTATCGGTGCGATCATCGTCTTGCTCCTGTACTTCTATATTTCTGCCGCCGTGCTGCTGCTCGGCGCGGAGATGAATGCCGTGATCGAACACATGTCGGTCGAAGGCAAGGACCCCGGCGAGAAGGATTTTGATGAGCACAGCGCCACGGATGAAAAACAACACGTCTCAGGCCTCGGCCGTGACCACTCCAAGCCCACTACCGATGAAGTCTGATCGATGATCCGTGAAATCCTGAAAATGGGCGACGAGCGCCTGCTGCGCATCGCGCCACCGGTCCCCCCGGAAATGTTCGACAGCCCCGAGCTGTGGCAATTGATCGATGACATGTTCCAGACCATGGAACACGTGGGCGGCGTCGGCCTGGCCGCACCGCAGATCGGCGTTGATTTGCAGCTGGTGATCTTTGGTTTCGACGCCAGCGAGCGTTACCCGGACGCGCCTCCGGTGCCGCAGACTATCCTGATCAACCCATTGATCACGCCGCTGAGCCCGGTGCTGGAAGAGGGTTACGAAGGTTGCCTGTCCGTGCCGGGGCTGCGCGGCGCCGTGAACCGCTATCAGCAGATTCGCTACGAAGGCTTCGACCCCAAGGGCGAGCCGATTGTGCGCGTGGCCGACGGTTTTCATGCGCGGGTGGTGCAGCATGAGTGCGATCATCTGATCGGCCGGCTGTACCCGTCGCGGATCACCGACTTCAGCAAGTTCGGCTTTATCGAAGTGATGTTCCCCGACATGGACCCCACTGCCGACGACTAGCTTTCAGACCCAATGAGGTCAAAATGTGGGAGCGGGCTTGCTCGCGAAGGCGGTGGGTCAGTCAAAGATGTTCTAACTGAACCACCGCCTTCGCGAGCAAGCCCGCTCCCACATTGGTTTTGTGTTCAGTCTGATTATTTGGCGGGTTTAACAAACCGCAACGTCATCCGGTCCGACTCGCCAATCGCCACATACTTGGCCTTGTCCTGCTCACCCAACCGCAACGTCGGCGGCAAGGTCCACACGCCACCGGCATAGTCCTTGGTGTCCTTCGGGTTGGCATTCACTTCGCTTTGCCCCGCCAGCTTGAACCCGGCATCGGTGGCCAGCTTCACCACCTGGGCGGTGGTCAGGTAGCCGCTGTCCTTGATGGCTTCCAGGTCCGCCCCGTCCTTGGCCCGATGGTCTTCCACACCCAGCACGCCACCCGGCTTCAGCACCTGATAGAACGCACTGAAGGTGGCTGGCGCGGTGCCGGCTTCTACCCAGTTATGCACATTGCGAAAGGTCAGCACGGCATCGGCCGACGCCGGCTTGCCGAACACCGGCGCCTTGGGATCGAACTCCACCACTTGGGCCTTGGCGTACTGCGCCGGGGCGGCGGCGAATTTCTTCTTCAGGTTCTCTTCGGACGTACGCGCATAGGTGCTGACGCTCGCCGCCTGCACGGCGGCGATGTAATGCCCGTGGTCCTTGAGCAGCGGCGCCAGCACTTCGCTGTACCAACCGCCACCCGGGGTGATTTCGATCACCGTCTGCTTGGCGCCCAGGCCAAAGAACTCCAGGGTCTGCTGCGGGTGGCGATAACCGTCACGGGCGCTGTTGGCCGGGTCGCGCCAGGAACCGGCGAGCACGCTGGCGTATTGCTGGGCGCTGATCGGCGTATCGGCCGCGTGGCTCATGGCTGGGGCGAGGAGGGCGGTGAGGGAGAGGGCTGCAAGCGTCTTGTTCATGATCGTCCTGTATGGGGCCACTGTGCCGTCGAGGCTAGCATGGGCCCTCCACCAGCCGATCACACATTATCGAAGGTCGACCTCACCAACGGTTCTAAGCCCATTGCGATCATCGGCTTGTTGCGCTTGTAGCGCACCAGCCGTTCGCTCAAGGACTGAGGCAATAGCGTTTCCTGGCTGAACCCCATGCGCTGATAAAGCCCCTCAAGGTCCGGATGGCACAGCAGCCACACCGTGCCTTCACTCGACGCCACCGCCTGGCGGATCAAGCGCGCCGCCAGGCCCTGGCCGCGATAGGCCGGGGCCACGAACACACCGGTCAGCCACTGCCCGCCGACCACCGGGGTCAGGCACAGCCCGGCGACAATCTCGCCGTCTCGTGCCACCCACAAACGTCCGCCCTTGAGGGCTTTCATCGACGAGTCGTGGCTGCGATAAAACTTGTTCAGCAGCGGCCACAGCGGCTCTGCCAGCAGTTCCAGGGTCAATTCAGGCATGGTGTTCAAGTGGCGTGATGAAGGGGCGGGGATTATAAGCGCCTTCTGCCGCCCAATAGGTGGTATACCCAGTGCTACATCCCCTGCACGTGGAGTACGTATCATGGCCAAAGGTATGGATTCAAAAAAAGCCGCGAAGAAAAAACCGGCCAAGACCGCCGATGAAAAACGCGCCGACAAGAAAGCCAAGAAATCCGAAACCGGCCTGTTCGGCCATTGAGTTCCAAGCTTAGAACCAAATGATCTGCAAGATTTTCCGGCCTCGCTGCACAGAGCAGGAAACACCTGCTCTGAGCTGCCGATGGCCAACTACCTTGATCTGACCCAACGCCGGGAAATCGAAGCCCTGGCGCAACGCTTTACCGTACGCACCGAATGGCCGACCTGGCTGCTGATCATCGGCGTCTATGCCGGCTGGTTCAGCGTGATGTTCGCCAGCTATTGGCTGGGCCTGTGGCTGAGCACTTTGTTGCTGATCCCGCTGGTGACGCTGTGGCTGTCGGTGCAACACGAACTGCTCCATGGCCATCCCACCCGTTCGCTGTTCGTGAACAAACTGCTCGGTTACGCCCCGTTTGCCGTGTGGTACCCCTACACCCTGTACCGCGACAGCCACCTGCTGCACCACAACGACGAAGACCTCACGCTGCCGGGCATCGACCCGGAAAGCCGTTACCTCAGGCAAGCCCAGTGGGACAGCAGCTCGCTGTTCGAACGCGGTGTGCACTGGCTGACCAAGACCGTGCTAGGCCGTTTCCTGTTGGCCGCTCCGTTGGCGATTGGCCGGCTGGCCCGCCATGAGTGGCAGCGCCTGCCGCAGGTATGGCCGATGTGGCTGTGCCACGGCGCCGTCACCGTACTAATGCTCAGCTTTATCGCCCACTACAGCGCGTTGTCGGTGCTGCACTACCTGCTGCTGGTCAGTGTGCCGGCCTTGTCCCTGGCGTCGATCCGTTCCTACTATGAGCACCGCCCGCACCCGCAACCGGAACAGCGCACCGTGCTCAACGAAGCGTCCTGGCCGTGGACCTGGCTGTTCCTCAACAACAACCTGCACCTGGTGCACCACGACTTGCCGAAACTGCCCTGGTATTTGCTACCCACCGTGTACCGTGCGCGCCGCGAACAGTGGGTGGCGCGCAGTGGTGGGTTCCTGGTGCAGGGCTATGGCCAGTTGATCAGCCGTCACGGCCTCAAGGCCATCGACAGCCCCCGGCACCCTTTTGCGTGAGACAAGACCATGAGTGAGCACTACGCCGAGTTGCTGATGTACGTTGCGCCGGATCACATAAACCAGGCCAACCAGCAGTGGCTGGCGCGTATTCTTGAACGGCTCGATCTCGGTCGCCGTAACGCCGACCACCTCGACCTGCACGGCCTGTGGCTCGCCCCCGAACTGCTCGTCACGCAAACCTGCGGCTACCCGCTGATGACCCAGTTGCGCGGCCAGGTCCGCATCATCGGCCGCCCGCGCTACGAACTGCCCCACAGCAGTGGCGGCGAACATTGCAGCCTGCTGCTGACCCGCGACGACAACCCGCGCACCACCCTGGCGCAGTTCTACGACAGCCGGGGCGTGATCAATGGCCATGATTCCAACAGCGGCATGAACCTGCTGCGCGAACGCCTCGCGCCGTTGCAGCGCGATGGCCGCTTCTTCGCCAGCGTCGGCGTCAGCGGCGCGCACCGCGAGAGCCTGCGCTGGCTACGGGAAAACCGCGCCGACCTCGCCGCCATCGACAGCGTGACCTACGACTACCTGGCCCGTTTCGCCCCGCACGAAGTGGCGGGGCTGCGCCTCGTCAGCCGCAGCGCGCCCAGCCCGACCTTGCCTTACATCGGCCCGCTGAGCTTGAGCGATGAGCAGGTCACCACGATTCGCCAGGCGATGAACCAGGCGCTGCAGGATTTGCCGCAAGTGGTTGAAACCCTGGGCGTGCAGGCAGTGCTCCCGGCCAGCGAAGACGACTATAAGGTGCTGCTGGACTATCAACAGCAAGCCGCCAGTGCTGGTTACTCGGTGCTTCAATAAGGTTATATAAAAATACCTTTTAAATATTATTAAAGAATAAGCAGCCTTGCTAGGATCGCTCCACCGGAACACCGGACATAACGCGCAACCTACTCAAATGGAGCCACTATGTCCGGCGCCGACACTTCTCACAGCGATTACGTGGGCGGATTGTTCCGCAGTCATTACGACTGGCTGTGCAGCCGTTTGCACCGTCATCTCGACTCCCGTGCGCACGCCGAAGACATCGCCGCCGATACCTTTGTCCAACTCTTGAGTTCGCCGGAGGTGGTGCCGATCCGGCAACCCCGCGCCTTGCTCACCACCATTGCCCAGCGCCTGATGTACCAGCTGTGGCGTCGTCGTGACCTGGAACGCGCCTACCTCGATGCCCTCAACAACGACGAAACCTCTACCGCACCCTCGCCGGAAGACCTGGCGCAAATGCTCGAAGCCCTGCAGGCCATCGACCACTTGCTTGACGGCTTGCCGGCCAAGGTCAAGGCGACCTTTTTGTTATCGCAACTCAATGGCCTGACCTACCCGGAGATCGCGGCCGAGCTGGGCATTTCCCAGCGTTCCGTGAGCGACTACATGGCCCGCGCCCTCAACCGTTGCCTGCGGCTGTGCCTGGAATGAACGATGAGCTGATCGACACTGCCACGCACTGGTATGTACTGTTGCGTTCAGGCCAGGCCACGGCGGCGGATTGGCAGCGTTATCACCAGTGGCGCGCCAGTGACCCGCGCCACGAAGCACTGTGTCAGCAACTGGAGACACGTTTGGGGGTATTCCAGATTCCCCTGGCCCAGGGGGTGAGCGGCAAAGTGTTGCAGCAGGCGCTGGACGCGCCTTCCAGTCGGCGTCAGGTGTTGCAGGTCGCGTTGGCCGGTGCTGGCGTGGCAATCGGCGCAGCGCTGCTGGCCAAGCCCATGGGCTTGTCGGATCTGACCGCCGATATCCGCACCGGCACCGGCGAGCGCCGCACCGTCACCCTGGCGGATGGCAGCGAATTACTGTTGAACGCGCAAAGCGCGGCGGATATCCAGTTTGATTCGCAACGGCGCCTGGTGCGCCTGCGTGAAGGTGAGTTACTCGCCAAGGTTGCCAGCGACCGCAATCGACCGTTTCAGATCCAGACTGACCACGCGCGCCTGCACGCCTATGGCAATCGCTTTCTGGTGCGTGAGCGGGAAGGGCAGGGCCAGGTCGTTGCGCTTAACGGTGCGGTGCAGATCGACCGCCAGGACGGCGAGCGCCTGCAACTGGCGGCCGGCCATGAAGTGCACTACGGCCCCACGGGCTTTGGCCCTGTTGAAGCCAGTTCTTCCGCCGCGACCGCGTGGGTCGATGGTTTCCTGCAGGTACGCGACCGTCCGCTGGCCGAGGTGATCGAGGCGTTACGCCCGTATCACAACGGCGTGCTGCGCCTGGACCCCGGCGTCGCTGGCCTGCGCGTCAGCGGCCTGTACCGTCTCGACAATCCCCAGCAGATCCTCGACACCCTGGCGCGCACCTTGCCGATTCACATCACGCGCCGCACCGGCTTGTGGGTGACCGTCAGTGCGGCCTGACCCCCTGTGGGAGCTGGCTTGCCTGCGATGGCATCCCCGCAGTGTGCCTGTGGTACCGAGTTGTCTGCATCGCAGGCAAGCCAGCTCCCACATTGAATGGGTGATCAGTTTAAGGCCAGGACCCGGTTCTAAGGACATAACCAAACGATCTGCAAGTTTTCCCCTCGCTGTCCCACATCACTCCCGTAAGCGCTGCGGGGAGCAGCGTTCTCGAGTTTCCTTGGGGGGAGCCAAAGTGAGTCAGTTCAACCGTGTGCCGCTTCGAACTTTTGCCCTGGTGCCGTTGGCCAGCCTGTTTTTCGCGTTTACCGCCAGTGCCGAAGAGGCGCGCCAGGTCTATCACATCGCCCCTGGCCCGTTGGATGAAGTGCTGCTGAACATCAGCCGCCAGAGCGGCCAGGTGATCTCCTTCACCCCGCAACTGGGCCAGTATTCCTCGGCCAGCGTGGACGGTTCGCTGTCGGCCCATCAGGCCGTCGACGCCGCGCTCAAGGGCACCGGTCTGCAAGTGCAGGTCAGCCCGGAAGGCGCCTTCATCATCAAGGAAGGCGCGAGCAAAAACGCCACTAGCAGCGTCAAGGCCCAGACCAGCGCCGCGCAGGCGCCAACCCTGGATCGCGTGGTCGCCATCGGCACCCGTCGCAGTGACGCCACCGCCCTGACCAGCAGCGCCCCGGTGGACGTGATCAACGCCGAAGAACTCAAGCAGACCGGCGCCACCAGCCTCAACCAGGCGCTGTTCCAGTTGCTGCCCTCGTTCAACTTTCCGCAGAACAACAGCGCCACCCGTGGCCAGGACCCCAAGGGCGCGTCACTGCGCGGCCTGTCACCGGACCAGACCCTGGTGCTGATCAACGGCAAGCGTCGTCACACTTCGGCGGTGGTGAATATTTCCGGGGGCGTGCCGTTCATTGGTGCCCAGCCGGTGGACCTAGACATGATCCCCATCAGCGCCATCGACCACGTCGAAGTGCTGCGTGATGGCGCCTCGGCGCAGTACGGTTCCGACGCGGTGGCCGGCGTGGTCAACATCGTGCTCAAGGAGCGCGACAGCGGCGGCGGTATCAACACGCAACTGGGCAAGTACGCCCAGGGCGACGGCTTCAGCAAGACCACCGACGGCTGGTACGGCATCGGTCTGCCCGGCGATGGCTTCCTGACCCTGAGCTTCAACACCCTGAACAACAAGCCCGACGACATCGGCGACAAGTACGTGGCCGACGGCCAGGTGCAAGACCCGCGCTGGGGCGGTGCCGGGCGTGACAAATACAACCTGGCGGCCAACGCCGAGATCGGCCTGAACGATCAATGGCGCCTCTACAGCTTCGCCACCTTTGGCCAGGACACGTCGGTGAACAACACGCCGCCGCTGCTGGCCAGCAGCCCTAACAACGTGGCGTCGATCTACCCCAACGGCACGATCCCCAAATACCGCTATCGCTATGAAGACGGCGCCATCACCGTGGGCACCCGTTATGAAGATGACAGCATTGGCCGCTTCGACCTGAGCGCCACTTACGGCCGCGACGAGCACGATGAACTGGCCTTCAACACCGTCAACCCCAGCTACGGCGCCAACAGCCCGACCAAATTCAACGTCGCCACCCTGATCAACGACCAGACCAACATCACCCTCGACTACGCCAAGGACCTGGACGTGAACTGGTCCAGCCACCCGCTGACCGTCTCGGCCGGCGTGGCCTACCGGCATGAGCAATATCGCCTGGAGGCGGGTGACTACGACTCCTACTCCTATGGCGGTATCGACAACGTGCAAGTGGGCGCGGTGCAGGCTTCGGGCCTGACCCCGGATGACGCCGGTACCTTCAAGCGCGACGTGGGCGGGGTGTATTTCGGCCTGGAAAACCAGGTCACCGACAAGCTGCAAGTGGGCGTGGCCGGGCGCACCGAGCACTACTCGGATTTCGGCTCGGCCACCACGGGCAAGCTGTCGGCGCGCTATGACTTCACCCCGCAAGTGGGCGTGCGCGCGACGGTCAACAACGCGTATCATGCGCCGAGCCTGGGGCAGATCGGCACGTCGTGGACCACCACCACCAACCTGGACGTCAACGGCAACCCGGTGCTGACCCGCATGCTGCCGGCCGACAACCCTGCGGCCCGCGCCCTCGGCGCCCAGGCGCTCAAGCCAGAAAAATCCACCAACTACTCGTTGGGCCTGGTGCTGCGACCGACTGAGCACGCCTCGTTGACCGTCGACGCCTACCAGATCTCGATCCGCGACCGGCTGTTGTTCAGCGGCGGTATTTCCGGGCCGTTGGCCGAGCAGATCCTCACCAATGCCGGCTACGGCCAGTACTCCTGGGCGCAGTTCATGACCAACGCCGCCGACACCCGCACCCGGGGCGTCGACATCGTCGGCAAGTACAACATTGACCTTGCGCAGTTCGGCGACCTGAACCTGTCGGCCGGCTACACCAAGGCCCGCACCACCATCGAGAAGGTCCACGAAAACCCCAACGGCTTCGAAGTGCTGACCCGCGAAGCCCGTGGCTTTATCGAGCATGGCTACCCCGAGGACAAGCTGGTGTTCGGCGCGGTGCACAAGATCAGCCAGTGGACCATTGCCCTCAACGAAACCCGCTACGGCAAATACCGCAAATACGCGGCTGCCGAAGCCAACGCCCAATACGACCAGACCTTCAGTGCGCAATGGACCACCGACCTGGACGTGAACTACGCGTTCACCAAGCAACTGCGCGTCTCGGTGGGGGTGAACAACCTGTTCGACAGCAAACCCGACGACTTCAACACCCGCCTGCGCCAGACGCCCGGTCAGCAATACAGCTACCTGTCGCCGACCGCGCCAGAGGGGGCGTTTTACTACACGCGGCTCAGTTATGACTTTTAACCGATCTTGAGTACCGCAGAGATCAAATGTGGGAGCGGGCTTGCTCGCGAAGACGGTGGATCAGTCACCGGATGCATTGACTGGCACACCGCATTCGCGAGCAAGCCCGCTCCCACACAAGCCCGCTCCCACACTGGTTTTGCGTTGTTCTCGAAATCGAATCACCAAGAGGCTACACATGAAAAAGATCAAACACCTGCTCGGTGGCTCGCTACTGGCCCTGGCCCTGGTGGCCCAACACGCGCCCGCCGCCGACGCGGTCAAGCCGATCCACTTCGGTGACATCACCTGGGAAAGCGGCAGCTTGATTACCGAAGTGCTGCGCGTGATCGTCGAGAAAGGCTACGGCCTGCCCACCGACACCTTGCCCGGCAGCACCGTGAGCCTCGAAGCCGCCCTGGCCAAGGACGACATCCAAGTGATCGGCGAAGAGTGGGCCGGGCGCAGTCCGGCGTGGGTCAAGGCGGAAAGCGAAGGCAAGGTGTTCGGCCTGGGCGACACCGTCAAAGGCGCCACCGAAGGCTGGTGGGTGCCCGAGTACGTGATCAAGGGCGATGCCGAACGGGGTATCAAGCCGCTGGCGCCGGACCTCAAGTCAGTGGCCGACCTGGCGCGCTACAAAGACGTGTTCCGCGACCCCGAAGACCCGAGCAAAGGGCGCTTCCTCAACAGCCCCACCGGCTGGACCTCCGAGATCGTCAACAGCCAGAAGCTCAAGGCCTATGGCTTGACCGACACCTTCGTCAACTTCCGCACCGGTTCCGGTGCGGCGCTGGACGCCGAGGTGGCGTCCTCGATCCGTCGTGGCAAGCCGGTGTTGTTCTACTACTGGTCGCCGACGCCGCTACTGGGCCGTTTCAAGCTGATCAAGCTGGAAGAGCCGCCGTTCAACGCCGAGGCCTGGAAAACCCTGGCCGACGCCCACAACCCGCACCCTATCGGCACCCGTTCGTTGCCCGCGCATTTGGCGATTGGCGTGTCGGCGCCGTTCAAGGCGCAGTATCCGCAACTGGTGACGTTCTTCGAGAAAGTCGACCTGCCGATCGACCTGCTCAACGGCACCCTCGCGCAGATGAGCGAGAAGCGTGAGCAACCGCGTCAGGTTGCGTTGACGTTCCTCAAGGAACAACCACAAGTCTGGCAACAGTGGGTGCCGGCGGACGTCGCGGCCAAGGTCAAGGGGGCACTCTAATGCTCAAGGTTCTCGTTGCAGCCGTTTTATCGCTGGTCGCCGGTCACGTGCTGGCGGCCGACCCGGCCACCTTGCGCATCGGCTACCAGAAAAGCTCGGTGAGCATGGTGCTGGCCCGTGAGCACAAGCTCTTTGAAGCCGCGCTGCCCGGCACCCAGGTGCAGTGGATCGAGTTTCTCGGCGGTCCGCCGCTGATCGAGGCGTTGAACGGCGGCAGCCTGGACATCGGCAATATCGGCGACATCCCGCCGATCTTCGCCCAGGCGGCTGGCATTGATTTGCAGTACTTCGCTGTCGAGCCCAATGAAGGCAAGACCGAAGCGGTGCTGGTACCCAAGGCCAGCACGATCCAGAGCGTGGCCGAACTCAAGGGCAAGCGCGTGGCGCTGCTCAAGGGCTCCAGTGCGCACAACCTGTTCTTGAAAAGCCTGCTGCGCGCCGGTCTGCAATGGAAAGACGTGAACGTGGTGTACCTGTCGCCGTCCGATGGGCGCGCCGCGTTCGAGCAGGGCAAGGTCGACGCGTGGGTGGTGTGGGACCCGTACTACTCGGCCGCCGTGGTCGACGGTTCCGCCCGCGTGTTGGGCGATGGCCAGGGCCTCAATCCGGCCGGGAGTTTCTTTGTGGTTAACCACCCGTTCGCTCAACAGCACCCGCAGGCCGTCGCCACGATTATCCAGACCCTGGCCAAGGCGCAGCGCCTGTCCCTCGACCAGCCCGACGACAGCATCGCCCTGATGGCCAAGACCCTGGGCCTGCCACCGGCGGTGGTGCGCAGCTACTTCGAACACCGCTCGCCCGCGCCGATCCGCCCGCTGCAAGCCGTCGACGTCGCCAACCAGCAACGCACCGCCGACCTGTTCTTCGCCAACGGCCTGATCCCTAAAAAGGTCGATGTGCAGCAAATCGTCTTCAAGGCCCCTTAATCATGCAACCGATCTACATCGATTTTCTCAACGGCCTCGACATCGATGAACTGGGCCTCTCCAACGACGAAATCCTCACCGCCATCGAAGCCAGCCTGGCGATCCAGGGCCGGGGCGAGGCGGTGATCGAGCCGCGCACCCACTTGATTCCCGGCGGCGAGATCAACGGCCACTTCAACGTACTGCGCGGCGTGCTCGGCGGCAACATCGGTTACGCGGGCGTGAAAGTGGTGGGCGATTTCGTCGACAACTACCGCAAGGGCCTGCCTTCGGAACTGGCGATCCTCAACCTGCTGGACCCGGCCACCGGCATTCCCAAGGCGATCCTCGACGCCTCGGCCATCACCGATATGCGCACCGGCGCGGTCACTGCCATCGGCGCCAAATACCTGGCCCGGCCCGACAGCAAAGTGTTGGCGCATATCGGCGCCCGTGGCACCGCATACTGGAATGTGCGCTTGCTCGACCACCTGTTTGACTTCGAGGAAATCCGCGTGCATTCGCGCCGCAGCGAAAGCCGCGAAGCCTTCGCCGAGCGCCTGCGCCAGGACTTGGGCAAACCGGTGATCGTCACCGAGGATTGGGAAAGCACCGTGCGTGGCGCCGACATCGTGGTCGAGGCCTCGCGCCTGGATCAGCCCGAGCCCTTGCTGCGCACCGACTGGATCAAACCCGGGGCGTTTGTCGTGCCCTACGGCACCATGAGCGCGGTGGAACTGTCGCTCACCGACATCATGAGCAAGTTGGTGGTCGATGATTGGGGCCAGTGCAAGGGCGGTCTGTTTGGCGCGTTACGTGCCCATGTCGACGCCGGAAAACTCAGTGCCGACACCCTGCATGCCGAGCTGGGGCAGATCGTTACCGGCTTGAAAAGCGGCCGGGAAAACCCTGAAGAAACCATCCTGTTCTGGCATCGCGGGCTGAGCCTCAGCGATATCGCCCTGGGCCACGCCCTGCTGGAAAAAGCCAAGCGCCTGGGGATTGGCCAGCGGTTGCGCTGGGCATGATTGAGCTGGATCCCCAAGGCCTGGCGCTCGCGGATTTATTGGCGATTGCCCGGCAGGATGCATCGGCCGACTTTACCCCTCTGGCCCGTCAACGCATCGAAGACGGTCACGCATTGCTGCTGAAACTGGCCGCCGAAGGCACACCGATTTATGGCGTGACCACCGGCCTCGGCGCGGCGGTGGATACGCCTGTGGCACCTGTGCAGGCAAACATCCCCCTGGGCCGGGCGGTGGGGGTGGGGCGCCTCGCCAACCGACAGGAAGTGCGCGCGATCATGGCGGCGCGGCTGGCGGGGTTGGCTCAGGGCCGTTCGGGCATTTCACCAGAAGCGGCGGATGCGTTGCTGGCGCTGCTCAATACCGGGGTCGAGCCCGAGGTGCCGTTGCTCGGCTCGTTGGGTGAGAGTGACCTGGCGCCCTTGGCCCATCTGAGCCTGGCGTTGTCGGTGCCGTTGACCGGCAAGGACGGCCTGGCGCTGGTCTCGGCGAATGCCGCGAGTGTCGGCCTGGGCGCCTTGCTGGTGGCCGACGCGCAGCAGGTTCTGGATGCGTTGCTGGCGGCGCTGGCGCTTTCGTGCGAGGGCTATCGGGCCAACCTCAGCCCGTTCCAGCCGTGGGCGTCGCGCTTGCGAGCGGCACCGGGGCAGGCCGAACAATCGGCGGCGTTGTTGCAGTTGTTGGCGGGCGGAGACTTAGCCGATAGCCCGCGCCGCTTGCAGGACCCGTTGAGCTTTCGCTGTGCCACGGTGGTACAGGGCGCTGCGCAGCAGGCGTTGAAACAGCTGCATGAACTGATCGAGTTGGAACTGCGCAGCGGTGCGGATAACCCAGCGTTGATCAGCGAAGAGGCGCGGGTGTTGGCCACGGCGAATTTTGACAGTACCCACCTGGCACTGGCGGCCGAAGGCCTGGGGTTGGCCTTGAGCCGAGTGGCGGCGTGCAGTGCCGAACGCATCGCCAAACTGTTATCGCCTGCGTCCAGTGAGCTGCCACGGTTTTTGATTACCCAGCCGGGGCATGTCGGGATGGCGGCGTTGCAACGTACCAGCTCGGCACTGGTCGCCGAGATCGGGCACTTGGCCAACCCGTTGCCGGCGGTGAGTGTGCCAGTGGCCGATCGCGTGGAAGATTACGCCGGTCAAGCGCTGGCCGTGGTCGACAAGACCCGCCGTTTGACCGAACGGGTGCTGTGGCTGGCGAGTATCGAGCTGATCGTCGCCGCGCAGGCCGTGGACCTGCGTGGCCCGCTGCAGCAGGGGCAGGGCGTGCGGCAGGTCCATGAAGCGGTGCGCCGCCACGTGGCGCACCTGGACCAGGACCGCTCCGGTTCAGTGGACGTGCTGGCACTGAGTGCCTTCCTCCAAACCACCCCCTTCCCCCTGTAGGAGCCGGCTCCTACGGGGAGAGGTCAGGCGGCTTCGATGGCCAGTGCGGTCATCACCGCTGGCCGCTCACTGATGCGCTGTTGAAACGCTGCCAGCGCCGGCCATTCCTGCAGGTCGATGTCGTTAAACGCCGCCCAGCGCAGCACCACGAACAGGTAGGCATCGGCCACCGAATACCCGGACTCCAGCAGGTAATCCTGGCGCTCAAGCGTCTGCACCAGAATCGCGAAACGCTTGTGTAACGTGGCGAGGAACATGGCGCGCACGTCGCCCTGGATCGCGCCATTGAAGAAGATCGCCAGGCCGCCGTGGATTTCGCTGGCGATGAAGTTCAGCCATTCCTGCAAGCGCACGCGCTCCCAACTGCCATTGGCCGGGGCCAGGCCTGCTTCGGTTTTCTGGTCGGCCAGGTATTGCAGGATCGCGCTGGCTTCGGTCAGCACTTGGCCATTGTCCAGTTGCAGCGCCGCCACGTAGCCCTTGGGGTTGATCTGCAGGAAGTTCTCGCCGTTGGCGGTGGTTTTGGTCTGGTTGTCCACCCGCACCAGCTCGAACGGCAGGGCCAGTTCGCGCAGCACGATATGCGGGGCGAGGGAGCAGGCGTGGGGGAAGAAATACAGTTTCATCAAGGGCGACTCCTTAGGGTTTGCGCCAGTCTCACGGGCATGACACCTTGCGTAAAATTAAACCTTCAGAGCCCCGCCATAAGGACAGCTACTGCCATGATGAACCTGATGCACTGGCGCCTGCTGGTGGCCGTGGCCGACCACGGCAGCATCACCGCCGCCGCCGAGCGCGTGGGCATGACCCAATCCGCTGCCAGCCAGGCCATGGCCGGTATGGAGGCGACCCTGGGGGTGCAATTGTTTACCCGTGAGCCGCGCAAGACCTTGCCCACCGCCCTAGGCTTGAGTGTGATCGAACAGGCGCGGGTGATGCTTGGAGCGTTGCAGACCATTCGGACCACCGTCGATGAAGCGCGCCCGCTGCTGCGTGGGAGCATTCGTATTGCCAGTTTCCCTATGGTGCTGGCGACGTTTCTAACACCGTTGCTGCAACGTTTCCGTCAGTTGAACCCCGGTATCGAGGTCACCACCCTGGATGTCACCGACAGCGAAGTGCACACCCTGCTGGAGGCCGACCTGATCGACCTGGGCGTGGTGCTCAACCCCAAGCCCGAGCGCAAGGCCACGGTACTGGGGCGTGATTTCTGGATGGCGGTGCTGCCGGCCGAGCATCCGCTGGCGCTGCGCCCGGCAGACGCGACGGTGTCGCTGGAAGAGTTGCTGGAGCAACCGTTCGTGCTGGCCACCGGTGGTTGCACCGCCAACGCCCGTAGCCTGGGAGCCGCAGCCGGGCTGAGCCTGCGTGATATCCGTGTGGAAGTGCGTGAGTTCAACAGTGCCTTCAGCCTGGTCCGTGAAGGCGTCGGCGTGACACTGGTGCCCGAAATGGCCTTGCCGGCCCAGCGAAATGGCCTGCGTGTCATGCCGTTGACGGTACCAATGCACCGCGAATTTGCCTTGGTGGGTTCTCCAACACGGCCTGCTTCGGCGGCGGTCAGCGCATTGTTAAAAATGCTGGCTGACTAGTGACCTTGCATAGCGCCAAGCCCTGTCTATGCTCACCCAGAACCGTGATGACGCTTGCCATATAAAGCGATTCGGATGGTTTGTTCCCCATGAAAGGTTTGCCAGCACTATCCAACTTATGAATGGAATGCGCCTTCCAGGCGCCGGGAATCAAGGGTGATCTGACCATGTTCAACCGCCATCACAAATCCGACCTGCAAGAAATCGAACGTTTCTCCTGTGCCCTTACCGAAGCCAACGCCAAACTCGCCGCCATCAGCCGTTCCATGGCGATGATCGAGTTTGACCGCAATGGCGTGATTCTCGATGCCAACGATAACTTCTGCAAAGCCATGGGCTACACCGTGGAGGAGATTCGCGGCAAACATCATCGGGTCTTCTGCGAAGAGGCCTACACCCACACCGAGGCCTACGCCAAGTTGTGGCGCGACCTGGCGCGGGGCGAGGCCCTCAGCGGCACCTTCATGCGCTTGAACAAGCGCGGCCAGGAGGTGTGGCTGGAAGCCAGCTACATGCCGGTGCTCGACAGCCAGAACCAGGTACAGAGCGTGATCAAGGTGGCGTCGGATATTTCCGCGCGGGTCCACCATGAACACGAAAACCAGAGCCTGATCGACGCCATCAGTCGCTCGATGGCGGTGATTGAGTTCACCCCCCAGGGCCAGATCATCAACGCCAACGACAATTTCCTGCGCACCGTGCAGTACTCGCGCGAAGAAATCATCGGCCAGCACCACAGCATGTTCTGCCATCGCAGCGAGGTGGAGTCGCCTTCGTACAAGGCGTTCTGGGCCTCGCTCAACCGCGGCGAATATCACTCCCATCGTTTCGAGCGCAAAAACAAATACGGCAAGACGCTGTTCCTGGAAGCGTCCTACAACCCGATCTTCGACACCAACGGCCGCTTGTACAAAGTGGTGAAGTTCGCCAGTGACATCACCGACCAGGTCACCACCCTGCGCACCGCGGCGGATTCGGCCCACGCCACCTCGGTGCAGAACGACGCCTGCGCACGCAAGGGCTCGGAGGTGGTGCAGCAAACGGTGCAGATCATCGAAGAAATCTCCCACGACCTGAACCAAGCTGCACAAAGCATCGATGCTGTGAGCAAGCAGTCGGACATCATCGGTGCCATCGTGCAGACCATCCGCAGCATCGCCGAGCAAACCAATATGCTGGCGCTCAACGCGGCGATTGAAGCGGCACGCGCCGGTGAGCATGGGCGCGGGTTTGCGGTGGTGGCCGACGAAGTGCGCAGCCTCGCGGCGCGGACCAGCCAGGCGACGGTGGAGATTGTGGATGTGGTACGCAAAAACCACGACCTGTCGGTGAGCGCGGTGTCGAGCATGCAGTCGAGCTTGAGCCGCACCGGGCTGGGGGTGGAACTGGCGAATGAGGCGGGGCAGGTGATCCTGGAGATTCAGGAAGGCTCACGGCATGTGGTGGATGCGATCAGTCAGTTCAACTCGACGTTGCAACTGCAATAACTGAAGCAGCTCAAACCTGTAGGAGCCCGGCTTGTCGGCGATAGCGTCCCTGAGATCAACATCGAACTCAAGGGCCTCATCGCCGGCAAGCCGGGCTCCTACAGAATGTGGTGTCAGATCGCGGCCAGGGTTTCTTTCACGGCTTGTGCCGGGTCAGTGGCTTTGGCTGCGACTTGCTGATCCTGCTGCTCCTTCACGCGCTCAGCCACTTGCTTGGCGATCGCGTCCTGTTTTTCCTGCGGCATGGCCTGCACTTCTTCCTCGGTCAAACCCTGTTCCTTGAGCAGTTGCTCACGGATACGCTCGGCCGGAGTTTTGTTCATGTAGTCGGTGAAGTCAGCGCGGGCGGTGCTGGTGCTGGAGCCGGCTGCGGGCACATCAGTGGTCGCCGCAGGGGCTGCGGTGGTGGCTTGCAACTGCACGCGGGTCTTGGCGAAGGCCTCGTCGATACGGTCGTTGGCCTTGTCCAGGTCCTTCTGCGCAGCCGGTACGGTCACGCTTTGCTGCGCAGCCTGCAGGGCGCCGCTGTACAGCGTGCTGGCGGCGGCGTTGGCCGGGTCCATGTCGGCACGCTTGAGCTGTTGCACGGTGGAAATGGCTTGGGTGTTGTTGTTGATCAGCATGATTGCTCACCTGGGGTGTGTTCGGTGCCACAGGTGGAGCAAATAGCGTGCCGGGGGCGATAGCCCCGTATTTATTGGGGCTGGCGCGGCCGTCGCGGCAAGTATTGTCCTGTCGACGGCCGATCCTTGCCGTCAGTGGGCGATGTTCTCCAGCGCCAGGTTGCGCGTGCGTGGGCCGAACCAACTGATGGTGATCATCACGATCAGCATGCTGCTGGCAATGAACGCCAACACGCCGGGCGTGCCCAGGTGGTCGAGGATCAGGCCGATCAACAGGCTGCTGAACACCGTGGACAAGCGGCTGAACGAATAGCAGAACCCCACCGCCCGCGCACGGATGTTGGTGGGGAACAGCTCGCTCTGGTACGAGTGATAACTGAAGCTGAGCCAGGCGTTGCAGAAGGTGATCATCACCCCGCAGATCACCAGGCCCACCGCCGTGGTTTGCAGGGCGAACAGGCTGCCGAAGATCATCGCGCCCAGGGCCGAGCCGACGATCTGCCATTTGTTCTCAAAGCGATTGGCCACCTTCACGAACAGCAACGGCCCCAGCGGGTAGGCCAGGGTGATGATGAACGCGTACATCAAACTGTGGGTCACGCTGACGCCCTGGCCCGACAGCAGCGCCGGCAACCAGTTGCCGAAGCCGAAGAAACCAATGGCCTGGAACACATGGAACACGATCAGCATCAACGCGCGGCGGCGGTACGGCGGTTGCCAGATATCGGCAAAGCGGCCGCTGCCTTGCACGCTGACGGGCTCGGGCTCCGGCGCATCCAGGGGTTTGCCGTGATCCTTCTGGCAGCGGGCTTCCAGAGTGTCGAGGATCGCACTGGCTTCCTCGAAGCGGCCTTTCTGTGCGAGCCAGCGCGGTGATTCCGGCAGGCGTTTGCGCAGCCACCAGATAAACAGCGCAAACACCGCACTGGCCAACACCACCCAGCGCCAGCCGGAAATGCCAAACGGTGCCTGGGGCACCAGCCACCACGACATCAGCGCCACGGCCGGCACCGACAGGAATTGCACGAAAAACGCGAAGGCAAACGCCGAGCTGCGCATGCGCTTGGGCACCAGTTCCGACAAGTAGGCATCGATGGTCACCAACTCGATCCCCAGGCCAATGCCCACCAAAAAACGCATGCAAATAATGCCCAGGGCGGAGGTCTGGATCCCCATCAACACTGTGGCGACGGTGTACCAGACCAGCGCGAAGGTGAAGATTGCACGGCGGCCGAAACGGTCGGCAATCGGGCTGAGCAGGCTGGCGCCAAGGAACAGGCCGAGGAAGGTCGCCGAGGCGAACGCGGCCTGGTCCGAGAAGCCGAACACACCCTCGCTGCCGGTGTGGAACAGCCCGTCGCTGATCAGGCCAGGGCTGATATAGGCCGTCTGGAACAGGTCATACAGCTCGAAAAAGCCGCCTATCGACAGCAGCGCCACCAGGCGCCAGACGGTGGCGACGGCGGGCAGGCGGTCAATGCGTGCGCTGATATGGGCGGCACGGATCGGGTCGATGCCGTCAGTGGCAGAGGCAGTGAGTGTCGACATGAGCGAGATTCCAGGAGCAGTGGCCTGGAATCTTAGCCGGCTAACGGAAATCGGTGTGTGTGAAGTTGCCTGTGTTTGGCCTCACATTCACCGATTTATTGCGCCAAGGCCTTGTGTTTGCAGGTTTTATGGCGCGGGGCTCAGTTGTGACCGTCCAGGGCGAACTTCTGAAAACCTGGGCGCTGGCTGAGCCGCTGGTAATACGCCTCGACCGCCGGGTAGGGCGGGTGCTCCAGTGGCGCATTGCGCCAGCGGTGTACCGACAGGCCGACGAGGATGTCGGCGAGGCTGAACTCATCGCCGGCTACATAGGCGCCCGTTTTCAGCAACTGTTGCTCCAGCAGGCCCATCTTGTCATTCCAGGCTTGCACGCCCGCGCTGATGCGTTGCGGGTCCTGGTAGTCCGGGTTCTGGCGCACCAGGGCGTGGAACGCGTAGCCCCATGATGGGTTGAGTTCGGTGGCTTGCCAGTCCATCCATTGCTCCACCCGGGCCCGTGGGGCGGGTTTGGCAGGCAGCAGGTCGTGGCGTTGGTAGAGGCCTACGAGGTAACGGCAGATGGTGTTCGATTCCCACAGCACGCCATGGTCGTCGATCAGCACCGGCACTTGGGCGTTGGGGTTCAGGGCGAGGAACTCGGGGGACTGGGTAGGGCTGTAGCCGATGCCCCAGTCTTCACGGTGGTAGTCGATGCCCAGTTCCTGGCAGGTCCACAGGACTTTTCGCACGTTGATGGAGGACGTGCGGCCCAAGATTTTCAATGAGTGTCCCATGGTGCTTCCCTGTCGCTGAAAATGACCTGAAGGAATCTAGCAGCGGTGCACGCTCGAAGCTACGTCGATGTGGCGGGTAGCGCCGATGCGGGCAGGCCGAAGGTGCGGTCGAACAGCCAGTTGAAGGCAAAGGTGTAGCAGGGGATGAACAGGATCAGCGCCAGGTCCAGCAGGAACGCCTGCACGAGGCTCACGTTCATCCACCAGGCGATCAGCGGAATCAGGAACACGATCAGCGTCAGCTGGAACCCCACGGCGTGGGCGATGCGCCGTTTGACTGTGCGCGTGCGGTCATGCTGGCGGCTTTCCCAACGCTCGAACAGGGTGGTGTAGATGAAGTTCCAGGTGACCGCAACGGTGGTGATCACCACCGCCAGGGGCCCAGTGCTGGACGGGTGTGTGCCGGACAGCAGCGCCAGGCCGAGGGCCGAGAAGGTCATGCCGATCAGCTCATAGAGCGACACATACACCAGTTTGCGTTTCACGCCTTGCATACCGCTTCCTCTTTTTTCGGGTGACAGGAACGTCACAAGGCGCGGAAGATAGCGTCAATATGGCTGACACAAAAAGTCAGAAGCTTTCAGTTTTATTGATAGGTGGCGAAATGAGCTTTTCCAGCGACAGCGTTGAAGTGTTCCTGGCCGTGGTGGAGGGCGGCTCTTTTTCTGCGGCGGCGCGGGCGCTGGGCAAGGTGCCTTCGGCGGTGAGCATGGGCATCGCCAACCTTGAGGCCGAACTGGGTTACCTATTGTTTGATCGCAGCCACCGCGAGCCGGTGCCCACCGACCTCGCGCTGGCGCTGATCCCCCATGCACGGTTGATGGCCGAACAGCTCAAGCAGTTGCAGGTGCACGCGTTGCAGCTGTCCCAGGGGTTGGAAAGCAAGTTGTCGATAGGTGTGGGGGTGGATATCAATACTCGGCGTTTGCTCGCGGCCATCGCCGACATCAGCGAGCAATTTCCACTGTTGGAAATCGAAGTGCTGACAGCGCCACAAGATGACGTGTTGCAGTTGCTGCACAGCGGGCGCGTGCAGGTGTGCCTGGTGTTTGCAGGGCTGAGCGTGAACGTGTTGGAGCGTTTTCAGTTTGTCGCCAGTGAGCAGTTGATCGCCTGCATCAGCCCGCACCATCCTCAGGCGCAGGGCGAGCCGTTTCTGGAAGACCTGGTGCGGGTACGGCAGATTCTGGTGGCGGGCCGGGACAGTCCTCTCAGCGATCGCCGCCCACTCGTGGGGCAATCCTATTGGCGTACCGACAGCCTGGGCGTGGCGTTGGACATGGTCGAGGCGGGCCTGGGCTGGGGCAATTTCCCGCAATCGGCGGTGGCGCCACTGCTGGCGGCAGGCCGGTTACGGCGGTTGGACTTCAAGAACATCGAGAACGGGCTGGCGATGGTGGTGAACGCGGTGTGGTTGAAGCACCAGCCCTTGCACAAAGGCGCCTCGGCGCTGGTACAACGGCTGGCCAATCCGGACTGACCCGCCCACATCACCGTAGGAGCCGGCGCGGTCAAAAATGTGGGAGCTGGCTTGCCTGCGATAGCGGCAGATCAGCCGGCACAGCATTGCCTGACACACCGCCATCGCCAGGGATGTGCTTGGCACGCAGCTCAGGTGCTTTCACGCACCTGCAACTCAAACCCCATGTCGACCACCGGCTTGGCGATCTTGTTGCCGGCCATGACCGTCAGCAAATGCTCCGCCGCACGTCGCCCGATGGCTTCTCGCGGGGTGCTGATGCTGCTCAGGCGCGGCACCATGAAGGAGGACGCCGGCAAATCGTTGAAACCCAGCACCGCCACACGCTCTGGCACCTTGATACCATGGCGCAGGGCTTCCAGCAGGGCGCCTTGGGCCAGGTCGTCGTTGCCAAAGAAGATCGCGTCCACGTCCGGATGGGCTGCCAGCATCTGCAAGAACAGCTCGCCGCCCAGGCCAACGGAGGAGGGGCGCGGGGTCAGCAGTTCCAGCGCCGGGTCGTACAGGCCCGCCTGCTGCAACGCGCGGCGAAAGCCCTCGCCCCTCAGCAAGGTGCGCTGGTCCAACTGCGCACCGATATACGCCAGGCGCTTGCGCCCACGGGACAGCAGGTGCGCCGCCGCCGTTTCCCCCGCGCTCAGTTGCGAGAAACCCACGCAGTTCACGCCGGCGTTGGGGTCCAGGTCCATCATGTAGATGCAGGGCACATTGCTGGCCTCGACCATCCGTCGCGCGCTCTCGGTGCGGTCGAAGCCGGTCAGCAGCAAGCCCCGTGGCTGATAGGCCATGTAGTTGCGCAGCAGGTTCTCTTCTTCTTCACGGGAATAGTGGGAGTTGCCGATCAGCACTTCAAAGCCCTTGGGCCGCAATACCTGGTGGATGGCTTCGAGGGTTTCGATAAACAGCAGGTTGGACAGCGACGGCACGATGACCACCACCGAATGGCTCTGGGCCGACGCCAGGGCACGGGCGGCCGGGTTGACCACGTAGTTCAGCTCGCTGGCGGCCTGCTGGACTTTTTCCACCAGCTCCTTGGCCACGGTGCTCACGCCTCGCAAGGCGCGGGACGCGGTAATCGGGCTGACGCCGGCCAGGCGGGCGACTTCGTTGAGGGTCGGGCGACCCGTGGTGCGCAATTTTTTATCGTTCTTGGAGGTCATCAGGCGGCTTGCCAAACAAAAATCGAGGCACTAAGGTAGCGCTGTCTCCAAATGGCTGCAAATTCTTGAACGCAGGGTTGCCTGATCCGGTTCAAATGATTGGAGAGGATGCACGCGTCACTCCATAAAAATGACAAGACGGCGCGGGAAAAGCCTGTTTTTGCACTAGCCTTACAGCGTGCAAAGGTAGCGCTATCTGCGTCCTGAGGTGTTTCATGAGTCAACCTGTTACCGCCCTGGTCATCATGGGTGTTTCCGGCTGTGGCAAGTCCAGCGTCAGCGAGGCCCTGTGCCGCCTGAACGGCGCCACTGCCATCGAAGGCGACAGCTTTCACCCCGCCGCGAACATCGAGAAGATGAGCGCGGGCCACCCCCTCAACGACGACGACCGCGCCGGCTGGCTCGACATCCTGTGCGATGAACTGCGCCGTTCGCTCAAGGCGGGCGAGCACCCGGTGCTTACCTGTTCAGCCCTGAAAAAGAAATACCGCGACCACCTGCGCGAAGCCGCACCCGGCCTGGGGTTCGTCTTCCTGGAGCTGACCCGCGCCGTCGCCGCCGACCGCGTGTCCCATCGCCCCGGCCATTTCATGCCGGCAAGCTTGATCGACAGCCAGTTCGCCACCCTTGAATCGCCCGTGGGCGAGCCGCTGACCCTGGCCCTCAACGCCAGCGAAGACAGCGTCGAGGACCTGGCCGAGCAAACCCATGCCTGGTGGCTGCAACACGGCTTTGAACCTACTCATTAATTTTTTGCCGGAAAAGATAGCGCTATCCCCGGCGAAAGATTCAACACCCGCTTTAATAACAACAACAAACAGGAGAGACCCCCCATGTTTGGTATGTCCCACGAGTCTTACCTACTGCTTGATGCAGTGGTCACTATCATCGGGTTGATCGTTCTGATCACCAAATTCAAGGTGCACCCGTTCATTGCACTGATCATCGCGGCCGGCTTCCTGGGCCTGACCTCGGGCATGCCCGTGGACAAGATCATCAAGGCGTTCCAGGACGGTTTCGGCGGCGTGCTCGGCTTTGTCGGCATCATCCTTGCGCTGGGCACGATGCTCGGCAAGATGATGGCTGAATCCGGCGGCGCCGATCAGATCGCCCAGACCCTGATCCGCGCCTTCGGCAAAGAGAAGGTGCAGTGGGCGATGATGTTCGCCGCGTTCCTGGTGGGCATCCCGCTGTTCTTCGAGATCGGCTTTGTGCTGCTGATTCCGCTGGTGTTTATCGTGGCGCGCCGCACCGGTGTGTCGCTGATCAAAATCGGCATCCCGTTGCTCGCCGGCCTGTCGGCGGTGCACGGCCTGGTGCCACCGCACCCGGGCCCACTGCTGGCCATCGGCGTGTTTGGCGCGGACATCGGCAAGACCATCCTCTACGGCCTGATCGTCGCATTGCCGACCGCTATCATCGCCGGCCCGATCTTCGGCACGTTCATCGCCAAGTACATCCCGGGCAACCCGTCCCAGGAACTGGTTGATCAACTGGCCCGTGAGCCAGAAAACAAAAACCTGCCGAGCTTCAGCGTGACCCTGATCACCGTGTTGCTGCCGGTGTTCCTGATGCTGCTCAAGACCTTCGCCGACATCGCCCTGCCGGACGGCCACGCCATTCGCAACTGGATGGACATGATCGGCCACCCGATCACCGCGCTGCTGCTGGCGTTGCTGTTGTCGCTGTACACCTTTGGCCATCGCCAGGGCATCGGTTCCAAACAGATCCTCAAGCTGCTCGACGCCAGCCTGGCGCCCACGGCGGCGATCATCCTGATCATCGGTGCCGGTGGCGGCTTCAAGCAGATGCTGGTCACCAGCGGCGTGGGCGACGTGATCGGCCACATGGCAGTGAACGCGCAGATCAACCCGATTTTGCTGGCATGGCTGGTGGCGGCGGTGATTCGTGTGGCGACCGGTTCGGCGACCGTGGCGACCATTACTGGCGCAGGCATCGTGGTGCCGGTGGTGGGGATGATTCCGGGGGTTAACCGGGAACTGCTGGTGCTGGCGACGGGAGCGGGTTCGTTGATCCTGTCTCACGTCAACGATGCGGGGTTCTGGCTGGTGAAGCAGTATTTCAATATGACCGTGGCCGAGACGTTCAAGACGTGGACGGCGATGGAGACCATCCTGTCGATTGTGGCGCTGATCTTCATCATGCTGTTGTCGTTGGTGGTTTAGCAGCCCCACACCATGAGGGCGGGGTGAAAACCCAATCCAAATGTGGGAGCGGGCTTGCTCGCGAATGCGCAGTATCAGTCACCGAATGTGTTGACTGATGTACCGTATTCACGAGCAAGCCCGCTCCCACATGGGTTACCGCATTTTTACAGATAGGTCGCGTCAGGCTTTAGGGCCCAGGCCATCGGCCCGGAACATCGTCCGAATCCCGCGCACCGCCTGGCGAATCCGGTCCTGGTTCTCGATCAGCGCAAAGCGCACGTGATCATCCCCGTACTCACCAAACCCGATGCCCGGCGACACGCACACCTTCGCCTCCAGCAGCAGCTTCTTGGCAAATTCCAGTGAACCCATGGCGGCATAGTGCTCGGGGATCTTCGCCCAGACGTACATCGACGCCTTCGGGTTCTCCACCATCCAACCCAGCTCATGCAGGCCCTTGACCAGCACATTGCGGCGTTGGCGGTACTGCTCGGCGATGTCTTTCACGCACTGCTGGTCACCTTCCAAGGCAGCAATGGCGGCGACTTGCAGCGGCGTGAAGGTGCCGTAGTCGTGGTAGCTCTTGATGCGTGCCAGGGCGCTGACCAGTTCAGGGTTGCCCACCATGAAACCGATGCGCCAGCCGGCCATGTTGTAGCTCTTGGACAGGGTGAAAAATTCCACCGCAATGTCCTTGGCGCCCGGCACCTGCATGATCGACGGGGCTTTCCACCCGTCGTAGACGATGTCGGCGTAGGCCAGGTCATGGATCACCAGCACGTCGTACTGCTTGGCCAGGGCGATCACGCGTTCAAAGAAATCCAACTCCACACACTGCGCGGTGGGGTTGGACGGGAAGCCCAGGATCATCATCTTCGGCTTGGGGATCGAGCCACGAATGGCGCGCTCCAGCTCGGCGAAGAAATCCACGCCGGGCACCAGTGGCACCGAGCGTACCTGGGCGCCGGCAATCACCGCGCCGTAGATGTGAATCGGGTAGCTCGGGTTGGGCACCAGTACGGTGTCGCCTTGGTCCAGGGTGGCCAGCATCAAGTGCGCCAGGCCTTCCTTGGAACCGATGGTCACGATGGCTTCGGACTCAGGGTCGATGTCCACTTCATAACGGTCTTTGTACCAACGCGAAATCGCCCGGCGCAGACGCGGAATGCCTTTGGAGGTGGAGTAGCCGTGGGTGTCTTCGCGCTGGGCGACCTGCACGAGTTTTTCGACAATGTGCGGCGGCGTGGCGCCGTCGGGGTTACCCATGCTCAAGTCGATGATGTCTTCGCCGCGCCGACGCGCAGCCATCTTCAGCTCGGCAGTGATATTGAATACGTAAGGGGGGAGTCGATCGATGCGCGCAAAGCGGCGCGGCGAACCTTGGTCTGCCATTGTTGCCTCGAAGTACGTAAGCGCCCGGAACCGTCCGAGCGACGTTGGCCACTGCGGTGGCCTGCGGGGCAGACAATACGGTCGATGATGGCCAGTTGTCCAGATGCGTAGGAAAATTTTCTGCATGGAGTGCTGCGCAGATATCCCCCTATACTCGATACGGGTTTGTACCCTCATAAGAAGGAGACTGTTCGTATGGATCAGCAGACAAAACAACCGTTGGAGCCACGCATGGAAGCGGGTAAAGCCCTGGTGATTGCCGGGGTGCAAGGGCGTTATTCGAAGGCGACCATCGGCGACATTCCGCGCTTGTGGGAATTGTTCGACACCTGCGTCAAAGACATCAAACAGCGCGTGGGCGGCGTGACGTATGGGGTGTGCCATAACCCCAAGCATGGCGAATTCGACTACATGGCCGGCGTTGAAGTACCGACCCGGAGCGACGTGCCAGGCAACTTCGAATCCATTGAAATTCCGCCGCTCAACTACGCCGTCTTCCCGCATTACGGGCCGGTGCAGGCACTTGAGCAAACCTACGAACGCATCATGTTCGAGTGGCTGCCGCACTCGGGCTACAAGGTGATGGGCGCGGATTTCGAGCGCTACAGCGCCGATTTCGATGGGCGCAAAGGCACCGGCACCGTGGAGATCTGGCTGCCGATCGGCGAAAGAGGCTGACACAACCCCGTTGTAGGAGCCCGGCTTGCCGGCGATGGCGCCCAAGAGCCTCATCGCCGGCAAGCCGGGCTCCTACAGATGAGGTGTCAGTACAACGTGGCCTTGACCCGCTCCGGCATCTCGCGGTCGTACGCCTCGGCATCAAACTGCCCGTCATTGAGCCGCTTGTGAAAGGCGCCGGCCGACGGCAGCGCCGAGCGGTCCAGGTGTTTTTCAGGGTTCCAGCAATCGGAACGCACAAACGCCTTGGAACAGTGGAAATACGCGCTTTCCACCTGCACCAGCATCACCGACTTCGCTGGCTTGCCATTCACCGCAAAACTCTCCAGCAACCCAGGTTCGATGGAAATCTGCGCACGCCCATTCACACGCAACGTTTCGCCAACCCCCGGGATGATGAACAGCAAGGCAATGCGCGGGTCCTGCACCAGGTTGCGCAAGGTATCTAGGCGATTGTTGCCGGGCCGATCAGGTATCGCCAAGGTGCGCTCATCCACAATCCGCACAAACCCCGGCACATCACCACGGGGCGAACCGTCCACACCGTCCGGCCCGGACGAACTCACCACCACCAGCGGCGAGGCGCGCACCATGGCCTGGTAATCCTCGTTGAGAAACGGGATCTCCTTGCGCACCGCCCGCTCGTGGGGGAGGCCGTAGAGGGTTTCGAGTTGTTCGAGCGTTGTCAGCATTTGCGCCACCTCCTTATCGTTCAAAAGACTAATGCCAGCCTGCGTTCATAGCCAATCCGCCCTTTATACGCCTCGCCACTGTCCACCCACCCGGCGCTCAGGTACAACCCCATCGCCGCCACATTGTCGGCGTCCACCGACAGCTCGATGCTCTTCACCTGGGGCCACGCGGCCAGCGCGGCGTCGGGCAGTGCCTGCAAACACGCCTTGCCGAACCCGCGCCCTTGTTGCCCACGGTCCACTTGCAGTGCATGCAGCGTGGCGCTCTGTTCATCGGCCCAATGGGGCAGGCACGGGGGGCGTTTGAGCAGCAGGAAGGCAACGGGCAACTCGTCGGCGAGCAGGGCAAAGCCTTTGATGGCGCCGGGGTTTGGGTTGACCAGCAGGCTGTTCAGCGCGCAGTAGATGTCCCCGGAGTACGCCAGTTGCTCGGGGTGTACTTGCAGGGCGTCGAGCTGCTGTTTTTGCACGAGGCTCAGCGTCTCATAGGGGACGAGGCGGGTTTCCATCGGGGGCGCATCCGAAATCCTGCAAAGAGGGGTGGATTCTAGCGGGTTTGCCTGGGGCGAAATTATTTTTCAGCGGACTGTCGATTGCAGCGGGGGCCGTTCGACTAAGGGTGTCTTCCGTGATTTTCCACCCGAAGGAGTATCGCCATGAGCACTGCCATCACCACCCTGATCGATCAATGGAAGCAAGCCGTACTTGCCCGGGATATCGACAAAATTATCAGCTATTACGCCGACGATATCGTCTCGTTCGACGCCGTCACCGCACTGCAATTCAAGGGCAAGGCCGCCTACCGTGCCCATTGGGAGGAATGCATGAAGCATTGCCCCGGCCCGGGTATTTTCGAGTTTCATGAGTTGCGTATCGTCGAGGCACAGGACAGCGCCTTTGCCCACTGGCTGGCCCATTGCGGCGGTGCCGGGCCGGACGGCGTGGTGAAGGCCTGCTGGATGCGGGTGACGGCCGGTTATCAGCGCATCAACGGCCAGTGGCGCGTGGTGCATGAACACTGCTCGGCGCCCTTCGACATGCTAAGCGGTACCGCGCTGTTCGAGCTGGAACCCTGATCGCCGGGGACTATAGTGGATAAGCCGAAAAGGGAGGCACCCATGAAATACCTCTGCCTGATCTACAGCAACGAACAGGTGCTGCACACCTCGCCCGACAGCCCCGCAGACCCGGAGTGTCTTGCCTACGCCCAGGCCATCCAGGCCAGCGGGCGGATGCTCGCCGCCGAGCCGCTGGAGTCGGTCACCACGGCCACCACGGTGCGCATGCGCAATGGCAAGTTGTCGATTACTGACGGGCCGTTTGCCGAAACCAAGGAGCAACTCGCCGGGTTCTACCTGATCGAGGCCAAGGACTTGAACGAAGCGATCCAGGTGGCCGGCGGCATTCCGGCTGCGCGGGTCGGCAGTGTGGAAGTGCGCCCGGTGCGCCAGTTGAATCTCTGAACACAACAACCACAAGACTCAGGAGGTTTGCCCCATGACCACCCAACCCGCTGAATTTGAACTGTCCATCAGCCGCTTGATCGACGCCCCACGCAGCCGCGTATTCCGCGCCTGGACCGAACCCGCTTTGTTGCAACAATGGTGGGGGCCCCACGGCATGACCACCCCCGAGTGCGAAATGAACCTGTGGGTCGGTGGCCTGTTTCGCACCCTGATGCGCGCACCGGACGGCGCCGAATACCCGACTCAAGGCGTGTTCCTGGAGATCGAAGCGCCCAGCCGCCTGGTGTTCACCGATGCCTATGCGCCGGGCTGGATCCCGTCGGGCAAGCCGTTCATGACGGCCGAAGTCACCTTTGAAGAGGTCAATGGCAAGACCCTCTACACCGCCCGCGCCATGCACTGGAGCGAGGCCGACAAGCAGGCCCATGAAGCCATGGGCTTTCACGACGGCTGGGGCCAGAGCCTGGACCGCCTGGTGACGCTGGTGACCCAGGGCATGCCCGATTGACCGCGCAGGTCGAGGCCATTTACCGCAGCGAATCACGCCGCGTACTCGCGACGCTGATTCGCCTGCTGGGTGATTTCGACCTGGCCGAGGAGGCCTTGCACGAGGCGTTTTTTGTCGCCTTGCACCGCTGGCCCGAGGACGGCGTGCCGGACAACCCCCGCGCCTGGCTGGTGTCCACCGGCCGTTTCAAGGCCATCGACCGCCTGCGCCGCCAGGCGCGGTTTACCCCCTTTTTGCAGGAGCAGGCCGACGCACTGGAAGCGGCTGAGTGGAGTGCCGAGGACGTGGAAGACGACCGCCTGCGTTTGATCTTCACCTGCTGTCACCCGGCGCTGGCGGCAGACGCCCAGGCAGCGCTGACCCTGCGTGAGATCTGCGACCTCACCACCGAGGAAATCGCCCGCGCGTTCCTGGCCACCCCCACCACCATCGCCCAGCGTATCGTGCGTGCCAAGGGCAAGATCCGTGAAGCTCGCATTCCCTATCAAGTGCCGTCCCTGGCCGAATTGCCTGAGCGGCTGGACAGTGTGTTGCGGGTGATTTACCTGGTGTTCAACGAAGGCTATTCGGCGTCCATGGGCGCTGATCTCACCCGTGAAGACCTGACCCGCGAAGCCATTCGGCTCGGTCGTTTACTCATGGAGTTACTGCCCGAACCGGAGGTCATGGGCTTGCTGGCGCTGATGCTGCTGCACGAATCCCGCCGAGCGGCGCGCACCTCGGCAAGCGGTGAGTTGGTGTTGTTGCATGAACAGGACCGAGGGGTGTGGGATACCGCCCTGATTGCTGAAGGCTGCGCGCTGGTGGAGCAGGCGTTGCACACACGGCGTTTCGGCCCGTATTGCCTGCAGGCTGCGATTGCGGCGGTGCATGCCGAAGCGCGTTGTGCCGATGACACGGACTGGTTGCAGATCGTCGGACTCTACGATGTGTTGCTGCGGGCAGTGCCTTCGCCGGTGATCGAACTGAACCGCGCCGTGGCGGTGGCGATGGGGCAGGGACCGCTGGCGGGTCTGGCGTTGGTGGAGGGGATTTTGCAGCGTGGTGAATTGCTGGATTACCACTTGGCGCATTCGGCGCGGGGGGAATTCTGTCGACAACTGGGGCGTGTGGAAGAGGCGCGCACGGCGTACGAAAAAGCCCTGTCGTTGACCCAGCAAGCCCCAGAGAAACACTTCCTCCAGCAACGCCTGCAAAACCTGTAGGAGCCGGCTTGCCGGCGATGGCGGTGGGTCAGCCTGTACCTCTGTTGGCTGATACGCCGCTATCGCTGGCAAGCCAGCTCCTACAGTGGGTCTGCGTTGTTTGGGACTATAGGCTTACGGCTGCTGACGCGTGGCCGCCAACACGATCTCGCGAATGCACACGTGTTGCGGTTGCCCGTAGGCATAGGCAATCGCCGAGGCCACGTCATCGGCGCTGAGCACGGTGCCGCCCATGTCCTGTTTCCAGGCCTGGTAGCCGGTCTTGATCGCCTCGTCAGTGGTGTGGCTGAGCAGCTCGGTTTCCACCGCGCCCGGGGCGATGGTGATCACGCGTACATTGCTCGGCGACAATTCTTCGCGCAGGTTCTCCGAAATCCCGTGCACCGCGAACTTGGTGCCGACGTAAGCCACATGGTTCGGGAAGGTCTTGCGCCCGGCCACCGAACTGACGTTGATGATGGTGCCACCCTTGCGCGCCACCATGCTGCCGGCCACGGCGTGAATGCCATTGAGCAGGCCTTTCACGTTGACGTCGAGCATCTGCTCCCATTGCGCCGGGTCCTGTTCGCTGACTGCGCCCAGCAGCATCACACCGGCATTGTTGATCAGCGCGTCAGCCGGGCCGAATTGCGCTTCGGCTTCCTTCACGGCCGCTACCAGGGCTGCGCGGTCGGTAATGTCCACGCCACGCGCCAGGGTGTTAGGCAGGGCCAGGTCATTCAGACGGTCGATGCGCCGCGCCAACAGCAGCAGCGGGTGACCGGCGGCTGACAGCAGGCGGGCAGTGGCTTCGCCGATACCGGAACTGGCACCGGTGATGATGATCAATGGCTTGCTCATGATTGCACTCCTGGAATAAGAAAAATCGATATCTGAACCGTGGGCGCAGTATATTTAGCGTCAGCGAGGCTGAAAAATGCCTTATTTCTCTGTCTGTCATCGGATAAAGCTATGGATGTGCGTCACCTCAAGGCCTTTCTCGCGGTGTTCGAAGAACGCAATATCACCGCGGCTGCCCAACGTTTGTTCATCAGCCAGCCGACGCTGTCGGTGACCATCAAGCAGTTGGAAGACGAGCTGGGCGTGGCGTTGTTCGTGCGCCAGCCACGGGGCGTGGAGGTCAGCGCCGAAGCGCGGGTGCTGTACCCGCAGGCGCGGCGCATGGTGGCCGAAGCCGATGCCTTGAGCCGACTGTTTCGCGGGCGCGAAAACCGCATCGCCCTGGAGTTGGGCGTGGAAGGCGACATTGCCGACAGCCAGATCGAAACCTTCCTGCGCATGGCGCACCAGGGGTTGCCGGGTTTGTTGCTGACGCTGCAGGAAGGCTGTGAGGGAGAAGGGCGTCTGGCCGTGGAAGAAATGTGCTGCGAGGACGAATTGTTCCTGCCGATCTGGGAAGAGTCCTACGTGATGGCGCTGCCGGCGGCTCACCCCATGGCGCAAGCGGGCAAAGAACAGGCGTGGGCGCCGATTGAAGACTGGATCACCTGCCCACAGCACGACTCCCACCAGCGCTTGATGGCGCTGTACGGCCGCTCGTCGCAGGCGGTGGCCGGGCATGCCGGGTCGTTGACGCAGGCGTTGCACATGGTGGCGGCGGGAGTGGGCGTGGCGATGTTGCCGCAGTCGCTGGCGGCCGAGCGCGCCGGGGTGGTGATTCGTGAGTGGCACCTGCCGGCCCCGACACGCCGCGTGGGCCTGTGCTTTGCCGCGCAGGCGCTGGAATTGCCTGCCTTGCGCGCCTTGCACGAATACTTCCAGAACAACCGTCCGCCACAACGCTCTGCCGCCTGACCCCGTTCTAAAGGCCAACACAGCTCAAATGTGGGAGCTGGCTTGCCTGCGAAAGCGGCGTGTCAGCTAGCATTTGATTCGACGATTCGACTGACACACCGCCTTCGCGGGCAAGCCCGCTCCCACAGGTTGATCTTCATTGTTTATTGGCGAGTGTTTGTTATTCGAGCATCTTGCCGAGCAACCATCCACCCGCCGGCCCAGGCGGATGATGCCGTGACCACAGCGCATCCACCGCCACCGAGCGCGGCCAGCTGCGCGCCTTGAGCTCCACCAACTGGCCGCCATCAAAACGCTCCACCAGCCAGCGCGGCAAAGGCGCCCAGCCAAACCCCAACTGGGCCATTTCCATCAACATCAAGTAACTGGGTGCCGACCATACGCGACCACTGGGGCGGGTCTCGGTCGGGTTGATGATGCTGGCCAGGCGCAATTCGCGGTGTTGTTGCAGGGTGTCGGCGCAAATATTGTCCAGGCTCGCCAGCGGGTGTTTGGGCGCCACGTACAGCGCGATTTCTGTACGTTCCTCGACCGGTGCACCGGTGAGGTCGGGCGGGTAGACGTCCTGCTTTTCAATAAACGCAACGTGAGCCCGGCCGCTTTGCACCAGGGCGATCAAGTCTTCGCATTCGGCGATCAGGCATTCGAGCTCAAGGTCCGGGTAGCGCTGTTCAAAGGCTTTGAGGGCAATCTCGAAACGGTCCGATTGGTAGGTGTCGGACATCGCAATCGTCAGCTTCGGCTCCAACCCCTGGGACAACTGGCTGGCAGCCAGTTCCAGGCGGCTGCTGGCTTCCAGCACCTGCTCGGCACGCAGCAACAGCACATGGCCGGCCGGGGTCAGCGTCGGCTTGCGGCTGCTGCGGTCGAACAGCTCCACATCCAGGTCAATCTCCAGGCTCGCCACCGCCGCGCTGACGGTGGACTGGCTCTTGCCCAGCTTGCGCGCCGCCGCCGAAAACGAGCCTTGGGTGGCCGCCTGTACAAACGCCTGCAGCACTTCGTTGGAGGCCATGACTATCGCCTTGATCGATGGTTATTAGTTATGAAGTATCGAGCAGGGGAGTAATGATGGCAACCGTCGCCACTCACGGAGCCGGGTCATGAACCCCACCAAATCGATGACTGAACGCGTTTGCCAAGCCCTGGGTTTTGAAGGCCTGGCCTTGTTGATCTGTACGCCGCTGCTGGTCTGGATCACCGGTCGGCCGGCCTTGGAAATGGGCGCGGTGACCCTGGGTATCAGTGTGCTGGCGCTGACCTGGAACATCATTTTCAACAGCCTGTTCGACCGCCTCAAGGTGCGCCTGCAACTGCCCACCAACAGCTGGACCCGCGTACTGCACGCGCTGATGTTTGAAGGCGGGCTGATCCTAGTGTGCGTGCCGTTGATTGCGATGTGGCTGGGCATCAGCCTGCTGGAAGCCTTTATCCTCGACATCGGCGTGCTGCTGTTCTTCCTGCCGTACACCTACGTGTACCACCTGGGGTACGACATGATTCGGGAAAAAATCCTGCAACGCCGCACACTGGCGCTGTAACTGCCGGACACGCCCCCTGTAACCACCGGGCTTCTACAGGGGGATGAGTGTGGCCACGAAATCGAGGAAGGCCCGCACCTTGGCCGCAGGCAAATGCCGCGACGGGTAGTAGGCGTACAACGGGAAACGCTCGTCGGGCCAGTCCGGAAACAACTCCACCAGGCCACCGGCCTTGAGCGCCGGTGCCAGGCCCAGGTCGAGCATCTGTGCCACCGCGTGCCCGTGTTCGCACACGCTGTACAGGGTGCTGGCGTCGTTGACCACCAGGCGCCCGCTGGTGCGCACGGTCAGCCGCTCGCCGGGGCGATGGAATTCCCAGGCGAACGGGCGGCCGGTTTGCGAGTCGCGAAAGTCCAGGCACATGTGCCCGTTTTCCAGCGCCTGCGGGTGAGCGGGGCGGCCGTAGGTTTCAAGGTAGGCAGGGGAGGCGACGGTGAGCACGCGCACTTCCATCAACTTGCGCGCGATCAGCGAGGAGGATTGCGGGATGCCAAAGCGAATCGCCAGGTCAAACCCGTCGGCCACCAGGTCGCCGAGTTGGTCGCGGGTGTGCAGGTCCAGTTGCAGTTGTGGGTAACGGCGCATGAAATCCCCCAGCACCGGGCCCAACACCAGCCGCGAAAAGTACGGGTCGATGTTCACCCGCAGGCGCCCGCGCACGGTGAGTGCGCTGTCGGCGGCAGCGCTGGCGGCCTCTTCGAGGCCGGCCAGCAGCGGGGCGATTTCCTGGTAGAAACGCCGGCCCTCGTCGGTCAGTTGCACCGAACGGGTGGTACGGTCGAACAGGCGAATCCCCAGGCGTTTTTCCAGCCGGGAAATCGCCCGGCTGACCCCCGACGGCGTCATCTCCAGGCTGTCGGCGGCACGCGCAAAACTGCCCATTTCCACCACGGCCGCCAACACGCCCATGCCGCCGGCCAAGCCTGGATCAAAACTCATCGGTGATTGCCTGTCAGTGATCTGAAGGCATTGATGCTAGCGCAGAACGCTTACAGAAACATGCCGCCCGAGGCTTCGATGCGTTGCCCGGTGATCCAGTTGCTGCCATCGGCCAGCAGGGTCGAAATCGCTCCGCCAATATCGTCGGGCAAACCGGCGCGGCCCAGCGCGGTGTTGTTCGCCACCATGGCATTGACTTGCGGGTTGTCGCGCACCGCGCCGCCGCTGAAGTCGGTGGCGATGGCACCCGGGGCCAGGGTGTTGACGGTAATCCCCCGTGGCCCCAACTCCTTGGCCTGGTAGCGCGACAGCACTTCCACCGCGCCTTTCATCGAGGCATAGGCCGAATACCCCGGCAGGCTGAACCGCGCCAGGCCGCTGGAAATGTTGATGATGCGCCCGCCATCGCTGATCAGCGGCAGCAGTTTTTGCGTGAGGAAAAACGGCGCCTTGAAGTGGATGGCCACCAGCTTGTCGAACTGCTCTTCAGTGGTCTCGGCAAAGCTGGCATGGGCGCCGATACCGGCGTTGTTGATCAGAAAATTGAAGTGATCCTGTGCGAACACAGCCTTGAGCACGCGGCCGACTTCGCCGACAAAGTGATCGAAGGTGCCGCTTTGGCTCACGTCCAGCTGCAGCATGGCAGCGCGGCCGCCCAGGGCCTGAACCTGCTCGACCACCGCTTGGGCCTCGGCCGCAGCGCTGTGGTAGGTGCCGATGATGTCGACGCCTTGTGCCGCCAGGTGCAGCGCGGCGCTTTTGCCCAGGCCACGGCTGGCGCCGGTGATGAGTGCGATTTTGCGGGTCATGGTGCAGTCCTCTGAATGATCGTGGGACTGAGTGTATTTGTCCGCTTGTAACGTGATAAACAGGGCTATCCCGGAATCACTGGCCGGCTGAGGCGAACAATCCATGAACAAACTTGAGCTGCTGCGCACCTTCGTGCGGGTCACCGAACTGTCGAGTTTCACCGGGGCTGGCGAAAGCCTGGGCCTGCCGCGTTCCACCGTGTCCGAGCATGTGCAGGCCCTGGAAGAGCTGGTCGGCGCACGCCTGTTGCAGCGCACCACCCGCAAGGTGCAAGCGACCCAGGATGGCCGCGTGCTGTATGAGCGCAGCAAGGATCTGCTGTCGCACATGGAAGAGCTGGAAGGCTTGTTTCGCCAGGACGAAACCCAACTGGCCGGGCGCATCCGCGTGGACATGCCCAACGTGATGGCCCGGGGCATGATCCTGCCGCACCTGCCGTCGTTCATGGAGCGCCACCCGCTGATCGAGATGCAGATCAGCAGTTCGGACCGCCAGGTCGACCTGATCGCCGAGGGGTTCGATTGTGTCTTGCGCGTCGGCGCCCAGCCCGATCAAACCGTGGTGGCCCGCAAGGTGTGCAGCATGCTCATGGTCAACTGCGCGAGCCCGGCCTACCTGCAACGCTACGGCACGCCCAGGACCCTCGACGACCTGGCCGACCATCAACTGGTGCACTACGTGCGGCCACTGGGCGCACGCTCCGGGGGCTTCGAATACCTGCAGGGCAACAAGGTGCAGCGGGTGGCGATGGCCGGGCGCGTCACCGTCAACAGCACCGATGCCTACCAAGCAGCCTGCCTGGGCGGTTTTGGCATCGTCCAGGTGCCGCTGCTGGGGGTGCGCAGTTTACTGGCCAGTGGCGAGTTGGTGGCGGTGCTGCCGGAATACCAGGCGCCGCCGATGGATGTGTCGTTGCTGTATGCCGGCCAGCGCCATTTGCCCTTGCGGGTGCGGGTGTTCATGGAGTGGTTGACCACCACCCTGCAGGCCCATCTTTAACGGCGTGCCGACAATTGCTGCGGGGCCAGGAACGCATCGTGGAAGTAATCGCGGAACGCCTGCATGGCCGGGGTAAATGCACGTTCGCGATGCCAGGCCAGGCCGACGCTCATGGGCGTCACCGGGTCGGTGACGGTCAGCGTTTCGATGCGCTTGCCTTCCAGGGACCAGGGGCGGTGCACCAGATCCGAGAGAATCGCCACGCCGCTGCCATTGGCGACCATGCTGCGCACCGCCTCCACCGAGCTGGTGCGCAGGCGCACGTTTGGCGCCTGGCCGGCCTGTTCCCAATAGCGCATGGCGCTGTGTTCGGCCTCGTCGACGGTGAGCAGGATGTAGGGTTCCTGCGCCACATCCGCCAGGCTCACCGCATCGCGCTCGCACAGCGGGTGATGGCTGGGCAACCACAGGCGGCGCTCCGAGTTGAAGAGGATTTCGGACACGATGGCCGGGTGGGTGAGGTTGGCGGTGAGCACCACGGCCATGTCGAACTGGCCGTCGAGCAGCCCTTGTTCGATGGCCTGGCGTTCCTGTTCGAAGACCTTGATGGTCACGTCCGGGTGCCAGTGTTCCATGCGTTGCAAGTGGTGCGGCAGGAAGTAACCCAACACCGTGTAGCTGGCGGCAACCCGCAGCACGCCGCTGGCGCGGTAGTCGGGCAGCGGGCTGTTCAAGGCGTCATCCACGCTGCGCAGGATCACATAGGCGCGGTTGAGAAAGTGTCGCCCGGCGTCGGTGAGGTTCATGCCCTGGGCCGAGCGCACGAACAGTTGCACGCCGAGCATGGCTTCCAGCTCCTTGATCGCCGTGGTCACTGCCGACTGGGAGATGTTCAGGTGAATCGCCGCCTGGGAGATCTGGCCGATTTCGGCGGTGGCCACAAAATAACGGACTTGGCGCAGCGTCAGGGACATGCCGCATTCCTCGTAGGAGGGGGTGATGGTGGTATCTGATTTTCAGAAGATGGGTCATCTGATAATAGATCTTCCCAAGGGGTCAAGCTGCGGCCTACTTTTCCAGCATCACTTAGGCGGAGCGACTTCGATGCAGGCAGTGGATTTCAACTCGGACATGGGCGAAGGCTTCGGCCCCTGGACCATCGGCGACGGCGTCGACGCAGAGCTCATGGCCTATATCAGCTCGGCCAACATCGCCACTGGCTTCCACGCCGGCGACCCCGGCACCATGCGCCGCACTGTCGAGCGCGCCAAGCAACTGGGCGTGGCCATCGGCGCGCATCCGGGCTTTCGCGACCTGGTCGGCTTTGGCCGTCGCCACATCAACGCGCCGGCCCAGGAGCTGGTGGACGACATGCTCTACCAACTCGGCGCCCTGCGTGAAATCGCGCGTGCCCAGGGTGTGTCCCTGCAACACATCAAGCCCCACGGCGCGTTGTACATGCACCTGGCGCGTGATGAAGAAGCGGCGCGGTTGCTGGTGCAGAACCTGCAACGCATCGAGCCGACGCTGTTGCTGTACTGCATGCCCAACTCGGTGATCTGGCGCATCGCCAAGGAGCTGGGGCAGCCGGTGGTGCGCGAATTTTATGCCGACCGTGAGTATGATCTCAGCGGCTCCATCGTGTTTACCCGCAATGTGCGGGCGCTGGATCCTGCGACCGTTGCAGCACGCGTCCTACGGGCATGCCAGACCGGACTTGTGCGCACTGTTGAAGGCGAAGACCTGTTCATCGAATTCGATTCCATCTGCCTGCACAGCGACACCCCCGGTGCGCTGGAGTTGGTGGAAGCTACCCGTGAAGCCTTGGACCGCGCCGGTATCGCCGTCAAAACACCCCAATAAGAACGATCTCCAATTTTTTTCGCCTGCCTTTCTACAATGATTCCAAGAGGAACAGACATGGCTGAAACGTCCCCCATCCGCTACAGCTTCGGCGGTGATGAACACCTGTTTGCCGAGGTCAACGACAGCATGTCCCTGGAGGCCTTTTTCAAAGGCATGGCCGTGACCCGCGCCGTGGAGCGCTTGGCGCTGGAAGGCGTGCTGGACGTGTGCCTGGCCAACGCGTCGTTCCAGATCCGCTTCGACCCCGACCGCATCGCCCCCCATGTGCTGCTCGACGCGGTGCAAACCGCCGAGGCCCAAGCCGTGGCCGAACGCACCTTGCACACGCGCATCATCGAAATCCCGGTTCTCTACAACGACCCCTGGACCCATGAAACCCTGATGCGTTTTCGCGACCGCCATCAAGACCCCAGCGGCACGGACCTGGAGTACGCGGCGCGCATCAACGGCCTGGCCGATGTGGAGGCGTTCATTGCCGCCCACAGCGGTGCGCCGTGGTTTGTGTCGATGGTGGGGTTTGTGGCGGGCCTGCCGTTCATGTTCCAGATGGTCGAGCGCGAACGGCAATTGCAGGTGCCCAAGTACCTGCGCCCGCGTACCGACACGCCTAAACTCACCCTCGGTCATGGCGGCTGCTTCGGTTGCATCTACTCGGTGCGCGGGGCGGGTGGCTACCAGATGTTCGGCGTGACCCCAGCGCCGATCTACGACCCGGCGCAGCAATTGGCGTACCTGAAGGAACACATGGTGTTCTTCCGCCCCGGCGACATCGTGCAGTTCAAACCCATGGACCGCGACGCCTACGACCTGGCAGTGGCCGAGGTGGACGCCGGGCGGTTCGACCTGCGTATCCGCCCGGTGGAGTTTTCCCTCGATGCGTTTCTCGCCGACCCCATCGGTTATCCCAAATCCCTGCAGGAGGCGCTGGCATGATCAAGGTGCTCAAACCCGGCCTCGCCACGTCCGTGCAGGACCTTGGCCGCGAAGGCTATTACCACCTCGGCATCCCGCCCTCCGGTGCGCTGGACCAATACGCCTTGAGCGCGGCCAACCACCTGGTGGGCAACCCTATCGGCGCGGCCGCGCTGGAATGCACCTTGATCGGTCCCGAACTTCAGTTTCAGCAAGACGCGCTGGTGGCACTCAGCGGCGCTTTGATGTCGCCGCGCCTGGACGGTGAAGTGGTGCACCAGGACACCGCCTTCCAGGTGCGCGCCGGGCAGGTGCTGCGCTTTGAATTCCCCAAGGCCGGCGCCCGTACTTACCTGGCGGTGGCCGGTGGTATTGATGTGCCGCTGGTGTTGGGCAGCCGCTCGACCTACACCCTTGGCGCCCTCGGCGGGTTTCAGGGGCGACGCCTGCAGGAAGGCGATGAATTGCCCATCGGCCAGGCCAGCGGCAGCGGGCGCGCCGGCAACAGTTTGCCCATGGCCTTGCGCCGCTCGGTGGGCGGTGACGTGACCCTGCGGGTGGTGCCGGGGCTGTATTACGAGCGCCTGACGGAGGGTGCCAAAGGCAGCTTTTTTGCCGAGCCCTGGACCGTGGGTTCCGAGGCGGACCGCATTGGCTATCGCTTCAAGGGCGGCAGTGCGCTGAGCTTTCAGCCACGGGAACAGCCGTTTGGTGCGGGGTCGGACCCTTCGAACATCGTCGACAGTTGCTACCCGATAGGCTCGATCCAGGTGCCGGCCGGCTTGGAGCCGATTGTGTTGCACCGGGACGCGGTGTCGGGCGGGGGCTACGCGATGATCGGCACGGTGATCAGCGCCGACCTGGATTTGATCGGGCAGATGCAGCCGAACCAGCGGGCGGGGTTTGTGGCGGTGACGCTGGAGGAAGCGTTGGAGGCGCGGCGGATCTACAAAAAACGCTTAAAAGCGATGGCTGGACTCTTCAATCACTGACGAAATACATAACCAATGTGGGAGCTGGCTTGCCTGCGAAGGCGATCTTTCAATCAACAATGCTGTTGAATGTTAATCCGCTATCGCAGCGGTGCGGCGATCCGACAAGCCTGCTCCCACATTTTGGGGTGGTGTTGGGTCAGAACAGTTTGGTGAACAACCAGTACAGGCTGCCCGACAACAGGATCGCCGCCGGCAACGTCAGCACCCACGCCATCACCAGGTTACGGATGGTGCGCATCTGCAAGCCGCCGCCGTTCGCCACCATGGTCCCGGCCACGCCGGAGGACAACACATGGGTGGTCGAGACCGGCAACCCGTACATGTCCGCCGCGCCAATGGTCAGCATCGCGACCATTTCGGCCGAAGCGCCTTGGGCATACGTCAGGTGAGTCTTGCCGATTTTTTCACCCACCGTCACCACGATGCGCTTCCAACCGACCATGGTGCCGAGGCCCAGGGCGATGGCCACGGCGATCTTCACCCACAGCGGGATAAAACGCGTGGAATTGTCGATCTGGTCCTTGAACAGCTTGAGCTTGCCTTGGGTGTCGGCGTCGAAATTGCCGACCTTGTCCTTGTCCATCAGGCGGATGGTTTCGCTGGTCAGGTACATGTCGTTACGCACGTTGCCCACCGCTTCCGCCGGCACTTTGGCCAGGGAGCCGTAGCCTTTCACTTCATCACCGATCTGGCCGGCGAGGGCGGCGAGGGCCGGGACCAGTTCCGGGGTGGCTTCCTTGGTGCGCACGTAGGTCGAGAGAATCGGGCGCGGGTCACCGGGCAGCACTTGCGGTGCACTTTTCACCAAGGCCACTTGGGTCACTTCGGCCACGGCGGCAAACTGCAGCGACTGCTCGGCCGGCATGGTGCGGTTCAACGCGTAGGCCATCGGCAGGGTGCCGACCAGGATCAGCATGATCAGGCCCATGCCTTTCTGGCCATCGTTGGAACCGTGGGCGAACGACACACCGGTGCAGGTGGCGATCAGCATGCCGCGGATCCACCACGGCGGCGGGGTGTCGCCCTTCGGTGCCTTGTACAGCGAGCGGTTCTTCACAAAGGCGCGCAGGGCCAGCAACAGCAGGGCGGCAAACACAAAGCCGATCAGCGGCGACAGCAACAGCGCGTAGCCGATCTTGATCGCCTGGCCCCAATCCACACCGCTGGTGCCGTCACGCCCGTGCATCAACGCATTGGCCACGCCCACGCCGATGATCGAACCGATCAGGGTGTGCGACGACGACGCCGGCAAGCCCAGCCACCAGGTGCCGAGGTTCCACAGGATCGCGGCGATCAACAAGGCGAAGATCATCGCGAAACCGGCCGACGAACCCACCTGCAAGATCAACTCGACTGGCAACAGGGCAATGATGCCGAACGCCACGGCGCCGCTGGAGAGCAGCACGCCGAGGAAGTTGAAGAAACCCGACCACACCACCGCAAAGTGCGGCGGCAGCGAGTTGGTGTAGATCACCGTCGCCACGGCGTTGGCCGTGTCGTGGAAACCGTTGACGAACTCGAAGCCCAAGGCGATCAACAGCGCCACGCCCAGCAGCAGGAACGGGGTCCAGGTGGTGACCACCGTGCCCAGCTCGTGCATGTCGTGCATCAGGCTGTAGGCGGTGAACAACAGGCCCATGGCGAGCACGGCGAAGAAGATGATTACCGTCAGCAGACCGGGTTTCTTGTCCAGCCGGGGTTTGGGGGCGGCGGGTGAGGCGGTGTTGGAAGCAGTCAGGGAAGGGGTGGCCATGCCGGAGCATCCAGTGTGGGGAGGATGTCGTTCATGATCATTGCAGAATGTTACAGAGATGCTGCGGTATGTCAGTGTTTAAGGAATTGGGGGGGGCCACCTGTCCAATAAACACCGCAGAACCAATGTGGGAGCGGGCTTGCTCGCGAATACGGTGTGCCAGTCAACTTATCTTTAACTGACAGATTGCATTCGCGAGCAAGCCCGCTCCCACCTTTGACTGCATTCCAGGTCAGTAATCCTTGCGCTTGCGGAACGCCCAACGCCCGGCAATCAAGGTAAAGGTCGCCACCAACGCCACCAGGATCCAGAAACCTTCCGGGTCGGTGGAGAGCGGCACGCCGCCCACGTTCATGCCGAAAAAACCGGCAATGATGTTGATCGGCAGCGCCAATACCGTCACCACGGTGAGGGTGAACAGCGTGCGGTTGCTTTGTTCGTTGAGGTTGGCGGCGATCTCTTCCTGCAACAGCTTGATGCGTTCGCCCAGCGCCATCAGGTCGTTGATGATCAGCGCAAACTCCTCGGTGGATTTGCGCAACTCCTTCACGTCTTCCTTTTGCAGCCACTGCGGCGGGCGGTTGAGCAGGCGCAGCAGCGAGCCCGGCTCCAGCGCCAGCAGGCGTTGCAGGCGCACCAGCACCCGGCGTGCGGCGCCCAGCTCAGCGCGGTTGGTGGACAGTCGTGAAGAGAGTAACTGGTCTTCGATATGGTCGACGCTGATGCTGGTCTTGCGCACGATCTGGGTCAGCACTTCGCCCTGGTCGCGCAGCAGGTGCACCAGCAGTTCCAGCGGCGAGCGGAAGCGTTCACCGGCTTTGACCGACGAGCGCAATTTATCCACCGAGTGCAAGGGTTGCAGGCGCGCGCTGACCAGCAAGCGGCTGCGGGCACACACCCACAGCGTGGAAATGTCCGACGAGACCATACTGCTGAAGTTGAACACCACGTCGTTGACCACCGCCAGCAAGGCGGCGTCAACGTGTTCGATCCGGGTGGAGCGCGAGCCTTCGTGCAAGGCTTCGAAAAATTCGTCTGGCAGCGACAGGTGGGTCTTCATCCAGCGCTCGCAGGCGGCGTGGGCCAAGTTCAGGTGCAACCAGAGGAATTCCTCCGGGTCTTGCGGCGCCTGGAGGGCCGCCAACGCGGTGGCCGAATCGATCTGCTCGCCCTTTTCACCGGGCCGAAAACGGAAACCGTAAAGCAGGCCAAACAGATCGGGATCTTGATGGCCGTGGTCGATGCTGTGGTTCATGGAGGCTCGCAGAGAAAGCGCCTGTAGGACGTTTCACAGGTTCGCGTGGGCGAATCATTGCAAGGAGATTTGACAGTTTTGTGACGACTTGCGGTTTGTTTCGTTGCGGTGACATTTTGTTTACCGCAAGGCTTGGCGTGCCGAAGCCGCGCCTGATCAGGCGATCGGCAGGCTGAAGCAGAACACCGTGCCGTGCTGCTCGCTGGTAGTGACGCTCAACTCACCGCCGTGGGCATCGGCAATCTGCTTGACGATGTACAACCCCAGGCCCAGACCGGCCTGGGGCGTGTCGATGATCGGACGTGAGTAGGGCTGGAACAACCGAGGCAAGGCCTGCTCGTTGATCTGCCCGGCGTTCTTCACTGTCAGGGTGAAGTGCTGGTGTTCGACCTGCGCACTCACGTACACCGGGCTGCGCGGGTGGCCGTGGTGGATGGCGTTGGCCACCAGGTTGGAGAGCAATTGCGCCAGCCGGTCACGATCGCCGTACACCCCGCGCAGGTCGCCGATATCGGCGTGGATCAAGCGTTGCGGGTGCACGCTTTGCACTTCGGCCACCACCTGGTGCAAGGCCTCTTGCAGGTCCTGGCAGTCGCTGCAATGCAGCGGCAGGCCGCTGCCCATGCGGCCTCGGGCAAAATCGAGGACGTCTTCGACCAACTGCGCCGCGCGTTTGCCGCTGGCGAGAATGTGCTGCACCAGCGGGTCGGTGGTGGGGTTGGGGTGTTTGCGCAGCAAGCGTTCGGCACCGAAGTTGATGGCGAACAGCGGGTTGCGCAGGTCGTGCCCGAGTACGGCAATGAACTGCTCGCGCAACTCGGCAGTGCCGCGCTCTTCCAACAGCTCGGCTTCAGTCTGTTGCTGGTTTTCTTCGGCTTCTATTTGCAACGAGAGCAGGCGGGCGAACGATTCCATGGTCGACTGGATCGTACTGCTGCGCAGTTGCGCGGGGTTGGGGTCGAGGGCGCAGATCGTGCCGAAGAAGCGTCCGTCGGTACGGAACACTGGCACGGAAATGTAGCTTTCGAACACGTAGAGACGTGGGGTGTGGTGATTGCAATAGACCGGGTCTTCACTGGCCTTGTCGATCACGACGGACTCGTGGGAGCTGCGGATTTCGTGGCAAATGGTGGTGGTCAGGTCCAGTTCGCTGCCGACGCCGAGCCCGAAGTCCAGCTTGTCGAGCACGGCGCAGGCGGTCCAGTGGTCGTCAGTGACCCGGGCCACGGCGGCAAAGCGCAAACCGGTCATGTCGCTGATGACCTTGAGCATCGCGGGCACGGCGCTGATGCGGCCAATGGTGGCAATGTCGGCGGCTTTCTGCCCCATGCAATACCTCCATGTGCAAGGCGGTGGTCTGTAGCAGGAAGTCTAGCGACCTTGTGGGCGTAGGTGTCATTTTTGTAGTGAGCGGGCTTGCCCCGCGCTGCGGTGTGTCAGGTTGACCGAGGCGCGGTGTGTCAGGTAGATCGCGGCGCGGGGCAAGCCCGCTCACTACAGCAGGCATAAAAAAACGCGCCATTTGGCGCGTTTTTTAAGGGGTAACTCAGGTGTCTTGCTTGTTTTCCAGCACTTCGCCGGTCTTGGCGTCGAGCTTCACGTCCCACTTCTTGCCGGTGGTATCGGTCAGGTCTGCTTCGTAGACCAGGCGACCGGCTTCGCGGTCCAGTTCGGTGTCGGTGATGGTGGCGCCTGGGTGTTTGGCCAGGGCGGCGGCGTTGAGTTTTTCAAAAGCCATCACGTCGCCAGACTTAAGCAGGCTTGGAATCTGGTCCGGGCGCACGTCGGCTTGTGCCAGGCCAGCAGTCAGGGTCAGGGCGGTGGCGGCGAACAGGGCGGTCAGGGTTTTCATGGTGTGTTTCCTTCTTCGGTGAGCTGTTTAAGTGGGATCAGGTTATCCAGCGCAACTTAATTCACCCTTAATTGATTCAAACCGTTGCGCCGTTTGTTCAAGCCACCGTTTTTGCTGGCTTTCATGCTGGGGGCTCACTTGAAGGGAGACTCGAATGAAAACGTGTGTGAGCTGGATCTATGCGCCACTGTTCCTGTTGGGCTTTATCGGCCTGGGCCTCTATTGGCCAGGCTGGCTGGTGCTGATATTCGTGGCGGCGGTGGCCGTGTCATTTCTGGCCGAGCAATGGCTGCCCTATGAACCGCAATGGAACCGCAGCCTGGGCGATCGTCGACGGGACACGCTGCATGCATTGGTCAACGAAAGCCTGAACGCCGTGGGCCTGTTGATCCTGCCGGGGCTGACCGCGCTGCTGGCCTTCGACGGGATCTGGCCGCGTGGCTGGGCCCTGTGGGAGCAACTGCTGCTGGCGGTTGTGCTGGCCGACGCCGGCATTACCCTGATGCACTACGCCAGCCACCGCTTCGCCGCGCTCTGGCGGTTGCACGCGGTGCATCACAGCGTGGAACGACTCTATGGCTTCAACGGCCTGATGAAGCACCCCTTGCACCAGATGCTCGAAGCGACGGCAGGCCTGCTGCCGTTGATCTTGATGGGCATTCCGCTGGACGTGGCGCAGTTGTTGGCCCTGGCCATCGCCATCCAGCTGTTGTTGCAGCATTCCAACGTGGACATGCGCCTGGGGCCGCTGCGCTGGGTGTTTGCCTGGGCGCCGGTGCATCGCTTCCACCACATGAAATATGGCCGGGCCGGTGATGTGAATTTCGGCTTGTTTTTCAACCTGTGGGATTGGCTGTTGGGCACGGCGTTTTATCGCGAAGGTTATCGCATGGGGCCGGGCGACCTGGGCATCGGCAGCCGGCCGGATTTTCCGGTGGCGTATGGCGCGCAATTGCGTGACCCGTTTATGACGGTACGGATGGGCAAAGAGCCTGTGTTGCCGGAAGCGTTACGCTAAAAGCCGCACCTGCAACTGGCGCAACGAGGCGCCAGCGGTAACGCCGAACAGCTGCTTCATGGTGCGCGAGAAGTGCGCCGAGTCGGCAAAGCCTGCACCGTGGGCGGCTTCGGTGAGGCTGCTGCCCGCCAACGCCAAGTGCAGGGCCACGCGCAAACGGCGCCACAGCACCAGGCGCCGCACCGGCAAGCCCAATTGCTGAGTGAACAGGCGTTCCAGCTGGCTCAGTGACAGGTGCGCCGCGTCGGCCAGGGCCTGAGCGCTGACCTTGCCCGTCAGATGCTGATCGAGGGTGTGCAGGGCGCGCGCCAGGCGTGGGTCGTCTAGCGGTTGCCGGGGGAGCTGGCGCAGGTGGGTGTCGAGCGTTTCCAGGGACGGCTCGGTGAGTTCCAGCAGTGACTGCAGGGGCTCGATCGCAAAGGCGACGGGTTCGGCGTACAGCACCAGCACTTCATCGTCGGCCTGGAGAATGGCGTGGGACTGGCGCGAAGGGATCAACAGGCGATGGGCCGTGATCACACGGCCATCAAGGCCGACCGTGAAAGGCCGGCCCGTGCAGAACATCAACTGATGGGCGTAGTGCCCATGGGGCGCAGTGCGCCCCAGCTGGCCGAGGATCAGGCCGTGGTCATGCCCCAGCCACAGGCGGCCTGACCATTCGGGCTTCACTCAGTAGCCATTGTCCTTGAGCAGGTCCTGCACACTCGACGACGGCCAGCGCTTGTAGAACTTCAGCAGTTCGGCGGCGCGGTTGGTGAAGATGCCATCCACGCCGGCCTTCATGACTTTTTCGAAGTCCACGGGCTCATCCACGGTGTACACATGCACCAGCAGGCCCTTGTCGTGGGTCAGTTGGTTCATTTCAGGCTTCACCAGGTCGGTGTAGCTCTGGTCGCCATGGTTGGTCAGCTCGGCCGAGGGGCCGGTGCCGATCGCGCCCAGGCTCTTGGCTTCGTCCACCCATTTTTCGAACTCGGCGGCGTCCTTCGGCTCCTGCTTGGCGTAGTAGGCGGCCTTGGTCGCTTCGCCGGACTCGGCGAAGGTCTGGGTGGATTTAGGCTCGATGCTGCCTGCACCGACCCACAGCAGCAGGATTTTTGGGGTGTTGGGCATTTCTTTCTGCAGCTCTTTCAAGCTGTCTTTTTCAAACGTCTGCAGCACCACGCGGCCCTTGCCCTGGCCGACGCCGGTGTTGCTCTTGCCCAGCTTGGAACCGGCGGAGCTCAACCAGCCCTTGTCCAGCAGCTTGTTTTTCAGGTCGGCCTCGATGCCCGGGAATTGCTTGGGTTCCTTGGTCTCGATGTACAGGCCGGGTTTGTGCTGCGGGTTGCCTTCGGCGATCTTGATGATTTCGTCCAGGCTCTGGATTTTCAGGCCGACGAACGCCGGGCGGGCGCGGTCCGGGTAGGCGGCGTTGAACCAGCTGCCAGCGTCCAGGGTGCGCAGTTCGGCCCAGGTGAACTCGTTGGCGGGGGCGTCTTTGCGGTCCGGGAATTTGGTGGCCACGTCGGTGGTGCGTTGCAGGTTGTTGTCGTGCAGGGCGAACAGCACGCCGTCCTTGCTGCGTTGCAGGTCCATTTCCAGGTAGTCGGCGCCCAGGTCGCGTGCGACCTTATAAGCAGCGGCGGTGGACTCGGGGGCGTCGTAGGAAGCGCCACGGTGGGCGATGACGGCAGGGTAGGGAATGCCTTCGTTTGTCGCCAGTTCAGCCGGGCTGATCGGGGCTTCAGCCTGTGCCTGGCCGAGGCCGAGCATCAGCGCGAGCAGCAAGGCGCTCTTGGTAAACGTGACAGGCATATGCGAAGTCCTTTCGTGGAGGTAACTTTGAGAAGGCGTCCTTTTTAACAATTGATTGCGAAAGGCGCTATCACCAAACCGACATTAACGTGCGCAGGCTCCATTTTTCTCGGTTTTTTTATGCGGTGTTGCAGTAGGATTGGCCGAAGACGCCCCGTTAGAGGGCAGTCATTTCTGCCACGCGTGTAAACCATCTTTCCAGTCCCAGTGGGACTTTTCAGTGAGGTTTACCATGCGCATCACGTCCGAATTTATCTGCCAGGCCGCCGACGGCCTCCACGGCTTTGTCGGCCTGAACCGCAAGACCGGTCAGTACATCGTACGTTTCAGCGAAGACGCCTTCGGCATGGACGTCGCCGATGACGGCATCATCCCCACCGCCGAATTTGTGTGGCTACCGGCCGCCGATCACGCCATGACCCTGTCCCGGGAGCGCATCCAGCTGCTGATGGACCAAAACATCGACGACCGCATCAACATCACCGAGCCGTTGCGGGTGTACATGCGGCGGGTGGAGATCCCGCAGATCAGTGCGATGCGCAGCCTCGTCAGCTAGGCGTCACCTTTTTTCAGCCATGTGAAGGGCTAAATGTGGGAGCGGGCTTGCTCGCGAAGGCGCAGTGCCAGCCACTGAATAGTTGACTGATCCACCGCTTTCGCGAGCAAGCCCGCTCCCACAAGGGGTTGGCATTTCAATTTTGGAATGTGTAGGCGCGTTCGACTTTGCACACGCGGGTTTGAAACGCCGAGTACCAGGTGGCGCGGCCTTGCTCGCGTACCGCCTGGTGTTCGGCCTGCTGTTTCCACGCCAGGATCGCCGCCTCGTTGCTCCAGTACGACACGGTGATCCCCAAACCATCCTCCCGCGCCGACTCCACCCCGAGAAACCCCGGCTGTTCGCGGGCCAGTTCCAGCATGCGTGCCGCCGCCTGGCCGTAGCCGTTATCGCCCTCGGTGCGCAGCGAGCTGAAAATCACTGCGTAGTAGGGCGGGGCCGGTGTGTGGGCGATCATGCTGACACCGCCTGGCAGGCCTTGAGCAGTGCAATCGCCAGCGGCGGTGTGATGCCTTTGAGCGCGGTGCGTTCGGGTTGGAACAGCGTGGCGACGAAAAACGGGTGGTCCAGCAGTTCCACGGCGCGCAGGTCACCGGCCGAGTCGTGCCCGCTGGGAATCAGGTCGCCCTCCAATAGTGCGGCGGTGAATTCGGGGTTCATGCCATAACGGCAACGATAGCCTTCATGGAGGTCGAGGGTGCCGTAGGCTTCGGCGATACGCGTGTAGGGCGCCAGGCGCACAGCGTCGGTCGCCTCCACCAGCGCGCAGGTCAACGGCACGATCACCGCGCGTTTGGCATCGGGCGCCAATTCGCCATGCTCGGCGTCCGCCCAGCCCAGTGCGTTGCGGGCGTATTCCAGTACCGCATGTTGAAAACCGCCGCAGGTACCGAGGAAAGGCCGCTTCTGTTCGCGGGCAAAACGGATGGCGCGCAAGGCACCGTCCGTGTCGCGATAGGGGCTGGCGGGCACGCACCAGAAGCCATCGAAACCGTGCAAGGGCGCAGTGGACGTCAGGGTGTCGGTGTCCAGCCACTGGACATGAACGGTCACGCCCAGTGCTTCTGCCGCCAGCTTCAGCGCCAGGGGGATGGCCTGGTGCGCGGTGACGCTGGGGTCGTGGTCGCCGATCAAGGCGATGTGCAGGGTGGTGGCTTTCATCAGGTACGTCCCATGGCTTGTTGTGTCCTGGGGCGCACTATAGATTGGCGTTCATGCAATCAAAATTGGCGTTTGCCCACATGCTCAATGCAGTCGCGCACTATCAAATCGACTATCCCGACTTATCCTTGATCCTCGCCCTGGTGCGTGGCGGCACCTTGGCACGGGCCGCCGCGTTGTTGCGGGTGGACGTGTCCACGGTGTTCCGCGCGGTGCGGCGGTTGGAGGCTTCGCTGGGCCAGACGCTGTTTGAAAAAAGCCGCGCCGGCTACCTGCCTACGGGGTTGGCCAGCAGCCTTGCACAGCAGGCCGAGCGGGCGGAGCAAGCCCTGGAGGCAGCGCGTGTTGGTGTCGAGCAGGGCGGGGAGGTGATCAGCGGCACGGTGCGGCTGACGTGCACCGACTCGGTACTGCAGGGTTTGCTGCTGCCGGCACTGGCGCAATTCATGCCCGAGTACCCGGCGCTCACGCTGGAGCTGAGCACTTCCAACGACTTCGCCAACCTCAGCCGGCGCGATGCGGATATCGCCTTGCGCCTGACCAAGACCCCACCGGAGCATCTGGTGGGGCGGTGCCTTGGCGCCGTGGCCTATCAGGTGTGCGCCAGCCCGGCGTTTGCGCAACAACATGCGGGCCGGGAGTTGGCGGAACTGGCCTGGATCGCGCCAGATGATTTCCTGCCTGATCATCCTACGGTGGTTTGGCGCCGCGAACACTTGCCCGGTGTGCGTCCCAGTTATCGTTGCAACAGCATGTTGTCGGTGGCCGAGTTGGTGCGCGGCGGCATGGGAGTGGCCGCGTTGCCGGACTTTTTATTGGGGGATGACCTGCAACCGCTTGGCCCGGTATTGACTGGGCATGACACGGCGCTGTGGTTGCTTACGCGACCCGATTGCCGGGCGCTGCGTTCGGTGGTCACCTTATTTGACGAGCTAGCCCGACATGTACGCTGCTCACTGTAGGAGCCGGCAAGCCGGCTCCTACAGGTGACGTTAGGGCTTGCGCACAAACTGCTCATGCATTTCGCAGGTCAGGGTCTCGATGCGTTCGGTCAGTTGCTTGGTCATTTCGGTCAGGCGGGTGTTCTGTTCCAGCAGTTCCAGCAACTGTTTGGTGGTCTGCGCTGCTTGGGCCTGGCGTTCGGTGTTGGCGATGGCCAGGGCTTCGCGGTGTTGCGCGTCGGCGTCGGATTGGGCCTTGTCGCGGGCGGCCTGGCGGGTCTGCGCCAGCAGGATCAGCGGCGCGGCGTAGGCCGATTGCAGGCTGAACGCCAGGTTGAGCAGGATGAACGGGTACACGTCAAAGTGCGTGATGCCGGTCATGTTCAGCACCACCCACAGCACCACGATCGCGGTTTGTGCGCCGAGGAAGGTGGGGGTGCCAAAGAAGCGTGCGAAGGCTTCGGCCTTGAGGGCGAAGGTGTCGTTGCCGAAGGTGGGCGCCAGGTGGGCGTGGCCTCGGTGGAAACGCAGGTGGTCGACGGGGGCGGTGTCTGGCTTGTCGGGGGTCATGGCGGGCTCGAATCCTTGGCATAAGACAGTCAGCACTATAGACCGGGCCCCCGGGCCAGACACATGAAGATCGGGTCAGTTGCTGCCCCGTTCGTTGGCGAACGCGCTCACAGCCTGCACGGCCTCGCTGGTGCCTTCGCGGATCTGCAGGATCACCGTGCCGGCGCGGTTGGCCAGTTCCACGCCTTGCGCGGCGCGGTCGCGGGTGCCATCCATGCTGTCGATGGCTTGGCGGGTTTCATCCTGGATCATTGCGATCATGCTGGAAATTTCCGCCGTCGAACCGCTGGTGCGCGCCGCCAGTTGCCGGACCTCATCGGCCACCACCGCAAAACCTCTGCCTTGCTCGCCGGCGCGGGCGGCTTCGATGGCGGCATTGAGGGCCAGCAAGTTGGTCTGGTCGGCAATGCCACGGATGGTATTGACGATGGCGGTGATCTGCTGCGAACGCTCGCCGAGCTTAGCGATCAGTTGCGAGGAGCCGTCGATGTCAGCGGCAATGTCGCGCATGCCGCTGGCGGTTTGCTGGATCACGTCGGCGCCTTTTTCAGCGATGTCCCGGGTGTTGAGCGAGATGTGGTAAGCCTGGGCCGCGCTTTGAGCGTCGGCAGCATGTTGTTGCACGCGGGCCGTCACGTCGGAGGCGAACTTCACCACTTTGCACAGGCGCCCGCTGGCGTCGTACACCGGGTTGTAGTTGGCTTCCAGCCATACGGTCTGGCCGTGTTTATCGACGCGCTCGAACTGACCGTTGAACAGCTCGCCCTGGTTCAAGCGTTTCCAGAACTCGGTATAGGCCGCGCTGTTGGCCAGCTCCGGCTTGCAGAACAGGCGGTGATGCTGGCCCTGGATCTGCGCCAGGCTGTAGCCCATGCGCTGCAGGAAATTCGCGTTGGCCGTGAGGATGGTGCCGTCGAGGTTGAACTCGATCACCGCCATGGCGCGGTCGATGGCACCCAGCTTGGCATTGGCTTCGCTTTCGGCCTGCAGGCGCGGGGTGACATCCATGGCGTACTTCACCACTTTGATCACCTGGCCTGTTTCGTCGCGCACGGGGTTGTAACTGGCTTCCAGCCACACCGAATGACCGTCGCCGGCGACCCGTTCAAAGGTGCCGGACTGGAACTGGCCGTTGCGCAGCTGCGTCCACAGCTGGTTGTACTCGGCGCTGCGGGCAAAGGCTGGGGTGCAGAACATCCGATGGGGCTGGCCCAGGATCTGCTCGGCGCGGTAGCCCAGGGTCTTGAGGAAGTTGTCGTTGGCCCGCAGCACGTTGCCGTGCAGGTCGAATTCGATCACCGCCATGGAGCGCTCGATGGCCTCCAGCAGGCTGGCTTGTTGGGCATTGGCTTGTTGCAGGGTGTTGAGGGCTTTCTTGTGGGCGTTGAATAGCATATTCGAGGGCTCGGGCAACCACGCGACTTGAGGTATCCATGACGATCGCCTGCCCCCGTACGGCCCATGGCCTTACGGTTGACGTGCTCATTGCCAGCTTCCTTGTGCTGACAGAGGGGGTGGAACAACGGGGTGAGAGTCGCGCGAGCTGTCAGAAGTTCTGCCCCAAGGCGGGGCTTTCAGCAGAAGGCGACCAATGGCGGCATTATGCTATCGCCGTGGGTGCCAGTCGGAAAATTCAGACGAGGTGTTGTAGGACGACTCAGGCGGAAGTTGCGACCGCGTAGTCGCTGATGTTGACCCGGTTGCGGCCGGTGTCCTTGGCGGCGTACAGCGCGCGGTCTGCGGCGTTGAGCCACATGGCCGCGTCGCTGAAGAAGGGCTGGAAGTCCGCCAGGCCGATGCTCAGGCTTACCCGCAGCTCGGGGATCTGCGGGTTGCGATAGTTGCCGAATGTTTCGCGCATGTGTTCCATCACTCGTGCGGCTTCTTCCAGGGGCATTTGCGGAAGAATCACGCAGAACTCATCACCCCCGTAGCGCCCGGCCAAGTCGTTCTCACGCAGGTGCAGGCGTAACTCCTGGCTCAATTGGCGCAACACCGCATCGCCGACGATATGCCCGTGGGTGTCGTTGATCTGCTTGAAGTGGTCGATATCGATCAGGGCGATGGTGGCCTGGCCTTGTTGCTGCTGGCACTTGTGGAACTTGAGGTTCAGCAGGTCTTTCCAGGAACCGTGGTTGAGCAGGCCGGTGAGGCTGTCGATGCGGCTCAGGGCACTGAGGGCGCGCTTGTGTTCCGACAGCTTGATTGCCAACTGATAGCAGACCATGCCGATCGCCATCGGGTAGAGCGTCAGCATGGGCAGGCAGGTGTAGACCTGGGTCAGGCTGACATTGGGGTTGAACTTGAACCCGAACAGCGCGCAGGCCACGGCCATCCCAGCGCCCTGGGCCAACAGCCCACGCAGGAACAGACGCTTGCCGCCGGCTGCAACGTTGTTCATGGTCATCATCGACAGAATGGTCACGGCCGTCAGCGGCGTGAACTGTGTGGCGGCGGTCCAGAAACCGCCGAACAACGAGTCATAGAGCAGGTTGCGTTGCTCGGCCTGGTAGGGAAATTCCGAGCGGGCGGCAATCTGGTACGCCACGTGGGCCCAGATGTAGCCATTGAACAGCAGGAACGCCCATACCCAGCCTGGCATCGCCAGGGGATACAGCGCGCCGATGACACTGATGCAGCCGATACCCAGGCCGATGATCCTTGGCTTGTAGATACGCCTGGCAAATGAAAGCCCTTTGCCTCGTCTGTTTTCCATAGTGTTCCGGGTCAGCTCTTTTTTGCAGATACGACAGCGTGCGTCAGCGGGTAGAACCGTTGATCGGATAATAGGTGTGAATATTGTCAGTTATTCGCGAGGGAATAATCAGTGTCCTTCCAGGCCATTTGCGCTGCCCGATGGGCGAATACGCAAAAAACGACCTGGAATGTCGTTCCTGCAACAGGATTTACAGTGGGGAGGGCGTGCGCACTTCGTAGCCGGCCAGGAACAGGTCGATCGCCGACTCAATCACGCTGGCCTGGCCGACGGCGTCGAGGGGCGGCTGGCCCAGGGTGATCTGTGGCCAGAACGCGAACGCCTTGAGCAGGCTTTGAATCTGGTGGGCGGCGAAGGCCGGGTCGGTGCAGGTAAGGCGACCATCTTCCTGCGCAGCCCGCACCCATTGGGTAAAGCCTTCCTCGCGCTTGCTCAGGCGGGTGACCATGTCTTGCGCACGTTCGGGTGAATGGATGGTGGCGGCAATCGCGACCCGGGCCAGGTCGAGGAAGTTGGCGTCCGCCATCATCTGCATCTTCGCTTGCAGCAAACCGCGCAATTGGTCGCGCAGGGAGCGATCGCTGGTATAGCTGACGTCCAGCTGGGCAACACTGCTGGCCCAGAGCTGGTGGAGGATTTCGGCGAACAGCTCTTCCTTGCTGGGGAAGTGGTTGTAGACCGTGCGCTTGGAAACGCCGGCCGTTGCGGCGATCTTGTCCATGCTGGTGACCTCGAACCCGTTCGCCCGAAACTCGGCGATGGCAGCGGCCACGATGGCTTCGCGTTTACGGTCGGTGAGGCGTTGGGGGGCAGTCATGGATAACATTCGGCTCTGAGAGGAAATTACACTCGGTAGTTTACTTGCTCCGGCTTTTGTTGCAATCTAGAAACTACACTGTGCAGTGTAACTCATACGCACAGCGTAATTTGTGAGCGGACCCCAGGAGTCACTCTGCAATGGCCACGATTTCATCCCGTCTCGACCCTTCGCCCGCCGCGCTCAAACCCGCCGAGCAGGACCAAGGGCACTTCACCAACAATGCCCCCGTGCAGCATGGCGGCTTTGGCAAGACGTTGCGCATTTTCTGGAACATGTTGTTCAACAAGCCGCGCACCACCCGGCCTGTGGGCAATATTCCGGTCCAACCCCTGACGCGCGAGCAACTGCTGGCGGCCCCGGACCACAGTGTGTTTCGCCTTGGGCATTCCACGGTGCTACTGAAAATGCGCGGCAAGTTCTGGGTGACCGACCCGGTGTTTGCCGAACGTGCCTCGCCCTTCAGTTGGGCCGGCCCCAAGCGTTTCCACCAGCCGCCCATCAGCCTCGAAGAGTTGCCAGCCCTGGAAGCGGTGATCCTTTCCCACAACCACTACGACCATCTTGACCGTAACGCCGTGATTCAACTGGCCGACAAGACCCGTTACTTCCTGGCGCCCCTGGGCGTGGGCGACACCCTCGTCAAATGGGGCGTCGACGCCAGCAAGGTCCGCCAGCTGGATTGGTGGCAGGGCACCGAGGTCGACGGTATTCGTTTCATTGCCACACCGGCCCAGCATTTTTCCGGGCGTGGCCTGTTCGACGGCAACCAGACCCTGTGGTGCTCCTGGGTGATGATCGACGCTGCGCGGCGCATCTTCTTCAGTGGCGATACCGGTTATTTCGACGGTTTCAAACGTATCGGCGAGCAGTACGGGCCGTTTGATCTGACGCTGATGGAAACAGGTGCTTACAACGTCGACTGGCCCCATGTGCACATGCAGCCGGAGCAGACCCTGCAAGCGCACATCGACCTCAAGGGCCGTTGGCTGCTGCCGATTCACAACGGCACGTTCGACCTGGCGTTTCATGCCTGGCATGAACCCTTCGACCGCATCATGGCGCTGGCGTGGGAGCGCAACGTGTCGATCACTACACCGGCAATGGGTCAGGCGTTCAGCTTGAATCAACCTGAGCGCGGGCGGGCGTGGTGGCTGGAAGTGGACGCGCAAGGTGCTGAGGCACCTCTGGCAGGCTAAGCGCGTTTACGCAGGAAAAAAGGAGTTTTCAAGGTGTTGCAGACCTGCGACAGGTGCCGGAAGACGGTGCGATGATCCCCGGACGTTCAATGTCCGGGGGCTGGTTCTGATGAATGAAGAATGTAAGAAATATTGGCGAGTGGGTATGGCTTGTCCGCCGGGGCTACCCCTGTCATCGCCAGTGGAATCCTCGTTAACGACTCCAGAGGCGCTCGGAGCTTCAGGTGAAAGTGCCTGCCCACCCCGCATCGCATTTGGTGCGCAGCCCAAGGGCGGCGTGCTCATTCCCGGATATGACGCGCCCGCGCTTCCCCTCAAGCCTCCCCGTGACCCATCGTTATCACTGATCGCCCTGAGTGGCGTTGACCCTTCCGGGCCGGTGATGGTGGAAGTGCCTCTAGTGCAGAACAACACGACCTTTACGGCCTCACAGGCCCTGGCAGGCAGGCGCTTGGGATTCGCCGACCGGTGGGTACGTGGTCATGAATATGAGCAGATCCAACACACTGCCGCCTTCCTGAAAGCGCTGGGCGTTTTGCGTCGCGCTGGGGCGCAACTGGTGGCCGTGCCTGCTCAGCGGCCCGACGAAACCTTGCGCGTTAACCAGCAGACTTACAACGAAATCGATGCCCATGTGAGCGAATATCGCTTGGACGCACTTGTGTCCGATAGCCATAACGCGGCGTTTCATACGGCCTGTTGGAACGGCTATCCGCGTGTTGGCGAACCCTTGGGTGAGGGGGAGATGGTGTGGTTCTACGGTACGCGCTGGTCCGCGGATGCGTTGATGGCGGTGATGCAGGCTTATCGCAGGGCTTGTTGTCTGTCAGAAGGTCGGGGATAGCGCACACACTGCAGTGAACAATCCCACTCAGTGGACTATTCGCGTCTTGCAGCCGGAAAGGAGAAGGCTTTTTAGACTGGCACCCGGACCCACAGGGGCCCTTCGTTGTTTCTTACCCTTCCCAAAAGGTGCTTCATGTTTGGAATTAGTCCTGTCGTTGTCGGTGCATTTGTTCACGTCGCTGCTCGTTCAAAAAGCCCCCTTACTTTTCCGGCGCCTCCCAAACCCGTGCCACCTGGAACCGAGTACGCCAGCGTAAGTGAGTTACGCGAGCAAATGAGCAAGCCAGGCGCAATGACTTCGGTTGATCTGGTCTACCACCTGCAGGAACGCATTCGTCAGCAAAACCCTGAGTTGAATGCCGTCATTGAGCTCAACCCCCATGCGCTGGAAGATGCGCGCAAGTTGGACCGTGAGCGTGCTGAGGGCAAGGTTCGCGGGCCTTTGCACGGCATCCCCGTCTTGATCAAGGACAACGTCGAGACAGAAAGCATGCAAACCAGCGCGGGGGCTTTTGGCCTGGTAGGTGAAGCAGCCGGAAAGAATGCACCGCTCGTCCAGTACCTGCTTGACCAGGGCGCGGTGATCATCGGTAAAACCAACCTGACTGAGCTGGCCGGGTTTCGCGGTGGTGCCGATGGCTGGAGCAGTCGTGGGGGGCAAACCCTTAACCCGCACCGCCGGGATGCCGATGTTGGCGGGTCCAGTTCCGGATCGGCCGCGGCCGTTGCCGCCGGCCTGGCGCCCATTGCGCTAGGGACCGAGACCAACGGCTCGATCATCGTGCCAGCGGCGCTCAATGGCGTGGTGGGGCTCAAGCCCAGCGTCGGCTTGCTGGACCGCAACGGCATTATCCCCGCCAGCCATCATCAGGACGTACCGGGCCCCATGGCGCGTTCGGTGTTCGATGTCGCGTTGATGCTCAACGCAATGTCAGGTCGTGACCCCAAGGACCCTGCCAGCGTTGGCGCCCCCGAAGGCATCGACTACACAAAAGCGCTCGTCCCGGGGGCCTTGATCGGCAAACGCATTGGTTATCCCGCTAACTTTATTGTGGAGGGCAAACGGGTACCGGTGGCTAACAGTGCACAGTTCACCCAGACCCTCAAGGTCCTAAAGGACGCAGGTGCAATCCTTATACCTGTGAATGTGCGAATAGCCGACGCCTCCGGGTACGAGGATTTGCTGCTCTCGGATGTGAAAGAAGAGATGAATACGTATTTGAGGCAGCGCTCCGGTTTACCCGTCAAGTCGCTGACTGAACTGATCAAGTTCAACGACGAACGCGACGGGACAGAAAACGATCACCAGCCGACGCTGCGGCAGATTGATGGCTCGACCCTTACGCCTGAAGAGCGTGCTGAGAAATGGAGCGTATTGATCAAGGATTTTCGCGATACGGTGGATCAGCCGATCGAACAGGAAAAACTGGATGCCATGGTGGCCGATTTCGAAACCGGCACTTACTTTGGCGTAGCCGCAGCAGGGTACCCGGGCATTACAGTGCCTTCCGGCACCGATGAGGACGGACTGCCGACCAGCGCGTACTTCTTCGGTACCCGCTGGTCTGAGCCTGCATTGCTGGCCGTGGCCCATGGCTATGAGCAGGCTGCCAAGACTGCCTCCAAGCCAGGGCTCATATAGGTCAGATGTTTTCGAGCCCATAGCGTAGGGCCGGCCTTTGATGGGAAAGGTTCGGTCCCAGGGCCAGACGTGTGGATTCATAGGCGTCCCAGTCCTGGGTGTTTGGCAGCGAAGGAATGGTGACTTTCTCGCCCAGGGCCAGGCCGGCAAGAGCAGCGTCTACCAGGTTCTCGGCGGTCATGATCATGGCTTCGGGCAGGTTGCTGATCGGTAACCCGGCAACGTCCCAGAACTCGGTCGCCGTCGCGCCCGGCAGTACCACCTGAACGGTCACGCCCTTGTCACTCAGTTCATGGTCCAGGGATTCGCTGAATGCTTGCACGAACGCCTTGGAGCCGCTGTATACGCCATTGAGCAGCTTTGGCGCGACCGCAACAATGGAGCCGATGTTGATCAGGGTGCCGCGCCCCTGAGCCACGAAGTTGGCGGCGGCAGCCTTGGCCAAGCGTGTCAGAGCCAGGACGTTAAGCAGGATCATGGCGTCCATTTTGTCGGCATCCGACGCCAGCAGCGGAGCGGTAGCGCCGACCCCGGCATTGTTCACCAGCAGGCTGATGCGGCTGTCGTCCTGCAGGATCTGTTCGATCCGGGCGAGGTCGGCAGGCAGGTTCAGGTCGGCTGCGACTACCTGTATTTCTCGTTGGGTCTGCGCCGCCAAACGTTGCGCGAGCTGTTCCAGCCGCTGCCTGTTGCGCGCCACCAGAATAAGGTCGTAACCCTGACGGGCCAGACGGTCGGCATAGATAGCACCAATGCCGGATGAAGCGCCGGTGATCAGCGCAAAACCTTTGGATTGACTCATTGCAGTTGCTCCAGGATGACCGAGGAAGGAATTGGTCTTGTCTGGCTCAAGATTATGGGTGTAATGTTGTGGCCGCAATGTCGTATATCCCTCCTTTAAAGACATGGGGTTTGGCCATGGTGTCCGTCGGTATTCTGTTGTTTCCCGGGTTCCAGATGCTCAGCTTGAGCACCAGCACCGTGTTTGAATTTGCCAACCTGGAACTGGAGCGCCCGTTCTATCGCGTGGACCTGGTGTCGGAGTTCGGTGGGCCGGTCAAGAGCTCCATGGGCTTTGCCATTGACACCGTGCCCTTTGGGCAGCACCGCTATGACACGCTGTTGGTGGTGGGGGATAACGAAGTGCTGCAAGCGTCTGCAGGCATGCTCACCTACCTGCAGCACGCCATGCTGACCTCACGTCGCGTGACATCGGCCTGCACCGGCTCTTTCCACCTGGCGGCGGCCGGTTTGCTGGACGGGCGCAAGGCAACCACCCACTGGTACCACGCTCGCGCATTTCGCCAGGCATATCCCAATGTGAAGCTGGAAGAAGACCGGATCTTCACCGTCGACGGCCCGCTCTGGACCTCCGCTGGCTTGACCGCCTGCCTCGACCTTGCACTGGCCCTGGTCGAACATGATTTGGGTGTTGAAGTGGCGCGTGCGGTGGCCCGCAAACTGGTGATTTACCATCGCCGTGCGGGTGGCCAGTCGCAGTTCTCGGCGTTGCTGGAGATCGACCCAAAGTCCGACCGCGTGCAAAGCGCCCTGGTTTACGCACGGCAACACCTGCAGGAGGACTTGTCGGTCGACCGCCTGGCCGAAGTTGCCCACTTGAGCCCACGTCAGTTCAGCCGCCTGTTTCATGCCGAAACCGGCCAGACCCCGGCCAAGGCAATCGAACGCCTGCGGATTGAAGCGGCGCGCCTGATGCTCGAATCCGGTGACCATCCCATCGACATCATCGCCCGTGACACCGGCTTCGGTGACCCGGAGCGCATGCGCCGTGCCTTCCTGCGTGCCTTCGGCCAACCGCCGCAGATGATGCGCCGGGCGTTGCAACTGCAGGCCTGAGAATGAAGCCCGGTTACGCGCCATTCGGTTGAGGGTTCTGGGGATCAAAAGCGGCTGTTGAGCCCATCAGTCGCGAAATGATGCCTTGGGCGGCAGGCTCGGTTGGCGCGCTGTCGAACCGGCGTGCACTCATTCCCCACCCCGGCGCAAACCCAGGAAAGAACACCAACCCTTCAGCCTCCAGGCGAAACGCCATGGCCAGGCGGGTGTCATCGTCCACATCACCCTGGCCTTCGAACTGTTGAACGGCACTCACCGGCACATCGGCCTGGCGGGCCAGGTCTTCACGGCTCCAACCCAGCATCGCGCGGGCCTGCACACTGTGCTTGGCGGTGAATTGGTGCAGGACAATCTGTTGTTCTACGAAAGAGCTCATTGCCAGAGAGGACATGGGGATTCTCCAGGAGTGGACGGGGAGGACAGACTATACTGTGTTTTTGTACAGTTGTTTTGACCGCTCATCAACTGGATTCTTAAAACCCCACTATTCCAGCCCTGGCGCCTCCCGGATGATCAGATGATCCAGGTTCTCGATATTGGCGCTGAACACACCAAACGTCTGCTCGGGGTTTTTCTTGCTGGGCACTTGCTTGAGCTCAGGTGTCACGCCGTAGAAAAAGCAGTAAAGGGCGCGCTCGCTGTCCACTGCCGCCTTGATCTGTTCCAGGAAGGCCGTGCGCTTGCGGTAGTTCTCGATGAGTTTCTTGCTCAGGTAGACATTCACCGAATAGGGCTTCTTGTCGAGCCATACCTTTTTTTCGAAGTCGATGCGAAAGCTGCTGGTGTAGTCCTTGATCGCCTTGATCTTGCCCCAGTAGATCAGCCCCTTGTTGTCTTGCAGGTATTCGATCTTCTTGAAAAACGTCCAGTAGGTGGCGGTGTGGTCGCCGATCTTCAACGGCATGGACTTGAGCTTGTCCTTGTCGTCGATGTTCGACACGTAGCATTCCACCGGGTGGGCGAACACGCTGGTCCTGTCGGGCGTATCACTGGCGTTGTGAGAGGTGGCGACGCGGTTTGAGGGGGCTTTCGTCGGCTCCTGTGGGGCGCTGCCCTCGGTGCCGGTCAGCGGTGCCTTGCGTTCGTACTGACGCCGGGTGAGCACGAATTCCGACGGGAAATTGTCCTCGCGTTCGTCATCCCCTTCACCCGTCGCTGTCTTGTGGCTGCTGGCGTAGCGGCAACCGTCGATATGCCGGGTATTGACCTTGTTCTTGAAGTGGGGTGTGCGCTGGTAATTGACGTTCTTGGCGTTGAATGTGCTCAAGGCATTGCCGGTGTCGAACGCCGCGCGGCATTCGTCGTTGGGGCACAGGAAGCGGTCCTTGTCGGAATCGAAAGCGGCGGTTTCGTCGAAATTCAGGTCTCGTACGTCATAGATCGACAGCTTGTCGTCGAGAGTCAGGCTGTAGGCCGTGTCGAATTTCATGGGGCTCGGGTCCGTGAGATGAATAGCCGGATACTACGCAAATTTTCGCGACCCTGGAGATCAAAAATGTGGGAGCGAGCAAGCCCGCTCCCACATTAGACTCGAGGTGTGGCTGCTACACGCCGACCGCTCAAGAAACACAAACTTCCACCGATTGCAGTCAGCGCACCCAGCGCATAGAACATCGCCGTCGGCGCCGCATGGATCAACAGATACCCGCAAATCACCGGGCTCAGCGCCCCGCCAAACGCCGCCAGGTTCTGCGCGCCGTAATAACTGCCGCGCAGCGACTCGGGGGCGAGGGTGTCGATGAACAGGAATTCCGAAGGGAAGATGATCATCTCGCCCAGGGTGAACACGAACATCGCCACACACCACGACAGCAGGCTGTCGGCCTGGCTGAAGCCGATCAGCCCGGCGATGAACAGCGCCGTGCCCAGCAGGATCCAGTAACGCAACTGCTCACGCTTGAGAAAGCGGCCGATCTGGTATTGCAGCAGCATCACCGTAATGGCGTTGCAGGCGAGGATGGCGGACAGGATTTTCAGTGCATCGTCCGGGTTGTGAATCACCAGCAGGAACTGCGACAGGTACAGGGTGTAGCGGCCGTACACGATGGTGCTCAACAGGCTGCCACTGGTGAACAGGACCAGGCTGCGGTCGTTGCGCAGGGTTCTGAGTGTGGTCAGAAAACTCAAGGGTTTGGTGCTTTCATCACGCTGAGTCGGCGGAATGCCGATCATCAGGAACACGCTGACAAACGCGATGGCGCTGGACAGCATGAACGGCAGCAGCGGCATCTGCCCGGCAATCACCACGCCGACCATGGGGCCGGTGGCGTAACCGATGTTGGTGAGGGTGTAGCGCAGGGAAAACACCTTGGCGCGTTGGTCGACCGGCAGGTTCTCGCTGATGATCGCCTTGGAACCGATCAGGAACAGGGCAGACGCCGACTCGGTGATCACGAGGGTCAAGGTGGTGAGGTAGAGGTTGCTGGCAAAGGTCAGTAACAGAAAACCGATGGAGCTGGACAGCATCGCCAGGATCAGCAGCTTGCGCTTTTCCATGCGATCGATGACGTAGCCGCCATACAGGCCCATCAAGGTAGCGGTGAACACCGCGATGCCCATCAGCAAACCGATGTCTTGCTGGTTGAGGCCCAGGCGGTTGCTCAGCAGCAGGGTCATCAGCGGGCTGGTCATGGCCCGGCTGATCACGATGGTCAGCGAGCAGATCATCAGGCGGCGTATTACCAGGGAGTAGGTGGCCACGGTGGAGGCGAGCGTCCTTGTTATTTCTCAATACAACCCAAATCAGGAGTGAACACAGATCAACTGTGGGAGCTGGCTTGCCTGCGATAGCGGTGGATCAGGCAATGAATATGCAAGCTGACCTGCCGCCATCGCAGGCAAGCCCGCTCCCACATTTAGATCAGGTTATTGGCCGGAGTTGATGGTGATTTTTTCTACCGCACCTTGCTCCAGGTCCCACTTCTTCAGGATCTTGCCGTAGGTGCCGTCATCGATCATGCCCTGCAACGCCTCGCTGATCGCCGTGACCAGCTCAGTGTTGCTCTTCTCGATCCCAAGCCCCGTGAACTGCTTGGAAAGCGCCAGGCCCACCGGCTTGTATTTACCCTTGTCCAACGACATCAGGTACGGAATGGTTTCGCTGCCCTGCATCGCCGCGTCCAGGCGGTTCTGCTGCAACTGTGCCCGTGCGTCCGCCGAGCCTTCGGTGCCGATCACCACGATTGCCGGCTTACCGGCGGCTTCGCAGTTTTCCTTGCTCCACGCGGCAATTTCCGACGGCCAGGTGGTGCGACGGCTGGTGCCGACTTTTTTACCGCACAGGTCAGTCAATTCCTTGAGGTCTTCACGCTTGGCCAGGGTGTAGAGCTGCGGGCCGCTGGTGAAATAGTCGATGAAGGTCACCGCCTTTTGGCGCTCGGCGGTGTCGGACATGCCCGACAGTACGATGTCCACGCGCTTGGTGGTCAGGCCGCTGAGCATCTGCTCGAAGCCGGTTTCCTGCCACTTTATCTTCACGCCCAGGCGCTCGGCCAGGGCGTTGCCCAGGTCGAAGTCCAGGCCAGTGAGTTGGTTGGTGGCGGTGTCCTTGAAATCCATCGGCGGGTAGTTCGGCACGATGGCCGCGCTGATCTCACCCTTGTCCTTGATTGCCGCCGGCAATGCCGCGAAAACAGCGGAGGAGGCCATCAGGCCTGCGAGCAACGTTGGGATAAACAATTTTTTCATGGGGGCGTTCTCGTTTGTTTTTTAGTTAAGTGCGAACGGCAGAAATAAAGCTTTGGGTACGCGGGTTTTGTGGGCTTATTAGAATTTCTTCGGGGCTGCCGGCTTCCACAATCTGGCCGGCATCCATGAACACCATGCGGTTGGACACTTCGCGGGCAAAGCCCAATTCATGGGTGACCACAATCATGGTCATGCCCGTGGTAGCCAAATCACGCATCACCGACAGCACTTCGCCTACAAGCTCCGGGTCGAGGGCTGACGTGGGTTCGTCAAACAGCATCAACTTGGGGCGCATCGCCAATGCACGGGCAATCGCTACACGTTGTTGCTGGCCGCCCGACAGCTCGACCGGGTAGGCGTTGCGCTTGTCCGCCAGGCCGACCCGGGCCAGCAATTCCAGTGCATCTTCGGTGGCTTCCTTGGGCGAACGCTTCAGCACTTGGCACGGGCCTTCGATGATGTTCTGCAACACGGTCATGTGCGGGAACAAATTGAAGCGCTGGAATACCATGCCAGTCGCCAAACGCTGGCGGGCAATCTGCGATTCGTTCATCTCATGCAGCTTGTTGCCGACGACGCGGTAACCCACCAGTTCGCCGTCGACCCATAGGCCGCCCTTGTCGATCTTTTCCAACTGGTTGACGCAGCGCAGCAGGGTGCTTTTACCGGAACCTGACGGGCCGATGATGCACATCACTTCGCCTTGCTCGACTTCGATATTGATGTCGCGCAGCGCGTGATACTGGTCGTAATACTTGTTCAGGTTGACGGCCTTGACGATGCTTCTCATGGGGCAAATCTCCTCAACCCAGGCTTACGAACGCTTGCCGGCGCCGCGGGCAAAACGACGCTCGAGGCGGCTTTGACCAAATGAAAGAACAGTCACCACCGCCAGGTACCAGATGCCGGCCACGATCAGCAGCTCCATGACCCGTGCGTTGGCGTAGTAGATGTTTTGTGCGTTGTGCAGCAGCTCCGAGTACTGGATCACGCTGGCCAGGCTGGTCATTTTCACCATGCTGATGAACTCGTTGCCTACAGGCGGAATGATCACGCGCATCGCCTGGGGCAGAATCACCCGACGCAGCGCCTGCAGGCTCGGCATGCCGATGGACTTGGCGGCTTCGTATTGGCCGGTGTCCACCGACAGCAAACCGGCGCGCACCACCTCGGCGGTGTAGGCGCCCTGGTTGATGCTCAGGCCCAGCAGGGCGGCCACGAACGGCGTCATCAGGTCGACGGTGTCGATGCTGAACAGGCCGGGAATTGCGATCACCGGGAAGATCAACGCCAGGTTGAACCACAGCAGCAGTTGCAGGATCAGCGGCGTGCCGCGAAACAGCCAGGTATAGGTGATGGCCACATAGCGCAGGATCGGGTTGGCCGACATGCGCATGATCGCCGTGATCACCCCGATCACCACGCCCAGCGCCATGGCCAGGATCGACATGACGATGGTGTTCACCAGGCCCCACAGGATGGCCTCAGACGTGAGGAACTGCCCGATGTAGGACCATTCGATCTGGCCGTTGGCGAATGCGCGCAACAGCGCGGCCAATACGATCACGATCAGCGTGGCGAAAAACATCCGCCCGTAATAGCGACGCGGCACGTGCTCGTACTGCGTGATATCGAACTGGTTCTCGGACAACTTGCGCTCGGCTTCCAAGCGCTCTGCCGGGGTTTGGTTCATGGTGATTCTCCAAAAAGCGATTACCGCTGTACTCGGTGTAACGGTTGAAACCCGATCCAATGTGGGAGCTGGCTTGCCTGCGAAAGCGCCCGACCAGCCACCTCAGCACCTACAGGCTTAAATGCGAAATCCCTGATAACTCTCTGTCCATTTCTGCTGTTCGGCCAATGCCATTTTCAACCGCTCAATCTGCTCCCGAACCCGCTCCGGCGCCGTCCCACCCCACCCACTGCGCGCCGCAATCGCCGCTTCCAGGGTCAGGCAATCCCGCACCTCGGGCGTCAGCCGCGCATCCACCTCCGCCAGCATCGCCGGCGAGGCTTCCCACAATTCAATTTCATGCTTCTCACAGGCCTGCACCAAGGCGCCTGTAATCTCATGGGCTTCTTTAAACGGCACACCACGGGTCGCCAACCAATCCGCCACCTCAGTCGCCAAGGTGAACCCCATCGGCGCCTGACGCCGCAGCTCTTCCACCTGCACCTTCATGGTCGCAACCATCCCGGCCATCGCCGGCAGCACCAGCAGCAGGGTGTCTACGCTGTCCAGCACGCTGTGCTTGTCTTCACTCAAGTCGCGGTTGTAGGAGAGTGGCAACGACTTGAGCGTCGACATCAACCCGGTCAGGTTGCCAATCAACCGTCCAGCCTTGCCCCGCGCCAACTCGGCAATGTCCGGGTTCTTTTTCTGCGGCATGATTGAGCTGCCCGTCGCGTAGGCATCGTCCAACACCACCCAACGAAACTGGCGCGACGACCACAGGCAAAACTCTTCAGACAAGCGTGAAATATTCACCCCGAGCATGCCCGCCACAAACAAAAACTCCGCCACATGGTCACGGCTAGCGACTGCGTCGATAGAGTTTTCGCACGGGCCGGTGTAGCCCATTTCCTTAGCCGAGTGTTCCGGCTGGCGCGCGATCGCCGACCCAGCCATCGCCGCCGCACCCAACGGCGACAACGCCGTACGCGCATCCCAATCCACCAGGCGCTGCACATCGCGCAACATCGACTGGGCATGGGCCAGCAAGTGGTGGGCGAACACAATCGGCTGCGCCTGCTGCAAGTGAGTGAAGCCCGGGCAGATGCTCTCGATATGCTGCTCAGCTTGCTCCACCAACGCCTGCTGCAAACCCAACACCTCGGTGGTGATGGTGCGCGCATGGTCACGCAGGAAAAGGCGCAGATCATTGGCGGTCTGGTCGTTGCGCGAACGCCCGGCACGCAGCTTGCCGCCCAGGGCGCCGAGGCGCTCGGTCAATACGCGTTCGATGAAGGTGTGCACGTCCTCGTCATCCTGCGTCGGATGCAGGTTGCCGGCGGCGAAGTCGTTGCCGATACCGTCCAGGGCCTCCAGTGTGCGCAGGGTTTCCGACTCATCCAGCAAACCGGCGCGCTGCAGCTCACGGGCATGGGCGCGGGAGCCGGCCAGGTCGTAGGGCGTCAGGCGGAAATAGCGCTCAGGGCAACGCGACAGCGCGGCCAGTGCAGCAGACGGGCCGGTCTTGAAACGAGCGCCCCAAAGGCGGTCGGTGGGCTGGGACATGGGTGTTCCTCACGCTTGTTTTTAGAAGAGTCGGAGGCAGTCAAAACGTAAAAAGTCCTGATCGTAGTGTCAGGTTTTGCCGGGCGTTAAATCAGCCTCTGTGTGCTGTTCAACCCGCTATATTCAAGGTTGCCAAGGGCCGATGTTTACGGCCATTATCGCCGCCTGGCTGTGTTCAAGGATTGGGTTAAAGCCTGTTGAATATGGCACTTGAGGTCAACGCGTATTATGGAAACCCCACTTTCCACTTCTGGAAACATACCGCCCAAACCCGGCACACGCCCGCCCCTGCAACTGAGCGGGCTGGACTTCAAATTGCTGCGCGTGTTCATGGCCGTGGTCGAAGCCGGCGGCTTCAGCGCCGCGCAAAACGAGCTGAACGTGGGCCTGGCGGCCATCAGCAAACAGATCTCCGACCTGGAAATCCGCATCGGCATGCGCCTGTGCACACGGGGCCGGGAAGGTTTTGGGCTGACCGAAGAAGGCAAGCTGGTGTATCAGGCGTCCATCGAGTTATTCACCTCGGTAGACAGTTTTCGCGACAAGCTTAGTTCGGCGCAAAACGAGCTTATTGGCGACCTTAGTGTGGGCGTTATTGATAACACCGTGTCTGACGTTAACTCCCCGCTCATTGCGGCGCTGGGGAAGTTACATAGCGAATCGCCGAAAATTAGATTGCGCCTACATGCCTCTCAGTTAGACGAAGTTGAGCGTGGCGTAGTGGAAGGGCGCTTGATCGTTGGTATCGTGCCCGTGTACCAGCGTCGTGAAGAATTCGACTATTTTCCGCTGTACGAGGAAAAAGCCCACGCCTACTGCGCCGTAGGCCATCCGCTGTTCAATGCGAGTGAAATCACACCGGACGTGCTGCGCCACTACGAAGTGGTCAACCATCGTTACGCGATCCATCGCGACAAGGCCAACTTTGTCACTTACGACAGCCAGTCCGCCTCGGCGTCGCAAGTGGAAGCCGTCGCCATTCTGATCCTCACCGGTCGGTTCCTCGGTTTCCTGCCCGAGCACTACGCAACCCCCTTGGTCAGGGAAGGGCGCCTACGCGTACTGTGCCCGGAGCAGGTGTACCTGAGCACAGTCTTCAACCTGATCCTGCGCCACAACGCCCCGCGCAGCCCGATGGTAAAAGCCTTCGCGACAGCCTTGGGCGTAGACCTCAAGGCCGCGACATGAACGCCGCCGAACACCGGTCAATAGGCTGACAAAGCCCAAATGTGGGAGTTGTCGAGCTCCAGCGAGGCTGCGATGGGATCGCCTCGGTCCACCTGCCAACCCCACCCACCCGCATCACCCCTGCAACCGAGCCCGCTTCTTCTTCGAATGAAAATGCCGAAAGTGCGCATCCTGCGCCGCCGCCAGCAACTCCCGATCCCCACGCGTATCGCCCCAGGCCCTCAGTCGATACTCGCCCAAATCCCCATACACCGCCTCAAGCCGCAGCACCTTGTTCTCACAGCGGCAGTTATTCCCGGTGAGCTTGCCGGTCAACACCCCGTCTACCACCTCAAGCTCAGTCCCGATCAACTTGATCCCCAGCCGATCCGCAAACGGCTGCAACACCAACGCCGGCGAGGCCGAACACAGCGTCACCACCGCCCCGGACTTCACCTCATCCGCCACCGACTGCAAGCCCGTCGGCCGCATCAACCGTGGCCACGTCTTCTGGCAATACGCCTGCGCCTTCTGCTGAACCCACGCCTTCTCCACCCCCGTCATAAAGGTGCGGATCAACTGCGCCTTCAACTCATCCCGGCTGATCTGCCGCACCAAAAAACGCAGCCCCGGCACCGCCAGCTTGAGCATCCGGCCATAGAACTCACCAGGGCCAAAGGCAAACTTGAGGAAGGGCACGAAACTGTCGTGGTGGGTCAGGGTGCCGTCGAAGTCAAAGACGGAGAGTACTTTGGCGTCAGCGGGGCCGGCTTCGAGCATGTCTGGGTTCACGGGTTGGCCTCGGTCCTATCTAATCAATGGGGTGATGCATCAGCTGTGACAGCAAGAGTTTACTCGCGTATCAATCTTCCGATTTTCGAGTAAAGCCCAGCGGTGAACGCCTCCCGATCGCTCGACCGGTGACAACGCTGATGGCAATTGGGGCACAAGGCTACAGCATTGGTGATGCGATCCGAACCCTTCTGGGCGAGGTGCTTGACGTGATGTACTTCAAGAAATGGCTGGCCATCGACCTCAAACGGCGCATTGGTGTTGCAGCCTTCGCAAATGCCCTTGGCTTCTTTTAGCACCCAGGCGCGCACCTTCGGGTCGCGAACGAAGGAGGTGGTTACGGTGGCGACCTTCTGCGGCTGCACGATGCCGTCAGGTACTTTATGGAAGGTTTGCTTCTGTAGCTTGGACGCGCGGCGGATGAGCGTTTGCTCATCGGCGGTTTGGGCGGTGTCATCCGATTCAAAAATACCCTGGGCATTGAGCGCCTGTCGGATGCGCAGCTCAACGCCTGTGCCCACGTTCTTCGCAGGCTTGTAGCCTACGATGCGCTCCAACCCCATCCGGTCGAGCACGGTGGAAATATTTTGCATGCGAAACTCAATAGAACCTTTCGCCCGACCCGCCACAGGACCTTCGCGTAGCAGTCAGTTTTCATGGGCTTTATTGAAAGGCTGGTTGTTCTGCTCCCACGCCAGCATCTTCAAGTAGGCCGCTACCGCCGCTGCTAGCTCAGCGTCGCTCCAATCCGTTTTGTCTTTCGTAATATCCATACAGCCGCCGAGGGTAGAAAACCCTCGGACGATACTGAGTGGCTACTATTGCGTCTACGAAATTTCCTACTGCGAATGAGCGGCTGTCCTACATCTTCAATTTTTACCATAAAAAAACCCCGGGAGTATTCCCAGGGCTTTTTAGTGTTTCAGAGCATGGAGGTATTAGTCCCAGCTCAACGCCCCGCCAGTCTGGTACTCGATCACGCGGGTCTCGAAGAAGTTCTTCTCTTTCTTCAAGTCCATGATCTCGCTCATCCAAGGGAACGGGTTGGTCGTCCCTGGGTACTCTTCCTTCAAGCCAATCTGCGACAAACGACGGTTAGCAATAAACTTGAGGTAATCCTCCATCATCGCCGCGTTCATGCCCAGCACCCCACGAGGCATGGTGTCACGCGCATATTCAATCTCCAGCTGAGTCCCTTGCAGGATCATCTGGGTCGCTTCTTCCTTCATCTCGGCATCCCACAGGTGTGGGTTTTCGATCTTGATCTGGTTGATCACGTCGATACCGAAGTTCAGGTGCATCGACTCGTCGCGCAGGATGTACTGGAACTGTTCCGCCACGCCGGTCATTTTGTTGCGGCGGCCCATCGACAAAATCTGGGTGAAGCCGCAGTAGAAGAAGATGCCTTCCAGGACGCAGTAGTAGGCGACGAGGTTGCGCAGCAGTTCTTTGTCGGTGTCGACGGTGCCGGTTTCGAACTTCGGATCGGAGATCGAGCGGGTGTACTTGAGGCCCCAGGCTGCCTT
>NZ_JBSSAF010000017.1:0-138678 GCF_054058375.1 Pseudomonas sp. TE24901
TACTTGAAGGGTACGAGTTGGTTGAGGTCGGCGCGGCAGTTGATCATGCGCTTTTCGTCAACGGCGACGCGGGCGGAGGCGCCTTCGAGTTCGGCGAGGCCTTCGGCGACGTCGAGGCTGTCGAGGGCGGCCTTGGCGCGCTTGATGGCGGCGGAGTCGCTGGCGGTGACGGCGCGGGCTTCGATGGCGGCGGCGGCGCCGGCACCGTCGAGGCGGTCCATGTTGGCTTCGGTGGCGTGGCCGGCGTTGGCGCCCTTGATCACCGCTGCACCGGTGTCTTCGTTGTCGACTTCATCCCAACTCAGCATCGAAATACTCCTTCCTGGTCTGTTCTGACGGTGTGTGAACCCGTCCATAAATGTGCGATTTGCAGGCTTCAAGGCATTGAAATACTGCCAATAGTGTGGTCGGTAAATACCGATGCTGCACACTATGTAGTGGTCTGTTTTGTTTGTGGGCACACTATATGGGGTGTAACAACGATGGTCAACGCACAAGACGGCATCGATCGTCGCAGGGGGCATGAGTAAAAGTCACAGCCCCATGACTTTTAATGGTTACGGCCGTTTTGACCCCCGGTGCTAAAAATTCGCCAACAAGCTCCCCATAACAACAACGAGCGTTTGCGAAAATGAAAGCACTTGATCTGTACATCGGCGAAGGCTTCGAAGGCCCAGGCGTCAATGCTGCCCATATCAACATCCTCATCGGCCCGCGCAACGGCCCGGCCGGCCAGGCGTTTGCCAACAGCCTCGCGTCGCCCAGCCAAGGCCACTGCCCGTTCATGGTGATCGCCCAGCCAAACATCCCGGTCAAGCCCATGACCCTCTACGTCAACAAGGCCGAAATCAGCAGCGACTTGCACGGCAACGCCACCTGGGGCGCGTCCCAGGCCGGTATCGCCAAGGCCGTGCTGGAAGCCTTGCTCGACGGCACCTTGCCGCCCGAAGCCGAAGACGAGTGGGCCATTGTCACGGCCAACTGGGTCAACCCGGGCTGCGACGACCTGGACGCCGTCTACCTGAACAACTACAACGCCTGCCGCACCGCGATCCGCGCCGCCCTGACCGGCACGCCGTACACCGCGCAACTGGCGGACGTGGTCAATCACATCAGCAACCCGTTCTACACGCCTAAGGCCTGAGGAGAATCCCATGCAATACACTCGACTGGGCAACTCCGGCCTGCAAGTCTCGCGCCTGTGCCTGGGCACCATGAACATGGGCACCCCAGACTGGAAACCGTGGATCTTCGACGAAAAGCAAAGTGAGCCCATCGTCGCCCACGCCCTGGCCAACGGCGTCAACTTCATCGACCTGGCCGACTTCTACTCCGCCGGTGTCGGCGAAGAAGTCGTCGGGCGCATCCTCAAGCGCGTGGCGCGCCGCGACGACATCGTGGTCACCACCAAAGTCGGCTACGGCACCCGCAGCGGCATCAACGCCAGCGGCCATTCGCGCAAGCACATCATGGACAGCATCGACCTGTCCCTGAGCCGCCTGGGCATGGATTATGTCGACGTGTTCATGCTGCATTACTTCGACGTGAACACCCCCGTCGAAGAAACCCTGTGTGCCCTCAACGACATCGTGCGTTCCGGCAAGGCCCGCTACATCGGCGTGTCGACCATGCTCACCGGCCAATTGGCCAAGATCCTCATGGCCTGCGAGCGCAACGGTTGGGTCAAGCCGATCAACATGCAGCTGCAACTGAACTGCGCCTACCGCGAAGAAGAGCGCGAGATGATCCCGTTCTGCCGCGACCAGGGCCTGGGCGTCTCGGTGTTCAGCCCGCTGGCCCGGGGCTTGCTCACCGGTGAAGTGCAGTCCACCCGCAACCAGACCGACTTCTTCACCCAGCAGATGTACGCCGACCAGGCGTCGTTCGACATCGCTCACTCGGTGCAACGCGTGGCCCGTGCCCGCGGCGTGTCCAACGCCCAGATCGCCCAGGCCTGGGTTGCCAACCACCCGGGTGTCGACGTGATGCTGGTGGGCGCCGACACCACCGAGCAATTCGACAGCGCGCTGGCGGCCCTGGACACCCAACTGGACGCCGAAGAACTCCACGAGCTGGAACGCAACTACACCCCGTGCGATGTGATCAACGACTACACCGCCGGCAAGCGCATCCTGCGTGAGGCCCGTCCGGGCCTGGACCGTTTCAACTTGATCGAGGCCGTGGCATGAATCCGCTGATCCGTACGGGTAACTACATCGATGGCCAATGGTCCAGCGGTGGCCCGACTTACCCGGTGCTCAACCCGGCCAATGGCGCGCTGATCGTTGATGTGCAGCGCGCCGCCGCCGAGGAAACCGACTTGGCCATCGACGCTGCCAACCGCGCGTTGCCGGCCTGGCGCACGCTCACCGCCAAGGAGCGCAGCCAGCGCCTCAAGCGTTGGAGCGAGCTGATGCTGGCCAACCAGAAAGACCTGGCGCAGCTGCTCAGCCTGGAACAGGGCAAACCCTTGGCCGAAGCCATGGGCGAAGTGGTCTACGCCGCCAGCTTCCTGGAGTGGTTTGGCGAAGAAGCCAAGCGTGCCTACGGTGACGTGATCCCGAGCCACAAGGCCGACGCGCGTATCATCGTGGTCAAGGAAGCCATCGGCGTGGTCGCGGCAATCACCCCGTGGAACTTCCCCCTGGCCATGGTCACCCGCAAGGTCGGGCCGGCGCTCGCTGCCGGTTGCACCATGATCCTCAAACCGTCGGAAGAAACCCCGCTGTCGGCATTTGCCTTGGCGGTACTGGCCGAACAGGCGGGCATTCCGGCCGGTGTGTTCAACATCGTCTCCGGTGATGCCGTGGCCATCGGCGGCGCGCTGCAGGCGTCCAGCGTGGTGCGCAAGCTGTCGTTCACCGGCTCCACCCGCACTGGCAAGCTGCTGATGCGCCAGGCGGCGGATACCCTGAAAAAAGTCTCACTGGAACTGGGCGGCAATGCCCCGTTCATCGTGTTCGACGACGCCGATCTGGAGGCCGCCGTCAAAGGCGCCATGGCCTCCAAGTTCCGCAACACCGGGCAGACCTGTGTGTGCGTGAACCGCTTCTTTATCCAGGACGGCGTGTACGACGCGTTCACCCGCAAACTGGCCGAAGCGGTCAGCGCCATGCGTGTCGGCAGCGCCCTGGACGGTGAAACCGAGCAAGGCCCGCTGATCAACGCCGCGGCGTTGGCCAAGGTCGAAGCCCATGTCGGCGACGCATTGGAGAAGGGCGCCACGCTGCTGTGCGGTGGCCGTCGCCATGCGCTCGGCGGTACGTTCTTCGAACCGACCATCCTCACTGAAGCCAGCGGCGACATGCTGATCGCCCAGGAAGAAACCTTTGGCCCGGTGGCGGCGTGCTTCCGCTTCAAGGATGAAGCCGAGGTGCTGGCCCGTGCCAACGACACGCCGTTTGGCTTGTCCGCCTACTTCTACAGCCGCGACATCGGCCGTGTGTGGCGCATGGCCGAAGGCCTGGAAGCCGGCATGGTCGGCATCAACGAAGGGATCATCTCCACCGAAGTCGCACCGTTTGGCGGCATCAAGGAGTCGGGCCTGGGCCGTGAGGGTTCCAAGTACGGCCTGGAGGATTACCTGGAGATCAAATACCTGCTGATGGGCGGCCTCTAAGCCTCCCGCGTCCAAACAACACTAAACCCCTGTGGGAGCTGGCTTGCCTGCGATAGCGGTCAGTCAGCCACCACCTCCATAACTGATGTACCGCTATCGCGGGCAAGCCCGCTCCCACATTTGGAGTGGGGGCTTGTCTGTTGTTACTCCGTCAAGAAAAACAATATGGAGAACACCCCCATGACTGCTCAACCCGTCAAAATCGACGACCTGCCCATCGGCCGTTTTCACCTGAAAATCGCCGGCCTCACGTTTGGCGCGCATTTCACCGACGGCTATATCCTCGGCCTGATCGGCATCGCCTTCACCCTGCTCAGCCCACAGATGCAACTGGACGCGTTCTGGCAAGGCTTGATCGGCGCTTCGGCCCTGATCGGCCTGTTCCTGGGCAGCCTGTTTTTCGGCTGGATCTCGGACACCCTCGGCCGGCAGAAAATCTTCCTGGTCAGCTTTGTGCTGATTACCGTGGCCTCGGTGATGCAGTTCTACGTCGAAACCGCCATGGGCCTGTTGCTGTGCCGCATCCTGATCGGCATTGGCCTGGGCGGTGACTTCAGTGTCGGCCACGCGATGCTCGCCGAGTTCTCGCCGAAGAAACATCGCGGCGTATTGCTCGGTTCGTTCAGTGTGATCTGGACCTTCGGCTACGTGGCGGCCACCTTTGTCGGCACTGCAATGCTCAGCCTGGGCGACGATGCCTGGCGATGGATGTTGGCGTCTTCGGCGATCCCGGCCGGCTTGATCCTGATTGCGCGAATCGGCACCCCGGAATCCCCGCGCTGGCTGGTCAACCGTGGGCGCATTGCCGAAGCCCGTGCCATCGTCAAGAAACACTTGGGCGAACACGTGGTGCTGGATGAAGAGCCCGCCGCCCAAACCCGCTCCGGCTACGGCGTGCTGTTCAGCCGTGAATACCGCAAGCGCACGGCGTTCAACTGCCTGTTCTTTGTGTGCATCGTGATGCCGTACTTCGCGATCTACACGTTCCTGCCGTCGATCCTGCAGAAGATGGGCTTGTCCCAGGGCTTTGGCACCGAGTTGCTGCTCAACCTGCTGCTGATTGTCGGCGCGTTGATCGGTATCTGGTGCACGGTGAAATTCTCGCGCCGGGGCTTTTTGATCAACTCGTTCATCATCCTCGCGGCGGCGTTGTTCCTGCTGGCGGTATTGCCGGGGAGTCTGGCGTGGCTGATGGTGCTGACCTTCGGCGTGTTCACGTTGGTGCTGTCTGCGGTGAGCAACCTGGTGGGCGTGTTCCCGGCCGAAAGTTTCCCCACTGAAGTGCGCGCCAGCGGCATCGGCCTGGCCACGGCGGTCAGCCGCTTGGGTTCGGCAATCAGCACGTTCCTGTTGCCCGTCAGCGTGGCCGGAATCGGCTTGAGCCCGACCATGGGCATTCTCGCGGCGATCCTGGTGTTTGGCGCGATCATCTCCTGGGCCTGGGCGCCGGAGACCAAGTCCCTGACCCTGAACCAGGCGTGCAAGGCCGAGGCACCGCCGTTGTCAGGGGTTGCTGACCTGGCCCAGCCACTGCGTAAACAGGCGAACCTTGGATAAACCCTGTTTGTCCGTCGCCACATCCAGCCAATAGCCATACGGGCCGATCACTTCTACGGGGGTGATCGGCACCAGGCTGCCGTTGGCCAACTCGCGTTCGATCATCTGCCGGTCGATCACCGCCAGCCCACCGCCTGCCAGGGCGGTGTGGATCACTTGGTCCAGGGTGCTGAATTCCAGGCCTTGCTCTGCATCGATGTCGTCTCGGCCCATGGCCGCCAGCCAGTTCTCCCACACCTTCAAACGCTTGCCGTCGTGCAGGATATGCAGCAGCGCAAAGCGCCGCAGGTCGGGTGGTTGGTCGCCGGTGAACAGTTCCGGGCTGGCCACGGCGATGTGGCGTTCCATCACCAGCAACTCACTGCTGCACTGGGCGTTCGCTTCCAGGCCAAAGCGGATCTGGCAGTCGATCTCGGCCAGGCTGGCGTGGCTGTTCTGGTGGGTGACGCTGAGGTTGATGTCGGGGTAACGCTCACAAAACCTGCGCAAGTGCGCCGACAGCCAGCGTGTGGCCCAGGTTGGCGGTGCCACGATGCGCAGGCGCTGGCGCAGGTTGGGCACACGCACGGCTTGCAGGGCGCGTTCGATATGGTCGAAGGCGTCGCTCAGGTGCGGGGAAAGGGCGAAGCCGGCTTCGGTCAGGGACAGGCCCTGGGGCGTGCGGATGAAGAGGGCGACGCCAAGGTAGTCTTCCAGTTGCTTGATCTGGCGGCTGACCGCGCCCTGGGTGACATTGAGGCCCACGGCCGCCTGGCTGAAGCTGCGGTGGCGGGCGACTTCTTCGAAGACGCGGAGCATGTTGAGGGAGGGCAGGTGGCGCATGGTTCGGGTTCCACACAGTGTTTTTATTGTGTTTGTGCGAACGCCATCGCCGGCAAGCCGGCTCCTACAGTTGAAATGCGGTTCCCTGTAGGAGCCGGCTTGCCGGCGATAGCGATCTCAGCAATGCCGCTTATTAGAAGTAATACCCGATGTTCATGTACAGCTGATTCTCCCACTGGTTGCTACCCCCAGCCCCCAGGCTTTGGGTATAGCTGCTGCCACCAATGTACGGATCGTTCTTGCCGATCAACCACTCCGTGGCAATCCACAATTTGCTGAACGAAAACGACGTACCCAGGATCACCCGCTGCGAGGTCTTGAACTCATTGTCGGATTTGTCGAAGGCACTGTAGTTGGCGTACAGCTTCACGCCGCTGATCTGATCGAACAGGTACTTGCCGCCCACGTCGTAGCTCAAGTCCGCCACGTACAGGTTGCCACGGCTGGCGACGTTGAAGGTGCCGTCATACCCGCCCAGCGTCACCACTGCGTCGGTGCCTTCGTTGCGCGGCGACATCTGCTGGCGCGCCGCCTGCAATTGCAGGCCCCACGGGCCGTTCTTGCCCAGGTAGTGGATGGCCACGGCGTTGCGGCGGCCGTCGTTGCCGGTGTCCTTGTTCTCCAGGGTCGAGGTCAGGCCAGACACACCGACTTCGGATTTCCAGTTACCCAGGTCCATGGCCTTGGCCACCCGCACCACCACGGTGTTGCGCTCCTGGTTGTTGCTGCCGTCGGCCACGTAGCTATCAGCCTCGGAGATCACGCTGGAGTAGGTCACGCCCTTGCTGGTGCCCTTGCCTTGCCACGCCGGGCGCAGGTAGTAACCGGCCTGGATGTTCCAGTCGCCACTTTGCTGGATGTACTTGGTACCGATCTGCTGCACGTCTTCCAGGCCGATCACGTTGCCCAGGGTTTCGTAGAAGGTGCTGCCAAAATACGGCTGCAGGCCGAACGGCACGGTGTTGAGGCCCACTTGCACCTGCTGGTCGGGGTTGAACTTGTAGCCGACCCAGGCGAACTTGGCGAACTGGATGTCGCCGTAGTTCTTGGTGTACTGGTACGGGTAGGAGCGCCCGTAGAAGCGGTATTGCGCCTCGCCGATCCAGGTGTCGGAGTTGTACTTGGCGCTGAGAAACGCGGTGTCCAGGCCGAACTTCTGGATGTCGCGGTCCGGGTCGTAGTCCCAGCGTGCGCGGATGGCGCCGCCGATGTCGAGGTTGTCGGTGACCTGGATCGCCATGGCCGGTGCCGCGAGGGCGCCGAGCACGGGGATCAGGGCGAAGTAGCCTAAGGTTGGTCGCATGGTTTGGCTCTCGTTATTGGTTTTTTTGGGCAACAGCAGCCCGTTGCCGCAGCGAACGCTGCGACGCAGGGAAAGGGATGGAACTCAGTGCGCGGCGGGGCGGATCAGCCTCAGCGGCGGCCCGGCAGCCGGTAGTTGCGACGCCCCGGGCGCGGCCGCCAGCAGCGCCTGGGTGTAGCTGTTCTGGGGCCTGAGCAGCACTTGCTCGGCAGTGCCGTATTCAACGACTTCGCCCTGGCGCATCACCGCGATGTGGTCGCTGATCTGCGCCGCCACGCGTAGGTCGTGGGTGATGAACAGGATGCTCAGGTTCAACTGCTTCTGCAGGTCGGCCAGCAGCTCCAGCACCTGCTTTTGCACCGACACGTCCAGCGCCGACACGCTTTCATCGGCGATCAGCACTTCCGGGCGCATCGCCAGGGCGCGGGCAATGCCGATGCGCTGGCGCTGGCCACCGGAGAACTGGCGAGGCTTGCGTTGCAGGGCGTCACGCTTGAGGCCGACCTGTTCCAGCAGGTCGCCGGCCTCGGCCCACGCATCCTTGGCCGACAAGCCGCGCAACTGGGCGGCACGGGCGATGATGTCGCCGACGCGATGGCGCGGGTTCAACGAACCGTAGGGGTCCTGGAAGATCATCTGGATGCGCCGACGGTTGGCCGCCAACGCCGAGCCGTGCAGCGCCAGGAAGTCGGTGTCACCCACCCACACATGGCCGCTGTCGCTGTCCACCAGGCGGATCGCGGCCTTGACCAGGGTGCTCTTGCCCGAGCCCGACTCGCCGACAATCGCCAGCGTCTTGCCCCGTGGCAGGTTCAGCGACACATTGCGCAGCGCCGCCACCGAGCTGCCGCCGACGTTGTAGGTCTTGGTCAGGTGTTCGATGCGCAAGGCCATTTCGCCGTCATCACCCGGCACATGCAGTTCCGGGTGCAGCGCCGGCACTGCCGCGATCAGTTTGCGCGTGTAGGCATGGGCCGGGGCATTCAGCACTTGGTCACGCTCGCCGATTTCCACCAGACGGCCGCCTTCCATCACCGCAATGCGGTCGGCAATCTGCGCCACCACGCCGAAGTCGTGGGTGATGAACAAGATGCCGTGCTGCCCGCGCCCGCGCAGGTCACGCACCAGCTTCAAGACTTGGGCTTGCGTGGTCACGTCGAGGGCCGTGGTGGGTTCATCGGCGATCAGCAGGTCCGGGTTCATCGCCAGCGCCATGGCAATCACCACGCGCTGGCATTGGCCACCGGACAGCTGGTGCGGGAAGCTGTTGGCGATGCGTGGCGGGTCCGGCAGTTGGGTCGATTCGAGCAGCGCAAGCATTCGCTCACGGCGCTCGGCCGCTGGCATCTGCGGCGCATGGATGTCGAAGATCTCCTCGACTTGCTTGCCAATGCGAATCGCCGGGTTCAATGCCGCCATCGGCTCCTGGAAAATCATCGCAATGCGGTTGCCGCGCAGGGCGCGCAGGCGCGGTTCGTCGAGGGTGCAGATGTCGTCACCGAGAAAATCGATCACGCCGCCGGCATGCTTCAGGCCCTTGGCGTAATCGCCCATGATCGCCGCCGACAGCACGGATTTTCCCGAGCCCGACTCGCCGATCACACACAGGATTTCACCCTTGCGCACGTCCAGGCTGATGCCGTGCACGGCGTGGCTGCGGTCGGCGCCCTTGGGCAGCTCGACGCTGAGGTTATCGACCCGCAAAACGGTGTGCTGGTTACTCATGCTCAACTCCTTGCGCCTTGCTGCGCGTGTTCATCCAGCCCGTCGGCGAGCAAGCTCAGGCCGAGCATCAGGGTGGAGATGGCGATGCAGGGGAAGATCACCAGGTGCGGGAAGGTAATGGCCATGGCGCGGCCGTCGTTGATCATGCCGCCCCAGTCCGGGGTGGGCGGCGGCAGGCCGAGGCCGAGGAAACCCAGGGCGCCGATCATGATCGCGGTGTAGCCGATGCGCAGGCAGAAATCGACGATCAACGGGCCGCCACAATTGGGCAGAATCTCCACCAGCATGATGCGCAACGAGCCTTCGCCCTGGGTGATGGCGCTGAGCACGTAGTCGCGTGAGCGAATGTCGATGGTCAGCGCGCGCATGATGCGAAAGATCGCCGGCGCACTGGTGAACGTCACCGCAATCAGGATGTTCAGCGCCGAGGCGCCGAGGGCAATGATGATCACGATGTACAGCACCAGCACCGGGAACGACAGCACGGTGTCGGCCACGTAGGACAGCGCCGCATCCACCCAGCCATTGAAGTAGCCGGCGCACAGGCCCATGGCAATGCCCACGGCAAACGCAGTAAGCGTGGCCAGGATCGACCAGAACAGCACGGTGCGCGTGCCCCAGATCAGGCGCGAAAGAATGTCGCGGCCGATCATGTCGGTGCCCAGCAAAAAGCTCGCACCGTCGTCACCAGCGGTCATCGGAGTGAGCAGCGGCGTGAAGCTTTCCAGCGGGTCATGGGGCGCCAGCCACGGCGCGCAGAGCGCCACCAGCACCCAGCCGCCCACCAGCAACAGGCCAAGCAGGGCCAGGGGGTGTTTGAAGGATTTGAGCAGGTTCATTGGCTGCCTCCGCCGAGACTGCGCAGGGTGATGCGCGGGTTGAGCCAGGTGTAGGCCAGGTCCGAGAAGATCTTGCTGATGCCCACCACCACGCCGCTGATCATCGCGCAGGCTTCGATCAGGTAGACGTCATGGTTGAGGGACGCGGTGTAGAGCATCGAGCCGAAGCCCTTGTAGGCGAAAAACACCTCCACCACGATCACGTTCGACAGCAGCCACGGGATGTACAGCATGATCACCGTGACCGGCGCGATCAGCACATTGCGCAGGGCATGGCGCAGCACGATGCGGGTGGTCGAGGCGCCCTTGAGGCGTGCCGTACGGATGTACGGCGCCTGCATCACCTCGACCATCGACGCCCGGGTGATGCGCGCCAGGTAACCGATGCCGAACAGGCACAGCACCATCAGCGGCAGCACCAGTTCCACGGCGCTGAAACCGTCGCTCATGCTGCTCACACCCGGCAGCCAGTTGAGCCAGAACACAAAGATCGCCGAGACGAACACCGCACTGGCAAAGTCCGGAATCGAGGTGGTGACGATCGACAGGAACGACACCAGCCGGTCGACAGGCGAGCCTTGGCGCACGCCGGCCAGGATGCCCAGGGTCAACGCCACGGGCACCATCACCAGCAAGGCCAGCCCGGCCAGGGTCAGGGTTTGCCACAGGTTGGGCAGCAGCAGCTTGAGCACCGGTTCGCGAAAGTACACCGAGGTGCCCCAGTCGCCGGTGACGAAGTCCTTGAGCCACACCAGGTAGCGCCACACGAACGGCTGGTTGTAGCCGTGTTCCAGCAGCCAGGCGGCACGCTGGTCGGCGGCGGAGTAGGGGCCGAGGACATTGATTGCGACGTCCTCGATATTGAGTTCCAGGGCCAGGAACACAATCAGCGATACCGACAGCAGGGTCGCCAGCAGCATCAGCAATTTGCGCAGTAGAAAATGAGCCATCAGGTACATGCTCCGACGGATGATGGGAAACCTGCCCGCAGGTGCGGGCAGCGCCGACTCAAACGCTCAGCCAGACATTACCCATGGGGTAGAAGTCGGAAGGGTGTACCTGGAAGCCCTGCACCTTCTTGCTCACGGCGGTGAATTTGTCACCCCAGAACGGCTGCACGATCACGCAGGCGTCTTGCAGGATCTGCTCCACGCTTTGCATGGCCACGGCCCGCTGCTTGGGGTCGATGATGCCCATGGCCTTGTCCAGGGCGGCGTCGAAGGCCGGGTCGCTGTAGTGGCTTTCGTTCCACGCGCCGCCACCGCGATAGGCCAGTTCCAGGGACATCACCCCCAGCGGGCGATGGGCCCAGTAGGTCAGGCTGAACGCGGCCTTGTCCCAGATCGGCCAGTACTGCGCCGCCGGCACCACCTTGAGGTTGATGCGGATGCCGGCTTCCAGGCAGTTCTGTTGCAGGATCTGCGCGCAGTCCTGCTCATAGCGACCCTGGGTGTTGCCGACGATCAGGTCGATGTCCAGGCCATTGGGGAAGCCGGCTTCGGCCAGCAGTTTTTTCGCCGCAGCCACGTCGCGCTCGCGCTTGGGCAGGGGGAAATATTCGGGGTGGGACGGTGCCACGTGGTGGTCTTCACCCAGGGTGCCCATGCCGCGATACGCCACCTTGAGCATCTGTGCGTTATCAGCGCACAGCACCACGGCCTTGCGGATACGCAGGTCGGTGAAGGGCTTCTGGTCGCAGGCCATGCGCATGACCACGGTCTGCGCCGATTTGCAGCTGAGCAGTTGCGCGCCGGGCAACCGCTTGGCCAGGTCCAGCTCGGCCACGGTGACGCGGTACAGCACGTCGACTTGGCCGGCTTGCAGGGCGGCCAGGTGGGTGGACACGTCGGTGCCCATGTCGATGTAGCGCAGCTCGTCGAGGTTGGCGGGCTTGCCCCAGTAGTCGGTGCGCTTGGCGAAGGTCGCCTGCTTGTTCACCGCGAACGACACCAGCTTGAACGGCCCGGTGGCCAGCGGGTTTTTCGCCCAGTCGTCACCGGCTTTGAAGCTGCGGTGCACCAGGGCGCAGGTGAACGCATTGAGCATTTCCGGGATGGCCAGGATCGGCCGCTTGAGTTGCAGGCGGAACTGGTAGTCGCTGACTTTTTCGAAGGCCTTGATGTCCTGGAACGCCGTGCGGTTGACCGACTTGGAGTCGGCCGCGATCCAGCGCTCGATGTTGTGCTGCACGTCGTCGACGTTGAAGCTGTCGCCGTTGCTCCACTTCACGTCCTGGCGCAGGTTGAAGGTCCAGGTGGTGAGGTCGTCGGACGGGCTCCAGCTTTCGGCCAGGTACGGGTGGGTGATGTTGTCGGCGTCGACCCAGGTCAGGTATTCGAGGGAGTTGCGCAACAGGTTCGAGGCTTCGATCCAGGTGATCAGCATCGGGTCCTGGATTTCCTGGATGGCACAGGCAAAGCGCAGGCTGCCGCCTTGGCGGGCCGGCGTGCCGTCGGCGGCGCGGGCATCGTTGCCCAACAGGGCCGAGCCGATAAAGGTGGACGCACTGGCCACGGTAACGCCCAGCAGGGCGGCGGTGCGCAGGAACTGGCGGCGATTGATCTCGCCGCTTTGCACTTGGGCACACAGGTCATTTACGGCTGGATGCGGCAGGCTGCCGTCCAGGGTCGTCAAGTCTTTCATAAGCCTCTCCGGTACTTGCGAATATGCGTTTTTGTTGAACCGCAAGGGTCAGTGGCAGGCGCCGATCAGGCGCAGCACGGACCGCTGTGAAGCCGGCAGGAGAACAAGGCGCAACGTAGTCAGGAGGCGGGCAATGAGGTAGGACATAGGGCAGCTCTCATGTTGTTTTTATTAGAGATGCCCGCAGTTTTGTCATTTGCGCAAAGATCGACAAACGACAAATTCTGCGCAGTAACCTTCTATAAATGCATGTTACTGGTCCTTCCCAGGGCCGCCTGTGGGGCTAGACGGGTTCAGCGCGGCAACAGGCGCGGATCGAACGGGTAATCGGAGAGCAACTCGATGCCGTGTTCATGGATGTAGATCTGCTCTTCGAGCTTTACGCCTTCGCCGCCGTCGTCATGGCCGATGTAGCTTTCCACGCAGATGGTCATGCCGGCTTCAAACACGCCGTCGTAGCCCAGCGCGTCGATGTCCTCACGGTGCACCACGTAGGGGTATTCACCGGTCATGCCAACGCCGTGTACCAGGGCGAAATAGCGGTTGTTCTTGTAATGATCGGGGATCTTCCAGGCCATCTCGGCGTATTCCTTGAAACTGCGCCCGGCCTTGAGCATTTCGACGTTGGTCTGCACCTGCTCGTAGGCGAGCTTGTACAGCTCCTGCTGCTTGGCCGTGGCGGCCTGGTCGCCACACAGGAAGGTGCGCGAGAAGTCCGCGTAGTAGCCAAAACGCCCGACCACGTCGGTGTCGAGGGCCACCAGGTCACCGGCTTCGATGGGGCGCGTGCTGCACTCCTGGAACCACGGGTTGGTGCGCGGGCCGGAGGAGAGCAGGCGGGTTTCCACGTAGTCGCCATCGGTGGCGATCACGTGCTGGTGCAGGTGTGACCACAACTGGTTCTCGGTGATGCCGGGGGTCAGCTTGCTTTCCATCAGGCGCACCCCGGCCTCGGTGGCGCGCAGGCTGGCGCGGATCATCTTCAGTTCGTTGGGCACCTTGATGCAGCGGGCGCGCTCCAGCGGTTCCTGGGCATCGAACACTTGGTAGCCGAGGCGTTGCAGTTCAAAGGCGGCGGCCGAGGTGGCGCTTTCGATGGCGATGCGTTTACCGCCACCGCACTTGCGCACCAGTTCGTCGATTTCGGCGGCCCAATCGGCGGTAACGTTGCCCAGGAAGCTTTCGCAGAAGTAATAGGAAATCGCCTTGGCTGGGCGCACTTCGTCCACGGTGTTGAGGGTTTCGGCCAGGTGCAGGCAGCCGCCGAATTCGAAGATCACCACCGGGCCTTCTGCCGGGATAAAGGCGTAGCGGGCGGGGTTGCGCGCCGAGTACACCTGCATGTTGCGCGAGCCGGTGGCGTAGCGCATGTGGGTGGGGTCGAACAGCACGCAGGCGGCGTAGTCGCGTTTTTTCAATTCGTTGCGCACCCGTTGCAGGCGGTCCAGCTGGATCTGCTGGATCTCGTCATAGGTGGGTTCACAGTCGGCGGGGTTGCGGTTCGGGCCGGACAGACTCATGGGGTGTTCCTCGCAGGGCAGATTACGGTTTTTAGTTTTTTGGGGATAGGCGAATCAGTCGAGCAACTGGTCGCTGCGCACCAGGTTGCGTTCGGCTTGCAGGTGGGCTTCGGACAGGCGTCCGTAAAGCTGCTTGGTGCGCTGGGCGCGGCCGATGATCCCGGGCTTTTCCGAGTAGGCGAAGATCGCCGTGTTGCGCTCGGTGGCGCCTTGCACGCGGGTAACGCGGTGCACCGAGAAGCGCCCCTTGAAGATCTGCAGGTCGCCGGGGTTCAGCTCCAGCTCCTGCACCCGCGAGCGGTCTTCACCGCGTACCACCTGGCCGACGGCGCCGAGGTTTTCCTGGCTGCGCGAGCGGATCATCGGCGCGTATTCGAACAGGCCGCCGGCCTCGGGCTTCTGGGTCATCATGCTGACGATGAATTCGTTGGTGTCGAAGTGCCAAGGCTGTTCGGTGCCTTCGGGCATCACGTTGATCACCAGCCCGGCGAAAGGGTCGGCGTATTCGAAAATCTCCGGTTCGTCGAGGCAGGCGCCGATAAAGCGCTTCATCATCGGCGACACGTACAGGCGGTGGATGATCGCGTCGGGGGCGATCATGTCGCGGGTCACAAAGCCGCTGGTGCGCTCCATGAATGTGCGGCGCGGGTCATCCTGGGGCAGGGAAGTGTCGTCTTCGGTGAAGTAGGCGTTGACTTTGCGCACCGAGAAGAAGGTTTTGTCCGACAGCGCCAGGCCTTCCAGACGCGCCTGTTCCAGCGCTTCGGGGCGCAGGAAGTTCTTCAGCAGGCAGCAGCCGTCTTCGGCCAATTCGGCGCGGGCATGTTCGATCAATGCCTGTAATTGAACATGGCCCGAATCATGTATGGGATACAGCTCGGTATTAATGATGTCGCTGATATCACCGGTTTCGGCATCGGCAAGTTTAAGACTCATACACGGCTCCTGAATGAGGTGGTTGTGTTGAGTTGATAGTTGCGTAAATGAGTTTTAAGGGGAAATTACAAGTTGTGATCGAATCCATCGGCAGGGGCGATAGTTATGTCAGGCGAATTGGATGGCAGTTTACTTAAAGTGTTTGTGGCAATTATCGAATGCCAGGGTTTTTCGGCCGCGGCCGAGCGTTTGCACAAGACCCAGTCGACGGTCAGCCAGAGCCTGCAGCGCCTGGAAGAGATCGTCGGCACGCCGCTGATCCGCCGCACCAGCCGCTCCATCGGGCTGACCCCGGGCGGGGAAACCTTCCTGATCTACGCGCGGCAGATCCTCAAGCTGCACGGCGAGGCGGTCAGCGCGGCGCAATTGCCCAATGAACAGGTGTGCATCCACCTGGGCATGCCGGAGGACTACGCCGACTATTGCCTGGGCGGCATGCTCAAGGACTTCCAGGCACAGTTCGCCCAAGTGCGCCCGGACATCTGCTGTGAAATGTCCACGGCGCTGGTCAGCCGCCTGAATCGCGGTGAGCTGGACCTGGTGCTGGGGGTGGAGCACGCCGGCCTGCAACCCGGTGAATACCTGTGCGATGAGCCGTTGGTGTGGGTGGCGGCGCCGAGCTGGAGCTGCGTGGGGCGCCAGTCGGTGCCGCTGGCGGTGTACGCCGAGGGCTGTGCGTTTCGGGCGAATGCCGTGCAGGCGCTGGCCAGGGCCGGGCGCTCATGGCAGGTGGTTTACACCAGCCAGAGCCCGCGCGGCATTGCGATTGCCATCGAGCAAGGCTTGTCGGTCGGGGTGATGGCGCGGCGGCTGGTGCCGACGGGCTGGCAGATCCTGGATGAGCGCCAGGGCTTCCCGCCGATTGCGCCGGCGCGCCTGATGTACTGGCGCCCGGCCGGATGCCAGGTGCCGGAGGTCGAGGCGTTGGTGGAGATCCTGCAGCGCCAGTTGGGGCGCTCAGGGTATGGGGGCCGGCAGCGTCACGGCGAACTGTCGATGGGCCATGCGCTTGAGCATTAGCAGGCAGGCCAGCACCCAGCCGGCGATCCAGGCGTGCACCACGGCAAACTCGCCGCTGGCTTGCAGCAGCCAGCCGCACAAACCATTGGCCGTGGCGCTGGCCAGGCCATAGCTGACCATGCTCAGGCTCACCACTTGCAGGCTTTGCACCGGGTTGAGGCGAGCGCTGAGGTAGGCCGCCATCAAGCCCCAGGACGGGAAGTAGAACAGCGCGAACAGCCCGGCCGCGAGCCAGCTCAGCAGCAGGCTGGGGTGCCATAACAGGCCCAGCATGGCCAGGCCGAAGGCGCCGATGCTCAGCGCCAACACGCGCAGTGCGCCCCAGCGATCGGCCAACGCGCCGAGCAACAAGCCGCCTGCGGCGCCGCCGAGGCCGATCAGCGTCCACATCGAACCCGTCACCGCCGTGCTGGCGTGCAGGCGGTCGCTGACAAACGCCGACAGGAAATTCAGAAACGGCCCACTGATGGCGCCGATAAACCCGCTGAGCAATACGATCTGCATGGCCACGGGGTATTCCAGGCATAGGCGCAGCCACTGTTTCAGCACCTGGTTGAAGGCCGGCGCTTCAACGGTGCGGGGTGCCTGCTCGGTATGCGGGGCCAATGCCCACAGAGTCAGCAGCGTGACCAACAGCGTCAGGCCGGCACAGATCAACCAGAACTGGCGCAACGACAGGCCCTGCAACAGCGCGATCAACACGCCGTTCAAGCAGATCGCGAAGGCGGCCCCCGAAGAGGCCAGCCCCAGCACACGGCTGCGGTGCGTGGCCGGGATGACCTCGCGCGCCAGTGCCGCAATAGCGTTCCAGTTCGACACCGCGCACGCCGACACCAGTGCCAGGCACGCCGCGAACGGCACCACCCAGGGCGTGGCGACGGCCAACGCCAGCAGCGCGGGGCTTATCAGCATAGTCAGGCGCACCATGTTGCGCGGGCTGACCCAGGCCGCCGCAATGCCGCTGGCGATGGAGGCGCCCATGTAGAACAGCTGCAACAACGCGGCTATCAACGCGGCCTGGCTGTAGCTGAGTTCAAATACCTGGCGGATCTGCGGCAATAACGCCGAATAAAGAAAAATACTGAAACCGTGGGTGGTGGCGTTGCAGGCGGTAAATATCAGTGCCAGCAGACCAATACTTCGCCGCGGTGAAACAAGTGTGTTCGACATGGCGAGGGCCCGATTTAATAAACGGCGAATAATGCTGAGTTAGTTGTAAGGCAGACTAACTTTTGTGGCGCGTCGGCGACCAATGCTTAATTGTCTTAGTGTGCATGCGTAATACGCGTGCTATTTATGCGTGAGCGACGAAATACGCTGGAAAACGACATAGAGGGCGTTCGCCGGTTTTTTCATCGTCGGCAGAGGGTGCTACCGCTGGCCCAATACAAAAAGGTATGTTGTGTGCGAATTTTCCCGCGTTGTCGTGGGATTTTGTTTCCTTGTCAGCCGCTGTCGAGTGCCCTCCATGAAACGCAAAATGCCCGGTCTCAATGCTCTCAAAGCCTTCGAAGTGGCCGGCAGTACCGGCAGCTTCACCCGGGCTGCCGAGCTGTTGAACGTGACCCAGAGCGCGGTCAGTCGCCAGGTACGGCAGTTGGAAGAACAGTTGGGCGAGCACCTGCTGGAGCGCCGTCATCACCACTTGGAGCTGACCAGCGCCGGGCGCGTATTGTTGCGGGCGCTGCACCAGTCGTTCGACAAGATCGAGCTGACGGTGCGCAGCATCCAGCAGAAAACCCACTCCAACCGCCTGCATGTGAATGCACCGCCGACCTTCACCAGCCGCTGGCTGATGCCGCGTCTGGGGCGGTTGTGCGAGGCCCATCCTGAGCTGGAGCTGAGCATCACCACCTGTTTGCAGGACAGCCTGGCGCAGACCAGCACCCTGGATTGCGCCATTCGTTTCGGCAATGGCGAATGGGATGGCCTGGACAGTTCGCTGCTGGTGCAAGAGCGGCATATCGCGGTGTGCGCGCCGTCGTTGTACGCCCGTGAATGCAGCGATGGGGTGGACTTGAATCGCATGACCTTGCTGCACGTGTTGGCCAGCGAGGATCAGCGATACCTCACCTGGAAACACTGGCTCGACGCGGCGCGCATTCATGGCGTGGACACCCAGGGTGGCTATGAGTTCGACCTGCTGGACCTGGCCATTCGGGCGGCTACCGATGGGTTGGGTATCACCATTGCCGACTGGCACATGGTGGCGGCGGAGTTGGCGTCGGGGCAGTTGACCCAGGTGATGAACGTGCACGTGGAAGGGCATCAGTCTTACTGGCTGGTGACGCGGCCCGAGCAAACGGACCTGCCGCAACTGCAGGTGTTCAGCCAGTGGTTGCAGGAAGAAATCTGGTTGGCGCAGCGCCAGTTGCAACCGTCCACCGCCGCAAGCGCCTGACCGCCCACAGAACCCTGTAGGACCCGGCTTGCCGGCGATCCAGGCGCCTTGGTTTTTCAGGTACACCGCGTTGATGCCATCGCAGGCAAGCCAGCTCCCACATTCGGCCGCATTTCAACAGATGGACCCGGTCATCTGTGGGAGCTGCCGAGCCTTGGCGAGGCTGCGAAGGCGGTGGTTCAGGCGACATCACTATTAGCTGTGCCGCCGTTTTCGCAGGCAGCCGCCTACAGATTGATCTTGATCTGCGCACACAGCCCGCCGCCCGGGCGGTTGCTCAAGGTCAGCGAGCCGCCAATCGCCACGGCCAGTTGCTGGGCAATCGCCAGCCCCAGCCCGGTACCGCCGGTGCCGCGGTTGCGTGAGCTCTCTACCCGGTAGAACGGCTGCATCACTTGCTGCAGCTCGTCCTCGGCAATGCCGGGGCCGTTGTCGAGCACCTTGATCGACAACTCGCCACTTGCCGTCGAACCCACTTCCAGTTGTGCAGAACCGGCGAACTTCAAGGCGTTGTCCACCAGGTTCACCAGCACTCGGCGCAGGGCGTGGGGGCGAGTGTCGAGCACCACTGCGCTCTTGCCGGTGAGACTGACCTGCTTGTTCATGTCCTGGTAGTCGAACACCAGGCTGTCGAGGAAGGCGTCAAGGTTGATGCGGTGACTGGCTTCGGTGGCACCGTGCACGCTGCGTGCATAGGCCACGCCTTCGCGCACCAGGTGCTCCATTTCCCCCAGGTCGCTCCACAGTTTGTCGCGGTCGACCGAGTCTTCCATGAACTCGGCGCGCAGCTTCATGCGGGTGATCGGGGTTTGCAGGTCATGGGAAATCGCCGCAAGGATCTGCATGCGCTCCTTGAGGTATTCGGCAATGCGCTTTTGCATTTCGTTGAACGCCGCCGCTGCGTGGGCCACTTCGGTGGGGCCTTTTTCGTCCAGGGGCGTGGGGTGGGCGTTGGGGTCGAGGGTTTCCACGGCACGCGCCAGGCGCGTCAGGGGGCGGATCGCCAGGCGCACGGCAATCCAGGTGCAGCCCAGCAACAACGCCAGTTGCAGGATGAGCACCACCGGCAACCAGTAGGCCACGGGCTGGGCGGCGGGGCGCACGTCGAGGGTGATCGGGTTGCCATCGGCCAGGGTCAGGTGCGCCTGGAAGTGCTTCTGGTTGCCGGGGATGTCACGAAAGGTCAGGGCATAGTGCTCGCCCAGCGCATCGCTGATCGAGGTGGCCGCCATGGGGACATCATCGCTGCGCATCGGCTCGCCGGGTTCACCGGCGTTGAGCAGGTAACGGTAGTTCTGACGGTCCAGGCGCGGTAGCCAGCTGGCGCGTTCATTGGCGGGCAGGCGGTCGAGGATCGCCACCGAGGTGGCCACGTCATTTTCCAGGTTGCCCAACATCACCGTGCGCGCGCTGATGTAGCGTTCGTAGAACTGCGCGCTGAACGACAACCCGTGGGCGCACAGCAGGCTGATCAGGAAGATCAGCGACAACTGCGACGCCAGGGTACGTGGCCAGCCCCACTTGAACTTCATTGGTCGGCCCCGAGGATTTCCACGGGCAGGGAGAACACATAACCTTCGCTGCGCACGGTCTTGATGTAGGCCGGTTCCCGCGCATCATCCAACAGGCGCTGGCGCAGGCGGCTCACCAGCAGGTCGATTGAGCGGTCGAACAGGTCGGCGTCGCGGCCCTGGGTGAGGTTGAGCAACTGGTCGCGGTTGAGCACGCGTTGCGGGTGGTCGAGGAACACACGCAGCAGGCGGTATTCGGCACCGCTCAGGGCCACCAGGGTGTCGTCTTCGTCGAGGAGGTGGCGGGCGGTGGTGTCCAGGCGCCAACGGCCAAAACGGATCAGCCGCCCGGTTTCGCTGACCACCAGGTTGGGCGGCAGCATCCGCGTGCGGCGCAACACGGCGTTGATGCGTGCCAGCAATTCGCGCGCGGCAAAGGGCTTGACCAGGTAATCGTCGGCGCCCATTTCCAGGCCGATGATGCGGTCGGTTTCGTCGTTGCGTGCAGTCAGCATCAGCACCGGCGTGGCCTTGTGCTTGCCCACCCGCAGCTCGCGACACAGCTGCAAGCCATCATCGCCGGGCATCATGATGTCGAGCACGATCAGGTCCACGGGGGTGGTGTCGAGGAAACTGCGCATCTGCCGGCCATCGGCGACCACGGTGGTGCGCATACCGTTTTTCTTCAGGTAATTACCCACCAGTTCGCGGATCTCCCGGTCGTCATCGACGATCAGGATGTGATCGACATGATCCATGCTGCCTTCCTCAATAAGTAGTCAATGGTGCGCAGTCTAGCCACTGCCTGTGGCCTTGCCTTGTGCCCTTTGTATTGCAGTGTATCTGGCGTCGGGGAGATACACGACGAGGCAAAAAAGCCGATACAGAGCAGGGTGTTCGACACATCCCCGATACCTCGGGCCGTTCAAATGGACGCCATCGAAGACCTGCCGAGGATGTTGTGATGTGCCAAACCCTGTATCGGCTGCTGGCCAGTTTCGCCCTGGCGGCAACCCTGTTCTACCTGTTGCCCAAGCCTGTGGATGCCGACCCCTTCAACCGGTCCGGCGAGCAGATGCCGTCCCTGGACGGCGCCGTGGCCTGGTTCAACTCGCCGCCGCTGACAGCCGAAGGCCTCAAGGGCAAGGTGGTGCTGGTGGACTTCTGGACCTATGACTGCATCAACTGCCAGCGCAGCCTGCCCTATGTGAACCAATGGGCTAGAAAATACGCCAAGGACGGGCTGGTGGTGATTGGCGTGCACACACCGGAACTGGCCCAGGAAAAAATCCTGGCCAACGTGCGCCGGCAGGTCAAGGCATTGGGCATCGAGTACCCGGTGGCCGTGGACACGCATTTCAGGATCTGGCACGCGTTCGACAATCAGGCGTGGCCGGCCCATTACTTCTTCGACGCGACCGGCAAAGTGCGCTACAGCCATTGGGGGGAAGGGCGGTACGAGGCGCAGGAGCAGGTGATCCAGGCCCTGCTCAAGGAAGCCAACGCCACCGCGCCGTTATAGGCGCTGGCTTGCCAGCGATGGCGCCCTAGAGAACACCCTTGCCCTCAAGGCTGATCGCCGGCAAGCCGGCTCCTACAAAGAGCGGCGGCAACCGTGTCGGTTATGTGCTAATGAATTTTAAGTATTTCTGGTTATATCTGGGGATGAGTACAGTTGCGCTTCATTCTCCATCCTCGCCGCCGGGAAATTGTTCATGAACCGTCCCCACGGGCAGCCCACGCCGATCCTGACTTTGCCCCAGGGCGAAAAAGACCCGTTGTCGATCCGCGCCAAGGCCCTGGTCTTTTCCGACCCACGCTCGTTGCAATTGCTCGACTACCTCAAGCGCGTCGGCCCGAGCGAAGCGCCGGTATTGATCAATGGCGAGACCGGCACCGGCAAGGAGCTGGTGGCGCGCTACATCCACAGCGCCAGCGGGCGCACCGGGGCGTTTGTGCCGGTGAACTGCGGCGCCATCAGCGAAACCCTCGCCGAGAGCGAATTCTTCGGGCATGAGGCCGGGGCGTTTTCCGGTGCGGTCGGCCGGCGCGGTGGCTGGTTCGAAGAGGCGGATGGCGGCACGCTGTTCCTCGATGAGATCGGCGACCTGCCGTTGCCCTTGCAGGTGAAGTTGCTGCGGGTGCTGCAGGAGCAGGAAGTGGTGCGGGTGGGCTCGCGCAAGCCGATCAAGATCGATATCCGCCTGGTGACCGCCACCAACATCGACCTGGAACAGGCCGTGGAAGCGGGTAATTTCCGCCTGGACCTGTTCTACCGCATCAATGTGGCCCAGGTGCAGGTGTTGCCCTTGCGTGAGCGGCCGCTGGATATCCTGCCGCTGGTGGAACACTTCCGTCGGCTGTACAGCGCCAAGCTGAAGATTGCCGAACCGATGTTGTCCGAATCCGCCACCCAGGCCCTGCTGGATTACCCGTGGCCGGGCAATATTCGTGAGCTGGAAAACGTGGTGCACCTGGCGCTGTTGGTGGCCGGCGACAAGCCGATCATGCCCAATCATCTCAAGTTTTCCGCCGGGCTCAGCGCGATGCACGCCAGCGTCAACAACGGCGCGCCGCGCATTCCCCAGGAGGTGATTCGCGAGCAACTGCTGCGCTTGTTCGAAGTACCAGGGGACACGCTGCTGCACGACATCGAAGACCTGATCGTGCGCGAGGCGTTTGGGTTCTGTGGCTTCAACCAACTGCGCACGGCAGACTTGCTGGGGATTACCCGCAATGCCATGCGCACCTTGCTGGTCAACCACGGCATGCTCAAAGGGCGCGCGAAGCCTTGAGCAACAGGGCTTCAAACACCTTTTGCATCGACGGCTCATCGCTGTGGGCCACGTTGAAGCGCATCGAATCGCGATGGGCCGGGTCGTAACCGAACAACACCCCCGGCGCCAGCACCAGGCCTTGCTTCAAGGCGTCCTGGGCCAATTGCTCGCCGTTCACCCCTTGGGGCAGGCGCGCCCAGATGAACATCCCGCCTTCATACGCCATCGGCAGCTCGCACCCACAGCGCTTGAGCCATTGCTCGACGCGTCCACCGGCCTCCAGTAACCGCTGGACCATGCGCTTGCGGTGCTTGGCGTAGCTGCCTTCGCTGAGCATGCGGTACACGATCTGCTCGAACAGCTCCGACGTAATGCCGCCGCTCATCAGCTTCATGTTGGTCAGGTTGGCCGCCAGTTGCGGTGCGGCCACCACGTAGCTCACCCGCGCGTTGGCGCTGAGGACCTTGGAGAAACCTGACAGGTAGGTGACCTGGTCCAGACCGGCGAGGGCGGCCAGACGCGGGGGAGGGTTGGGGTGCAGGTCGCCGTAGAGGTCATCCTCGACGATATGGCACTGATACTGCCGGGTCAGCTGCAGCAGGCGAAACGCCTGGCTGGGGCTGAAGGAGTGGCCGGTGGGGTTGTGCAGCACGCCGGTGGTCAGGTACAGCCTGGGGCGATGTTCGGCCAATAGTTGTTCGAGGGCAGCGAAGTCGAAGCCGTCGGGGCGACGCTCGATGGTCACCACCTTGACCCCATGCAGGGCCAGGTTGGCGTGGAAGTTGAAATAGCACGGCGCGTCCAGCAGCACCGTGTCGCTGGGGCGGGCGAGCAGGCGCATCAGCATGTCCAGCCCCTGCACGGTGTTGGGGGTGGTGATGATCTGTTCCACCGGCACCGACAAGCCTTCAGCGTGCAGCTTCTGTTGCAAGGCCTGGCGCAACGGCAGCAGCCCGGCCGGCGTGCCCAGCCCGGCAACGCGCAACGACGGCGCGCGCACCACGCTGCGCATGGCCTGGCGGATGGCCTCGCTGTCGAGCCAGTCTTCCGGCAGGTGGCCGCCCCCGGGTCGCCGTTCGGCGCCGACGGTGGCCAGGGGGCGACGCAACACGCTGAGCAAATCCTGGGGCAGCAGGTCGACCCAGTTCGCGCTGCTCGGGCGCACGGTGTCCATCGCCACAAAGTAGCCACGGCCCTGGCTGGACGTGAGCAGGGTGCGCCCGCGCAACCGGTCCAGCGCCTCGTTGAGGGTGAACTTGCTCACGCCCAGAACCTGAGTCAGTTCACGCACCGACGGCAACTTGCTGCCCGGGGCCCATTCGCCGCTTTCGATGGCCTGGCTGAACGCCTCGACGATCTGCTGCACTTTCGGTGTGCCCGGCGCAAAGGTGATGGCGGATACCAACATAAACCTTCCTTGTGTTTGCCGGTGATTTTACCGGTAAAGTTCGGCTGGATTAGGCCTGACTTTACCTGCCTTGTGCAATGCCGATTGCCTAGACTGCGCGCTCTCTCCCTCAGGTCCATGGTCATGACAAGCGCGTTAACCCTGTCCTCGTTTCTCTACTTCCTACTGTTCTGCGCGACCATGACCTTCAGCCCCGGTCCCATGACCCTGATGTTGTTGAGCCTGGGCCTGCGCGACGGCTTGCGCAGTTCGATCCCGGCGCAGATCGGGGCAAGTGTGTCGTACCTCATCTCGATCCTGATCTTTGCCGTGGGCTTTTCCGAGCTGATCCGGGGTTACCCGGTGATTACCCAGGTCATCCAGGTGGTGGGCGTGGCGTACATCCTGCACCTGGCGTACAAACAGTGGACCAGCGGCGGCATCGCGATCGACCGGATTGGCCATGTGGAGGCCGCGCGCAGCCGGTTCGGCAAAGGGCTGCTGACCGGTTTTTCCAACCCCAAGACCCTCATCATGTTCAGCGCAGTGTTCCCTCAGTTCGCGGGGAGTGGCGGGCACAGCTCCATGCTCGACATTGCGATCCTCGGGCTGACGTTCCTGGTGCTGCAGTTCATCAGTGGCTGCCTGTATTGCTATTTCGGCCAGCGCATCCAGCACGTGCTGGAAAACCCTCAACGGCAGAAAATGCTGCAATGGGCGACGGCCGTGCTGCTGGTGGGGGTGGCGCTGATGCTGGCCCGTGGTTTCACCCATTGATCGGGCTTATGAGCGGTAGTGGCGATTTGACGCTCCGCTGATAGACTCCAGGCATTCATCAAGGATCACACCCTCACCATGACGGCTGCCGGAGGAAATGGACTTCCGCTCGCTTCACGGTTGTACAAGTCGCGCACACTGGGGCTGACGCTCGGTTTTGTGTGCGTGGCGTTTGGCATGTACCCGTTGCATCCGCCGGCCTGGGTCTGGGTGTGGATGGTGATCAACGCCTTTGTCTGGCCACACTTGGCGTTCCGCATGTCGCTGCGGGCTGCCCATGCGTTGCGCAGCGAGCGACGCAATTTATTGTTCGATTCGTTTTGCGGCGGGTTCTGGGTGGGGGCGATGCACTTCAACCCGCTGCCAAGCGTGACGACCCTGTCGATGATGACCATGAACAACGTCGCCATCGGCGGCCCGCGCTTCATGCTCGCCGGTTGGGTGGCGCAGGCGTTGGGGGTGGGCACGTCGCTGCTGCTCTTCACCCCGGCATTCATTGCCGTCACCACCTCCGCGCAGCTGTATGCCTGCTTGCCGATCCTGATGCTGTATCCCCTGGCGCTGGGCTGGATCTGCTACCGCCAGGCCGTGACCCTGGCGCGGCACAAACGCGAACTGCTGGCCCTGAGCCGCACCGACAGCCTGTCGGGCCTGCTCAACCATGGCGCGTGGAAAGACCACCTGGAAATCGAATTCCAACGCTGCCGTCGCGGCCCGGCGGGCGCTGCGATTGCCTTGATCGACATCGACCACTTCAAGGTCATCAATGACACCTACGGCCACGTGACCGGCGACATCGTGCTGCGCCAGCTCAGTAAGGTACTGCGCCAGAACTTGCGCGCCACCGACCTGGCCGGGCGGTACGGCGGTGACGAATTTTGTGTGATCCTGCCGGATATGCCGCTCAACCGCGCCACCGAAGTGATGGACGCCCTGCGTGATCGCTTCAACGCGTTGGCCTACGCCCAAGACCCGACGTTGCGCGTGAGTTTGAGCATCGGCCTGGCGCCCTACCAAGCGACTCACGCCGACTCCACCAGTTGGCTCAACGATGCCGACCAGGCGTTGTACGAAGCCAAGAGCAGCGGGCGCAACCGGGTCAGTTCGGTACAGGGGAGTTGGTTACGCTCGGTTTAGTGGGGTAGGGTGTTGCGGCACCTCATCACAAAAACAAGGATCGGTTCATGCTTTTCACCTTCTCCCGTACCCTGCTGGCCGCCACCCTGGCGTTGTCCTTTGCCGTGCCAGCCTACAGCGCCGAACCCCACAAACAGATCCAGGCACAGGCCGAGCAATACAAGCCCGACGCCCTGAAACTGCTGGAGCGTTTGGTGAATATCGATTCCGGTTCTGGCTACGAGCCAGGTCTGACCCAAGTGCGTGATATTGCCGTCGACGAGTTGAAACAACTGGGGTTCTCCATTGAGCTGGTGCCGGACAAAGCCGCCAACAACAGCCATGTGATCGCCACCCTCAAAGGCACCGGCAAAGCCAAGATCCTGCTCATGGCCCACATGGACACTGTGTTCAAGGAAGGCTCGGCCGCCGAGCGCTCCTTCCACATCAAGGACGGTCGCGCCTACGGCCCCGGCGTGATGGATGACAAGGGCGGCATCGTCGCCGGCATCTACGCGCTCAAAGTGCTCAAGGACCAGGGCTTCAAGGACTACGCCCAAATCACCTTCCTGCTCGACGCCAGCGAAGAAACCGGCTCTGACACCGCCTCCGACCTCATCCGCAAAACCGCCAAGGGCCACGACGTGACCCTCAACCTCGAACCCGGCCGCCCCGCCGATGGTTTGGTGGTGTGGCGCAAAGGCAGTGCGACGGCGGTGGTCGAAGTCAAAGGCAAGGCCGCTCACGCCGGCGTCGCGCCAGAGCTGGGCCGTAACGCCGCGATGGAAGCTGCCCACCAGATCTTGCAGCTGGGCAAGCTGGGGGATGAAGAGAAGAAAACCACCATCAACTTTACCGTGCTCAAGGCGGGCGACCGCGTCAACGTGATCCCAGACCAGGCCATCGCCAAGGCCGACGTGCGCGCGGCGCTGCCGGAAGAATTTGACCGTATCGAGAAAGACTTGGCGCGGGTATCGGCCAACAAGTTGATCCCCGAGACCGAAGTGAAGACCTCGTTGCAGCGCGGCCTGCCGCCGATGCCACAGACGCCGGAGTCGGACAAGCTCGTTGCGATCGCCCAGGGGATCTATGGCGAGTTGGGCAAGAAACTCACGGTTGAAGGCAGCGGCGGTGCGGCGGACGCGAGCCTGTCGGCCGGGGTCGGGACGCCGACGTTGGACGGGTTCGGGATTGTGGGCGGCAACATCCATACGCCGGAGGAATACGCAGAAGTGGAAAGCGTAGCGCCACGTATCTACCTGCTGAGCCGGATGATCATGGAGCTGAGCAAACGCTAGTCCTTGTAGTGAGCAGGCTTGCCCTGCGCTGGGCTGCGAAGCAGCCCTAATCTATCCAGGCGAATCTGCCTGAAGAAATGCGGCGTCTGGGTTGGGGCCGCTTCGCAGCCCGGCGCGAGCAAGCTCGCTCACTACAGGGGTGTGAATTACGTTTGCCGGTGTAGGTGTTACCACGTTGATGAGTCTTCGAGACTGGCTTTTTGGAGGTCATCTTTCCAGACCTCATTGGCGAGTCGATAAATGTCGCTGAAGAAGCCTCGCGGGTCGATGATTTCTGTTTCATTCCAAGCCATAATTTTATATTCGTCGTGATCGTTTTTAAATTCTTTCGAAAAGTCAAAGTTCAGATTGTCGAGTGCGTTTTTCAGAGCAGACATCAACACGAAGCGATGTCTGTATGACAGGTACATAAGGTCTTTTAAAACAAAATAAATGATAATTTTGTCTCTGTCTTTTTGGGTGTTAGGGTCGTATTTCCATAGTTTTTTCCAACTGTTTCCTCAAGGTCGTATATCGATAGTGCCCCTAGTATGTGCGAAATGCTGGGAGTATATGGAGCTTTCATGAAGGGGCATTTCAGCATTGGATACTCATATGAGAGGGTAGCAAGTGATCGAGTCAGGACGCTTATGTAAGACTTGAAAGTTTTAATTTTTTATTTGATTGCCCTTGATTGATTTTTATTGCCTTGCTGCTGTAGCGCTTGAGGCTTTCAAGCAGTACTTTCATGAATTGTCTTTTGTCCGTTATTTCATCTTCAAAGTATGTGTCGAACAGATAAAAGACAGTCTCAAAGTCATCGCCTTTTGAAAGGTATAGTTCAATGGTATCTATAAACCATATCTGTTCATCCTCTCTGTATGAGAGGAATTCAGGCTTTGTCAATATATTAAAAAGCTCTGCAAGCTCAGTTTCACTGTTGACGTTTTTTGAAGCTATGATCTCTTCTCGTTCTAAATTTTTGGTGTTTTCCGTGCAATATGTGAACAAAAGGCCTTGGAGTATTTCGAGATTCGGTTTGTTTTTCATCTATCGATCCTGCAGTTGGGCAAGCTGGGGGATGAAGAGACGAAAACCACCATCAACTTCACCGTGCTCAAGGCGGGTGACCGGGTTAACGTGATCCCTGATCAAACCACTGCCAAGACTGACGTGCGTGCGGCGTTGCCGGAAGAATTTGACCGTATCGAGAAAGACCTGGTGCGGGTATCGGCCAACAAGTTGATCCCGGAAACCGAAGTGAAGACCTCGTTGCAGCGCGGCCTGCCGCCGATGCCACAGACGCCGGAGTCGGACAAGCTCGTTGCGATTGCCCAGGGGATCTATGGCGAGTTGGGCAAGAAACTCACGGTTTAAGGCAGCGACGGTGCGGCGGACGCGAGCCTGTCGGCCGGGGTCGGGACGCCGACGTTGGACCGGTTCGGGATTGTGGGCGGCAACATCCATACGCCTGAGGAATACGCGGAAGTGGAAAGCGTAGCGCCACGTATCTACCTGCTGAGCCGGATGATTATGGAGTTGAGTAAGTAATGATTTGAATTGGGGCTCATCCATTTAATTTTGATGAGCCTATTCAGTATTCTATTTGCATGCAGGATGGACTTTGGCCTTAGATTGGCGTGATTATGATTTTTGCGTGTTATTTATGTAGTGATGGATATCTGAAGTGTTTATTTCATTAAAGTAGTTTTTTGCTTGCTCTAGGATTATTTTGTTTTCAGACGTGGTCTGGTAGATAAGCTGAGCTGCGGCGTGCGTTTCTGTATCGTAAAACCTGCATAATAATATGCTGGCTTGAGATTCTAAGAATATACTGATATTTTGGGGCGTAATGCGGCTTTCAAGTACGGCCATGTTTGACCAGAGTTCTTCTATTGAGGTCTCTGTTTTTTGAATAACTAGAATAGTGTCATGTGAACCTTCCAATGCTAAATTCTCTATTTCCGATGGATTGCTTGGCATGACCTTGATTGTGGAATAAATATTATTGTTTTCATTTTTTTTACATAGGTCTCCGTTTTTTAGTGTTTTGGCTATGTCTTTTTTAAATATGTACTCTTCTGTTAATGAGTTGAATTCGGAGTTTGTTGATGAGTACCACTGTCTTTTAATGGGCCAGTCTTTTGATAGCGTACCCATCAAAGTGCACCACGCCCCCCAGACGCTGGTAAAGTCGTGATCTACTAGGGTTGTAGTAGTGAATTTTGCGTCGGACATTGGATGTGGGCTTTCCCATGGCCTTATTCCAAATTCATTTATATATACTGTTCTCATTTTTATCTCTCGAAATAAGTGTGGGAGTCATCGCCGATTTTCAAGGGGGTTTTTATTTGGTTCACTGTGTTTTTTGTGTTGAAGTGGGGGCCGTGATTTCCTTGCTTATGTCCCAGTGAATGTTCATAAATTGTAGTGAGGTGATTTTTTTTCAAGCTGAACACATACACTCGGCCCAAAATATAATGATCTTGATCATAAATGGACGTCCGATAAGCCTTTATCGGCTGAGTGCTATGCGGTATGCCTCCAATTTCTTTTTCTCTTCTAAAAGCTTCTTTTCTTGATAACTTGGAATCAGAGCCTTTGGGTGGCTCTACGTCTCCTTCATTTATTTTAGTGCTTTTCGACGGGTCTTCGAAACGATGCTTCGGCTTACAGCCATCTCCTCCAGGACATGTGCTTAAACCTAGCGGATCCACCCACCCCGTAGGATTGGGCACGTACCGGTACGCATTGATCCCACCCGCCAGCTTCACCGGGTCCGGCGTCAGGTAACGACCAATATCCGGATTGTAGTAGCGATGCCGGTTGTAGTGCAGCCCGCTTTCCTGATCGAAGTACTGGCCCTGGAAGCGCAGTGGGTTATCGATTTTTCCGACGTCAAGGCGGCTGATTTCTCCGTAGGCGCGGTAGTGGGCGGACCAGACGATTTCGCCGTTGGGGGCGGTCAGTTCCTGCGGTGTGCCGAGGTGATCGAGTTGGTAGTGGAAGGGCTTGGTTTGTTTGGGGCCGAAGCCTTCCAGCAAAGCCAGCGGCCTGAAGCTACCGGGTTCGTAGAGGTAGCTGCGGTGCCGATCCTTGTGATGCTCGGCAATCAGCTTGTCGCCTTGCCAGAAAAACTCCGTGGTTATGTCATCAACGGTTTTGCTGATCCGCCGCCCAAACGGATCGTATCGGTAACTGGCGGTCTGCCCATTGGGTTGGGTGATACCGATCAGCCGATGCTGACAGTCATAACGGTACTCGGTGACCAGTGCGTGCCCACGCCCACGCCGCTCACGGATCAGGTTGCCGAACGCGTCATAGTCGTAATGCCGATCCCCCTGAATCATCAGCCGATTACCAGCCACGATGTCCGGGCCGGGGCGGTTTTGCATGAGCAGGTTGCCGGCCGGGTCGTGGGCGAAGCGTTCTTGCAGGTCTTGGGAATGGTCGGCGCGGGTGAGGCGGTTCAGCGGGTCGTAGGTGTAGTCGTGCTGGCCTTTGCGGGTATCGAGCAGGCGGGTGAGGTTGCCGGATTTGTCGTAGGTGTAGTGGCGTGCGTAGAGGTGGTGTTCCTGCTGGGTGACGGTGTGGGCGTGCAGGCGTTGTTGGTCGTCGTAGTGGTAGTGGCTGAGCAGTTGGCCTTGTTGGCGTTGGTGTTCCTGGCCGGCTTTGAACAGGTGGGAGGTGAGGACTTCACCATTGAGTTCGACCGTGGCGAGGTGACCGCCCTTGGCATGATTAAAAACAAGACGGTTGTTGTCGGGCAGGCGCAGGTTTTGCAACTGGCCACAGGCGTCGTAGCCATAGCGCAAAGTGCCCCAGCCTTGGTGTTCGGCGGTGAGGCGGTTTTGGCTGTCGTACTCGTAGGCCAGCGCCCAGTGACCGTCTTCGACGCCGAGGAGGTTGCCTTGGCGGTCGTAGGTGTAGTCGACGGTTTTGCCGTCGGGGAGGGTTTTTCTTACGAGGCGGCCAGCAGGATCGCGCTGGTATTTAGTAACCAGCTGACTGCCGTCGTCACCGTGTTCGGTCTTTTCCTGCAGGTTGCCATTGAGGTCGTAGACGTAGGCCGTGCGCTGACCGTCAAACCCTATCTCCTGCTGGATCAGGCCGTTTAGGTAGTAATCGAGTTTGTAGGTCTCGCCAACCTCGTTTTCGATTTCAGTCAGCAACAACCGCGCATTGTCGTAGCGATACTTGACCTGGGTGCCGTCGGAATTGATACGACGGCTGATCAGATGCAGCCCATCGGCATACTCGTAACGAGTAACGCGGCCTAACTCATCCCGCTCAGACGTGATTTTTCCATAAGGGTTGTAGCTGTATTCCCTACAAGCGCCCCCCGGCAACACCACCCGAACCAGTCGCCCCACGCTGTCCCACTGATACTGGGTCAGCGCGCCATGTTCGTCCTCCCGCGCCACCTGACGCCCGAGATCGTCATAGCGATACCGCTTAATCCCGCCATTCGGCAACTGCTCCTCAAGCAACTGCCCACGCTCATTCCACACCAGCCGCTGACAACTGTTATCCGGAAACCAAACCCCCGTCAGCTGCCCATATTTGTTGTAGCTGTAGTCCGTACTGTGGCCGTTGGGATCAATCCTGCGGGTGATATCGCCCCTGTCATTACGTTCATATTTCCAGACTGCCTGACCGCGCCTTACAACCCGAACGAATCCGTTGTCATGCTCGTAGGACGTCGGCTCATCGTCCCCCGGAAACAACGCCACCAAACGCCCAGCGTCGTCGTACTGATAGGCCGTGATCGCGCCCAGTGGGTCCTGCTCAACCGTCAGCCGGCCTTTTTCGTCGTAGGATTTGAAGTGTTCAGCGCCGTCCGGATCAACACGCTGCACCAGCCGCGCACGCCCGTCATGCACATACACTTCCTGGCTGCCATCGGCGTTAAACACCGTGACTTGCCCGTTGTCATCCCAGGCATAGCGCGTGTCCATCTGCGAAAAGCTCGCCCAGTGCCGGACACAGCGCGCCGCCTTGCCAGATCGTTCCCACTCCCAGAAGAAACTCGCCCCACCGGCCAACTGGCGTTCAAGAATGACGTGCTGATCGTCGTAGCGATAAACCTCGCTTTCACCTGCGGCGTTGGTCGCACTGATAAGCCGGCCAAGGTCGTCATAGGCGTAGGAAACAACGGTGTACTCGGTAACCCAGACAAACTCACCCGGCCCTTCGGCCCGATGAATCTGATAGTCCACACCAACAATGCGGCCCGACGAATAGCGCAAGAACAACGACCGCCCGACGCCGTTATCCAACCGCTCAATGCGCCCCCTGAAATCCCGGGAGATACGCAGCCAGTTGTCATACGCATCGCTGATCGCTGTCAGAAAACCATTAACGAAATGGTAGAAGCGCGAGCCTTGCGCCAGCACTAATTCATCCGGCAACACCCCCAGATAAATCGCTGCTTCGGCCAAGCTGTTGGTGATCGCAGGGCGGGCGGAGGAGGGCAGCGGAAACTCAGTCGAGCGGTTCTCATGATCGGTCCACACCACCGAATCACCGGAAACCTCCAGCCGGTGCGCCAGCGCATGACTCCAACCAAACCCCAACCCGCAATCCACTTCCACGGCGCTGGTGCGATAAAGCCGCGTCCACTCGAACGGCAATATCCCATCGAGCGTGCCATCGGTTAGGGTGAGCAATTCCTCACCGGTGACCATCGACACCGGACAACCGTTAGTGCACGTAGTCGCTGAACAGGTCGCCGCATCACCGTTCTGGTTTTTCCCGGACACCGGCACGTCATCGACCTGTTCCTGCCTGACCAGCACCGTACGCTGTGCAGCCTTTTCCCGAACTACCGGCACCGGGTTTGAAACCAGGTGATTCCCAGCCTTCAACGGCACAGCCGGGATCATCTTGATCGGCGTTGCAGGCCCCCCAAGCAATAAGGGTCTAACCACCTCGACATGTGCGTCCAAACGGGGCCCTACAAGCTGCTCCGCCAACATCTCCAGCCATTTACGCACTCGGCCGGACTTGATATGCCCCAGCACCTGAACCCCGAGGCGCACCGTTACACCCATGCCTGCCATTGCCCGAATCAGCAACAGGCTGATCAGGATCTCGCCGGTGATTTCGCCCATCACCTCGTTCATTTCCTGCGGTGGCAACATCCGAATCCAGCTGGATATCGCCGACACATAAATGAACAACAGCGGCTCGTCATTGAGCACCAGCAAACCCTTGGCAATGGATTCGCTGCCCAGCTTCAGCAGTTCATCTAGTTCGGCTTGCGACAGGTAGTGCAGCAGCTTTTCACTGTTGGGCTTTATATCGGCCAGCAAGTCGAACAGCTGGGTGAGGTTGTCCCAAAGGCTGTACAACGCCTTGCCCATGCCACTCAGAAACGCTGTCTCCAGCATCCGGCGTCGGTCAAGCGGGGTGGCGTCGGTATAGTCTTTCCACTGGGTTTCGAAGGTGCTTTTCCAGGCTTCACGCAAACGCGTTTCCAACCCTTCGATCACAGTCTGGTAAGACGCATACAGCGCCTTGACGTGGTCCTTGGAAACGTTGGGATAAAAGGTGACCTGGTAACGTTGATCGCGGGTGCAATCCTTGACTTCAAGAATGCCGCTGGGGCCGATGGTGCGATGAAGGGGAGGGCCGATTGGGCTGCCATCCGGGGCGATGGCTTGGAGCATCACGGGTGTGTTGCCGATTGGCACGAACTGGGTGCTTTCAAACAGGTGCACCAGCGTCAGCGAACCCTGTGCGTCGCACATGCCGACGGTGGGACTTGGTGCTTTAGAGGAGATCGGCGCGACCAGCGCTACTTCATCGCCGACCTTGAAGACCTGTTCGACTTCCAGCGCTGAAAAGCTCCAAAAGCTTTCCGCCCAGTCATCAAACGTGTTCAGGCATTCCCGGAAATCGCGAAAGACGGCTTCGACATCGACCGTCTTCACGTCCATTGGGGTCAGGGCGAGCCTGCCAATGGCCGGGTTCAAGAAACAGCTCCAACAACAAGAAAATCCATCTGCAATCCTTCGCACTGTGTGATCAGGCGAAGGACTTTGCAGTGGTTTTCAGGCGTTTTCTGTAGAGCTTATCCGGCGGTCACGTGCGAGGTTTCAACAGCATTCGTACGCTTTCGGCCCAGCACCAAACTGCACAGCGCCGGCAGGAACAACAGCGTCAACACCGTGCCCACCAGCACCCCGCCGATCAGCACATACGCCAGCGACGACCAGAACACCGACAGCGTCAGCGGAATGAACGCCAGCGCCGCCGCCAGCGCGGTCAATATCACTGGCCTTGCACGGCGCACCGTGGCTTCGATGATCGCCTCGCGAATGGCCATGCCGTGTTCCTCGTTCTGGCGGATCTGGTCGGTGAAGATCAGCGTGTTGCGCATCAAAATACCGCCAATGCCGATCAACCCCAGGATGGCGTTGAAGCCGAACGGCTGGTTGAACAGCAACAAGGTCGGCACCGCACCGATCAGCCCCAGCGGGGCGGTGGCGAAGACCATGAACATCACGCCGAACGAGCGCACCTGGAACATGATCACCGTGAGGGTCAGCAGGATCATGATCGGGAACAGCGCCGCCAGGGCGACGTTGGCCTTGGCGCTTTCTTCCACGGGGCCGCCGATGTCGATCTGGTAACCAGCCGGCAGCTTGGCGATCAGCGGTTGCAGGTCTTTGTAGGCGGCCATTTCCACGTCGGGCGGTTGCACGCCATCGATGATGTCGGCGCGTACTTCCACCGTGGTCGCTCGGTTGCGACGCTTGAGGATGGGCTCCTCCATCACCGCCTGGAAGTGCCCGACCTGGGCCAGCGGTACCGAGGTGCCGGCGCTGTTGGTGAGGGTCATGTTGTTGAGGTTGCCCAGGTTCTCCCGCTGGCTGCCCTGAGCACGGGCCACCACCGAGACGGTGCGGTTACCCTCGCGCACTTCGGTGATCGGGTTGCCACTGAGCAATGCATTGAGCTGCGACTTGACCTCGTTGGGCGTGAAACCCAACAGGCGCAGGCGGTCCTGATCCAGCACCAGGCGATAACCGCTGGTGCGCTCGCCCCAATCGAGGAAGACGTCCTTGGTCAGCTTGTTGGCCGCAACGACTTTGCGCACCTCTTCAGACAGGCCGCGCAGTACATCCACGTTCGGCCCGGAGACGCGGAACACCACCGGGAACGGCACTGGCGGGCCGAACAGCAGTTGGGTCACGCGCACCCGTGCCGATGGAAATTCACCCGCCGCGATGCGTTCACGCATGCGCAGCTTCAAGGCGTCGCGGGCATGGGAGTCCGGGGTCTGCACAATCAGCTTGGCAAAGGCCGGGTCGGGCAACTCGGGGTTCAGCGACAGGAAAAAGCGTGGCGCGCCGCCGCCCACATAAGTGTCCACCAAGCTGGTTTGCGGTTCTTCCAGCAGGGCTTTTTCCAGTTGCGCCGCCACCGCCTCGGTGCTTTTGAACGCACTGCCAGGCGGCATGTACACCTCCAGGATCAGCTCGGAGCGGTCGGAGTTGGGGAAAAACTGCTTCTTCACCACGCCCATGCCCAGCCCGCACAGCACAAACGCGGCCACCACCAATCCAGTGACCAGCCAACGGCCGCGCACGCAGGCCTCCACCAGGCGGCGCAGCTTCTGGTAGTAGCGACCGGCATAGATCGCGTCGTGGCCACCGGGCACGGGTTTGATCTGTGGCAGCAATTTCACGCCGAGGTAGGGCGTGAACACCACCGCCACCAGCCAGGACGAAATCAACGCAAAGCCGACGATCCAGAAGATATTGCCGGCATATTCCCCGGCGCCCGAGCGGGCAAAGCCCACGGGCAGGAAACCGATGATCGTGACCAGCGTGCCGGTGAGCATCGGCGCCGCGGTGGAACTCCAGGCAAAGGTCGCGGCATGAATCCGGTCGAAGCCTTCTTCGAGTTTCACCACCATCATTTCGATGGCGATGATCGCGTCGTCCACCAGCAAACCCAGGGAAATGATCAGCGCGCCCAGGGTAATACGGTCGAACTCGCGCCCGGTGAGCAGCATGATCACGAACACCACCGACAAGGTCAGCGGCACCGCTGCGGCCACCACCAAGCCCACACGAAACCCCAAAGCCAGCAGGCTGATAACCATTACCACGGCCAGGGCGACGAAGAACTTGAGCATGAATTCATTCACCGCCAGGCTGATGTTCTTCGCCTGGTCGGACACCTTGGCGAAGTTCACGCCCAGGGGCAGGTCGGCCTGGATTTTGGCTTCCTGGGCCTTGAGGCTCTTGTCCAGTTCGAGGCCGTTCCAGTGCTTCTCCATGATCACCCCGAGCATCAGCGCCGGGTCGCCCTGATGGCGAATCCGATAGCTGGGTGGATCCTCATAACCTCGGCTCACGCTGGCCACATCGGCGATGCGTAGCAGCCGGCCGTTGACTTCCAGCGGCACGTTTTCAATCAGCGCCAGGCTGTCAAAGGCGCCGTCGATGCGGATGTAGGCGCGGGCGCCGGCGGTTTCCACGAAGCCTGAAGGGGCCACGGCATTCTGGGCGGCGAGGGCGGCGAAGATCTGGTCGGGCTTGATGCCCAGGGTTGCCAAACGCTCATAAGAGAACTCGACAAAGATGCGCTGCGCCTGCTCGCCGAGGATATTGACCTTCTTCACCCCCGGCAGGTTGAGGAACCCCTGGCGCAGGTCCTCGGCCATCTGCACCTGTTGCCGATGGGGCAGGTGCTCGGCTTCCAGGGCGTACAGGGCAAAGTACACATCGGAATATTCATCGTTGAAGAACGGCCCGATCACGCCCTTGGGCAGTTTCGAGGCTTCATCGCTGAGCTTCTTGCGGGTCTGATAGAACAGGTCTTGGATTTCGCTGGGCCGCGTGGACTCCTTGTAGGTCATGCGCATCGAGACAAAGCCCGGTTGGGCGATGGTCTCGACGCGGTCGTAGTAGTCCAGTTCCTGCAGGCGTTTTTCCAGGCGATCGGCCACTTGCTCCTGCATCTCCTGGGCGGTTGCCCCGGGCCAGGCGGCGGTGATGGTCATCACCTTGACGGTAAACGAGGGGTCTTCGGCGCGCCCCAGTTTGCCGAACGAGAAGATCCCGGCCGCGAGGATCGCGATGATCAGGAACAGCGTGACCGCGCGGTGCTTGACCGCCAGTTCCGAGAGGTTGATGCCGCGCATGCTCAGTGGTCCTGTTTACGGTTGAGGGCCAATTGCTGGGCCGGCAGCAGGCGCACGCTGTCGCCGTTGTGCAGCAGGTGCGCGCCGAGGGCGACGATGGTCTGGCCGGGGGCCACGCCGCTGTCGAGCAGGGCGTCTTCCTGGCCGAGGCTGGCGACTTTCACCGGGGCAAACGTGACCTTGTCGTCCACGCCGATCAGCCACACGCCGGTGCCTTGTCCCGCATCCTGCAATGCGCCGATGGGCACGCGGGTTTGCTGGGCCTGACCGTTGCCTTGCAGGCGTACGGTGATGGTGGAACCGAGGGCGAAGCGGTCGACGGCGCCGTGCAGTACGTAACGGGCGCGGTAGGTGCGGGTGGTGGGGTCGGCACTCGCAGACAGCTCGCGCAAGGTGGCGGTCACGGCCTGGTCCGGGGCGCCGAAGGGGAAGGCCAGGGCTTTCTGCGAAGCCTGGTCGCGGCTGTTTTCCGGCAGGTTGACGATGGCTTCACGGGCGCCGTCATGGGCCAGGCGCGCGACGATCTGCCCCTCGGCGACCACTTGGCCACGGTCGACCCGCACGTCGGTGATGATGCCGTCGCCGTCGGCCTTGAGGACGGAATAGGTGCGGCGGTTTTCGATTTGGCTGGCGTCGGATTGCGCGGCGGCCAGTTCGGCTTCGGCCACCCGCAGGTTGGTCGCCGACTGGTCGAAGATCTGCCGCGACACGGCGCCGGTGCTGGCCAGGCGCTGGTAGCGGTTTTCATCGTCGCGGCGTTGGCGCAACTGCGCCTGGGCGGCGCTGACGCGGTTCTTGGCCGAACGCAGGGCCAGTTCGAAGTCGCCGATATCGAGCACCAGCAGGGTGTCGCCACGGGACACGTGCTGGCCCGGGTCTACCTTGCGTTCGATGACCTTGCCGCTGACCCGGAAGCCCAAATCGCTTTCCGTGCGCGCCGCCACCACGCCGGTGTAGGCGCTTTGCTGGGTGCCGGCGGCTTCGACATTGGCCGCCAATACCGGGCGGGGCAGGGGCACTTCGGCGGCGGTGTCGGCCTTGCTGTTGCAGCCGCTGAGGGTGATCAACAGGGCCAGGGGCGTGAGAAGACGCAGGGGGAGAAGGTTCATGACGGGCTCCGGGGGTAACCATTGGGCAAAAAATTATGGACATAATTTTTTACGCATATTATGGTCGAAATATAAATTAATCCAGCCCCCGGATATTCCCCATGGCAAACGCCCCGGCACCGTCACGCCGCTTGTTGTTTCTACTGGTTGCCCTTACCGCCTTGGGTGAGGTTTCCACCCAATTGATCATTCCCGGCCTTGGCGCCATCGAGCACGCACTGGCGGCGCCAGCGGGTTCGGCGCTGTTGGCGTTGTCGGCCTTCGTCGCGGCATTCGGCCTTGGCCAATTACTGTTCGGGCCGCTGTCGGACCGTATCGGCCGCCGCCCGGTATTGATCGGTGGCCTGGTGCTGTATGTGTTGGCGACGCTGTCGATGCTGTTGGTCAACGATATTGGTCAGTTCATCGCCGCCCGTGTGCTGCAGGGCTTGGGCGCCTGCGCCGCATTGGTACTGGCGCGCACCGTGGTGCGGGATGTGTGGAAAGCCGAGGCGGGGCCTGTACTGGCCCTGACCATGATCGGCATGCTCTATGCCATTGTGGTCGCGCCGATGGTCGGTGGCCTGTTGATCAAGCTGTTCGGTTGGCACGCGCCGATCATCCTCGCACTGGTGATTGGCAGCGTGGTGTTACTGCTGGCCCTGCTGTTCTTTCGCGAGAGCAACCACTTCCTCGATCCCAAAGCCGGCCACTGGCGCACGCTGGGCGGGCAATACCTGGACCTGCTCAAGGGCCGCCAATACCGCGCATTCGCCGTGGCCCTGGCGTGCACCTATGGCGCCATGTTTGCGGTGATTGCCGGTTCTTCAGCCGTGTTCATCAATCTGCTGGGCTTCAGCAGTCTGGAGTACGGCATCAATTTCGGCCTGATCGTGTCGATGCTCATCGTTGGCTCCACCTATACCCGGCGCAACATCATGCGCCTGGGCCCGCAGCGGATTGTGGCGATCGGTGTGACGATGGTGGCTGTCGGCGGCGTGTCCGCCGTGGCCATTTATAAGCTGTTCGGCTTGTCGGTACTGGGCCTGGATGTGCCGATCGCGCTGGTCACCCTTGGCGGTGGCCTGGTGTTACCGGGCTCGGTCACCGGTGCCGTCATGCCCAACGCGCACCGCGCGGGTCTGGCCGCAGGCTTGATGGGGTTTGCACAGATGTTCGGTGCTACCTGCAGCGGCGTATTGCTAAGCCAACTGCGCGATGGCAGTGCCGCGCCGATGATCATCATCCAGGCCTGTTTTGCGGTGACGGCCTTTATCGCGTTTCACTTGCTGCGTCAGCGCCAAGCCAAGGGATTGTCCTATACATAGAACGATCAAGGCCGCTTTTGCGGGCTAGTGCTCACCGGCCAACCGACTTAAGGTGTACTCACTTTGGAGGTACACCATGAAAAAATTGATCGGCATCTATACCAGCCCTCGCGCCCATTGGGTCGGTGACGGCTTCCCGGTGCGCACGCTGTTTTCCTACGACTCGATGGGCAAGCACATCAGCCCATTCCTGCTCCTGGATCACGCCGGCCCGGCCGATTTCACACCCACCGAACAGCGTCGCGGCGTGGGCCAACACCCGCATCGCGGTTTTGAGACCGTGACCATCGTGTATGACGGCGAGGTCGAACACCGCGATTCCACCGGCGCAGGCGGCAAAATCGGCCCTGGCGACGTGCAATGGATGACGGCGGCCAAGGGCATCCTCCACGAAGAGTTCCATTCCGAGGACTTCGCCCGTCGCGGCGGCGCACTGGAGATGGTGCAACTGTGGGTCAACCTGCCCGCCAAGGACAAAATGGCCGACGCCGGTTACCAGACGATTGTCGACGGCGACATTCCCGTGTTGCCCCTGGCCGATGACGCCGGGCACCTGCGCCTGATTGCCGGTGAATTTGCCGGTGCCCAGGGCCCGGCGCGCACCTTTACGCCTATCGACGTGTGGGACTTGCGCCTCAACGCCGGCAAACCGGTCACTCTGGACCTGCACGCCGGCCGCAACACCGCGCTGGTGATCCTGCGCGGCACGGTGCTGGTCAACGGTGAAGAAGTCGCACGCCAAGGCCAATTGGCGCTGTTCGAGCGTGATGGCCGCCAGCTCACCCTGGAAGCCAACGATGACGCCAAGGTGCTGCTGCTCAGCGGCGAGCCGATCGACGAGCCCATTGTCGGCCACGGCCCGTTCGTGATGAACACCGAGCAGGAGATCCACCAGGCGTTCGAGGACTTCCACTCGGGCAAATTCGGCCAGATGCACGCCTGACCGCTCACCGCAAAACCCTGTAGGAGCCGGCTTGCCGGCGATAGCATCAGCGCGGTGTAACTCATATACCGAGGCGTCTGCATCGCAGGCAAGCCAGCTCCCACATTTTGTTTCCAGCGTTTTCATTTCATGCGATCTTCTCGGCATGTCCCCTGGAGCCGCCTGGATGCCCTCATTTATCGCTGAACACCCGATGCTGTGCGCCCTGGCGCTGATCTTTATCGACATCGCCGTGTGGCGCCTCATCTCCGTCAACCTCGCCAGCTGGAAACTCGCCGCACGCCTGGCGATCTTCGCCGTGTACAGCGCCGTACTGTTCAACGACGGCATGAACCCCATGCAAATGGCGCCCTATGCCGACAACACCGCCTTGCACCTGGCCGCCACGGCCTTGCAGATCGGCTGGTGGCTGTTCGCGGCGCGTACCCTTACGGTGTTGCTCGGCACGCTGATGATGCAGCGGGTCGGCCACACCGGGCGGCTGTTGCAGGACCTGGTGGGCGCGGTGATCTTCCTGATCGCGATCATCGCCGCCATGGCCTACGTGCTCGACCTGCCGGTCAAGGGCGTGCTCGCCACCTCCGGTGCGGTGGCGATCATCGTCGGCCTGGCCTTGCAAAGCACTCTCAGCGACGTGTTTTCCGGGATCGTCCTCAACACCACAAAGCCCTATCAGATCGATGACTGGATCTCCATCGACGGCACCGAAGGCCGGGTCACCGACATCGACTGGCGCGCCACGCGCCTGCAAACCTCCCAGGGCAGCCTGGCGGTGATCCCCAACTCCCTGGCGGCCAAGGCCAAAATCATCAACTTCTCGCGCCCGGCCGATATGTTCGGCCTGGCGGTCAGCCTGCAAGTCAGCCCCCACGCGCGCCCGCAAACCGTGATCGAGGCGCTGGAGCGCGCGATGCAGGGTTGCCGGCCGTTGCTGGCCAAACCGGCACCCAGCGTGGCGTTCAAGACCTCTGCCAGTGGCGGCGTCGAGTACGAAATCAGTGGTTTTGTGCCGACCATGACCCTCAAGCGCGAAGTGCGCAATCAGCTGTACGATCTGGCGTTCCGACACTTGCAAGCGGCGGGGATGGGGCTGTTGTCGGCCACCGAAAGCAGCGCCCCACCGGCCATGTCCGCCGCGCGAGCGCTGCTGGAACGTTCGTCGATCTTCTCCACCTTGCGCCAGGAAGAAAAAGACACCTTCAGCCAGAACATGACCCTGCACACCTACCGCGCGGGCGAGATGATCCTGCCGGCCGGGGAGGTCAGCGATCACTTGTTCATCGTCGAGTCCGGCGTGGTCTCGGTGATGCTGATCAAGGGCGGCCATAAGTTTGAGGCCGGGCGCATGGGGCCGGGGGAGGTGATTGGCGAGGCGGGGATCTTGTCGGACCAGGCTGCGCTGGCGGATTTTTCGGCGAAGACCTTTTGCACCCTGTACCGCATCGAGAAGGAATACTTGAAGCCGTGCCTGGATGCGCGCCACGACATCAGCGAGGCGATGAAGGCGTTGCTCGATTTCCGCGTGCACGCCGCGCAGGCCCTGACCCAGGAGGCGCCGGTGGTGCCGGTGAAGAAGGGCTTCCTGCAGTGGCTGCGCCAACGCGGCTTGTGAGGGCCCAAACCGACTAACCTGCATTTTTCGCACGTTACCCTACGCAATAAATCGTTTGTCCAACGGCTGGCCGATGACAAAACTGCATGTCACTCGGATAACAACAACGTTGGGCGAACCACATGCAACTCGAGCGCAATTTTTTCAACGGTCAATTTGTCGAACCTGCCAGCGACGCGCTGATCGCCGTCTACAACCCGGCCACCGAAACCCTGGTGGGCCACGTCAGCGCGGCCACCGCCGATGAGGCGATTGCCGCCGTCGACGCCGCCGCGATCGCCCAGAAAACCTGGGGCAAGCTCACCAGTATCGAACGCGCCGAACACCTGCGGGCCTTTGCCGATGCCCTCGACGCCTGCGCCGAAGCCATTGGCACGGCCTTGGCCAGCGAGTCGGGCAAGAGCGTCAGCGACGCCAGCAACGAAGCGCGCTACGCCGCCCAGATCACCCGTTACCACGCCGAATGGGCGCGCCGTATCGAAGGCGAGATCATTCCCAGCGATACCCCGGACGAAAACCTGTTCCTGCAACGCGAGCCGATTGGCGTCGTGGCCTGCCTGATCCCGTTCAACTACCCGGTCTACACCCTGCTGCGCAAGATCGCCCCGGCGCTGATCGCGGGCAACACCGTGGTGGTGCGTCCGAGCAACAACACGCCGCTGTCGGCGTTCGAGATCGCCCGTGCGGTGGTCAAGGCCGGCATTCCGGCGGGTGTGATCAACATTCTGACCATGGACCACGGCACCGCTGCCAGCGTCTGCACGCACAAGGCCGTCGGCCTGATTACCCTCACCGGTAGCGTGAATGCCGGGCGCATCGTGCTCGATTACTGCAAGGCCAACATCGCCAAGCCGTCCCTGGAACTGGGCGGCAAGACCCCGGCGATCATCGAAGCCGACGCCGACCTGGAAAAGGCCGCCAGCGCCATTGTCGCCTCCAAGACCACCCACTGCGGCCAGCTGTGCACGGCGGTGGAGCGTGTCTACGTGCATGAGGCTGTCTACGACCGGTTCCTGGCCTTGCTCAAAACAAAGATCAGCGCGGTGAAGTTCGGTGATCGCGCAACCGACGCCAGCCTGATGGGCCCGCTGGTCAACGCCAGTTCGCAAAAGAATATCCACGCCATGGTCGAGCGCGCCGTCGCCGCCGGTGCTGTACTGGAAACAGGCGGTGTGCTGCCCGAGGGCCCGGGCCATTTCTACCCGCCGACCTTGCTCAGTGGTTGCCGCCAGGACATGGAAATCATCCAGGAAGAAATCTTCGGCCCGGTGTTGCCGGTGCTCAAGTACCGCGACATCGATGAAGCGCTGGCCATGGCCAACGACCATCAGTTCGGCCTGTCGTCGGTGCTCTACACCGAGAACTACCGCACGGCGATGAAAGTGGCGAATGCCATTGAAGCCGGCGAGTTGTACGTCAATCGCACCCCGGCTGACCCTTACCAAGGGTTCCACGCCGGCTGGAAACGCTCGGGGCTGGGCGGCGATGACGGTAAGCACGGGATGCTTGAATTCACCCAGACCCGCTTGGTGGTCATGAAGTACTGATCCACGAACACCTGCTGCACCTTCAATAAAAACAATTATCAGGGCACCCGCGCATCGGGTGCCTGAGGTCCACACGATGTCCAAGCCTGCACCCGTTGCCCAGGTTTCCGTTGCCGTGTCCGCGGCAAACAGCGACAAAGCCAGTCGCTACTTCCAATTGCTGTTGCTGGTGCTGGCCGCAGGGGCGATCTACCCGATCCTCTACCTGCGCCAGGTCTACCAGACCACCATGCTGGAGGTGTTCCACATCAACCACAGCGAGCTGGGCTACCTGTACTCCATGCTGGGCACGATCTTCCTGCTCAGCTACCTGCCCAGCGGCTGGCTGGCCGACCGTTTGCCACCGCGTTTCCTGATCTTCTTCTCCCTGGTCGCCACCGGCGCATTGGGCCTGTGGTACGCCAGCGTGCCGTCGATGACCGGCTTGATGATCATCTTCGGCTGCTGGGGCCTGACCACCGGCCTGACGTTCTGGGCTTCGGTGCTCAAGCGCGTGAAGATGATTGCCCACCACACCGAACAGGGCCGTTTCTTCGGCATCCTCGACGGCGGCCGTGGGTTGGTGGAAGCCTTGCTCGCCACCGTCGCCCTGGGCTTGTTCGCCTACGCCACCGAGACCCGTAGCGAGTCGGCCGCCGAAGGCTTCAAGCACGTCGTGTACATGTACTCGTTCATCTGTATCGCCATCGGCTGCGGCCTGGTGCTGCTCAAGGACCCCAAGTCCCTGGCTGAAACCGCAGCGGTGGAGAAGGGCAAGTTCAACCTGATCGCCGACCTGACCACCCTGGTGAAGATCCCCGAGCTGTGGCTGGTGACTGCCATCGTGTTCTGCGGTTACCACATGTTCTGGGCCACCTACAGCTTCTCCGACTACCTGCAAGGCAGCGGCATGACCGCCGTGATGGCCGGCACCATCACCACCATCAAGCTGTGGATGCGCCCCATCGGCGGCATTGGTGGCGGCTGGCTGGGGGACAAGTTCTCGAACATCTCGGTGCTGATCGTCGCCCTGGCGCTGGTGACCCTGGCGATGGTCGGGCTGATCGTGTTCCCGGCGTTCAACAGCCTGGGCCTGCTGATCGGCACGGTGATCTTCATCGGCCTGATGACCTACGCGATCCGTGGCCTGTACTGGGCGATCCTCGACAGCTGTGACATCCCGCTGCGCATCACCGGGCTGGCCATCGGCATCGTCTCGGTGGTGGGTTACCTGCCGGACACCTTTATCCCGCTGATCAACGGCTACCTGACCGACACCTACCCAGGCAAGGCCGGCTACAACCTGTATTTCGGCTACATCGCCTTCATCGGCGTGCTTGGCACCCTCGCGGCCTTGACCCTGCGCGCCCGAATCAACCGTAAAAAATTCAACCAGACAGGTGCCTGAGATGAAAATCGTCGCCCTTGAAACCCATATCGTTGCCGTTCCACCGCCGCACATCGGCGGCATGTACTGGCTGTTCGTCAAGCTCAAGACCGACTGCGGCATCGAAGGCGTCGGCGAGATCTACGCTGCCACCTTCGGCCCCAAGGCCATGCTGCCGATCATCGAGGACGTGTTCGAGCGCTACCTGCTCAACCATGACCCGCACCACATCGAACGCTTCTTCCGCCAGGCCTACTCCAGCGGTTTCACCCAGCGCCCGGACCTGACCATGATGGGTGTGGTCAGCGGCCTGGAAATGGCCTGCTGGGACATCATCGGCAAGGCGGCGAACAAACCGGTCTACGAACTGCTTGGCGGCAAGGTCAACGAGCGCCTGCGCTCCTACACCTACCTGTACCCGGTCAACAGCAAGGGCGAGTACGACTACGACGACCCGGACCTGGCGGCCGAGTGCGCCATCGAGAACATGAACAAGGGCTTCACCGCCGTGAAGTTCGACCCGGCCGGCCCGTACACCGCGTACTCCGGTCACCAGATCTCGCTGGAAGTGCTGGAGCGTTGCGAAACCTTCTGCCGCAAGATCCGCGAAGCAGTGGGCGACAAGTGCGACCTGCTGTTCGGCACCCACGGGCAGATGGTGCCGTCGTCGGCGATCCGCCTGGCCAAGCGCCTGGAAAAATACGACCCGCTGTGGTTTGAAGAGCCGGTGCCGCCAGGCCAGGAGGACGCCATGGCCCAGGTCGCGGCGAAGACCAGCATCCCGATTGCCACGGGCGAGCGCCTGACCACCAAGTACGAATTCTTCAAGCTGCTGCAAGCCGGTGGCGCGTCGATCCTGCAGATGAACGTGGCGCGCTGCGGCGGGCTGCTGGAAGCCAAGAAGATCGCGAGCATGGCCGAGGCCTACTACGCGCAGATCGCCCCGCACCTGTACAACGGGCCGATTGGCGCGGCTGCCAGCTTCCAGTTGGCCACCTGCACGCCGAACTTCCTGATCCAGGAAAGCATCATGACCTGGGGCGGTTTCCATGCCGAAGTCCTCACCAAGCCGCTGCAATGGGAGGACGGCTACATCATCCCGTCCACCGAGCCGGGCCTGGGGGTGGAGCTGAACATGGACGTGGTGCGCAAACACACGCCGTACACCGGTGAGCGCCTGCACCTGCAAATGGCGCCGACACCGGCTGACGTGAAAGACACTTCGCCCGCCAAGGGCTAAAAAAAACGACTACGCGGTAACCGTGAATGACATATGACTACATCATCGCCGGGGCTGGCGCCGCAGGCTGCGTCCTGGCCAACCGGTTGTCCGCCTCGGGCGAACACTCCGTGTTGCTGCTGGAAGCGGGCGGCAAGGACAGCTCCTGGTGGTTCAAGATCCCGGTCGGTTTCGCCAAGATGTATTACAACCCGACCTTCAACTGGATGTACTACAGCCAGCCGCAAAAGCAGTTGGCCGACCGTGCCATCTACGCCCCACGGGGCAAGGTGCAGGGCGGTTCGGGCTCGATCAACGCGATGATCTACGTGCGTGGCCAGGCCCATGACTTTAATGATTGGGCGGCCAACGGCAACGACGGCTGGGGCTTCAAAGACGTACTGCCGTACTTTCGCAAGCTGGAGAACCACCCCCTGGGCGACACCGAGTACCACGGCAGCAGCGGCCCGATCAGCATCACGCCGATGAAGGGCCAGACTCACCCGATCTGCGACGTGTTCCTCAAGGGCTGCGAGCAACTGGGCTATGCCCACAGCGACGACTTCAACGGCCCGAACTTCGAAGGCGCAGGTCTCTATGACGTCAACACCCGCAACGGCGAGCGCAGTTCCAGCAGCTTTGCGCACCTGCACCCGGCGCTGGGGCGCTCCAACCTGACGGTGGAGTTGCATGCCCTGGTCGACCGCGTGCTGTTCGACGACCAGCAGCGCGCCACCGGCATTGCCGTGACCCAGCACGGCGTGAGCCGCACCTTCACTGCGCGCAAGGAAGTGATTCTCTGCGCCGGCGCGGTGGACACGCCGAAGATCCTGCAACTGTCCGGCGTGGCCGATCAGCAGCTGCTGGCCGAGCACAATATCCCGCTGGTCAAGCACCTGCCGGCCGTGGGTGAAAACCTGCAGGACCACCTGTGCGCCAGCTATTACTACAAGGCCAATATTCCGACCTTGAACGATGAACTCAGCTCGTTGTTCGGCCAGTTCAAGTTGGGCCTCAAATACCTGTTCACCCGCAAGGGCGCACTGGCGATGAGCGTCAACCAGGCCGGTGGTTTCTTTCGCGGCAACGAAGAGCAGAAAGACCCGAACCTGCAGCTGTATTTCAACCCGTTGTCGTACCAGATCCCGAAAAACAACAAGGCCAGCCTCAAGCCCGAGCCGTATTCCGGCTTCCTGCTGTGCTTCAACCCATGCCGGCCGACCAGCCGGGGCACCATCCGCATCGCCTCGAAAAACCCGCGTGATGCGGCGCTGATCGACCCCAACTACCTGAGCACCCAGAAGGACATCGATGAGGTGATCCAGGGCAGCCGGTTGATGCGCAAGATCATGCAGGCGCCGGCACTCAAGGGCATCACCGTGGCCGAAGTCTTGCCGGGCGCGGCGGTGCAGACCGATGAAGAAATGCTGCAATACTTCCGCGAGAACAGCGGCTCGATCTACCACCTGTGCGGCTCCTGCGCCATGGGCTCAGACCCGCAGGTGTCGGTGGTGGACAAGCGCTTGAAGGTGCATGGGCTGGAAGGGCTGCGCATTGTCGATGCGTCGATCTTCCCCAACGTGACCTCGGGCAACACCCACGCGGCGGTGTTGATGGTGGCAGAGAAGGGCGCCGACCTGATCCTGCAAGACGCCGGCTAACCCTGTCGCCATCGACTGTAGTGAGCGAGCTTGCTCGCGCCGGAGTGTGCAGCGCTCCCGCTTTTGTGGGGCCGCTTCGCAGCCCAGCGCGAGCAAGCTCGGTCACTACAGGATGGTGGTCTCAGCCTCTACCGGTCAGGTGGCTTGTGTGGCCAGCGGGGTTGGGCGCTGCATCACATGGCTCAAACTCATGATGATCAACGGCGTCAGCAACGCCACGTAGGCGTTATCAACGCCCCACGGGTTCCCCGCCAGAAACCATCCCACCGTTGCCACCAATGACGCAATGATGCTCAAAAACGCCCCCGTCGCTGTGCCAAACCGTGGTGCATAGAACACCAGCAACACCAGCACCGCCAGGGACGCGCGCAGGGCTTTGCCGAGGAAGGCGATCATCAGCACCTTGTCCGAGGTCAGCGCCAGGGCAATGGGCAGCAAACCCACCGCAATCGTCGCCAGGCGCACGAAACGCAGGTTCTTCACGTCGCTTTTTTCCGGGTTGAACCACGGCTCGTAGAAGTCGCGCAGCAGCAACGTCGCCGAGCCCATGCTCACCGCCGAAATGGTGCCAAACAGCGAGCCGGCCAGGCCCGCGACCACCAGACCTGCGGTGAGCTGGTCCATGCTCGCGATCAGGCTGGGAAAGGCTTGCAGCGAATCCACCTGGGGAAACAGCACCGCGCTGCACATGCCAATCAACGCCGCGCCGATACCAAACGGCACCATTAGCACCGCCACGTAGAAACACGCGCGCTGGGCCTTGCCCGCATGGCTCACGGTATTGACCGCCTGGATCACGTACTGGGTGGAGAAAATCGAACCGATGCCAGCGATCATCCACGCGATGATCTGGCCCCAGCCTACGGTGGTCCATTCGAACATGCTGGCCGGCAAGTGCGCCTGCAACTGGCCAATGCCGCCGACCTGCTTGAGGCCGAACCACAGCGCCAGGCCAACCCCCAGGTATTTGAGTGCCGCGTGCACGAAGTTGGTGTAGATCACCGAACGCATGCCGCCGATGCTCACGTACACCACCGAGACCACGCCGACGATGACGATGGCCAGGGTGCGGTCCACTTGCATCACGCTCGCCAACACCGCGCCGCCGCTGGCGTAGATCGACACGGCGACGATCTCCAGGGCAAAAATGGTGATGATGGACGTGGCAAAGCGCGTGCGCTGGCCGTAGTTGCGCGAGAGCACGCCGGAGATGGTGTTGTCGCCCAACTCCTTGTACTTGCGCGCCAGCAGCCAGGCGAACAGCACAAAGCCCAGGGCCAGGGCAAACAGGTTCCACGCGGCCGACAAGCCGACCTTGAAACCGGTTTGCGCGGTACCAATGCTCACCGCCGTGCCGATGAACTCCGAGAGCATCAGGAAGCCAATCAAAAAGGCCGGAAAATGCCCGCCACCGGTGGTGTAGTTGGTGGCACTGCGCGAGTGCCGACGCACGCCGTAGCTGATCAGCGCGAGGCTGAACATGTACAGGCCAGTGATGGACAGGACGATCCAGGAGGAATGGGAGGGCATGGTTATACTCTTTAGGTATTTTTATAGTTGGCGCTAGTTTCACCCCTCTGTTTTGTTGGCGTCTAATATCAAGTGAGTATCAAGTGATACCCACCAGGTATCTAGAAAGCCCCGTAGAAGCCGGCGCATCACCTCCTCCTGTGGGAGCTGGCTTGCCTGCGATGGGGCCTTTGAGCCATGCACTTGCCTCGTGGACGCCATCGCCGCGGTGCGACGATTCGACAAGCCGGGCTCCTACAATGTTCTGTGCATGGGTTACCAGCCGCGTAAGCGTTCCCACACCTCTACGTCACCACTCTCTAACACCGCATGGTAACTGCCGAACTGCGCCCCAGTGGCACACGCATGGTTAGGCAAAATCCGCAGGCGTGTCCCCAATGGAAACTGTGCCACCACCTCCACCTCGTGCCCCTGGAACCGCGCCACACCGTGTTCCTGATTGGCACTGCTCAACAGCAGTCCATCGATCAGTTCACCGGCCTCATCGCACACTTGCCCATAACCAAAGTCGCGCTTCTGCGTTTGCGTGCCACGGTCCCGGCTCATCGCCATCCAGCCGGCGTCGGTGATGATCCAGCCTTTTTCCGGCTGATGGCCAATCACAGTGGTCAGCACGCTCAGGGCCAGTTCATCCGTGCGGCACACGCCGATGTTGTGCATCACCAGGTCGAAAAACGCATACACACCGGCACGCAGTTCGGTGACGCCTTCCAGGCTCACGGCTGACAGCGCGGTTGGCGTGGAGCCCACGCTCACCTGTTCACAACGCATCCCGGCTGCACGAATACGTTCGGCCGCCTCGACGCAGCGGGCGCGTTCCAGTTCGGCGATGGCTTGCAAGGCGTCGGGCGTGTCCAGGCCGTAGCTTTCGCCGGCATGGGTCAGCACGCCCACCAGGCTGTCGCCAAGCACCCGGGCGATCTCCAGCAAGGCGGGATCCTGCGGCTTGACCCCGGAACGATGACCGTCGCAATCGATCTCGATCATTACCGCAAAGGTTTCGCCCTGTTCCCGGCCGAAATCGACAATCGCCTGGGCCCCGGCGAGGCTGTCGGTGATCAGCGTCAACCCACAGCCCAGGCGCCGCAACGCCAGCGCTTGAGGCAATTTGTGCGGTGCCATGCCTACGGCGTACAGGATGTCGTGGATGCCCTGGGCAAAAAAGTACTCGGCTTCCTTGAGGGTCGACACCGTGATGCCACGGGCGCCCGCCGCGATTTGTGCCGCCACCACCTGGGCGCACTTATGGGTTTTGACATGCGGACGCAGTTGCACGCCCAGGCTGTCGGCTCTTTGCTGCATGCGCTCGAGATTGCGCTGCATTTTCACGGTATCAATCAGTGCGGCAGGGGTGTCCATGGTTGAAGCTCCACGATAGGGGGCAGGGTCGAAATTGACGCCCTGTCCAGGACTGGATATGTTGTCTTGCATGAAAAAGACCTCGCTTGAAGAAACCACCCTGATCAGCCAGCTCGAACAGATCGCCGAAGGCTTGAGCCAAACCTTCAGCCCGTTCTGCGAAGTGGTGCTGCACGATTTGCGCGACCCGCAGCACGCGATTCTGGCCATCCACAACAACCTCTCGGGCCGTGCGCCGGGCGACCCGGCCACCGAACTGGGCCTGGCGCGCATCGCCGACCCCGAGTACCCGCAAATCATTGCCAACTACCAGAACCAGTTCAGCGATGGCCGCCAGGTGAAAAGCACCTCCATTGGCATCAAGGACGCCAGCGGCCAATACGTGGCGGCCCTGTGCATGAACGTCGACCTGTCGTTGTTCCGTGGTTTGCAGAGCCTGCTCGAACAGTTCGGCTCGGTGAGCGGCGACAAGCCCGGTGAATCCCTTGACCCGTCCGGGGCCGACGCCATCCGTGCGCGCATCGACCAGTTCGCCGCACGCCTGGCCACCACCCCGCGCGCCCTCAAGGCCGCAGACCGGCGCCTGCTCATGCAGGAGCTCAAGGACTCCGGTTGCATGGACGTGCGCCGGGCCATGGAGACCGTGGCCTCGCACCTGGGCGTGTCGCGCGCGGCGGTCTACACCTACGCCAAGTAGCGCGCCACCGCTTCAATCTCCACCAGGTACCCATGATGCAGCTCCGGCACCGGCACCACCGCCCGTGCCGGCCGATGCTCGCCCAGCGCGGCGGCGTACACGCGATCGAATTCCGGCCAGTGCCGAACCCCGGCCACATACACCGTGACCTTCACCAGGTCCTGGGGCGTGCCGCCGGCGGCCTGCAAAATCGCCAGCAGGTTGTCCAGGGCCAGTTGCGCCTGCTCGGCAAACGGCGCCGACAGGTTATGGCGCCCGTCGGGGCTCACCGGCAATTGCCCGGAGATGTACAGCGTGCCGTTGTGGCTGGCGGCCTGGGAATAATGGCCGGCAGGCGGCGATGCGTTCGGGGTGTGATGCAGAGTCATAGTGGTCTCAAGCACGGGAGGGAAGGGGAGCCGGTTGAGGCTGTTCGTCGGGTGTAGTGCTGCCGATCACTGCCGTGGCCACGCCACAGCCGAACACGTTGGTGGCGGTGCGGCCCATGTCCAGGATCGGGTCCACTGCCAGGATCAGCAGCAAACCGGCTTCCGGCAGGCCCACCATCGGCAAGCCGGCCGCGAGCACCACCAGCGAGCCACGGGCCACGCCGGCCGTGCCTTTGCTGATCACCAGCAAGGTCAGCAGCACCATCACCTGGTGGCCGAAACTCATGTCGATGCCGTAGGCCTGGGCGATGAACATCACGATAAAGGCCTGGTACATCATCGAACCGTCGAGGTTGAACGAGTAACCCAGGGGCAATACAAAACTGGTCACGCGTTTGGGCGAGCCGAAGCTGTCGAGGGCGTCGATGGTCTTGGGGTAGGCCGCCTCGCTGCTGGCCGTGGAGAACGCCAACAACACCGGGCTTCGCAGGAGATGCAGCAGGTGCTTGAAACGTGCGCCCAGGGCGATGTAGCCAGCGCCGCCGATCACCAGCCAGAGCAGCGCCAGGCCAAGGTAGAACTGCGCGATCAACTTGCCGAAGCTCACCAGCATGCCCAGCCCGTACAGACTGATGGTGGCGGCGATGGCGGCAAACACCGCGAGCGGCGCCACCCACATCACGTACTCGGTGATGCGGAACATCACCTGGGTCAGCTCTTCGAGCACGTTCAGGATGCTCGACTTGCCCTGGCCTTTGACAAACGCCAGGCCCGCCCCGAAGAACAGCGAAAACACCACGATTTGCAGCACCTCGTTATTGCCCATGGCCTCGACAATGCTGCGCGGGAACACATGGGACAAAAAGCCCGAGAGGTTGAAGCTGGCGGTGTTCAAACCACTGGCGCCGCTGGTGGGCGTATTCAGGCCAAGCCCTACGCCGGGCTGGAACAGGTTGGCCAGCAACAGCCCGATCAGCAGCGACACCACCGAGGCCAGCAAGAACCAGCTCATCGCCTTGAGGCCCACACGGCCAATGGCGCCGCTGTCGGCCATGCTCGCGACCCCGCTGATCAGCGTGGCCAGCACCAGCGGCGCGATCACCATCTTGATCAGGCGCAGGAACACATCGGTCACCAGGTTGAAGTAACCGGCAAGGGTCTTGGCGGTGTCGGCATCCAGTTGCGCATGCAACACAGCACCCACCAGTACACCCAGGAGTATCGCAATCACGATGGCCCGGGCCAGGTAACGGTTTTTCATAAGCACCTCTTGTTGTTGAGGCCCGGGGCACGCCCGGGCGTTTTTTATCGGCGGCAGTTTTCAGCAGGCAAAGCGGGGCCGTCAGCGCCTCGGCGGGCGCTTTTCGGCCATTAATCCGGTGTGTGCGGGGCGCGGGTCAGCCTTGGAGCAGGCTCGCGTATTTCTCGACGTCGACGTTGCCACCGGTGACGATGATGCCCACGCGCTGGCCCCTGAACCGGCCATTGGCATTGCGCAAGGCCGCCAGGCCCAGGCAACCGGTGGGCTCCACCACCATCTTCATGCGCTGCATGAAGAAGCGCATGCCCTCCACCAGTTGCGCGTCGGACACGGTGAGGATGTCGTTCACCTGGTCACGGATGATCGGAAACGTATGCTCCCCCAGGTGCTGGGTCTGGGCGCCGTCGGCAATCGTGGCCGGGGTATCGATGTGCACGATGCTGCCCGTCTGGAACGAGCGCTGGCCGTCATTGCCGGCCTCGGGTTCGACGCCGTACAGCAGGCAATCCGGCGCCAGGGCGCGGGTCGACAGCGCGGTGCCCGAAAGCATGCCGCCGCCGCCCAGGCCAACGAACAGTGCGTCCAGGGGCCCGGTGAATTCCAGCAGCTCCTTGGCGGCGGTGCCTTGGCCGGCGAGCACGTCGGGGTGGTCGTAGGACGGGATCAGGGTCATGCCGTGCTCTAGCGCCAGGGTCCGGCCGATCTGCTCGCGGTCTTCAGTGACGCGGTCGTAGAACACCACGCTGGCACCGTATTCACGGGTGGCCGCGACCTTCGCTGCCGGCGCGTCAGTGGGCATGACGATGGTCGCCGGCATCTGCAGCAGGCGCGCGGCCAAGGCGATGCCCTGGGCGTGGTTGCCGGAAGAGAACGCCACCACCCCGGCCTTGCGCTGCTGCTCGTCAAAGCGCGACAGGGCGTTGAACGCGCCGCGAAACTTGAACGAGCCGGTGCGTTGCAGGTTCTCGCACTTGATGAACACCTGGGCGCCGGTCTCGGCATCGAGGGTGCGCGAGGTGAAGACCGGCGTGCGATGGGCAAAGCCTTCCAGGCGCTGGGCGGCGGCGACGACGTCGTGGTAGGTGGACAGTTGCATGGGACGGACCTCTGGAAAAGTACCCGGGCACGGAAGCCCTGTTGTCTATGTCTGGATAAAATATCCATATCAAGACAAATTGTAAAGTTCCGTCTGTCACATGCGCTTTGGCATCAGTGGCCCACGAGTTCCTCCAGCAACTGCTCCTTGTAGGCTTGCAGTACCGGCGAGGTTCGGTCTCGTGGGTGGGGCAGGTCGACGCGGATTTCATGCTTGATCCGCCCAGGGTGGGCGTCCATCACAATCACCCGGTCACCCAGGTACAGCGCTTCTTCGATATCGTGGGTCACCATGATCACCGTGCAACGCTGTTGCACCCAGATACGTTGCAGCTCCCGTTGCAGGTGCACGCGGGTCAACGCATCCAGGGCGCCCAGGGGTTCGTCCAGCAGCAACACCTTGGGCTTGTTGATCAGCGCCCGCGCGATTGCCGCACGTTGTGCCATGCCACCGGAGAGTTGATGGGGGTAGGCGTTCTCGAAGCCGCTGAGGTTCACCAAGGCAATATGCTCGGTCACCAAACGGCTTTTTTCGGCCTGGGGCAGCGTGTGGTTTTTCAGGGCCAGGGCGATGTTCTGGCTGACGGTCATCCACGGGAACAGGCGGTGGTCCTGGAACACGATGCCGCGCTCCAGGCCTGTGGAAGCGATGCGCTTGCCGTCCAGCAGGATGTCGCCTTGGTACTCGGCTTCCAGCCCGACGATCAGGCGCAGCAGGGTGGATTTACCGCAGCCGCTGGCGCCGACAATGCTGATGAATTCCCCCGGGCGCACGTCGAGGTGGATGTCCTGCAGCACCGGCAGGTCGCGGCCTTCGATGCGATAGGCCTTGTTCAGGCCGCGAATCTGCAGGGCGCCGGTCTGCACGTGCTGGTGGAGGGTGTGATGGGCAATGGCATTCATATCGGGACCTTTCAACGGAGGTTGCGCCAGCGCAACAGGTGGCGGCTCAGCAGGGTGAACAACAGCGTCATCAAGTAGCCGAGCAAACCGATGCACAGCACACTCAGCACGATCACTTCCATGCGTGAGCCGGCTTCGGCGTTCATCATCAAATTGCCCAGGCCGGCGCCGGAGGACAGGAACAGCTCACTGCCGATCGCCGTGACCCAGGCAAACGCCAGGGCGTGCAACACGCCGGTGGCGATGCTCGGCAACGCGGCGGGCAGCAACACTTGGGTGAACTGTTGCAGCGGCGTCAGCACCAGCACCTGGCCGACTTCACGGTAGCGGCGTTCCACATGGCTGAAGCCTTGATAGGTGTTGAGCACCATCGGGTAAAACGCCGCGAGGCTGACGATCAGCACCTTGGAGAACTCGCCGTTGCCGAACCACATGGCAATCAGCGGGATCCAGCCGAGCATCGGCACCTGGCGAATCGAATGGAACAGCGGGCCGATCAAGCGGTTGGCCACGCCTGACAGCGCCATCAGCACCCCCAGCGTCACGCCGAACAGGATGCCCAGCACCAGGCCGGTGCTGGTGCGCGCCAGGCTGGCCAGCAGGTTGACCAGCAACTCGCCGTTGACGAGCATTTCCCACAGCGCGGCGCCGATCGCCGACAGCGGCACAAACGCATACGCGCCTGCCGCGTCCTGGCGCGAGGCGTATTCCCAGGCCAGGATCAACAGCAGTGGCAGCAACAGGCCGCGTGATTTTCTCAACAAGGGCAGCATGAGGAACTCCTAGCGGGTCTGCCAACGGAACAGGCGTTGTTCGAGGCGACGAAAGCCGTAGTCGAGGCCGAAGCCGATCACTCCGGTGACCACCACGCCAACCATCACCACATCGATGCGCAGCATCTGCCGGGCCATTTCGATCATCTGTCCCAGGCCGCTGTCGGCCGCCAGCAATTCGGTGGCCACCAGCACCACCCAGGCGCGGGTCAGGCTGATGCGAAAACCGGTGATGATCGGCGGCGCGGCGGCGGGCAGGGCCACCAGGCGCACAAACGTCGGCCAGCGCAGGCGGTACACATCGGCCACTTCAAAATAACTGCGCGGGATGCCACGCACGCCTTCGCCGGCCGCCAGGGCCACGGGGAAAAACGCGGTCTTGGCGACGATGATGATCTTGAAGGTTTCGTCGATACCGAACAGCAGCACGAACATTGGGATCAAGGCGATGCTGGGGATCTGGCGCAGGGTGTGGAACAGTGGGCCGCAATACGCCTCGACGTTCTTGGACAGCGCCATCAGCACGCCAAAGGCCAGGCCGCACAGCGAGCCGATGCCAAACCCCAGGCCCAGGCGTGACAGGCTGTTGCCCAAGTGATCGAGCAGTTCGCCGCTGGCGAGCAGTTCTTCAAAGGTTTGCAGCACCTGGGCCGGTGGCACCAGCAGGTTGCGCGGGAAAATGCCGAGATGGGCTACCAGCGCCCAGGTGGCGAGCAGGGCGAGGGGTGAGATAAGCCAGGAGAGCAGTCGAAGGAGGCGCATGGCGGGTCTTAATTGGACTAAGTACCCGCTGGCTATCGCAAGACATGTGCCATGTATGAATCCCGAACACCCTGAAGATCTCCTGTAGGCGCTGGCTTGCCAGCGATAGCGATGTTCCGGTCGACATCATGGTTGGCTGTGCCGCCGCCATCGCGGGCAAGCCAGCTCCTACAGTGGATATTTGTTCCTTCAGGGAGAGCGGGTTGATGCCTGGGCAGCAGAAGGGTGCTGCTGGAGCAGCACCCATTCAGCAGTCGCCTCAGAAGTCGTAGCTCACACTGGTGTAGTAGAACGCCCCCTGGGCACCTTCGGGGCTGGTGATCGAGTACTTCGGCACGCCGTACAACTGCGCACCGTCGGCCTTGTCCGGGTGGGTGTCGAACAGGTTGATCGCGCCCACCGAGACCTTGATGCCCTTGTGGAAGGTGTACGACAGGTCCACGTCGGTCACCCATTGTGGGCTGAAGGTCTGGTCCAGGTTGGGGTTGGTGGCGTTGAGGCTTTTCCATTCGCCATACCGACGCTGCGCCACGGTGAGGCCCCAGTTCTCATACAGCCAGTTGGCGCTCAGGGTCAGCTTGGAGTCCGGCGTGCCGTCTTCGATCAGGCCCTGGGTGTTGCGCCCGACAATCTGCGAACCCTTGATATTGCCCACGTCACGCAAGCCGGTGATGGTGGTATTGGTCTTGGCAAAGCCGCTGCTCAGGTTCAGGCGTCCCCATTGCTGCAGGTCCCACTGGTAGTTGCCGGTCAGCTCGATGCCGTCGGTGCGGGTGTCGGCCACGTTGGTGTAGAACGCCGCGCTCTGGATGTTGGCGTAGGGCGTGCCGGCAAAGATCGGCGTCACCACGCTGGCTGGCAATTGGTCGGAGAGGGTGATGCGGTTGTCGATGTTGATGCGGTAGGCGTCCACCGTCACCGAGGCGTTTTCCAGGGGGCGCCACACCAGGCCGAGGGAGTAGTTGGTCGACTCTTCCGGCTTGAGCGCCTTGCCGCCCAGGGCCTGGGCTTCGGGGCTGTTGGCGCGCAGCGTACGTTGCTGCACCTCCACGTAGTTGCCGCTGCCCGGCGGCTGCTCCACCACCTGCACACTGAACGACGACATGCCGCTCTGCACCAGCGAGGGCGCACGGTAGCCGGTGCTGGCCGTGGCTCGTGCGGCAATCTGCGGGGTGAAGTCATAACGCAGCGACAGCTTGCCGTTGGTGGTGTCGCCGAAGTCCGAATAGTGCTCAGTGCGCACCGCCACGCCGGCCTGGAATTTCTCGGTGATCTGGCCTTCGACGTCGATGTAGGCGCCGAGCACCTTGCGCTCCAGGGACGCTGCGTCCACCTGGGTGATACCCGAGTAATAGCCGGGAATGCGCCGCCCGGTGATCGGGTCGACCGTATTGAACAACGGCCCGTTCTGCCAGCCGGCCGCCTCGCCGGCACTGAGTTGGTAGTTCTCTTTGCGCCAGGCCAGGCCGGCCGACAGGGTCAGCGGCTTGAACAGCAAGTCGGTGGGGAAGTCCCGCACCCAGTCCAGGGTCAGGTTGGTCTGGTCGTTCTCGCGCTTGCCGGTGTAGATGTTCGACGGGCTGTTCACGCCATAGCTGGGGTTGATCGCGTTGCGGTCATCGGAGGTGAGCGTGTTGTTGCCATGGTTCAGCGCCAGGTCGAACTTGCCCAATTGATCATTCTCAAAACGCAGGCCACCGGTCACGGCATAGTCTTCCAGGCCGTAGCGGGTCACCGGCAAGCGACCGTCCGGGTAACGTTGCAACGCGGTGCTGCCGTAGTTGTTGCGCAAGGTGGTGGGCGGGTCGAAGAAGCCTTCGGCGTCAGTGTTCTTGTGGGCGTAGGTGGCGAAGCCGTAGGCGGTGAAACCCTCGCCGAGGCCGATCTCGCTGTTGGCCACGACGTTGTACTGGTCCGAGACATTGCCCGAGCCCCAGCGCCAGGTGCGGTAGCGGTTGTTCTGCTCGCGCGGCGTGTTGACGCTGGTGTCGCCGGGATAAAAGATCCGGTTGTCGGGGTTGGTGTCGCTGGCCGGGTCCTGGCTGCCGGCGTCGAAACTCAGGGTGAGGAAGCCGTCGTTGGGCAGTGCAAAACCTTTCCAGCCACTGAGCTTGCGTTGGATACCGTCGCCTTTGTCATAGCCACCGAAGCGGTAGCCGAGGTTGCCGCCGTCGTCGTTTTCCTTGAGCACAATGTTGATCACCCCAGCGATGGCGTCGGAGCCGTATTGCGCGGCGGCGCCGTCGCGCAGGATTTCCACGCGCTGGATCGCGCTCAGCGGGATCAAGCTCAAGTCGACGGCGGCCGCACCGCGCCCGTTCACCAGGCTCTGGCGGGTGATGTTGGCGCTGCTGTGACGGCGCTTGCCGTTGACCAGCACCAGCACTTGGTCCGAGGCCAGGCCGCGCAGCGACGCGCCTTGGGCGATGGAACCGGCGAACGCGCCCTGGGGCGATTGCGGGAAGTTGAACGACGGCGACAGGGCGGTGAGCGCACCGGACAAATCGGTGGCGCCGGTCTGCTGCAATTGCTCGCCGGACAGCACGTCGATGGGCGCTGCGCTCTGCAGGGCGGTCAGGTCACTGCGGCGGGTGCCGAGCACCACGACGGTGTCCAGGTGATCATTTTTTGCGGTGGGCTGGGTGGTGTCTGCCGCATAGACAGGCACGGCAAGGCTGCCCATGACCAGCGCAATGGCGCCGGCCAACGGAGTGCGTTGGAACATAAAAGTGGTCCTTTCAACAGTTGAACGTTGGCGTCTGCGCGCCGGGCTCTATTGCCGTGCCGATGAGATCAAAGGTGGGAGCTGGCTTGCCTGCGATAGCGGTGGGTCAGACGATGACCTTGTCGGCTATGCAATCGCCTTCGCAGGCAAGCCAGCTCCCACAGTTGATCGGTGTCGTTTGGGAGAGCCGGTTTTGGCAGTGAGTCAGGGGGTTAGAAGCGGCTGGTCACGCTCAGGCCCACGGTGCGGGGGTCGCCATAGGTGATCACGTATTGGCCAAGGCCACCGTTGGGCCGGCCATGGACTTGGTAGCGGCGGTCGGTGAGGTTGTTGACGAAACCGGTGACGCTGAGTTTTTCGTCGGCGCTGTACCAGGTCAGCCGGCTGTTGGCCAAGGTGTAGTGGGGCTGGCTCAGGTCTTTGTCGGCGCTGCTCTGGCGGTCGGCGAGGAAGTATTCCTTGTCGCGGAAACTCACGTCGGCACCGGCCACCAACTTGCCGCCGATGGCCAGCGGGAAGGTGTAGTCGCCGCCCAGGGACACCACGTTACGCGGCGAGCGCACGAAGCTGTTGCCGCTGTAGTCGCCGGTGACCGCACCGGTGTTGGGGTTGGTGTTCTTGAAGTCGGTGTATTCGGTGTCCAGGAACGAGATCGCCGCGCGCAGGTGCAGGTAGTCGGTCGGTTGGCCTTCCAGCTCCAGCTCGGCGCCCTTGACCTTGCCCTTGGCGCCGTTGGTGAGCGCGGTGGTCAGCACGCCGTTGTTGACCGTCAGCAGGTTCACCTGAATATCCGAGTAGTCGTAGTAGAAGATATTCGCGTTGGCCGTGAGGCGGTGGTTGAACCACTCCGACTTCACACCGAACTCATAGGCGTCGAGTTGTTCCGGGTCCACCGTGGTCAGCTGCGACAAGCTGGTGGACAGCCCGGTGTTGAAGCCCCCGGAACGGAAACCGTGGGCATAACGGAAGAACACCCGCACGTTGTCGTTGATGCGGTATTCCGGGGTGAGGTCGTAGGTCCAGGCTTCCCAGGTCTTGTCTTCCTGGCGGTTGCCGTTGGTGCCGACACCGGCCAGCGGGATCAACGGGCCGTTGGCCGTGGCGCGGGTCAACTGGGTGAGGTTGAGGTCGATGTCTTTCTTTTCCTGGGTCCAGCGCAGGCCACCGGTGACGCTGAAGTTGTCGGTGAAGTCGTAGGTCAGGTTGCCGAACAGCGCGTAGCTGTCGGTCTTGTGGTCGTAGCTCAGGTCACGAAAGTCCGTGGCGCCGCCGATCTGGTTAGAGCCGGTGCCATTGGGTGTCGGCCCCGGCACGATGAAACGCCCGGCCTGGCTGTCGAGGTCCTCATGGAAATAGTGCGCGCCGGCCAGCCAGCGCAGGGTCTCCTGCTGGGGCGAGGCCAGGCGGATTTCCTGGGAATACTGGGTGTATTTGTTGTCGGCGGTGGAGGTACCGTTGACCTCGTACGGCGTGTAGTCGGCGTCACTGCTGGACTGGCCGCGAATGTAGTCGTACGCCGTGATCGACGTGAGCGTGTAGTCGCCCAGGTGCCAGTTGAGGGTCAGCGAGGTGCCGTCGTGGTTGAGCTTGGAGTCGTCATCCACGTTCAGCGCGATATTTCGCCCGGCCGGGCGCTGGTAGCCCACGTTGTAGTAGCGGCCCAGGGTCAGCGCACCGTTGGCGCCGTCGCCCTTGAACTCACGGCTGTGGATCTTCCACAGGGCGTCGAGGTCGTCGTTGAGCTGGGCGAAAAACTGCAGGCGCACGGCCTTTTTATTCACGTCGCCGTAGGTGTGGTCGTCCACCAGGTTTTTCTGGAAGCCGTCGCGTTCTTCCGAATACAGGGAGATCCGCGCGGCGAGTTTCTCGTCCACCAACGTGCCGCCCAGGGCGCCGCTCAAGATGCGTTCGTTCTTGCTGCCAAAACCGATGGTGCCGAAGCCGTCGGTATCGAAGGTGGGCTTTTTCGAGATGATATTCACCGCGCCCGCCGTGGTGTTCTTGCCGTACAGCGTGCCTTGCGGGCCGCGCAGGATCTCGATGCGCTCCAGGTCCCACAGCGGCCCGCCCCCGGCAATCGGCGCGTTGAGGTAGACATCGTCGGCATAGATACCCACCGGGTACACCGTGGCCGCGCCGGTGTCGCCGGTGCCCAACCCACGGATGTACCAGCGCGGGCGGCCATCGCCGTCCGGGTTCTTCGCCGAGGCGTTGGGAATGAAGGTGGTGATGTCGCCCATGTTGCGCACGCCGTCGGCCACAATGTTGGTGCCCTGTACCGCCGACACCGCCACTGGCACCTCTTGAAGGGTTTGCTCGCGGTGTTGTGCAGTGACGGTCACGGTCTTGAGTGCCGGTTCGGTTTGAGTGGTGTCATCTTCAGCGGCGTGAGCGCTGCCTGCAACGAGTAACGCGAGCCATAAGCCCTTGGTGATTGGATTGATGGTATGCATGAAAGTCTCCCCCGGAAAATGTGTCCTTGAAGGGGGTAGAGCAGAGATCGTGCCAAGAGGATTTCAGGATGGATACAGATGCATAACCTACTGTTATTTAACGGATAAATAATTATAGATGACACCTTTTAACGAAGAAATTCGGCACGTGTGTAGGCCGTGAAAACAGCCTGTCGAGGATTCAGCAGAAGTTGCTTGGAGGGTGCTGCTGGAGCAGCAAGAGAAGTGTTGCCAGATCAACACATTTCTTCTTGGTTCACACCTACCTTGTAGGAGCCCGGCTTGTCGAATCGTCGCACCGCGGCGATGGCGATTTCAATGACGCCATCGCCGGCAAGCCGGCTCCTACAGGGTCTGTGTGGCGGGCGGGGTTATACGGCAACGCGGGAGGTAGAACCAATGACCTTTTCCAGCACACTGAAATCAATCCAGTCACGCACATCGAAGCGCCTTGGAATGAAATGCCAGCGAAACAGAAAGTCCGTGAAATCCTGCAACGCTTCAATCGACCGCGAGTCCAGGGTGGTACGCAACCGCCGATGCGCATCCTCGCCATACGCCGCCGTCACCCAGTACTCACTGGTGTTCAATTCCTTGGCCAGAAAGCGCCGGGTCTCATCCGGATTCGCCCAGGCCCATTGCTCGGTGCGCAACACGGTGTCGACGATTTTCACGCTGGCATCGAAGTGCTCCTGCAGCAGGTTGATGTCCACCGTCAGGGTGCGCGGCGTGCCGTTGTTGCTGCGGATCAGCGGATCGGGGTGGGAGCCGGTGTCGACCACCACGTGCAGGCCGAACTCGTTGGCCAGGTGCACGGCATGGGCGCCCTTGAGGAAAATCGCGTCGATATCGCCGCGCAGCAGGCCGATCAGCTCGTTGTTGCGCCGGCTGAAACGGCTGACGCCCAGGCTGACTTCGGGGCCGTACACGTAGGAGGTCTGGTTGTCGCTGTAGGTGCCGCCGTAGGGGTAGTCCACCAGCTCCACATCACTGACGTTCAAGCCTTCCAGCTTCAAGGCGTTTTCCAGGCCGCGCAGGGCCTGGGCGCGGGTGAAGTCGATCTGCACGTTGGCCCATTTGGGCAGGCCGAAGCGGCGGTTTTTCAAGTCGCGCACGCTCTTCACACCGCTTTCGGCGGTGGTCAGGATCAACTGCACTTCGTCGCTCCACGACAGCCCCAGCACGCGGGTCTCGACGCCACTGGCATAGGCCCAGATCGCCGGGATGTTGCCGCCATGGCGCACCGAGTTCTGCAGGTGATGGTCGTAGTGGGCTTCGCGCACTTCCCGTTCGGTGGATTCGCGCAACGATTGGATGTTGGTGCCGTAGGGCAGGAAGGCTTCGGCCAGCCGCCCGGATTGCACGGCAATGCCAAGCCCGGTGGGCACCGGGCTGTGGGTGTACCAGAGGGTATCGAGTGGTTTGCTCATAACGGTCTTCGTTCAACTCCATGAATTTTCAACGCTGCCCGACCTGTAGGAGCCCGGCTTGTCGAATCGCCGCGGTGCGACGATTCGGCAAGCCGGGCTCCTACAGGGTTAGCTGGCGAGTGCGGTGTTGCCGTCTTGCAGCGCATGCAGCGGCCGTGCATCGATCCATTCGCGCACGTCGAAGGTGTTGGGAATAAAGCGCCAACGGTGCAGGAAGTTCGTGAAGTCCTGCAGGGCGGCAATGGCTTGTTCGTCCAGTTCGGTACGCAGGCGCAGGTGCGCATCCTCGCCGTAGGCGGCGGTCACCCAGTACTCGCTGCTGTTGGTTTCCCGCGCCAGGTAGCGGCGGGTGTCTTCGGGGTGGGTGTGGGCCCATTGCTCGGCACGCAGCACCGAGTCGAGGATGCCGGTGGCCACGTCGTAATGCTGCTCCAGCAGGTTCAGGTCCACCGCCAGGGTGCGCGGGGTGCCGTTGTTGCTGCGGATCAGCGGGTCGGGGTGGGATCCGGTGTCGATCACCGTGTGCAGGCCGAAATCATGGGCATGCTGGGCCGCGCTGGCGCCCTTGAGAAAGATCGCATCGACCTCGCCGCGCAACAGGCCGATCAGTTCCAGGTTGCGTTCGCTCACCTGTGTATTGACCGGCGTGCCAGCCACATTGCGCACCGCGCTGTCGCTGAACGTGCCGCCGTAGCGGAAGTTGACCAGCTTCACATCGCCGACCTTCAAACCTTCCAGCGACAGTGCGTTTTCCAGGCCGCGCAAGGCCTGGGCACGGGTGAAGTCGATCTGCGCGCCGGCCCAGTCCGGCAGGCCGAAGGTGCGGCCCTTGAGGTCCTTGACGGTCTTGATGCCGCTGTCCTGGCGGGTCAGGATCAGTTGCACCTCATCGGCCCAGGACAAGCCGATCACACGGGTTTCGCGGCCTTGGGCACGGGCCCAGATCGCCGGGATATTGCCGCCGTGGCGTACCGAGTTTTGCAGGGTGTGGTCGAAGTGCGACTCGCGTACGGTCTTGTCGTTGGACTCGCGCAGGGACTGCACCTCGGTGCCTAGGGCGCCGACGGTGTCTTGCAGCCAGCCTTTCTGCACGGCAATGCCCAGGCCAGTGGGCACGGGGCAACGGGTGTACCAGAGGGTGTCGAGGGGTTGCGTCATCACAGGTTCTCCCGCAGCGCTCAGGCGCTGGCTTTCAAGGGTTGCAGGGCCGGGCGTTGGTGCACCAGCGGCAAGACTTCCTGGCCAATGCGCAGGGCTTCTTCCAGGTGCGGGTTGCCGGCGAGGATAAACGTCGAGAAGCCGGCGTCGCGGTATTCCACCAGGCGCTCGGCGATGTTTTCGTGGCTGCCCACCAGGCCGACCGTGGGGCCCGGCTTGGCCTTGGCAAAACCGGCCCACAGGTTGGGGCCGATGATCAGGTCGTCAAAACGGTCGACGTTTTGGTGGTAGGCGGTTTGTCGCGCGGCACCCACCGAGTCCGAACCGCTGGTAAACCCTTTGGATACGGCGCTGGGCTTGCCTTCGAGCTTGTCGAACTGGCGGCGCAGGTCTTTCCAGGCCAGCTCTTCGGTCTCGCGGGCGAACAGGTCGACCCGCAGGCCAAACCGCACGCTGCGGCCCTGTTTGTCGGCCAGTTCACGCACGCGATCGATATGTGGCTTGAGCTTGTCGATGGGCTCGGCCCAGTTCAGGTACACGTCGGCGTGCTTGGCGGCCACGCCGAGGGCGGCGTCCGAAAAGCCGGAGAAATACACCCCGGGCTTGCGCTCGTTTTGCAGGCCGTGGGGCAGGGCGCCGTTTTCGAGCTGGTAGATATCGCCGTCGTAGGAGAATTTTTCGTGGGTCCACAGCCCCTGGATGATGTCGAGGAATTCGCCGGTGCGTTTGTAGCGCAGGTCGTGTTCCAGGAAGTCGCCATTGGCGCGCTGGCTGGCGGGGTTGCCGCCGGTGATGATGTTCCAGTCCAGGCGGCCACGGCTGAGGTTCTGCAGGATCGCGGCCTGCTGGGCGGCGTAGGCGGGCAGGGTCCAGGTGGCCTGGAAGGCGATCAGGAACTTGATGCGCCGGGTTTCCCGGGCCAGCGCGGCGGCGGCGATCCAGGGCTCGGGGCCGGTGGGCAGCAGAGCACCTTCGAACCCGGCGAGTTCGGCGGCCTTGGCGACTTGGGCGATGTAGTCGATGTAGGTGAAGTCGTCGGGCTCGCCGTTGGGCAGGCGGCCAGGGGCGATGTGGCCGGGGCGGTAGTGGGGGTTGCCGCGGTTGTGTTTGTCGGTGGTGAGTTGCGGGCCGTCGGTGCCCAGTGGCAGGCGCCAGAAAAATTCAGTGCTCATGGGTGCTCCTGATTCGGTCGTGCGAGGTGCGAGGGACCTGATGGAGGGGATGTGTGCAACGGGCATGCCATGGGGGCTGGGCGCCGTGGGGGCTTGGGTTGGCGGGGGGGTTGGGGTGGAGGGGTGCTGCTGGAGCAGCAGTGGGGCAGCAGTGGGTGTTGGGGGTGAAGCAGTGGCTTGTTTTTTGGGGGGGAGTACATATCCGTTTTTTGGGGGATGGCTGCTTATGGTTCCGCCCTTACGGCGGGTCACTTTGGAAAAGCCCCAAAGTAACCAAAGGGCTCTTGCCCCAACACTCGGCACCTCGCTTAGGCTCGGTGTGCCCGTAATCCGACAGTGATTTGGGGGGCCGCCGCCACGCGCCATCCATGGCGCGGGGCGGCTAAACCGGCATCCCTGCCGGTTTACCCCCCAAATCCCTGTCGAATTCCGGCCAGCGTGTTTGACGGGGCGCCTCAGATCAAAAGCAAGATCAAAAGCAAGAGCACAGCGGCCTGACAGCCGGCTTGAGTGGTGTAGAGCAAAGGCAACGGCAAACGCGGTTGTGTAGGAGCCGGCTTGCCGGCGATGGTCTTCAACGATGATGCGAAACTTCAGGCAGAACGCCTATACCCTCACTGTGGGAGCTGGCCTGCGATAACGGCGGCACAGCCAATAGAGATGTTGCCTGACAAGCCGCCTTCGCAGCCTCGCTAAAGCTCGACAGCTCCCACAGAGAACTTGTGCATCGACGCAGATCCACTGTGGGAGCTGGCTTGCCTGCGATGGCATCAACCGGGTATGCCTGTTTCACCGAGGTGCCTGCATCGCCGGCAAGCCAGCTCCTACACGTATCTGCTTTTGATCCAACCACTCAGGTCGGCTACTAGGCCGCCGTGCTCTTGCTTTTGATCTTGATCTTGATCTTGATCTTAGGCGCCCCGTCAAACACGCTGGCCGAACGCAGGCTTGAATCCGTGGGTAACCCGGCAGGACGCCGGGTTAGCCGTCCTGGGCCATGGATGGCCCATGACGGCGGCCCACGGATTCAAGCCGGAGTGAGGGAACACCGAGCCTAGGCGAGGTGCCGAGTGTTGGGGTAAAAGCGTTTTGCTTACTTTTGCGCTTTTCAAAAGTGAGCCGCTGTAAGAGCGGAACCATAAGCAGCCGTTACCCAAATAACGGATATACCCAAAGATCAAAACGCCAACTTATACCCAATGGTCATCAACATAACCGCCAAACAAGGCCGCAACACCCCATCCGGCACCTTCCCAGTCATGTGACTACCGATGTAGATCCCCGGCAACGACCCCATCAGCAAAAACCCCAGCAAATGCCAATCCATATTCCCCATGCTCGCATGCCCCAAACCCGCAACCAGGGTCAGCGGCACAGCATGGGCAATCTCAGTCCCCACCAACCGCCGTGTAGCCAGAAACGGATAAAGGATAAACAGCGCCACAGTCCCCAGCGCCCCAGCGCCGATGGACGTCAACGCCACCATGGTCCCCAAAATCGCCCCCGTCACCACGGTGAGCGCATTCAGGTTACGCGGGCTCATGTGATAGCTGTCACCCGCATGCCGCTGGGCAAAAGCCAACAAACTTTTCTTGAACAGAATGGCCAAGGCCGTCAGCAACAGCACAACACCCAACGCCTGCTTGATCACCGCATTCATGGCGCTAGGGTCAGTGTGCAAGCTGGCGAGGAACCACAACGTCAGCAGCACCGCTGGCACGCTGCCCAGGGTCAGCCAGCCGGTGATGGTCCAGTCGATATTCTTGTTCTTGCTGTGCACCAGCACACCACCGGACTTGGTGATAGCCGCGTACAACAGGTCGGTGCCCACGGCAGTGGCCGGGTTGATCCCGAACCACAGCAGGATCGGCGTCATCAACGAGCCCCCGCCTACACCCGTCATGCCGACAATAAAACCAACGATCAGGCCAGCCACCACGAAACCAACATTACCCACATCCATTACAACTACCTGCGGCCTTATAAATTTCTGGCCGCAGGATAGCGATTTTTCTTATAACGACTTATATCAATGTGATCTGACTTTATGCCTTTTTTGCCAGTCGCTGACAGACGTAGGCCTGGGTCTGGTAGGGAAAGGCCACGGTGTCACGCCCCTGCAACGCCGGGTGGGTCTCGATCAACGCCTGCAACTGCGCAGTGACCGTGGCCTTTTCGGCAGCCGGCAAGGCCGCGATGAAGCTCACCGACAGGAAGCGATCCATGATCACTTCCTGCGGGCTGCCCACATGGTGATAGGGAAAGCAGGTCATCTGCGGTACGGAAAAATACTGGCCGGTGAGGGCTTCCCGCCAGCGGCCGGTGTGAAAACGCGGGGTGTCGCCTTCATACGGGGTGATGATCTCGGTGATCGCCGCCACCCAATCCACCGATTCATCGCGCACATTCCACACCAGGCCCAAGTGCCCGTCGGGCTTGAGCACGCGGTGGATTTCCGTCAGTGCCGCCTCGGTGGAGAACCAGTGGAAGGCCTGGGCGCAGACCACTGCATCGGCACTGGCTGATTCCAGGGGGATGGACTCGGCGGTGCCGTTGAGCAGGCGCACCTCCGGTAAGAGTTTACGCAGCTGTTCGCCCATGGCCGCCACCGGTTCGACGGCAATCAGCGTCGGCGCCAGGCTGCTGAGCAAGCGGGTGAATTTGCCGGTCCCGGCGCCCAGGTCGATCACCGTGGCCTGTGCATCGATGTGCAGCGCGTCGGTCAGCCAGCCGGTGAGTTGTCGCGGATAGTCGGGCCGACCTTGGGCGTAGGTGACAGCCTGGGTCGAGAAACCCTGTTGAGCAGACGTGTGGACACCAGTCATTGCCAATCTCTCCTCGGGTATAGCGGGGGCACAGTGTGCGCCCTCGACCGTTTATTTTCTAATCGGTGCATCCAATCGTGCCTTCCCTGGGTAGTCCCTGCAGCAACCCTGCTGTTCTACCCAATGGAGAGTCATCCATGAACGCTAAAGCCCTGCTCTGCCTGACTGCCCTGCTCGCTGCTGCGCCATCCGCATTCGCCCAGACCGGCCTGCCCGACAGCATCAAGGTGCCGGATGGCCACAAAGTGGCCCTGGAGACCACAGGTGTGGGCGAAATCACCTATGAGTGCCGCGACAAGGCCAACGCCGCTGGCCAGGTCGAATGGACATTTGTAGGGCCCAAGGCAGTGCTCAATGACCGCAGTGGCAAACAGGTGGGCACCTATTTCGGCCCGCCAGCCACCTGGCAGGCCCAGGACGGTTCGAAGGTGACCGGCACACAATTGGCGGTAGCGCCGTCGGGTGCGGGCAACCTGCCCTATCAACTGGTCAAGGCCAACCCCGCCGAAGGCAAGGGCGCGATGAGTGGCGTGAGTTATATCCAGCGGGTTGCGCTCAAGGGCGGTGTGGCGCCGAGCAGTGCTTGCACCGTGGCCGACAAGGGCAAGCAGGAAGTGGTGAAGTACCAGGCTGACTACATCTTCTGGGCGGCCAACTGAGCAAACTCGGCTACGCTGCGTTTACCTGGGCACCGTGTTCCAACAGGGGAATTTCGGTGCTTGGGCGGTTGCGGCGCGGGGCGAGCCCGCTCACTACAGGATTGGGGGATGTGTGTGTTTGATTACGAAGCCTGTTTGTTGGCCTGCGCCCAGGGTGATCAACGTGCGTTGCGTCGCTTGTACGAACAGGAAAGCAGCCACCTGCTCGGTGTGGCCATACGCATCACCCGGGACAAGTCGCTGGCCGAAGACATCGTGCATGACGCGTTCCTCAAGGTCTGGCGCGGCGCTGGCAGTTTTGACCCCAGTCGCGGCTCGGCCCGTGGCTGGGTGTTCAGCGTGACCCGGCACTTGGCGCTCAATGTCGTGCGCAACCATTACCGCGAAGTCCCCTTGGGCGATGAACACGAGCAAGTCGCTGTAAACGACACCTTTGAATTTGCGGCACGTTCGGGGCAGATCCACACTTGCCTGGAACAGCTCGACCCCAGCCGTCGCCGTTGCATCCTGCATGCCTATGTCGACGGTTTTTCCCACAGCGAAATCGCCCGGAAACTCGACACCCCGCTGGGGACGGTCAAAGCCTGGATCAAACGTAGCCTCGCCGCGCTGCGGGAGTGCATGGCATGAGTAACCCACTGGACGAACTGGCCAGCGAATACGTGCTGGGCACCCTGCCCGCCGAACAGCGTGCCGAGGTGGAACAGCGCCTGCCCCATGATGCTGAGCTGCGCGCGGCGGTCGATGCCTGGGAGCAGCGCTTGCTGCCGCTGACCGCCCTCGCGGAACCGGTGCCGCCCTCGGCGCACCTGTGGCGGCGCATCGAAAGCCATCTCTCGACGGCACGCACACCGTGGTGGGATCTGTTGGCGGTGTGGCGCAGTTTGGCCGGTGCCGGCTTGGTCACCACACTGGTCCTGGCGGCGTTGTTGCTGACCCGCCCGCCCACTGCCGAACCGACCTTTGTCGTGGTGCTGGTGGCCCCGCAAAACCAGGCACCGGGCTGGGTGATCCAGGCCAGTAACAATCAACGGATTCAATTGATCCCGCTGGGCACGATGCACGTGCCGGCCGACAAGGCCTTGCAGTTCTGGACCAAGGGCGATGGCTGGCAGGGGCCGGTCTCGCTGGGGTTGGTCAAGCCAGGGCAGACGTTGTCGGTCCCTCTGGACACGCTGCCGCCGCTCAGCCCAAACCAACTGTTCGAGCTGACCCTGGAAGACCCGCACGGCTCGCCCACAGGCAAACCGACGGGGCCGATCCAGGCCATCGGCCGTGCGGTGAAGGTGCTGTGATCAGCTGACGGTGGGCAACCACACGCGAAACCGCGCCCCGCCCAGGGGTGATGCCAGGGCTGTCAAAGTGCCGCCCTGGGCCTCGAGGGCGCGGCGGCTGATCGCCAAGCCCAGACCGAAGCCACCGGTGGCGCGGTCGCGGCTGCGGTCCAGGCGGTAGAACGGCTCGAAGATACGCTCACGCTGGTCCACCGGTATGCCGATGCCATCGTCGTCCACCCAGATCTCACACCCCTTGGCGCACACCTTGACGCCGACCTGGATACGCTTGTCGCAGTAACGCGTGGCATTGCGCAGCAGGTTCTGCAAGGCGCGCGCAGTGAGGCGCGGGTCGAGGCTGAAGCGCTCCACCGCACAGTCCAGTGCCACATCAATAACGATCTCGGGGTTTTCTAACTCGTCGTCGACACTGCCCAACACGCTGTCAATGAATTCATCGAGCACCACTTCGACCCGTTCCGGCAATTGCGCCGGGTTTTGCAGGCGGCTGTAGGACAGCAGCTCCAGCACCAGCTCATCCAGTTCGCGAATATGCGCCACCAGGCTTTGCAGGCGCTCGCGACCGGCGGGCGGCAAGTCTTCGGACAGTGCCAGGGCCAGGCCGAAATCCAGGCGGGTCAGCGGCGTGCGCAATTCGTGGGAGACCGCGTTGAGCAGGTCGCGCTGCTGGTTGAGCAGGTGTTCGATGTCGTCGGCCATGGTGTCGAACACCGACGCCAGGCTGCCAATGTTGGAGCTGGGCGGAATCTGCGTGCGCTCGCTGAGGTTGCCTTTGCCCAGTTGCGCCGCCGTGCTTTTGAGGCGCTCCAGGTCACGCCAGTGCGGGCGCAGCCACACCAGCAGGCAGGCGAGCAAGGCGGCGACGATCAATACGTTGATCACCCAGTACAGCAGGTTCATGTCCATCGGGTCGGGCGGGATCGTCAGCTTGACCACGAACTGCGCATTGATCGGCGAGCTGACCTCTTCCATCCAGCCCCACTCCCCCAGCCGGATCACTGGCTTACCTTGTTCCAGCAACTGCTCTTCGGCGGGGGTGTAGCTGGCGTCCTGGCGCAGCAGCAGTTGCACTTTCAGCGGGGCAAAATCACGGCCCAGTTGTTCGGTCACCTGGGACCAGCGCTCCACCGGCGCTCGCAGGTACTGCTTGACGATCAGCTTTTGCTGGCCGCGGGACTGCTCGATGTTGTAGTTCATGTAGCGGTGTTCGAACACCTGGATCACCCCCTTGGGGATCAGGTAGATCGCCGCGCTGTAGGTGACGATGGTGATCAGGTAGAGGCGTAGCAGCACACGAAACATGGATCAGCATTCCCACTCGGAGCGGCTGAACAGGTAGCCCTTGCCCCACACCGTCTTGATCTTGCGCGCTTCGCCGGCATGGTCGTCGAACTTGCGGCGCAACTTGGAAATGGCCACGTCCACCGAGCGGTCGGTGCCGTTGAACTCAATACCACGCAGGCGTTGCAGGATCTGGTCGCGGCTGAGCACTTCGCCCGCGTGCCGGGCCAGTACCACCAGCAGGTTGTATTCACCGCTGGACAGTTCCACCGCCTGTTCGCGCCAGGTCACGGTGCGCTCCGACAGGTCGATGCACAGGTTGCCCATGATGATCTGGTCGTTGGCCGCCAGGGGCTCGGACAGGCTGCTGCGGCGCAACAGCGTGCGCACACGGGCCAGCAGCACCCGGGGCTCGCAAGGTTTGGTGACGTAGTCGTCGGCGCCCATTTCCAGGCCCAGCACCTGGTCGTGGCTGTCGTCGCGCGCGGTGAGCATCAGGATCGGCAGGCCCGCCGAATCGGCGCGCAGCAGGCGGCACACTTGCAGGCCGTCGAGGCCGGGCAGCATCAGATCGAGGATCACCAGGTCCGGTGGGTTCAGGCGTGCACGTTCGCGTACGTGGTCGCCACGGCTGAGCACACTGACGTGGTAGCCATTGCGTTCCAGGTAGCTGGCAATCAGCTCGGAGAGTGCGGCGTCGTCTTCTACCAGGAGGATGTTGGGCATGGTGTTTCCAGATAATACGGTTCGTAGGCTGAGCAAAGACCCTTGTGGCAGCGGGCTTGTGTGGGAGCTGGCTTGCCTGCGATGCAGGCAACTCGGTCTTTCAGTGAGGCCGAGGCGATGCTATCGCAGGCAAGCCAGCTCCTACACAGAAGCCCTGCTCCCACATTTGATCTTTGTTGTTTGCAGGATTGTGCAAGGATATACGCCCTTTACCGCCTATGGGCCGCACCTTACATTTCTTCACACACGCCCTACACAGCTTCACAGCACCACGGCGCAGGTGTCTTTAGGATGCGCCAGTCAATATTGGGATATGAGCATGTCGAAGAATCTGTTTGCGCCGTTTTGCCTGCTGGCCCTGACGCTGGCCTTGAGTGCCTGTGACAAGTCCAGCGCGCAAGCGCCGGAAATGCCCCTGGCCAAGGTCCGCATCGAAACCCTGCAGGCCAAGCCCCTCTCTATCACCAGCGAACTGAGCGGGCGCATTGCTGCGCCGCGTATCGCCGAGGTGCGTGCACGGGTGGCCGGTGTGGTGATGCAGCGGGTGTTCAAGGAAGGCCACGACGTGAAACAGGGCGACGTGCTGTTTCGCATCGACCCGGCCCCGTTCAAGGCTGACCTCGACAGCGCCCAGGCCAATTTGAGCAAGGCCGAAGCCAATGCCTTCCAGGCGCGCCTGCAAGAGCAACGCTACAGCCAGCTGGTAGAAGGCAACGCCATCAGCGGCCAGGACTACGACAACGCCCGCGCCGCCGTGCGTCAGACCAACGCCGAAGTCGCCGCCAACAAGGCCGCCGTGGAGCGCGCCAAACTGAACCTGGGCTACGCCACCGTGACCGCGCCGATTTCCGGGCGCATCGGTCGCGCACTGGTCACTGAAGGCGCACTGGTCGGCCAGAACGAAGCCACGCCACTGGCGATCATCCAGCAACTGGACCCGATCCACGCCGACCTCACCCAGTCCACCCGCGAACTCAACGACCTGCGCCGCGCCTTCCGTGCCGGCAGCCTGAAGCAGGTCGGCCAGGACCAGGCCAAGGCCACGCTGATCCAGGACGACGGCAGCCTGTACCCGTTGCCGGGCAAGCTGCTGTTCGCCGAGATCAGCGTCGACCCGGGCACCGGGCAGATCATCCTGCGCAGCGAATTCCCCAACCCGGACCTCGACCTGCTGCCTGGCAGTTTTGTACGGGTGCGCCTGGAACAAGCCGTGGACAAGCAAGGCATCAGCGTGCCGCAACGCGCCATCACCCGTGACAGCGCGGGCATCCCCATGGTGTTGCTGCTGGACGCCGAGCAGACCGTGAGCCAGCAGCCGGTGGAACTGGGCGCGGTGATCGAGGACCGCTGGATCGTCAGCAGCGGCCTCAAGCCCGGCGACCGCATTGTCGTCGAAGGCCTGCAACACGCACGCCCCGGTGAAAAAGTCGAAGTGGATGACAGCCCTGCCTCGGGCCATCTGGTAAAGGAATAACCCGCCATGCCGCAGTTCTTTATTGACCGCCCGATCTTCGCCTGGGTGGTGGCCCTGTTTATCCTGCTGGCCGGCGCGCTGGCCATCCCGCAGTTGCCGGTGGCCCAGTACCCCAACGTTGCGCCGCCGAAAGTCGAAATCTACGCGGTGTACCCGGGCGCGTCGGCCCAGACCCTGGACGAAAGCGTGGTCAGCCTGATCGAGCAAGAGCTCAATGGCGCCGATCACCTGCTGTATTTCGAATCCCAGAGCAGCCTCGGTTCGGCGACCATCACCGCCACCTTCCAGCCGGGCACCGACCCGGAAATGGCCCAGGTGGATGTGCAAAACCGCCTCAAGGCGGTGGAGCCACGCCTGCCCCAGGCGGTAACCCAACAGGGTTTGCAGGTGGAGAAAGTCTCCGCCGGCTTCTTGTTGCTGGTGACCCTGACCTCCAACGACGGCAAGCTCGATGACGTCGCGCTCAGCGATTACCTGGCGCGCAACGTGATGAACGAGCTCAAGCGCCTCGATGGCGTGGGCAAGGCGCAGCTGTATGGCGCCGAGCGCGCCATGCGCATCTGGATCGACCCGCAGAAGCTGGTGGGTTTCAACCTGACACCGGCCGATGTGAATGCCGCGATCAGCGCGCAGAACGCCCAGGTCTCGGCCGGCAGCATCGGCGACCTGCCGGGCACCAAGACCCAGGAAATCACCGCGGCGATCCTGGTCAAGGGCCAGCTGTCCACCCCGGCCGAGTTTGCCGACATCGTGCTCAAGGCCAACCCGGACGGCTCCACCGTGCGCATCGGCGATGTGGCGCGGGTGGAAGTCGGCAGCCAGGAATACCAGTTTTCCACGCGCCTGAACGGCAAGCCGTCCACCGCCGTCAGCGTACAGCTGGCCCCGGGTGCCAACGCGCTGAACACCGCCACCCTGGTGCGGGCGAAGATGGACGAGCTGTCGCGCTACTTCCCGGCCAATGTGGAATACAAGATCCCGTATGACACCTCGCCGTTCGTCAAGGTCTCGATCACCAAGGTGGTCTATACCTTGCTCGAAGCCATGGCGCTGGTGTTCGCGGTGATGTTCCTGTTCCTGCAGAACGTGCGCTATACGCTGATCCCGACGCTGGTGGTGCCGGTGGCGTTGATGGGCACGTTCGCCACCATGTTGCTGCTGGGTTTTTCGATCAACGTGCTGACCATGTTCGGCATGGTCTTGGCCATCGGCATCCTGGTAGACGACGCCATTGTGGTGGTGGAAAACGTGGAGCGCATCATGGCCACCGAAGGCCTGTCGCCCCGGGACGCCACGCGCAAAGCCATGGGCCAGATCACCGGCGCCATCGTCGGTATCACCCTGGTGCTGGTGGCGGTGTTCCTGCCGATGGCATTCATGCCGGGATCGGTGGGAGTGATCTACCAGCAGTTCTCGCTGTCGATGGCCACCTCGATCCTGTTTTCGGCCTTCCTCGCCCTGACCTTGACCCCGGCGCTGTGTGCCACGTTGCTCAAGCCGATTCCCCAGGGCGAGCACCATGCCAAGGGTGGTTTCTTCGGCTGGTTCAACACGCGCTTTGAACAGCTCACCCACCGTTACGAAGGCTGGGTGGCCTACGCCCTCAAGCGCAGCGGCCGCTACCTGCTGATTTACCTGGTGCTGCTGGTGGGCCTGGGGCTAATGTTCACGCGCCTGCCCTCCTCGTTCCTGCCGGTGGAAGACCAGGGCTACACCATCACCGATATCCAACTGCCCCCCGGCGCCAGCAAGAACCGTACGGTGCAAGTGGCCGAACAGATCGAGGCGCACAACGCCGAGGAGCCTGGGGTGGGCGACACCACCATGATCATGGGCTTCAGCTTCTCCGGTTCCGGGCAGAACGCCGCGCTGGCGTTTACCACCCTCAAGGATTGGTCCCAGCGCAGCAGCGACGACTCGGCCTCGGCGATTGCCGACCGGGCCAACGCCGCGTTCAGCGAACTTAAAGATGCCATCGCCTACGCGATCCTGCCGCCCCCGGTGGATGGCCTGGGCACGTCCAGCGGCTTTGAGTTCCGCCTGCAGGACCGTGGCGGTGTGGGTCACGCGGCATTGATGGCCGCCCGCACGCAGTTGCTCGCGGCGGCCGAGAAGAGCCCGATCCTGGCCAACGTGCGCGAAAGCGCCCAGGCCGAGGCCCCGCAGGTGCAACTGGAAGTGGACCGCAAGCAGGCGAATGCGCTGGGCGTGTCGTTCGCTGATGTGGGCAACGTGCTGTCCTCGGCGATCGGCTCGGCCTACATCAACGACTTCCCCAACCAGGGCCGCATGCAGCGGGTGGTGGTGCAGGCCGAAGGTGACCAGCGCAGCCAGGTGGCGGATTTGATGAAGATCCACGTGCGCAACAACGCCGGGAAGATGGTGCCGCTGTCGGCGTTTGTCGAAGCCAAGTGGACCCAGGGGCCTACCCAGTTGACACGCTACAACGGCTACCCGGCCATCGCGATTTCCGGCGAAGCGGCGCCAGGGCACAGTACTGGCCAGGCGATGGAAGAAATTCAGCGCCTGGTCAGCCAACTGCCGGCCGGCCTGGGCCAGGAATGGACCGGGTTGTCGCTGCAGGAACGCTTGTCCGGTTCCCAGGCGCCGTTGCTGCTGGGGCTGTCGCTGTTGATCGTGTTCCTGTGTTTGGCGGCGCTGTATGAAAGCTGGTCGATCCCGACCTCGGTGCTGCTGGTGGTGCCACTGGGCGTGCTCGGTGCAGTGCTGGCGGTGACGTTGCGCGGCATGCCCAACGATGTGTTCTTCAAGGTGGGCCTGATCACCATCATCGGCCTGTCGGCAAAAAACGCGATCCTGATCATCGAGTTTGCCAAGGACCTTTACGAACAAGGCGAAGACTTGATCGACGCCACCTTGAAAGCGGCGCGGCTGCGCCTGCGGCCGATCATCATGACGTCCCTGGCGTTCATCCTCGGCGTGGTGCCGCTGGCGATAGCCACCGGGGCCAGCTCGGCGAGCCAACAGGCCATTGGCACAGGCGTGATCGGCGGGATGATCACGGCGACGCTGGCGGTGGTGTTTGTGCCGGTGTTCTTCGTGGTGGTGATGAAACTGGTCAAGAAGAACACCCGATAACCCGACAAGCCAGCTCCCACAGAGGTTATGGGTTGTGTTCGGGATCAGGTACAGTCTGCTCACACCTCGCCAGCTGTGAGCCGCCATGCCCTTCCTCGCCCGCACCCACCCTCGCCTTTCCGCCGCCGCCGTGCTCGGCATCGCCGTAGGCCTGCTGGCACCGGCCGACACGGTGATCAGCAAGATCCTCATCGGCTGGAACACCGGCGTGTGGACCTACCTGGTGCTGATGCTGTGGCTGACCATCCGCGCCAAGGCGCCGGACGTGAAGCGCATCGCCGAAATCGAAGATGAAAACGCCGGCCTGGTGCTGTTCGTGGTGTGCATCGCGGCCATTGCCAGCCTGGCAACCATCACCTTTGAACTGGTCGGCAGCAAAGACCTGCCCACGACCGCACGCCTGCTGCACTACGGCTTTACCGGCTTGACGGTGATTGGTTCATGGCTGTTGATCGGGGTGATTTTCAGCGTGCATTACGCGCGGCTTTATTACACCTGGGACGGCAAGGAACCGGCGCTGCGTTTTGCCGAGGGCCTGACAACCCCCAATTACTGGGACTTCCTGTACTTCTCGTTCACCATCGGCGTGGCGGTGCAAACGTCGGATGTGGGTGTCGCCACGCGAAGCCTGCGCAAGGTGGTGCTGGGGCAATCGCTGATCGGTTTTCTGTTCAACACCGCGATCCTGGGGTTTTCGATCAACATCGCAGCCGGGCTGTTCGGTTGAGGCTGCACAAACCTTCTAGACGTCCGCCCACCACCGGGCGCTAATGTCAGACCTTATTCGTCTCGGTGAGTCATGGCCGCGCACAATTGGATCGACCTGTCTCAGGACGCCGACACCGGCATCGAGACCCTGCGCGCGCATTTCGAGGGCCACGCCTACGATCCCCACTGGCATGACAGCTACCTGATTGGCGTGACCGAGCAAGGCGTGCAGCAATTCAACTGCCGCCGCACCCGGCACAACAGCACGCCGGGCCAGGTGTTTCTGGTCGAGCCCGGCGAGTTGCATGACGGCGACGCGCCCACTGCAGACGGCTTTACCTACCACATGCTCTACCTCGACCCGCAATGGTTGTCGCGGGAAGTGAGTGCGGTGTTCGAAGAGGCACCGGTCAACAGCCAACTGAGTGTTGTCAGCACGTTGATCAATGATACCCGCCTGGCACACGCCACCAGCCACGCCTTCCAGACTCTGCACAGCAGTGAACTGCGCATCGTGCGCCAGCGCGCCACCGACCAATTGCTGGAACAGCTCACCGGGCAACTCCATTGGCGCACCCGCTACCGCGACGACCCACGCCTGCCGTTGGTGGCGCACAAGGCCCGGGAATATTTGCATGCACACCTGCACCAGGACGTGGGCATGGATGAGTTGGCGCTGGCCTGTGGCGTCGACCGTTTCCGCCTGACCCGTGCGTTCAAGAGCGCGTTTGGCCTGCCGCCCCATGCTTATCTGGTGCAATTGCGCCTGGCCCGCGCCCGGCATTGGCTGGCCAAGGGTGAGCCGCCCGCCGACGTGGCGATTGCCCTGGGGTTTGCCGACCAGAGCCACCTGGGCCGCTGGTTCGTGCGCGCCTATGGCCTCACGCCTGCCGCTTACCGCAAACGTTGCTCAAATCTTCCAGACAGGTAAGGCGCGGGCTTGTGAAGATCGACTCCATCGATGGGTTTACCGGAGTCACCTGCCATGCTGTCCACGTTGTTGCCTTTCATGCTGTTTGCCTTTGTCGCCTCGATCACCCCCGGCCCCACCAACATCCTGGTGCTGAGCAACAGCGCGCGGTATGGCTTGAAGGCCGCAGTACCGATCATCTTCGGCGCCTGCGCGGGCGCGGCAGGTCTGGTCTTGCTGGTAGGAACCGGGGTCGGCCAGTCCTTGGTGCAACTGCCCCGGGTGCAGACTGCGCTGCAAGGGTTCGGCGTGGCGTGGCTGAGTTACCTCGCCTGGCAGATCTACCGTGCGCCGCCCCAAGCCGTCGAAGTGGCTGCCACTGAAAAGCCCCTTGGCCTGATCGGCGCCGCCGGCCTGCAGGTGATCAACCCGAAAACCTGGATGATGGCCGTTGCAGTGGTCAGCGTGTTTGCTGGCCACGGGGCTGAGCGCCAAGGCCAGGTGGTGCTGCTGTCCCTGGTGTTTTTCCTCGTTTCCATGCCGTGCCTGGGCACGTGGGCGCTGCTGGGCGTGGGTTCTGCGCGGGTGTTTCGGTCGGCCCGGGCGATGCAGCGCTTCAACCGAGGCATGGCGGTTTTATTGCTGGTGGCCACGTGGCTGAGCGTGGTGGTGTGAAGCACCGGCTGTCAGGCTTTGTCCTACAACAACTTGACGACTTTCCTCATTTGATGGTTTCCTGAAACCGGTTTCAGTCATTCCAATAAAAACAGAAGGTCGATGGCCGTGAACACTTTTTCTGCCGCCCAGCGCAGCCGCGTCACCATGCTCGATGTTGCCGAACGCGCCGGTGTGTCCAAGGCCAGCGTGTCGCGCTTCATCGGTGACGACCGCGCCCTGCTCTCCGATGCCATTGCCCTGCGCATCGAACAAGCCATCGAACAACTCGGCTACCGCCCCAACCAGATGGCCCGTGGCCTCAAACGCGGGCGTACGCGCCTGATCGGCATGCTGGTGGCCGATATCCGCAACCCCTATTCCATTGCCGTGATGCACGGCGTCGAAACCGCCTGTCGCCAACACGGCTACAGCCTGGTGGTGTGCAACACCGACCGTGATGACGAGCAGGAACGCCAGCACCTGGCAGCACTGCGTTCGTACAACATCGAAGGCTTGATCGTGAACACCCTCGGTCATCACCTCGACCAATTGCTCGAACTGCAGCGGGAAATGCCCCTGGTGCTGGTGGACCGCAAGGTCGACCCCCTGCACAGCGACCTGGTGGGGCTGGACAACCCGGCCGCCGTGCGCATGGCCGTCGAGCACCTGCAGCAACAAGGTTATCGCGACGTGTTGATGGTCAGCGAAACCACCGATGGCACCAGCTCACGGCTCGAGCGCCAGGCCAGCTTCAAGGCCGAAATTGCCAAGCGCCCAGGCCTGACCGGCGCCGTATTGGAACTCGATGAGACGCTGGAAAACCACCTGCACACCTTTCTCGCCAAACCCGGCGCCAAGGCGCTGTTCTGTGGCAACGGCGTTGCTGCGCTGGCCTGCACCCGCGCCTTGAAAAACCTCGGGTGCGACCTGTTCAACGAGGTCGGCCTGATCGCCCTGGATGACCTGGACTGGTACCCGCTGGTCGGCAGCGGCATCACCGCCCTCGCCCAACCGACCCAGGCCATTGGCGCCACGGCGTTCGACTGCCTGCTCAAGCGCTTGCGCGGCGACACCGAGCCGACGCGCACCTTGGATTTCCTGCCTGAACTCATCGTCCGAGGCTCCACCACCCCCTTGTAGGAGCCGGCTTGCCGGCGATTGGGCCGTGAGCCTTGCGGTGAAAGCAAGGACGCCATCGCCGGCAAGCTGGCTCCTACGCGGTTTGAATTGTGTGAAAAAATGAAACCGGTTTCAGAGGTCAACAACAATGCATAAATACCCCGTTTCCATCAGCCTCTCCAGCTACGGCGCCGACCTCGTGCGCCAGCAGGGCCAATTGAGTTTTGTCGAGTTGCTCGCGGCCGCAGGCGCCCGGCGCATCGAGTGGCGTGAAGAATTATTGACCCATGAGCAGCCCGCCGAATTGGCCCAGGCAGCGGCGCAACATCATTTGGAATCCGTCTTTTCTTCTCCGCTGGAACTCTGGGTCGCCGGCCGCGCCCGGCCGAACGCGGAATTGGACGCCACCCTGGATCGCGCCCACGCCTTCGGCTCGCGCTGGCTCAAGGTGTCCCTGGGCTACTTCACCGACACCAACGACCTCGAAAGCCTGCACGCCCTGCTCGACCGTCACCCGGTCAAGCTGCTGGTGGAAAACGACCAGACCCTGCACGGCGGGCGCATCGAACCTTTGCAACGTTTTTTCAGCGACGTCGAACGCCTGGGCCTGCCGGTGAAGATGACCTTCGACATCGGCAACTGGCAGTGGCAGGACCAATCGGCCCTCACCGCCGCCCGCCTGCTGGGCCGGCATGTGGATTACCTGCATTGCAAGGCCGTGGCCCGTCGCCCTGACGGCAAGCTGGTGGCCCTGCCGCCTGGCGCCACCGACCTGCATCTGTGGGAACAACTGCTCAAGCACATGACTCAAGGTATTACCCGGGCGGTGGAATTCCCGTTGCAAGGCGATGATTTGATCACTGTCACCGCGCAACAGGTCGCCGCCCTCACCCTGCTAGGCCAACCCCGTGCGGAGAACGCCCATGTCTGAGATCGATATCCTGTCGTTTGGTGAAACCATGGCGATGTTTGTCGCCGAGCAGACTGGGGAGCTCTCCCAGGTGGCGCAGTTTCACAAGCGCGTTGCCGGGGCTGACAGCAACGTTGCCATCGGCCTGTCGCGCCTGGGTTTCAATGTCGCCTGGCTGAGCCGGGTGGGCGACGATTCCCTGGGTCGCTTCGTGGTCGACACGCTGCGCAGGGAAGGCCTGGATTGCCGGCACGTCGCGGTGGACCCGCAACACCCCACCGGTTTTCAGCTCAAGTCCCGCGAAGACGCCGGGGCCGACCCGCAGGTGGAGTACTTTCGCAAAGGTTCGGCAGCCAGCCACTTGTCCATCGCCGACATCTGCCCGGCGCTGCTGCAAGCTCGGCACCTGCACGCCACCGGCATCCCGCCCGCCTTGTCCGAGGCGACCCGTGAACTGTCCCGCGAGCTGATGACGCAGATGCGCAAGGCCGGCCGCAGCGTGTCGTTCGACCCGAACCTGCGGCCGTCGCTGTGGGCCAACCCGCAGATGATGATCCGCGAGATCAACGCCCTCGCCGCCCTGGCCGACTGGGTACTGCCGGGCCTGGGCGAAGGCCGTTTGCTCACCGGCTTCGACGACCCGGCCGACATCGCTGCCTTCTACCTCGACCAGGGCGCCGAAGCCGTGGCCATCAAGCTGGGGCCGGATGGCGCCTACTACCGCACGCAGATGGACCAGGGTTTTGTCGCCGCCGTGCCGGTGGAAAAAGTCGTGGACACGGTGGGTGCGGGCGATGGTTTTGCCGTCGGCATGATCAGCGCACTCCTGGAAAACCTCAGCTTCCCCGAGGCCATCCAACGCGGCAACTGGATCGGCAGCCGTGCTGTGCAGAGCCGTGGCGACATGGAAGGCTTGCCCACCCGTTCAGAGCTGCCCGTTCGATCCGTTGCATAACCCACTCCCTGTTGCCACAACTACAACAAGCTCAGGAGCCACACCATGGATACGCTGAAACTCGCCACCCGCCGCTGGTGGTACATCATGCCCATCGTTTTTATCACCTACAGCCTGGCCTACCTGGACCGCGCCAACTATGGCTTCGCCGCCGCCTCCGGGATGGCCGAAGACCTGATGATCACCCCCGGCATGTCGTCGTTGCTGGGGGCGCTGTTCTTCCTTGGCTACTTTTTCTTCCAGGTGCCGGGGGCGATCTACGCGCAGAAACGCAGCGTGAAGAAACTCATCTTCGTCAGCCTGATCCTCTGGGGCGGCCTGGCCACGCTGACCGGCGTGGTGTCCAACGCCTACATGCTCATCGCCATCCGCTTCATGCTCGGCGTGGTCGAAGCCGCGGTGATGCCGGCCATGCTGGTGTACCTGTGCCATTGGTTTACGCGTGCCGAACGCTCGCGGGCCAACACCTTCCTGATCCTCGGCAACCCGGTGACCATGCTGTGGATGTCGGTGGTGTCGGGCTATCTGGTGCAGCATTTCAGCTGGCGCTGGATGTTCATCATCGAAGGCCTGCCGGCGGTGATCTGGGCGTTCATCTGGTGGAAGCTGGCCGACGAGCGTCCCAAGGATGCCAAGTGGCTCAGCGACACTGAAAAGCGCGACCTGGACAGTGCCCTGGCCGCCGAGCAGGTCGGCATCAAGGCCGTGAAGAATTACGCCGAAGCGTTCCGCTCGCCCAAGGTGATCATCCTGGCGTTGCAGTTCTTTTGCTGGAGCATCGGCGTGTACGGCTTTGTGCTGTGGCTGCCGTCGATCCTCAAGGCCGGCTTGCAGATGGATATGGTCGAGGCCGGCTGGCTCTCGGCGTTGCCTTACCTGGCGGCCGTGATGGGCATGCTCGCGGTGTCGTGGAGCTCGGACAAACTGCAAAAGCGCAAACGCTTCGTGTGGCCGCCGTTGCTGATCGCCTCGGTCGCGTTCTACGCCTCCTACGTGCTGGGGGCCGAGCATTTCTGGTGGTCCTACACCCTGCTGGTGATCGCCGGGGCCTGCATGTATGCGCCCTACGGGCCGTTTTTCGCAATCGTCCCGGAGATCCTGCCAGCCAACGTGGCCGGCGGCGCCATGGCGCTGATCAACAGCATGGGCGCCCTGGGCTCCTTTGGCGGCTCCTACCTGGTGGGCTACCTCAATAGCAGCACCGGCTCGCCCGGCGCCTCGTATCTGCTGATGAGCGGCGCGTTGCTGCTGTCGGTGGTACTGACGATTTTTCTCAAGCCCGGCGCCAGTGATCGCACGCCGGCGCCCCACCTGGAATTGAAGGTAAAGACCGCATGAAAAAGTCCGTCGTGTTGTACAAGAAACTCTCCGCACCGCTGATGGCCCGCCTGCACGAACAGGCCGATGTCACCCTGATCGACGCCCTCGACGACACCGGCCTGGCCAAGCTGCGCGACGCCCTGCCCGGCGCCCATGGCCTGCTCGGCGCCAGCCTGCGCCTGGATGCGAACTTGCTGGACCTGGCGCCGCAGCTGGAAGCCGTGGCGAGCGTCTCGGTAGGGGTCGATAACTACGACATCGACTACCTGACCGCGCGCGGCATCCTGCTCAGCAATACCCCGGACGTGCTCACCGAAACCACTGCCGACACCGGCTTCGCGCTGATCCTGGCCACCGCCCGTCGCGTGGTGGAGCTGGCCGACATGGTGCGCGCCGGCCAATGGAACAAGAACATCGGCCCTGCGCATTTCGGCACCGATGTACACGGCAAGACCCTGGGCATCATCGGCATGGGGCGTATCGGCGAAGCCCTGGCCCAGCGCGGGCATTTTGGCTTTGGCATGCCGGTGATCTACCACAGTCATTCGCCCAAGCCCGCAGTGGAGGCGCGTTTTGGCGCGCAGTACCGCAGCTTGAATGAGTTGCTGCAACAGGCCGACTTTGTCTGCCTGACGCTGCCGTTGACCGCCGAAACAGAGAAGCTGATCGGCGCCGAAGAGTTTGCGCTGATGGGCCCGGAGACGGTCTTCATCAACATCTCGCGGGGCAAGGTGGTGGATGAAGCGGCGCTGGTGGAGGCCTTGCAACAGCGTACGATTCGGGCGGCGGGCTTGGATGTGTTCGAGCGTGAGCCGTTGAGTCACGACTCGCCGTTGTTGCGCTTGAACAACGTGGTGGCCACGCCGCACATCGGCTCGGCCACGCATGAGACGCGGGAGGCGATGGCCAAGTGTGCGGTGGATAATCTGTTGCAGGCGCTGGCCGGTCAGCGTCCAAAGGACCTGGTCAATGCAGCCGCCTGGAAACAGTGAACCCATGTGGGAGCGGGCTTGCTCGCGAATACGGCGTGTCAGGCAATACATCCTTGACTGATACACCGCTTTCGCGAGCAAGCCCGCTCCCACATTTTTTGATCCCATTTCAAATCAGGTCATGTTAGATCACGAAGCGCGCCACCATCGCGTTCAGGTCCACCGCCAGGCGTGACAGCTCGTGGCTGGCCGCGCTGGTCTGGTTGGCGCCCGCTGCCGACTGGGTGGCGAGGTCGCGGATGTTGACCAGGTTGCGGTCCACTTCGCGCGACACCTGGGCCTGCTCTTCCGAGGCGCTGGCGATCACCAGGTTGCGTTCGTTGATCAGGCTGATGGACTGGGTGATCTGCTCCAGGGCCACACCGGCAGCGCGGGCCATTTCCAAGGTGTTCTGGGTGCGCTGGTTGCTCTGCTGCATCGATTGCACGGCTTCACCGGTGCCGTTCTGGATGCCGGCGACCATCTTCTCGATCTCTTGGGTCGACTGCGCCGTACGATGGGCCAGGGCGCGCACTTCATCGGCGACCACCGCAAAACCACGCCCCGCTTCACCGGCACGGGCCGCTTCGATGGCGGCGTTGAGCGCCAGCAGGTTGGTCTGCTCGGCAATTGCGCGGATCACGTCCAGCACCTTGCCAATGTCACGGCCTTGGGAGGCAAGGCCTTCGATCAGCACGGCGGTGTTCTGCACGTCCTGGGTCATGGTCTGGATCGCGCCGACGGTTTCCACCACGCGGTCACGACCTTCACGCGCTGCGAGGTTGGACTGGCCGGAGGCTTCGGAGGTGGACACGGCATTGCGCGCCACCTCTTCCACCGCGGCGGTCATCTCGTTGACCGCCGTCGCCGCCTGGTCAATTTCATTGTTCTGTTGCTGCAGGCCTTTGGAGGCTTCTTCAGTGACGGCGCTCAACTCTTCCGCTGCCGAGGCCAGCTGGGTGGCGGAGCCGGCGATGTGCTGGATGGTCTGGCGCAGGTTGGCTTGCATCGACGCCAGGGCGCTGAGCAGGCGGGCCGGTTCGTCTTTGCCGTCGTCTTCAATGGCCTTGCTCAGGTTGCCACCGGCAATCGTCTCGGCCACTTCCACTGCTTTGCGCAGCGGCGTGACGATGCTGCGGGTCAGCAACCAGGCCAGCAACACCGTCAGCAGCGCAGCAGCCACCGACACGGCAATCACCCCGGCGATGGCACCCTCGTAGCTTTGCCCCGCTTCAGCGTCGGCCTCCTTGGCATCGGCCGCGTTGATGGCGATCAACTTGTTCAACTGCTCGCCCATCAGGTCGGTGCCGTCCTTGATACGCGTGTTGATCAGCGTGCGCATCTCGTCGACTTTGCCCTGCTTGGACAAGGCCAGCATCTCGGCCTGGGCGGTGAAGTAGTTGTTCAGCGTGGTGACGAACGTCTTGTACAGCGCCGCTTCCTCGGTACCGGCCGGCAATGCTGCATAGCCGGCCTGGGCTGTTTTGACCTTGTCGGCCAACACGCCCATGCGGGTTTCGGCTTCCTGCAGGCCGGCCGGCTCACGGTTGACCAGCACACGGAACGACAGGATGCGCAGGCGCAAGACGTTTTCAGTGATGTTGCCAAGGTAGGTCACGCTGGGCAGTTGGGTGGCGCTCATATCCACCGATGACTGGCGGATCTGCGTCATGCGGTTGACCGCAAACACCCCCAGTAAAATCACTAGCAACGCAATGAACGCAAAACCGAGGAACGCGCGAGGGGCGATATTCAGATGACGGAGGGACATAGGGGGTGCTCTCAGAAGTAGTGTTTGCGAGCGTCCCTGCCGCGAAACGATCAGTCGGTGTCAACGCGCCGCTCTGACCTTTGGTCACCACTGTTATCGTTGGTATGTGGGCCTATACGAGGTATCGGCAGGGCTCGCGGTTTCCCGCAGGGCCTTCATAAATATTTTTTTACACTTCTGACGACCGGCAGTTTCTGGCATTCTTCGCCTCCATTTTCTGACCCGAGCCCGCATTTTGTCTGACGCTCAAGCCCCCCGCCCCCGCTATAAATCCGACCTGATCTACGGTCTGGAAGACCGTCCGCACTTCACTGCGGCGATCTTTGCCGCGCTGCAGCACGTGCTGGCGAGTTTCGTCGGCATCATCACCCCGACCCTGATCGTGGGCGGCGTGCTGGGCCTGGAAAGTGAAGTGCCGTACCTGGTGAGCATGGCGTTGTTCGTGTCGGGGCTGGGCACCTTTGTGCAAGCGCGCACGTTCGGCCCGGTGGGCTCGGGGCTGTTGTGCCTGCAAGGCACCAGCTTTTCGTTTATCAGCGTGATCCTCAGCGCGGGGTTCATGGTCAAGGCCCGGGGTGGCGGCACCGACGAGATCCTGTCGACCATCTTCGGCATCTGCTTTTTTGCCGCCTTTATCGAAGTGGTGCTCAGCCAGTTCATCGGCAAGCTGCGCAAACTGATCACCCCGGTGGTGACCGGTACCATCATCACCTTGATGGGCCTGTCGCTGATCAAGGTCGCGGTCACCGACATGGCCGGTGGCTTCGGCGCCAGCGACCTGGGCGCCGCTGGCAATATGGGCCTGGCCGCGCTGGTGCTGCTGACCATTGTGGTGCTCAACCGCTTCAGCAACCCGTTCCTGCGCCTGGGTTCGATCGTGATCGGCCTGACCTTGGGTTTTGTGGTGGCCTGGTGGATGGGCCGCGTCGACATGGCCGCCCTGCCCCATGTGCCACTGATCAGCGTGCCGGTGCCGTTCAAATACGGGTTCTCGTTCGACTGGGTAGCATTTATCCCGGTGGCGGTGATCTTCCTGATTTCCCCGCTGGAAGCAGCCGGTGACCTGACCGCCAACTCGATGATTTCCCAACAGCCGGTCAAAGGCCCGCTGTACATCAAGCGCATCAAGTCGGGCCTGCTGGCCGACGGCCTCAACTCGGCGATGGCCGCCACCTTCAACAGCCTGCCGATGGTGACCTTCGCCCAGAACAATGGGGTGATCCAGTTGACCGGCGTGGCCAGCCGCTACGTGGCGTACTTCATCGCCGGCCTGCTGGTGCTGCTGGGCCTGTTCCCGATGATTGGTGCGGTACTTCAGTTGATGCCCAAGCCGGTACTGGGCGGCGCTACCTTGATCATGTTCGGCACCGTGGCCGTGGCCGGTATCAAGATCCTCGCCGAGGCCGGGCTGCATCGACGCAATGTGCTGATCGTGGCAATCTCCCTCGGCATGGGCCTGGGTGTCGCCGCCGTGCCGGAAGTGTTGCGCGACCTGCCCAAGGCGTTGCACAACATCTTCGAATCGCCGATCACCGTGGGTGCGTTCTGTGCAATCCTGCTGAACATTTTCCTGCCGGAAGAGTTCATAGAACTGGAAGAAGATGAATTTGATCCGGAGTCCTCTACCCTCAAGGTGATGCAAGACCCGGACGTCACGAAATAGGGAGCACTGTTAATGCGCAAGCTCATGGTTCTATCGTTGTTGCTGCTGACCTTGAGCGCCTGCGCCCTGTTCCCCAACCGCGACCCGGTGAATATCACCGTGGTGGGCATTGAACCTCTGCAAAGCCAGGACCTGGAAGTGCGTTTCGCCGTGAAGCTGCGGGTGCAAAACCCCAATGAAACGGCGATCGACTACAACGGCGTGGCCCTGGACCTGGACGTCAATGGCCGGCCGCTGGCCTCGGGAGTGAGTGACCAAAGCGGTTCCATCCCACGTTTCTCTGAGACGGTTCTGATGGTGCCAGTGAGCGTTTCCGCATTCTCCGTGCTGCGCCAGACCCTTGGCCTGAGCCAGACCCAAAGCCTGAACAACCTGCCCTACGTGCTGCGCGGCAAACTGGCGGGTGGGCTGTTTGGCACCCAACGTTTTGTCGACCGTGGCACGCTTGACCTGCCCAACACGGCCACGTGGTGATCGCCATGCAACCGACGCTCTATACCGAACGCCTGATCCTGCGCCCGCTGACCCTGGACGATGCCGACGCTATCCAGCAGATATTTCCCCACTGGGAAGTGGTGCGTTACCTCAACAACGAGGTGCCCTGGCCTTACCCGGCCGATGGTGCACGCAGCTTCCTGGAGAACGTGGCCTTGCCCGGCATGGCACGTGGCGAGCAATGGCACTGGGCGATGTACCTGAGGGACTCACCTGACACGTTGGTCGGCAACATCAGCCTGTTCGATACCGAAGACGACAACCGTGGCTTCTGGCTCGGCCAGCCATGGCACGGTCAAGGGCTGATGACCGAAGCTTGCACGGTGATCACCGACTACTGGTTCAACGTGCTGGAACGCCCGGTATTGCGCGCCCCCAAGGCCGCGCCCAACCAGGGATCGCGGCGGATCTCCGAGCGTGGCGGCATGCGCCTGGTCAAGACGGTAGAGGGCCACTTTGTCGAAGGCACCTTCCCACGGGAAATCTGGGAAATTACCCGCGAGGAATGGCTGAAATCCAAATCCTCCAGTCAATGAATATCCACTGTGGGAGCTGGCTTGCCTGCGATAGCGACCTATCAGCCAAGGATATGCAAGCTGACACACCGCTATCGCAGGCAAGCCAGCTCCCACAGTTTTCCCACCATAGTGTCAGTCGGTGATGAAACGCACGCCCGGTTTGGCGCGCTCATCCACGCTCAACTCGAACACATCCGGCCGGGCATAGTGCCCCACCACGTCGTAGTCATACCGCGCCCGCACCAGATCATCAGTGTCGATCCGTGCCGTCAACAGCCCCGCTTCCCCGACCAACGGCCCGGCCAGGATGTCGCCCATGGGCCCGACGATCACGCTGCCTCCGGCGATCAACGGGCGGTCCGACGGCCAGTTGGCCACCTCCACCCCCAACGCATCCGGCGAGGCCTGCACCTGGCATGCGCTCACCACAAAGCAGCGGCCTTCATGGGCCACATGGCGCATGCTCACTTGCCACATCTCACGTTCATCCACAGTGGGTGCGCACCAGACGTCCACGCCCTTGGCGTACATGGCCGTGCGCAGCAGCGGCATCATGTTTTCCCAGCACACAGCGCCGCCGATTCGCCCCACTGCCGCGTCGATCACTGGCAGGGTCGAGCCGTCGCCCTTGCCCCAGATCAAGCGTTCGGTGCCGGTAGGCATCAATTTGCGGTGCTTGGCCACCAACCCGCCCGTGGGTTCGAAATACAGCACCGTGCAATACAGGGTGTTGCCACTGCGTTCGATCACGCCCAGTACCAGGCTCGCGCCTGTGCGCGCCGACAGACCGGCCAGGGCGTCGGTCTCGGCGCCGGGCACATCGATGGCATTGGCAAAGTAGCGGGCAAAGGCTTCGCGGCCTTCCGGCAGGCGGTAGCCCAGCTGGGTGCCAAAGGCCTCACCTTTGGGATAGCCGCCCAGCAGCGCTTCGGGCATCACCACCAGTTGCGCGCCGCTGCGGATGATTGCGTCCTCGTAGCCGAGGATTTGCGCCAGGGTCTCGCCCTTGCCGCCCGGCAAGGATCCGATTTGCAGGGCTGCCACAGTCGATACAGGCATTACGCTCACTCCAGAGTCAGGGGGGTTGCCCATTCTCCGGCCAGCCATGATCATGAATAAAGCCCACCTCAGTGCTGAATGATATGAATCAAACAAATATCGCCCAAGTTGACCTGAACCTGCTGAAAACCTTTGAAGCCCTGCATGACGAGTCCAGCGCCAGCCGCGCCGCCGTGCGCCTGGGGGTGACGCAGTCGGCCATCAGTGCAGGATTGCGGCGTTTGCGCGAGGTGTATGGCGACCCGTTGTTCGTGCGCACCGGGCGCGGCCTGGCGCCGACCTTGCGCGCCAACCAGTTGAAACCGGTGATAGGCGAGGCGCTGGAGCGTTGCCGGCAAAGCCTGGCCATGGTCAACCCGGATAACCAGCAGTATCAGGGCCGCTCCGTGGTGCTGGGGTTGTCGGATGATTTCGAGATTGCCTACGGGCGGCGTCTGATGGAAGAAATCGCCCGGCGCGCGCCGAAGCTGCGGGTGATCTTCCGTCAGACCCACAGCCAGATCGTCGCCGGCGCCCTGCTCGACCGCACCCTGGACCTGGCGATCACGGCGGGCGGCTTTGCCCACGGTCGACTCAGTCGGCAAGTGTTGGGAGAAGGCGATTACCGCTGCCTGGTGGATTCAGCCCAAACCAGCATCAGCCTGGACGAGTTCGTCGCCCGTGAACACGTGCTGGTGTCATCCGGTGGGTTTATCGGGATTACCGATGAAGGCTTGGCGGCACAGGGGTTGAGTCGCCAGGTGTGCGCCTCCACCAGCCACTTCGCGGCGTTGCCGTTTCTGCTCAAGGGCAGCCAGGCGGTGGCGACCATTCCCGGGCATGCGGCGCAGGCCATCGCGGACATGACCAGTCTGCACGTACTACCCTGCCCCTTGGCGTTGCCGCGCTACCCGGTGGAGTTGGGCTGGCGGACTCAGGCGCAGCTGGACCCGATGCTGCTGAAGGTGCGTGAAGCGATTGTGGCGAGCTTTATTTAGCCGCCGCCATCAACTTGTTGACCTCACTGCGCACCATGTTGGAGAACTCCGGCGGCGACATGCCGTCCAGTTCGGCACGGACCCACTCGGCCCACTTGCCCTTGCGTTTGGCGCGCTCGCCGAACAACCGTGCCGCTTCGCCCTTGGCCTTGCCCAGGTTGGTCTGCCACAGTTCGTAGAGGCGAGACTTTTCATCTTCCAGCTCGGCGCGTTCGGCGAGAGTCTTGTTGGCCAGATTGAAGCTCATGTTGAATTCCCTGCTGCACAAATAGACGACATCTTACACTGTAGGTCGAAATTTCCTGATTCGGATTTTTGCCCGGGACCCGGCGGGCGCAAAAAAACTGCAACTTTTGCCGCTGCCCGGCACTCCATTGTTCACTGTCACATTCACTCGCAAGGAGTCACACAATGGCCCGCAAAACCGCTGCCCAAGCCGTCGAAGACCAAATCAAGGACCAAGCCTTCAGCGAACTGACCGCGCTGATCGAAGAATCGGACAAGCTGCTCAAAAGCAGCGCATCCCTGGTGGGCGAAGAAGGTGAAACCCTGCGCGAGCAGGTCGCCATCAAGCTCAAGCAAGCCCTGGACTCGGTGTCCAATGTGCGCGAGCGCAGCAAGCCGGTGGTGGATGCTACCGAAACCTACATCGGTGGCCACCCGTGGCAGACCGTGGCGATTTCCGCAGGTTTCGGCCTGGTGGTCGGCCTGCTGCTGGGCCGCCGTAACTGATACATGAAGGCTGCGCCGGATGCGGCGCAGCCTGTTTTATTGCTCGGCCAGCACTCGCAACCGCGCCAATTCCTCTGCGTCAACCTCGATACCCTGCTGGTCCGACCGCGCCCGTGTGCGATGACGTCGGTCCCCTGGCAAGCGCCGCAACCCCGCCGCATGCATCTGCCGCACCAGTTCCTGGCTGCGCTCGGCGAAGCTTTGCCCGGCCGTCTTGCTCGGATCGATCAGGATCAACAGTTGGCCGGTCCACGGCGTGCGCGCGCCCGGGTGGTCGGCCCAATTGAATTCGAAAGAGAAATTGCCGCCTGTCAGGGCTGCGGCCAATAACTCGACCATCATCGACAGCGCCGACCCCTTGTGCCCGCCAAACGGCAACAAAGCCCCCCCTTCCAGCACCGCCTTCGGGTCCTGAGTGGGTTGGCCCAGGCTGTCTACGCCCATGCCCGGTGGCAAACGCTCGCCTTTACGCGCAGCGATCTGCACGTCGCCGTGGGCGATGGCGCTGGTGGCCAGGTCGAACACAATAGGCAGGCCATCGGCACGCGGTGCAGCAAAAGCAATGGGGTTGGTGCCAAACAGCGGACGGTCAGCCCCATGGGGCACCACGCAGGTCATGCTGTTGACCACGCTCAGCGCCACCAGGCCCTGCTCGGCGAACGGCTCGACATCTGGCCATAACGCGGCGAAGTGGTGGGAGTTATGGATAGCCAGCAAGGCGATTCCGGCACTGCGGGCCTTTTCCACCAGCAACGCACGCGCGGCCTCCAGGGCGGGCTGGGCAAAACCGTTACCGGCATCCACCCGTACAAAGCCTGAAGCCACGTCGGTGACCACCGGCACGGCCTTGCCATTCACCCAGCCGCTGGCCAGGGTGCTGAGGTAACCGGGGATACGAAAAATACCGTGACTGTGGGCGCCATCACGTTCGGCGCTGGCGCAATTGTGCGCGAGGATGGCGGCCACTTCAGGCGAAGTGCCGTGGCGGACAAAGATGGCGTGGAGCAAGGCCACCAGCTTGGCGAAACCGATGGTGGCGCTGGAACTGTCAACAACCGTGGGCTGGGCAGACATCTGAAGCTCCGATTTTATGATTGGAGGGGGCATACAGCGTGAAATCCAGACCTGTGATTAAACAACGCCGCCTGCCGCTGCTGTCAATGCTGTTTACGGCAAATATGTAGCCCCATTCGCCAACACGACCGCCCTAGCCTGCTGGCCCGTCCCCATTACCCACGGAGAAAGGTCGATGGCACAGCTCACCCCCCCGTATTTTTTCGATGAATTCCTGCGCCCTATCCATCGCAAACACCCTTCAGAACGGGAGCGCGCGCTGGGGTTGACCTTGAAGGATCTCGACTGGCTGATGGCGGTCTACACCGCCACCCATGCCGGGCGCCAGGCCCGTGAGGCCCCCATGACCGTCGAAACGCTGGTGATCGAGAGGCCAGGACAGCCTGCGACAGCGCTGGCCGGCGCCTTCATGATGAGCCCGACACCTGATGGGAAGAAGGCCTTGCTGTATAGCCCCTATGGGGGAATCGAAGTATTCGACAACCGTGCCGTGGCGCTCGCAACCCTCAGGGAACGCCTCAGAAATGAAACTCAACATATTGATTTAATTAGCTTTCTATCCATAGAGGAGCGCCAAGCCTTTTCTTTCAGCGGCTTGTTCGCCGTGACCACCACAACGATTGAAGGCATCGTATTCGTGGATCAAGAACAGGCGATTGAGGCAAGCCAAAGGCAAAACGTACGGCGTGCCCTGGATGAATTACGCACCACGCCCACCCTGGCCTCAATGCTCAGCACACTGCTGAACATCATGGCGCGCCCTTATTTTCCCCACCTCGATCAACAATACACGTTGGTAAACACGTTTCTGGTTTCAGCGGAGGCTAACGGCGCTGATCGATGGATTGCCTCGGCGACCCTCAGTGAAACCCTGCTGCAGTACTACCTGAAACCGGAGTGGCCGGCCAACTGTACCCGCACGTTCACCCACCCCAGGCACGATAAAAGCGCCCTGCCTGAGAGGCGACTCAAACAGGATTTCGAACGCTGGGAGCGCGTTGTGGAACAGACGGCTGGCGTGCTGTCTTCGCTGTTAAGCAGCCTGTTGCAGACCTGGTGGAATGAAACCCGTGGCAGCAATCCATCGCGCCTGGATCTGTTTGCCCAACTGATGAGTGACAAATTTCGCGCCGACCTGCTGTTCAAGCATCAGAGCGGGATTCTTTCTTCCGAGGAGGCGCACCGACTGCGCGCGATTTTCCTCCCCGACAAGGCGTCACGCAGCGACTGGCATGCGACGTTGAATATCGAAAAAATCAGCATCCACGCACCTTATCAACATTATGTGGAACTGGCCGCGACGTTGTTGATCAGTGACCAGCATGCCTACCTCTACACCCAATCCCGCGGGCTGCAAACCTTGAAGGATGTTGAGGATCTCAAGGAAACCTTGCTGAGCATGCTCAAGGCCGCCGGCCATCAGGACGAGTTGCTGAACTTCCTGTCCCTGGACGAACGCAGCCTGTACCTGGCAATGGAGGGGGTGCAAGTCAGTGGGTTGCCCGTGAGTGACAATGTATTTACCGGGATGGTCAAGGACATCGCCCGCAAGCAATTGAGCAACATGGAACATGCACTCGGGCTGTTTCGCGCAAGCGATGGCGAAGCAGACCTGGCTGCCCTGCTCGATTGCGCCCTGGACGTGCGCCCCATGCTCGACAGTCGGCTGCTGGCCCTGGAAGCCGAAGGACGCTGGAGCCTGCACCCGGCCAGCAGCGGCAATGGTCGCCCGTCGACGGTACAGGCAGAGCGCGCCAAACAGCATCTGGTCACGCTGCGTGCGACGGAAGCGGTCCTGGCGACACAGCGGCAGAGGCACCCCACGTTGCGCAGCCTGGCCACCCATGCCCTGAAGGCGGAATTGAACCTGCGTTTGCTGGACCTGGACCCCGCAGATGTGTTTGCCAATACCTACGCCACCCAGGCTCGACAACGCGAGGATCGTGAGCCGGTATCCTCACGGAACATGGTCGATCACCTTGTAGAACGTTTAGCAAACAGTGCGGCCCCTATCGACGACTCGCCACGCACCGGCCTGTACAGCGCTCGCCGCGCCGGGACCGCCACCCGTTGGAACAACCTGGACAGCCGAGGTTTCAATCAGGTGATCGAGCGGGCCATGCTCCCTTTTGTTCAGCACGACATTCACACATTGCCCCGCGCGTTCCTGGAAAGTCATCGCGCCGAGATGGGCGCGGCCCTGATGCAGGGGTTGCGCAGCGAGGCCCAATTACGACTGCTCAACAAGACGTTGAGCCCTGATCATTACGCCATGCTTGATACGGTCCTGCGGCCCGACAGCATGACCCGCGAGAAGCGCCATGGGCTTCAAGGCTTCCTGCCGGATGCCTGCGGCTTGACACTGACCCTTGGCGATGACGAAACCCCACGGGCCCTGGCCAACTGTTTCGTGCTGACGCAGCGTGGCGGCCTCGACCCTGACCTGTCAGGTGAAGTCGTACTCTGGACCCCGCAGCAAGGTCATGAGCCCTTTGCCTCACTGAAAACTCTGCGCCAAGCCCTTCAACAGCGCTTCGCACTGCCCGACCGACGCCTGCTGCAGAACCTGCCCATCAGCCTTCGTACACCCCATCAAGTCTATCGCCTCGGCCCCCTGCAGCGCATTGATGAGCACCTGTTGAACAACCGCCAGCAGAGCTACCTGGACTTCCACCTGGATGCTCTCGACTACTGGCTCGCCATGCCCCTTGGGCCCACACAACTGCAAGACCGTCTGGACGATGAAATGCAACGGCTGGCGCCGTCGAATCTGCCGCGCGCCCGTGCAATCGCAGAAGCGATCGTTCACCAGCAGGCGCTGCCGGTGTGGCTGGGCATGGCATCTGCCGAAGAGCAATGGCTCCACGCCGAACTGCTTGAGCAGTACCGGCTCAGTGCACCGGACAATCAGGATTACCTGCACGGTTTACCCCCCCTGCGCGAGCACGTCGCCAGTGCCTTGACGAACCTGCTTAAAGCCCGTTATCCGGACGCCGCGCTGGACCCTGAAGCGATCTTGATACCCGCACGCGTCGCGCTCGACGGACGCACTCAAACCCTGACCGATTTTGCCTTGCGCCACCTCCCCGACCTGCAGGCCGACACCCTGACGCCCCGCGCGCTGGGCCTCACACCGCTGCCGACGACCCTGGACGGCACGGCGGTGGTGCAGTTGGTGCGCCAACTCGACATTGCCAAAACCTATCGCGAACTGCTCACCACTCACCTCAGCGCTGACACCGACGATGCCCGCCAGCGACGTGACCTGTTTTGTCGGCAGTTGCCGTGGCAACTCTTGCGCCATGCCCATGAGGAAAAACTCGAAGAACGCCTCAGCCCCTCGGCCTGGAGCTTTATCCAGCAAATCTTTGATATGCCGGATGCTGTGGCGCGGGATAAGGTCAGCGGCACCACAGCAATGATTCGCCCTCTGCAACTGATCGCCACGGCCGGGGCGGGACCGGTGACAGTGCCTTGTGTCTACATCATCGGCCCACAAACGCCAGCGACGGGCCCGCTTGTGCTGTATGCGCCGTATGCGCCACTGCGCGTGCTCACCGAATACGCCAACGAAGACACGCTGCTCAATGACATCAATCGCGACGGCCCCCTTCAGGATTGGATCATCCTGCAACTGGGCGACCCCGACCAAGCGATATGGCGCAACCTGCTCAAACAGCCCACCAGCCAGGACAAAAGGGACGCCAGCCTGGCGTCGAACCCCATCAGGCAGAATATTTTGCTGCGGCTATTCAATGACAACGTCATACAACTGCTCAAGATGCTCGCCTGCCAATTCGCCCGCGACGGCAAGGATCAATGGGACGGGATCACCAGCCTGCTGCGCAAGGGTATTCCCATGACGTTGCAGTTCATTGCCGGCAAGCTTGCCTTCCCACTGGTGGTCTGGCGCAGCTACACACTGTTCAAAACCTCCGCCGAGGCGCTGCAATCACAGCATTTCGCAGAGGGCCTGCGCACATTTATCCAGGGCGTGGCGACACTGGCATCCCTTCGCGAACAGCTTGATGGGTTGATGACGGCCCTGCCGTCGTCATCGCCCGCCAATCTGCCGGAGGACTCACCGGCGCCCGCCATGACCCTCGCCAGCCTGGCTATCACCGACTCGACACGCACGCGAATGCGGCATTTTGAAGACGTCTGCGTATCCCTGGCAGCTCTGCAGGAGAGCCCTGTAAGCCACCTGTTTACCGACCCGACGCGCAACCGTACTTACGCACCGGTAGCCGGCCGGGTTTACCCGGTCCGGAGGGTGGGTGAGCGTTGGCGAGTCAGCCTTGCCCATGAACTGGGACCCTACGTCGAACGCAATTCGCAGGGCGAATGGGTACTTGACCTGTCCGAGCGGGAGCCACGCTTCGGCCCTGCGCTGTCCCGCATCAGAAGCCGTGTCATTACCCGAAGAACCGAGCGCGACTCGATCAATATCGAAGCCGTAGGCATGCCAGCCATCCGGGCGATGTCTCCCGTAAAGGCAGCCTGCATTGATGGGGCACTCAATGTCGCGGTTTTCTATACGTTCAGATGTGCGCGCAACCTGGCGCTGTTTGCACGGCAACGTGATCCCAACTCCCCATGCGGTCGCTTCTTGACCGAGATGTTCGGCGTACTCAACGTTACCCCGGACCAGTTGATCAAAATTCGAAGACGTGTCGCAGAAATCTGCGATGGGCTGACCCAGCAAGATGTGATCAGCCCAAACTCCTCACGATTCGTCACCGGCTCCGCCCGCTGGTCGCCCACCCAAACCTACGCTTTTGTCATTCCTGAAGGCGCGGATCGAAAGATCTATTTGCTGGAGCACTTTTTCAATACACGAATGAGCACCTATCTACCGCACCTCACGGTGCCGTTCGACCTTGACGACCATGCGCGTGCGGCGACCTTGATTCACGAAATGAGTCATCTGGTCTCCGGGACTGAAGACATCGCCTACCTGGATTCGATGCGCCCTTTTCTCGACATCATCAACCGTGGTACCGCTGACGGCTTGCGCCAGCACACAGCCTTGTCCAACCTGCAAAGCACCGCGCTGTCTGTCTTGACACCCGCGACCATGCTATTCAAGAGCTGGGACGACCTGGCAGAGCGTTGGGAGGACTTCGGCAGCGCCGGGTCGACCAAACTGCGCAATAAAGTGCTGCACCTGACCGGTACGAAAACGCTGGAAGATGCCCGGCAAACGTTCATGAGTGATCCGGACCGGCGGATGGATATCATTTTGGCCAACGCAGATTCGGTGACGTACCTGATCACACACTTGGGCCGCAGATTAGAGCCGGGGGCCTGAACAGGCCCCCGAGGGGGGATCAGTCTTTCTGGTCACGCAGGATATTGCCCGACGCGCCATCAATGCGTGCTTCATACACGGTGCCATCTGATTTGCGTCCCTTGACCTCCCAATAACCGTTGTCGTCGGCCTCGGCGGCGTATACCTCGACATAACCACCCTTGGTCTTGGCGACTTCAATCGCCTTTTCGATGGTGATCCAGCCTGCGCCCGGCTTGTCAGCCATGGCAGAGCCGGCGCCAAGCAGCGCGGTAGTTGCACACAGGGCGACTAAGGTTTTCTTGAGCATTTTCGTTCTCCATTGTGGAAATGTCCTGAAATCGTTAGGTGCCCCCAAACGAGAATAAGTTCCAATTGATGTGCAATAGCCATGATGGCTGTTCTCGTCGTACACCCGGGGAGGTTAGAATGTGCGAAATCAGGATGAGTTAATGAGCGAAAAATCCCTCTCAGAAGCCGAATACGACGCTATCACCGATGCCGCCGCGCATTGGTGCATGCGCCTGCATGCCGGTGATTGCACCGCCATCGAACGTCAGGCTTTTGAGCAATGGCACGATGCTCATCCGTTGCACGCCTTCGAATACGCGGCCATGCTGGAAATCTGGGATGTTGCCGACCACCTGCCCCGCACTGAGCCCACGCCCACCGTGGTGCCGTTCAAGCCTCGCCGTCGTTGGCGCACCTATGCAGTGGCGGCGGCAGTCTGCCTTGCTGCACTGCCCCTCGCTGCGTTTACCGGCTGGGAGGCGGGCTGGCTGCCCAGCTCATATGAGCATTTCGAAGCAGCTAATGGCCTGCGCAAGGTCACCTTGGGCGATGGCAGCCAGGTGGAATTGAACCTCGGCACGGAGTTGGTCTACAGCAATTACAAGGACCAACGCCGAGTCACGCTGAAAAAGGGCGAGGCATTTTTCAAAGTTGCCCATGACAGCACCCACCCGTTCATCGTGCGGGCCGGCGAAGGCCAGGTACGGGTGACAGGCACACAGTTCAACGTCTGGAAATATGAAGACCAGGTGCGGGTGATGCTGCTCGAAGGCTCGGTGCAGATCGCAAGCGACACCGTGCACGGCAGCGTGCCGCTGACCCCCGGCATGCAAGCCAGCTACCAGCATGGCGATGCCACCCCTCGCGTAAACGCGTTCAACCCCAATGACAGCGCGCTGGCGTGGCGCCAAGGCAAGTTGGTGCTCGACAATTTGGCGCTGGCCGACGCATTACCGTTGATCAACCGCTACTTGAACAAGCCCGTGATGCTTGCGGATGCCAGCACCGGCGCGATCCGTATCGGCGGCATCTACAACATCAATGAGGTCAACAACCTCGTCCCTTCCTTGCCCAAGGTCTTGCCGGTCTACCTGACCCAGAACCTGGACGGCAACCCCGTACTCAATTCGATCCCGCGTAAAGCCCCGAAAGGCTGAGCCCAGCCTGCACGCACGGGCTTGCTTGTGCCGGCAGTGTCCATTTTTGAAACACCCTCCTCCCCTGAACGGTCCGCCCTGAGCGCGTTCATCGTTTTGTCATGCACAGTGTTGCGTTGCTGATACAGCAAGGTGAACCGTTTGCGCCGTGGGCACGTGCATGTGGATTTGCGGTGGGTTGTCTCAGCGTTGATACAACACTGCTATCACTTTGCCCTTCGATAATCGCAACCCATTGAATATCCATAATAAATAAAAAGCGGCACGCCTTCTGCTCTATCCCTTACAGCGCTGTTTAGGGTCAGCGCCGAGAATAAGGAATGCCGCCGTGAACACACTCACTCAAGGTTTGATGAACGTGCTGCTGATCAGCTGTGTACTCAGTGCCAGCATCAGTCTGCCGACCTTGGCGGGTGACGGCGTCATCGTGACCGGGCGCGACGTGCAGGGACACATGTACGGTCGGGCGTCCTTTGGTCCCGACCCCTACCCCCAGACCGCCAACGTCAATCCGAGCAAGGACGTCCTGGGCGCCCTGTCAGGCGAACTCAGTGACCGCGATTTCGGCGCCGTGAGCAGCGGCTTGAGCATCACCCGCGCCCTCCAGCCCGCCGGCAACTTCTCCACCTTGAGTGCCACGCAAAACGGCATGTCCACCTTGGGCGCTGGCGCAGCTGCCAGCCGTTCGGGAGGCAGCGGTAGCATGGGCGGGCAGATCAGCGATTCGATCCAGCGTGGCCTGGCGCCCCTCAACAACATCGGCAGCATGATGGGGGGCAAGTAATGAACCGTTCCCTGCGCATCCTGCTCCCCCTGGCCCTGCTGGGCAGCGCCTCGGCCATGGCCGACAACACCGCCGTGATCAACAACAGCGGTCAGGATTACCGCGGCAACCTGATGGTCAACCAGGCGGCCGGCAACCAGCAGCAAACCGCCAACAACCGCGCCGTCGCGCTGGGTGGCCAAGCCACTACCAGCAATATCCAGAACATGAACGGCACGGTCGACCCCTCGCTGAATGCAAAGGCGGCGATCGAAGGCAGCTCCTTTACCAATGGCAACGGCATGTTGGGCATCAACCAATCAGCCGGTGCCAATAGCCAATTAGTCAATGCGGTGCGGATCAGCGTCAACCCTGGCCCGCAAAGCATCGACGACAGCGTCCTGTTGCAACAGAACACGACGACGCTGGCAACCGACTCAGGGCTCACCCCCACCACTGGCAGCCGCCAGGTCGTGACAAGCGACCAGGCCTTCACCGGCAGCCGAGGAGTGATTCAGGTGAACCAGAGTGCTGGGGTGGGGAACCGAATGGCTAACACCCTGGGCATCACTATCAAGTAACCGCTTGGTAGCACGAGTTAGACCGTACCAACACTTAACCAACTAATTAGAAGCAAGGAGAAACACCATGAAACCTCAAATGGCTCTGAAACCAATGGTTTTCGCTCTCGCCGCACTCATGGCTGCTGCTGCCCAAGCAGGTGGCTGGCACCCTGCGCCTCAACCAACCGGCGTGGTTGCCTCAGTGGTTACAGATGTTCAAAACAGCATCGGCAACAAGTACGACGACACCAAAACCGAAAACAACGCCTCTGCCGATGGCTCGGTCACCTACAACAGCGGTAACACCGGCGTCAACGTTCAGGCTGGCAGTGGTAACCAGGCTGACAACTCTGGCGCAATCTCCAGCGCCAAAGGCGACTTCGCTACCGTATTCGCCGTGGTCGACGTGAACCAGAACAGCGGCCTGAACAACTTCGTCAGCAAAGGCATCCAAAACAATGCCTCGCTGGATAACTCCGCTAACCACAACTCCGGCAACCTGGGCTACAACGGCCAGGCCGGTCAAGGCAACCAAGGCAAAAACAACCTGGCGATCACCACCGCAGATGGCAAAAACATCGCAGCGGCCGCCAACACCGAGCAAAACTCGCTCGCCAACAACTACCTCAACACTGCGGCCACCAGCCACGGCTATGGCCATGGCAGCAAGCCTCAATATGTGTCGAACAACGCCAGCGCCGACAACTCGATCAACAACAACGCCGGCAACATCGGTGTGAACCTGCAATCCGGTTCGGGCAACCAAGCCAGCAACAGCCTGTCTGTAGGCCAAGGCTGCAGCGTCTGCTCCAGCGGCGTGCGCTTCTGATCCAACGGGGCCTTGGCAACAAGGCCCTTTTTTATTCCAGTGTCCAACAGGTCCGACGATCATGCGCCTCGCGACTCTCACCCTCTTGATGCTGCTCACCGGCCCGACCTGGGCAGGGACCATGGCGATCTCCGCCATGCCTGGCGGTGCAGTCATCTTCAAGAAAGTCGAGAGTATCCGTGAACGCAAATTCGCCAACCTGGTGGAACAGAAAACCGACTTCAGTTGCGGTGCTGCGGCACTCGCCACCATCCTGCGTCAGGGCTATTGGCTGGACGTAGACGAAGACCACGTCATCAAAGGCATGCTGGTCAACGCAGACCAGAACCTGGTACGCACCCAGGGGTTTTCCATGCTGGACATGAAGCGCTACCTCGAAAGCATCGGCATGCGTGCGCGGGGCTACAAGATCGGGCCAGAGACACTGGTGACCGTGAAGATCCCTGTTGTGGTGCTGCTGGAGATTCGTGGCTACAAGCACTTCGTGGTGTTACAGCGCGCGGACAAGGACTGGGTCTATATCGGCGACCCGGTGCTGGGCCACAAACGCTATTCACACGACGACTTCCTCAAGGGTTGGAATGGCATCGTCTTCGCTGTGCTGGGTGAAGGCTACGACAAGGCCAACGCCTTGCTCGACCCACCCGTGCCGCTGACCGCCAAGAACCAGTTGAATGAGTTCAGGCCTGTCGGCGATGCCGAGCTGATGGATTTCGGTTTCATCCAGAGCGACTTCTTCTAACAAGAAGCGCAATAAGGGGCAGGACGCTCCAGGAGCAGAAGATGAACACTTCCCGTTGGCTGACGGTCTTGTGTCTGGCAGCCTCAATGCCCGCTTATGCTTCATCGGCGTTCAAGCCGATCGAACTCAAGGATTCGGAAATGGCCGAACTGCGCGGCCGCTACGTGATGCCGGGGCGAATCATCAGCTTCGGTATTGTCATGAGCAGCACCTGGACCAACGCCGTGGGTGACACGATTACGGGCAAGGCCAGCATGCAAGTCGACGCTTCCACCATTACCCCACAATTCTACGTACAGACCACGGGGTCGACCGGTACGGGCACCAACCCGAATACCGGCACTGGCAATGTCAGCGGCGGCGCCGGACTGGGCACAGGTTCGGGCGTGACCCAAAGCGTACGTGCCGCCGGCGACGGCAACGCCGCCTACAACAATGTCGGGATCAACGTCACCGAAAACGGCTTCGCGCCCTCCAACATCGTGCAGTCCGGCCAGGTGCTGGTTGCCGGCGGCACCGTCACCGGTGACAGCGCAGCAGGCCGCGTGAGTGTATCGGCCAACAATGGCGGCTTGCAGATGGCGATCCAGGGCAACCATAACCAAGGCAACAGCCTCCAGCAGATTGGCGGCGGCCAAGTCTTGCAGGGCACCGTGTTGACGGGGGATAGAAACTTCGTCACCAACATGACCCAGCTCAACGTTGTGATGAACAACGGCCTGAATAACCCGGCACTCAATTGCAATCTGGATCAACTCAAAGGCCTACGCACTCTCGGTTATTGAACTACGCTGACCCTCGTCACTTACGCATTAGAAAAGGACGGCTTATTTCATGCATCGATCGTTATCGCTACGTGCGGTGGTCTGTTTAAGTACGCTCTTGCCAGCATCCATATTGTATGCCGCGCCAGACGCCGACATCGAGACCCTCAAGCAGGAACTTCTGGAACTCAAGCAGCGGTACGAAGTGCAACAGAAAGCCCTAGCGGTATTGGAACAACGCGTGCGCCAGGTCGAGGATCAACCGGCGACACCTGCGCCCAAGCGCCTGGCCAAATCCCCGGCCGACTTCCAGAAGGCCAGCGGGGCCACCGTTGCCGGTACTGGCGCGGCGGCCGCATCCGGTGGGGCGGGAGGCGGTGGCAGTTCCTATGGCCAGTCCCTCAAGGACGATTCAGCCCCAGCACAAAGCGTGAGCAACCTCTATAACGAAGCCAGCGGTTTCTTCGGCAATGGCAAGTTCAGCTTTGAAACCGGCGTCACCTACGCACGCTACGACGCGCGCCAGCTGACACTCAACGGCTTCCTGGCGTTGGACTCGATATTCCTGGGCAATATCAACCTGGATCGGATCAAGGCGGATAACTGGACACTCGATCTGACCGGTCGCTACAACGTCGATAACCGTTGGCAATTCGACGTGAACGTGCCGGTGGTGTACCGCGAATCGACCTATCAGTCCGGCGGCGCGGGCAACAATGCAAACGCCACGTCGGAAGAGTCGGTGAGTCGCGACCCCACCCTCGGCGACGTCAACTTCGGCGTGGCTTACAAGTTCCTGGATGAGACGCCCACCCTGCCCGACGCCGTGGTGTCGTTGCGCGTAAAAGCGCCTACGGGCAAAGAACCGTTTGGCATCAAGCTGGTGCGGTCTACCGCCAACGACAACCTGTATGTGCCGGAAAACCTGCCTACGGGCAACGGTGTCTGGTCGATCACGCCGGGGATCTCGCTGGTCAAGACCTTCGACCCGGCCGTGCTGTTTGGCTCGTTCTCCTACACCCACAACTTCGAAGAGTCGTTTGATGACATCAGCAGTGACGTCAATCAGAAAGTGGGGGGCAAAGTCAGCCTGGGCGACAGTTTTCAACTGGGCGTCGGCGTGGCCTTTGCGTTGAACGAGAAAATGAGTATGTCGTTCTCGGTCTCCGACCTGGTACAACGCAAGAGCAAGCTCAAGCCCAACGGCGGGGACTGGCAGTCGGTGGTGTCCAGCGATGCCAACGCGGGTTACTTCAACGTGGGGATGACAATTGCGGCATCGGAAAACCTGACGATCGTGCCCAACCTGGCCATCGGTATGACGGATGATGCACCGGACTTCACGTTCAGCCTGAAATTCCCCTATTACTTCTAGTGGTGTGTTTTAGGGCCTCATCGCCGGCAAGCCGGCGATGGCGGTCTCAAGATTGAAATGGCCAGCAAGCAAAAAAGGAAAAGCCCCGCAACGATAAGGGTCGTTGCGGGGCTTTTCGGTTTACCCGCCCTAGCGGATCTGGTGTTTGTGCAGCAACCGGTAGAACGTCGGCCGGGAAACCCCCAGCACACGGGCCGCGACACTCAGGTTGTCGCTGTGCCGGTTGAGCACATCGCACAGTGCCTGACGCTCGGCACGGTGCTTGTAATCCTCCAGTGTAGCCATCGGTGGCGCAATTGCCTGTTCACCCTGCAATCCCAGATCAACGGCTTCGATCTGTCGCCCTTCAGCCAGCACCAGGCCGCGGCGTACGCGGTTGGCCAATTCGCGCACATTGCCCGGCCACGGGTGTTGCCCCATGGCCACCAGGGCATCCTCACTGAAACTGCGGGGGCGGCGCCCGGTTTCCTGGCTGTAGAAACGTGAGAAGTGGTTGGCCAGCATGGCCACATCGCCATGGCGTTCGCGCAACGGCGCGGTGATCACTTGCAGCACATTGAGTCGGTAGTACAAGTCTTCGCGGAAAGTGCCCTTGGCCACGGCGGCTTCCAGGTCGACGTGGGTGGCCGCCAGCACTCGCACGTCCACGGGGATGGGCTGGCTGCCGCCGACGCGCTCGATCTGTTTTTCCTGCAGGAAGCGCAGCAGGTTGGCTTGCAATTCCATCGGCAAATCACCGATTTCATCAAGGAACAGCGTGCCGCCGTGGGCCGCTTCGATACGCCCGACCTTGCGCTGGTGGGCGCCGGTAAACGCCCCTTTTTCGTGGCCGAACAGTTCGGACTGGATCAGGTGTTCTGGGATGGCACCGCAGTTGATCGCGACAAACGGCTTGGCATGGCGTTGGGACTGGCGGTGCAGGGTCTTGGCCACCAGTTCCTTGCCGGTGCCGCTGTCGCCGCGAATCAACACGGGCGATTCCGTGGGTGCCAGTTTGGCGAGCAACTTGCGCAGGTCGCGAATCGGCCGGCTGTCACCGAGCAGTTCATGCTCAGGCTCGTCCACCGGAGCAAACCCCTTGCCCCGCAGGCGCGCCATGCCAAACGCGCGGCCCAGGGTGACCTGCACCCGGGCCACGTCGAACGGCAAGGTGTGGAAGTCGAAAAACCATTCGCAGACAAAATCGCCGACATTCTGCAGACGCAGCACGTCCTGGCTGAGCACCGCGATCCACTCGGTGCCACTGCGCCCGATCAATTCCTTGACGGCTTCCGGGCGCTCCAGGTGCGAGGGCTGCAGGCGCAACAAACCGACATCACAGGAACGGTCACCGACGGTGGCCAGCGTGCAGCTGTCCACTTCCCACCCGGCAGTGCGCAGGCCTGGCAATAGCTCATGGCAGTCGTCACACGGGTCGACCACAAGCAGGCGACGCTGCACAGGTGTAACAACCATGACTATTCCTTGGCGCCAAAATTGTTAAAGTTATTTAGAAACAACGGTTTGTGACGCCTGCCGCTAACACTAGCAAGGTATTGACGCGTTCCTTGTACCGTTTCGCTATAAGTATTGGCAAAAAGCCACTTGCCGACACGTTCACACAAAAAAGTTGCGCGCCGGCGAAACTTTCATTCAGCTTTCAAAACAGGCGCTTACATGACATCAATCACGGAAAGTTGAAATTTCTTGCACTAAGATGTGACCCGTACCCCGCCTTCGTGCATCAGTACAAGTAACCCGCCGCACGGTCAGCCCAACCGCCGGCACTCACTTGAATGGGCAATGAGAGAGAACCCCACATGAACGCCCCGCTCCGCATCAACGAAGCTCTTTTGATCGCAGACCGTGCCTTCCAGCCCTTCCAGTGCGTGGCCTGGCACGATGGCCATGGCGCCCTCAGCCTGAGCGTCATCGACCGCACCAATAACCGTATCGGCAGCAAACAACTGTCTTCGAGCACCTATACCGACCCGGCCCAACTGGAAGACTTGTTGTTGCAGGCACGCGCCGAGCTCGACAAAGATGGCTACCAGTTGCAGTCCTGGGCCATGCCAAAGTAAGACAATGCTGTAACTTGCGCCCAGGGTTTAAAGGGGCGCAAGTTCAGTGTTAGTGCGAAAGCGTTTTAGTGTGCTGACAGAATAAAACGCTCGATGGCCTCTGCCGCGCCATCCTCGACATTGCTGCCGGTCACGACAGTGGCTTGGCGCTTGACGGTTTCTTCGGCCTGGCCCATGGCAATCGACAACCCGGCCACATGAAACATCGCCGGGTCGTTTCCGCCATCACCTATGGCCATGGTTTGCTCAAGCGGCACGCCAAGGTGCGCCGCCAGCGTCTTCAGCGCCTCTCCTTTGTTGGCCAGCATGGCGGTCACGTCCAGGTACACCGGCTGTGAACGCGATACGTGGGCCAGGCCGTGCACCTTGGGCTGCAGTTGCGCTTCGAGTTCGACCAGCAATTGCGTGTTGTTGCTGGCCGCGACGATCTTGTCGACGCGATCCAGGTATGGCTCGAAACTCTCGACCACGCGCGGTCCGTACCCCAGGCCATCCGCTTCCCGCTTGACCATCGGGCCAGGTGGGTCACGGCGCAGCCATTCGCCATCGGCAAACAGCCAGACCTCTACATCAGCCTGCAGCGTGAACAACGCCAGGGTCACCAGCGCCGCCTCTGCCGGCAGGTAATGGGCAACGAGCACGCTGCCATCGGGATTGATCAGCGTGCCGCCATTGAAACCCGCCACTGGCACATCGATACCGAACGCCTCGACCATCTGCAACATGGCGCGCGGCGGTCGCCCGCTGGCCAGGCTGAAGAACACCCCGGCGTCGCGCAGGGCGCGCACTGTGTCGAGGGTGCGCTGGCTGGGCGTGTGATCGGGATGCAGCAAGGTGCCGTCCATGTCACTCAATACAAACCGGATGGGATGGATCGCTGCGTCACTCATCCGAGGCTGTGCCAGGTACGGCCATCGCGAGCCAACAACGCATCGGCGGCGGCCGGGCCATCTTCACCCGCCTTGTAGGCCTGGATGCCATCGTCTTCCTTCCACGCATCGAGGAACGGCTGCACCGCACGCCAACCGTTTTCAATGTTGTCGGCGCGTTGGAACAAGGTCTGGTCGCCGGTCATGCAGTCGTAGATCAGGGTTTCATACCCGGTCGACGGTTGCATCTCGAAGAAGTCCTTGTAGTCAAAACCCAGCTCGATATTGGCCATTTCCAGGGTCGGTCCAGGCCTTTTGGCCAGCAGGTCGAACCACATGCCTTCATTGGGCTGGATCTTGATTTTCAAGTAGGTGGGCTTGAGCTCATCCACATCGGTATCGCGAAACTGTGCGTAAGGCGCAGGCTTGAAGCAAATCACGATTTCGGTGTCGCGCACGCTCATGCGCTTGCCGGTGCGCAGGTAGAACGGCACGCCGACCCAACGCCAGTTGTCGATCATCACCTTGAGCGCCACAAACGTCTCAGTGCTGCTGTCCGGCGCCACGTTGGCTTCTTCGCGGTAACCCGGCAGTTGCTTGCCACCGATTTCACCAGCGGTGTACTGGCCGCGCACCGAGTTCGCGCGAGCGTCCTCCAGCGACCATGGCCGGATTGCACCGACCACCTTGGCCTTTTCACCGCGCACCGCGTCGGCACCAAAGGCCGCAGGCGGCTCCATGGCCACCATGGCGAGCAGCTGGAACAGGTGGTTGGGCACCATGTCCCGCAGGGTGCCGGTCTTCTCGAAGAAGTTGGCCCGGGTTTCCACGCCGACGGTTTCGGCGGCAGTGATCTGCACGTGATCGATGTAATGGTTGTTCCAGAACGCCTCGAACAACACGTTGGAGAAACGGCTGATCAGGATGTTCTGTACCGTTTCCTTGCCCAGGTAATGGTCGATGCGATAGATCTGCTTCTCGCTCATCACCTTGAGCAGGCATGCATTGAGCGCCTCTGCGGTGGCCAGGTCGGAACCGAAAGGTTTCTCGATGACGACACGGCGAAACCCTTCCTCGGTTTCCGCCAGCAGGCCGGCGCTGCCCAGGCGCTGCACCACTTCACTGAAGAAGCGCGGTGCAGTGGCCAGGTAGAACACGGCGTTGCCGGTGCCACTATCGGCGATTTTTCGAGCGATGTCGGCATAGGTGCTGTCGTCGAGGAAGTCACCCTCGACGTAGCTGATGCCTTTGGCCAACTGCGCCCACAGTTCCGGGTCCAGGGCGTTCTCGGCATTGCCACGCACCTTGCTCGCGGCCTCGGTGCGAATGAAATCCTCGAGCTTCTTGGCGAAGTCCGCATCGCTGATGGCGTTGTGGTCAACGCCGACAATGCGCAGGCCGTCGCCCAGCAGCCCGTCACGGCTGAGGTTGTACAGCGCCGGCATGAGCAGGCGCTTGACCAGGTCACCATGGGCACCAAACAGAAACAGGGTGGTGGGTGGAGCGGGTTCGGCCTCTGGTTTCTTGCCGTTGGCGGTCATTTTTTGGAAGTCTCCACATGGCCGCCAAAGCCGAAGCGCATGGCAGAAAGCATTTTGTCACCGTAGGTGCTCTGCTGGCGCGAACGGAAACGCGCAAACAGCGAGGTGGACAGCACCGGTACCGGCACCGCCTGCTCCATGGCGGCTTCGATGGTCCAGCGGCCTTCACCGCTGTCAGCCACGGAACCGGAGTAGCCGTCGAGTTTCGGATCGGTGGCCAGGGCGTCGGCCGTCAGGTCCAGCAGCCAGGACGAGACCACGCTACCACGACGCCACACTTCGGCGATGTCCGCCACATTGAGGTCAAAGCGCTGGTCTTCCGGCAGGTTGTCCGAGTTTTTGGTCTTGAGGATGTCGAAGCCTTCGGCGAACGCCTGCATCATCCCGTACTCGATGCCGTTGTGGATCATCTTGACGAAGTGCCCGGAACCCGCTGGGCCTGCATGGATGTAGCCTTGCTCGGCACGCGGGTCGGCACTGGCGGAACGGTCCTTGGTGCGCGGGATGTTACCCAGGCCTGGCGCCAGGCTCTTGAAGATCGGGTCGAGGCGCTGCACGGTCTCGGTGTCGCCACCGATCATCATGCAGTAGCCGCGTTCCAGGCCCCAGACGCCACCGGAGGTGCCCACGTCGACATAGTGCAGGCCCTTTTGCGCCAGGGCCTTGCCACGACGCACGTCATCCTTATAGTTGGTGTTGCCGCCGTCGATGATCACGTCACCGTCTTCCAGCAGCTCGCTCAGTTCATTGATGGTGTCTTCGGTGGGTGCGCCAGCAGGCAGCATGACCCAGACGGCGCGAGGCTTCTGAAGCCCGGCGACCAGGGCTTTCAGGTCGGAAACGCCAGTGGCGCCCTCTTCGCTCAGCCCTTTCACAAAGGCTTCGTTACGGTCGTATACAACGGTGGTATGCCCATTGAGCATCAGGCGCCGCGCAATGTTACCGCCCATGCGGCCTAGTCCGATAATCCCCAGTTGCATGTGCTGATGCTCCTAACTACTCAATAAATGTGTGACATAGTTTATAGCGCAATGAGGCTAATGAGGGTTAGTCCAGAGCGGATCCGTGGAGTTTCATGACAAAAATTTGCCATCGTTTCACCATCACGGCATGAAAAGTCACACGACCACCAAAAATAAAAAAGTTCCATTGCTACAAAAAAGAATTCAGAATTGCTTCCGACTGCTGCCGAGAACCTCGACTCAAGCGTTCTGGCACACCGCGACACACCGGCTATTTGCGAGGTAAGCAATGACCACTGCACAGATGACCCGTCCGCCACAGACCCTCTACGTCACTATCCGTCGCGATGAGTTGCGCCAGTTGAAAGACGAACGCGATCAACTGCAGCAGGAAGTCATGCGCCTGCGCTCACACTTGCAAGCCCAGCCCGCACAGCCCTCCGGCACCCAGCCCGCGCTCTGCTGAGCCGCGCCGTGAGCGGCTCGTAAGATAATGACTACATAAATCTCACGAACTTTTCACACCCCCCTCCCGATACTCCCGCCCGAAGGGCCACCCCATGCAAGGGTGGCCTCTGTTGCGTGCACCCTTGCGCGTCAGCTGAGAATTTTTGGGTTGGAGCGCTGGATGGCGATGTTCAAACGCAGCACCACGTCTGCGAAAGGTTTTGATTGGGCGGGCCTTGGCTGGCTGTTCCTGTTCTTCTGGTACTTCTCGGGCATTACCCAACTGCTTATCCAACTGACCGGCACTTCCGGCTTCAGTGGGTTCCGCCAAGCATTTTTCATGAGCGCGCTGTGGTTGGCGCCGATGTTGTTGTTCCCACGCCGCACCCGTTTGCTTGCCGCCTTGATCGGCGTGGTGCTGTGGGCCTGCTCCATGGCCAGCCTGGGTTACTTCTTCATCTACCAGCAGGAATTTTCGCAAAGCGTCATCTTCATCATGTTCGAGTCGAACATCTCTGAAGCCGGCGAATACGCAACCCAATACTTCGCCTGGTGGATCGTCCTGGCGTTCATCGCCCATACCGCCGTGGCGGTGTTCCTGTGGAGCCGCGTGCGCCCGGTGTACCTGCCCCGCGGCCAATCGATGCTGGCGGCGACAGCAATCGTGCTGGCTGTGGTGGGTTACCCGCTGGTCAAGCAGATCGCCACCAGTGACAACATGGAGCAGGCCATCGACCGTTTCGAAACCCGCATCGAACCTGCCGTGCCTTGGCAGATGATCGTCGCGTATCGCCGCTACACCGAGCAGTTGGACAACATGCAAGGCATGCTGACCAGCGCCAGCCAGATCCCGCCCCTGAAGAACCTCAAGGACACCATGGCAGGCCAACCGTCGACCCTGGTGCTGGTGATCGGCGAATCCACCAACCGCCAGCGCATGAGCCTCTACGGCTACCCGCGCAACACCACGCCAGAACTGGACAAGTTGCGCGACCAACTGGCGGTGTTCGACAACGTCATCACCCCGCGCCCCTACACCATCGAAGCGTTGCAACAGGTGCTGACCTTCGCCGACGAAGAAAACCCGGACCTGTACCTCAAGACGCCGTCGATCGTCAGCGTGATGAAACAGGCCGGCTACAAGACCTTCTGGATCACCAACCAGCAGACGATGACCAAGCGCAATACCATGCTTACGACCTTTTCCGAACAGGCCGACGAGCAGGTGTACCTGAACAACAACCGCAACCAGAACGCCCGCCAGTACGATGGCGATGTACTCGAACCCTTCTCCAAGGCCCTGGCCGATACGGCCGAGCGCAAGTTCATCGTGGTGCACCTGCTGGGTACGCACATGAGCTACCAATACCGTTACCCGCCGACGTTCGACAAGTTCACCGACCGCCAGGGCGTGCCGGCCGGCATCAGCGACGACCAGTTGCCGGTGTACAACAGCTACGACAATGCGGTGCTGTACAACGATTTCGTGGTGTCGAGCCTGATCAAGGATTACGCCAAGACCGACCCCAACGGCTTCCTGCTGTACCTGTCCGACCACGGCGAAGACGTCTACGACTCGGCCGGCCACAGCACGCTGGGGCGTAACGAAGGCAAACCCACGGCGCCGATGTACACCATTCCGTTCATGGCCTACGCCTCGCCGAAATGGCGTGAAACCCATGACTGGAGCTTTGCCAGCGACTTGCAGCGCCCTTACAGCAGCTCGCAATTGATCCACACCTGGGCCGACCTGGCCGGGCTGAGTTTCGATGAGTGGGACCGCAGCAAGAGCCTGGTCAACGACAGCTTCAAGCCGCGACCGCTGATGATCGGCAACCCTTACGAGCGCCAGCAGAAAGGCCTGATCGATTTCAGTCTGATCAAGCCGAAGAAGGCCGATGCGTCAGAAGTCGTCCTCAAGTAACCGCGGCGCTTGGCAGCAGAAAGATAACAATCATTCTCGTTTAAACCTAAAGTTCCACGCCTCCTTTCGTCTTTGAGCCAAGGCTTTCCTTTCTGGAAGGCCGCAAAGACGACAAGGAGTCTGCCGCGATGTTCGCGCCTTTTACCCGTTCCATGACGTTCTCCCTGAGCCTGGCCGGCGCCCTGCTGAGCCCGGACCTGCTGGCCGAAACCGACCCCGAGCACACCCCGACCAAAGCGCTGGAGCTGGGCAGCACGAGCATCACCGCCGAAGGCCTGGGTGCCATCACCGAACACACCGGGGCCTACACCACAGGCTCCATGAACACCGCCACGCGCCTGAACCTGCCCCTCAAGGAAACCCCGCAATCGGTCTCGGTGATCACCCGTCAGCAGATGGACGATTTCAACCTCAATACCCTCACCGACGTCCTGCGCCAGACCACCGGGGTGACCGTCCAGCATCTGGATTCGGACCGCGCCGGCTACTCTTCCCGGGGCTATTCGATCAGCAACTACCAGGTCGACGGCATGCTCAGCACCTTTGGGCGCATGAAGTCCGATGCCGACACCATCATCTACGACCGCATCGAGGTGGTACGCGGCGCCACGGGCTTGACCACCGGCGCAGGCGACCCCTCGGCCACGGTCAACATGATCCGCAAGCGCCCCACCGCCCAGTGGCAGGCCAAGACCGGCGTGAGTGGCGCCAGCCATGACAACTATTACAGCTATGTGGATGTGGGCGGCCCCCTGGCCTTCGACGGGCGGCTGCGCGGGCGCACGGTGCTGGCATACCGGGACAGCCAGTCGTTTCGCGACAACTATGCGCTGCAACGGGAAGTCGGCTACGGCATTCTCGAAGGCGACCTGACAGACGACACCGTGGTGGCTGCCGGCTTCGACTACCAGAACAAACATGTGCAGGGCACCTCTTGGGGCACCCTGCCCTACTGGAACAGCGACGGCAGCAAGGCGCGGCTGTCGCGCTCGGCCAACATGGCGGCTGACTGGAGTTCCTGGCCGCTCAAGGACAAGACGACCTTTGCGTCCATCGACCACAGGTTGTCGCCGGACTGGCGCTTGAAAGCCGCCTACACCCACCGGCAAAGCGACTCAGACGGCAAGGTCTACTACGGCGGTGCCGGGTTCCCCAACCCGGACGGCAGCGGGATGACCGCCTGGGCCAGCCAGATGGTGGGCACCTCGAAAATGGACGTGGCGGACTTCAGCCTCACCGGCACCTACGCCTTGTTCGGGCGCGAGCATGAACTGATGGTGGGCTACGGCGAGTCCGAACAACGCGACAGCGCCCCGTACCAGCGCAACGGCCTGCCCGCCAGCTACCTCACCATCGAAGACTGGAAGCACATGGGCGGCATCGGCAAGTTCGCCGACCGTACCACCGGCCTCAAGGGTGCGCACAGCAGCAAGACCCAGAAAGCCGGCTACCTTGCCACCCGCCTGAGCCTGACCGAGCGCCTGCACGCCGTGCTCGGCAGTCGTTATGGCAGTTGGGAGTTCGAAAGTGTCGAACCCGCCTACAACAGCAGCAACCAGTTGACCGGTTCGACCAAGACCCGCCAGACCCACAATGACATGCTCACGCCCTACGCGGGCCTGCTCTACGACATCACACCCGAATACACGGTGTACGCCAGCTACACCGACATCTTCAACCCGCAGGACGAGCGCGATGCCAACCGCAAATACCTGGAGCCGGTGGTGGGCAGCAACTACGAGGTCGGTCTCAAGGGCAGTCTGCTCAACGAACGCGTGAACCTGGCCACTGCGTTCTTCTGGAGCACCCAGGACAACGTTGCCGAACTCGATAGCACGGTGCAACCAGACCCGGACACCGGGGAACAGTTCTACAAATCCGGCGGCAAAGGCAACAAGGTGCAAGGGTTTGAAGTGGAGGTGTCAGGGGAAGTCATGCAGGACTGGAACCTCACGGCGGGCTATACCTACACCCACTCACGCAACGGCGACAACCAGCGCGCCAACACCAGCCAGCCATTGAACCTGCTGAAGGTCTCCACCGCTTACCGCCTGCCGGGAGAGTGGCGTGACCTGACCGTGGGCGGCGCCGTGAATTGGCAGAGCGACTTCTATGACCTTGCCGGGCGCCCGACGGGTGGTCGCGACGCCGACGGTAACCTGCTCACCGAACCCACCCGGATCACTCAGCAGGCGTACACCGTGGTCAACCTGATGTCACGCTACAGGTTCGACGACCATTTATCGGCCTCGCTCAATATTAATAATCTATTTGATAAAAAATATTACGAGCGCGTCGGTTTTTATAACGGCGTGTATTGGGGAGACCCGCGTACTGTCACGCTGGCGCTCGACTGGAGGCTGTAAAAGCATTCAACCAAGGCTTCCAAACTTAACAAAAACGTTAAGGTTGGAAGCCATTCTATTAAGCCTGACTTAATCCTCCCTCCACATAATCGGCCCCACGAGTCTGATCCGAGTGAACAGACACCGATCACACTATATGGGAATACCGATGATGAAACTTTCGACTTTGATGCTTGCCGGACTGATGACCCTGACCTCCGTTGCTGCCTTTGCAGAAGGCGGTTCAGAGCGTTCTAAGGAGTTCTACAACAACTTCACCTTCGTTCAGCAGAAGCTTCACGGTACCACCGATCAAACAGCCATCGCCGATGGCAAGAGCATGAAAAAAGACAGCGCCGATCAATCCAGCGCCGAGCAACAACCGAACTCCTGATTCAACCGTAATACCCTCTGCCATTCCGCTCCTATGGCTAAGGTCTACTTGGCGCCACTGTGTGGCGCCTTTTTTTTGAACTTTATTTATTAAAGCGGTTTATTCCAGAACAACATGCGGCCATAAGCAGGATCAAACTTTGAGTCATCAAAACCAAACTTTCGATAAGCTGCCTGCGCCACTTCATTACCCTCAAGCACTTCCAGGGTGATCTTGCAGCAACCGCGTTGGCGGGCGATTTCCTCGACCTTCTGCAGCATCTTCTGGCTCAGCCCCAGGCCTCGGAACTGATTCATCACCACCACATCGTGGACGTTGACCAGTGGGCGACAGGCAAACGTGGAAAACCCCTCGAAGCAATTGACCAACCCCGCCGGCTCACCACCGACGAACGCCAGCACGCTGAATGCATGGGGACGCTTGGCCAGTTCGGTGGGCAGTTGCTGCAAGAGGTCGGCCGGCAAGGCATGGCCACCGCCCATCGGGTCTTGCGCATAGTGATCGAGCACTCGACCGATGGCCTCGGCGTGCACAGGGTTGGTGTAGCTGGCTTGCAGCACCAGAACGTCTGGGGTGTCCATGGCCTTCCTCGATAACGACAACCTGGGAGTCGATTCCCTTTAAGGGGCACGATTGTAAGCGTGGCGTCGGCAGTAGATGAAGACGATTAACCAGAAATACGTGCCAGAAAGTGCAAAAACTGGGCGCACCCAAAAAGCACGCACGGTGTTTCAAGCGGATTTTTCCGACATCCCAAAGCGCTGCAGCTGCATCTCTTGCAGACGGCTCAAGGTTCGCCGGAAGGCAAACTCCAGATAACCTTCGGTATAGAGCGCTTCAAGGGCAACCCTGGCTTCGATGAACAACGGCACCTTGCGGTCGTAGCATTCATCCACCAGCGCAATGAAACGCCGCACACTGTCGTCGTGCACCGACAACTCCGGCAACTCACGGTCGCCCGCCACCACCCGCTGGGCACCGTCTTCGGTGCCACGGGCAATCCGCCCCGGACGCTTCTGTGCGCTCAGGTTGGGCACCTCCCCCAACAGGATCGCCTGGAAGCGGTCACACAGCAGCATGAAATCCATGGCGGCAAAAGGCTGCTCGCACAGGTCGGCGTAGCGGCACCACAGCACCGTCTCGCTGGCCTGCACGGCCACAATCGTGCGATAGCCGACGGTGACCAGCCCGCTGCGCACCGCCTGCCCTGGGGTCAATTGCTGGAATACCCTGGCGAGGGCGCCTGGCTCGTTCACCCAATAACGCTGCACACCCTCCCCCGGATGCAGACGGTGATCCTCACCCCCATCCACCGCCACCACCTGCATGTGTTGCTTGATGGCCGCGATCCCCGGCAAGAAGCGTTCGCGGTTGAAGCCATCGGCGTACAACTGGTCGGGTGGCTGGTTGGACGTGCAGACCATCACCACGCCCTCGTCGAACATCACTTGGAACAAGCGACCGAGGATGATTGCGTCGCCGATGTCGTTGACGAACAGCTCATCGAAACACAACACCCGCACTTCCCGGCTCAGTTCGCGGGCCAGCGCCTGCAGCGGGTCCGATATGCCCGTGAGCTGGAACGAACGCTGGTGCACCCAGCCCATGAAGTGGTGAAAGTGCTGGCGCCGCGCGGGCACCCGCAGGCTTTGGTAGAACTGGTCCATCAGCCAGGTCTTGCCCCGACCCACCGGCCCCCACAGGTACACCCCGGTGATCGGTGAGCGCCCTTGGTGCAAAGCCTCGTGACAGGCTTGCAGGGCCTGCACCGCCCGGCGCTGGGCGTCGTCGGCAACAAAACCCTGCTGGGCGATGGCGTGTTGGTAAGCGGCGAGCGGGGAGTCGAAAGTCATGGGCGCCAGTATGGCTTACAGCGAGATGTCCAGGCGCGAAATCTTGCCCTGCTCGTTCAGGCGAAACGTATAGCGAAGCTCCAGCGGGCTGCCGGGGAAGTTGCCGGACACTACGTTGCTGACCAGCACCTTGCCCGTGCGGTGCTGCACATTGAGCACTTCGACCCGTGGCTGGTAACGGCGCCCCGTGTCTTCCATCCAGCGTGCAATGGCGGCCGTACCCACCTGATGCTCGCCCTCGTCGAACACGTTGGCATCGTCGGCAAAACACTGGGCAACAGCTGAAGTGTCGCGCGTATTGGTCGCCGCAATGTAGGCCAGGATGGCCGGGGCCAATTCAGGAAGAGACATGACACAGCTCCTTTTTGATGATTTATGGCGCCATGCTAAGCCAGGGTTGTGTCAGTTTTTGTCAGGAGTAAACGGGCCGTCGTGCTGCTGCTCCATCAGCTTGCGCCAGCCCCGCAACAGGTCGCTGCGCCGCCCCGGGTAGCGTTCACCGGTAGTTTCCGCAGCGGCCACGCGGTCGGTGCGAAAGGTGCGATAGGCCCCGCGCAATTCACACCAGGCCACAATCACGCGCACCTCATTGAGAAAACCCAAGGCCAACGGCCACACCAGGCGCTGGCTCTGGGATTGGCTGGCGTCGGCGTAGTCGATATGCAGCTTGGACTGGTTGCGAATGGCCTCGCGGAACACGTTGAGCGGCACCCGGTTTTCCGGGTAGCCAAAACCCGGCGGGCCGGGCAACAACGTCGGGTTGCGCAGGGCTTCCTGAGCGGAAGGGTCGAGCACGTCGGCGATCTTTGCCAGGGCGTTGGCGGCGGCACGGCTCAGCACGTCGTCGCCGCGCTGGTCCACGTAGCGCAAGCCGAGCACGATGGCTTCGGTTTCCTCGGCATTCAGCATCAATGGCGGCAGGAACAGCCCACTGCGCAACACATACCCTACCCCGGCCTCACCGAAGATCGGCGCGCCCAGGGCGGTCAACTCGGCAATATCGCGGTACAGCGTGCGTTCGGACACTTCCAGTTGTTCGGCCAACACGGCGGCCGTCACCGGGCGTTTCTTGCCGCGCAGGGCCTGGAGCAACGTCAGCAATCTTGTGGTACGTGACACGGTGATCCCGCCGAGAAGAAAAACGTGCCGCAGCTTAACAGAGCGCCCTGTCAGAAAATGTCAGCAGTAAAAAAGCCCCTTGACCAAATAAATTACCGCGATCATATTATTTAAATGTCACCAAACATTTAAACAACACCTGAGCGTCAAGGAGTGTGTATGCGCAATAAAGTCTTTGGCCGCCGCAGCGGCCTGCAGGTCTCGGAACTGGCATTGGGCACGGGGAATTTTGGTACGGGCTGGGGGCATGGCGCCGAGCGAGACGAAGCCAAGCAGATGTTCGATGGCTACCTTGAGGCCGGCGGCAACTTCCTCGATACCGCCAACGGCTACCAGTTCGGCCAGGCGGAAGAATTGCTGGGCGAGTTCATTGCCTCCGAGCGTGACAACCTGGTGGTCGCCACCAAATACACCCTGCGCACCCAACCAGCCGATGCCGACACGATCAAGATCGGCAACAACCGCAAGAACATGGTGCGGGCCGTGGAAGAAAGCCTCAAGCGTCTGAACACCGACCACATCGACCTGCTCTGGGCGCACATGAGCGACAACGTCACGCCCATGGAAGAGATCCTACGCGGCTTCGACGACCTGGTGCGTGCAGGCAAGATCCACTACGCCGGCCTGTCCAACTTCCCCGCCTGGCGCATTGCCCGTGCCGACCTGTTGGCGGAAGTGCGCAACTTTTCACCCATCATCGGCATCCAGGTGGAATACAGCCTGGCCGAACGCACCGCCGACCGCGAATTGCTGCCGATGGCCGAAGCCCTGGGCCTGGCCGCCACGCTGTGGTCGCCGTTGGGTGGCGGTTTTCTCACCGGCAAGTACCGTGAAAGCCAAGGCGATAACCGCGCCAACAAGCTGGGCATGCTGATCCACGCCGAGAAAAGTGCCCGCGAAACGGCAGTGCTCGACACCCTGCTGGCAGTGGCCGCCGAACTGGACGCCACGCCGATCCACGTCGCCATCGCCTGGCTGCGCGAGAAAGCCCGACGCTCCACCACCGCGCTGATCCCGATCCTCGGCTCACGCACCCGCGCCCAGCTGGACGCCACCCTCGGCGCCCTGAATGTGGTGTTATCTGCTGAACAGGTGACGCGCCTGGATACCGCCAGCGCGATTCCATTGGGCGTGCCCCACGGCATCATCGCCGAACGGTTCCCGGTCGATAATCTGCTGGACACCCCACGGCCACCGGTTATTTGAGACAAAAAAACGGCCCGAACGGGCCGTTTTTCATTACACGGAATGCTTAGGCAAGGCTTTTGCTGACCACCTCAAACACATCGCTGGACAGCTCACCCGAGCCACGAATGCGCTCCAGTTCGGCCTTCATCAAGGCCTGGCGCGCACCGTCGTATTTGCGCCAGCGGGTCAACGGCGCCAGTTGGCGCGAGGCGATCTGCGGGTTGAACCCGTTCAGCTGGATCACCAGGTCTGCCAGGAAGCGATACCCCGAGCCATCGGCCGCATGGAAGTTGATCAGGTTCTGACCGGCGAATGCGCCCACCAGTGCCCGCACCTTGTTCGGGTTCTTGATGTTGAACGCAGGGTGCTCCATCAGCGCCTTGACCCGCGCCAGCCCGCCCGGCAACACACTGCCGGCCTGCACGCTGAACCACTGGTCCATGACCAGAGGGTTATCCTTGAAGTTCTCGGCAAACACCGCCAGGGCCTGGGCTTTTTCCGCCTCGAACGGCGAATTCACCAGCACCGCCAGTGCCGTCAGGCGCTCGGTCATGTTGTCGCTGGTGTCGAACTGATCCAAGGTGGCCGCCAACACTTCAGGCTTGCCACTGAGCATCAGGTAAGACAACGCGATGTTCTGCAAGGCGCGACGGGCAAAGTGCTCGGCAGCGGCCACGTACGGGGTCGTCTTCGACAGCTCCCGATTGGCCTGGTAACGCAGCCACAAGCCTTCGAACAGCTGATCGGCCAATTGCTTGCGGGCGAACTCGCGGGCCGTGTGAATGGCCTCTACATCCGCCACTTCGCTGATTTCGGTGAGGTAGGCTTCGCTCGGCAGCGAGAGCATCTCGGCAACCATCGCCTGGTCCAGCGACTCATCACTGAGCACCGTGCGCAGCGCGTCGATCAGGCGCTGATCCAGCTTCAGCGGCTGGCCGGCCTGATGCTGGCCGATCAGCTCCTGCAACACTTGCACCGACAGTTGCTGGCCCGCATCCCAGCGGTTGAAGCCATCGCTGTCGTGCTGCATCAGGAACATCAGTTGGTCGCGGTTGTAGGGGAAGCTCAGTTTCACCGGCGCCGAGAAACCGCGCAGCAGCGATGGCAACGGCTGTTCGGCGATGTCGAGGAAAGTGAAGGTCTGCTCGGCCTCGGTTACGGAGATCACGCGGGACGTACCACCTGCCGCCGCTTCACCGGCCAGGCGCAAGGCGATCGCGGCGCCCTGCCCGTCCAACAAGCCCAGCTCGACCGGGATCACGAACGGCAGCTTTTCAACTTTGTCCGGCGTTTCCGGGCAGCTCTGGCGGAAGGTCAGGCTGTAGGTCTTGGCCACAGCGTCATAGGACTCGCTCACTGCCAAACGTGGCGTACCCGCCTGGCTGTACCAGCGCTTGAACTGGCTCAAGTCGGCGCCGTTGGCGTCTTCCATGGCCCTGATGAAATCGTCGCAGGTCACCGCCTGGCCATCGTGACGTTCGAAGTACAGGTCGCTGCCTTTGCGGAAGCCTTCGGCGCCGAGCAAGGTGTGGATCATGCCGACCACTTCCGAACCCTTTTCATACACGGTGAGGGTGTAGAAGTTGGAGATCTCGATAAAGCTGTCCGGGCGCACCGCGTGGGCCATCGGGCCGGCGTCTTCGGCGAACTGGTGGGTACGCAGGTACGCCACGTCCTGGATACGCTTGACCGTGGCCGAGTTCATGTCGGCAGAGAAGCCCGAATCACGGAACACGGTGAACCCTTCCTTGAGCGACAGCTGGAACCAGTCGCGGCAGGTCACGCGGTTGCCCGACCAGTTGTGGAAGTATTCGTGGGCGACGATCGCCTCGACGCGCTGGTGCGCAGCGTCGGTGGCGGTTTCGGCGCGGGCCAGCACGGCGCTGGAGTTGAAGATGTTGAGGCCCTTGTTCTCCATCGCGCCCATGTTGAAGTCGTTCACCGCCACGATCATGAAGATGTCGAGGTCGTACTCGCGGCCGTAGGTTTCTTCGTCCCAGCGCATGGATTTCTTCAGGCTGGTCATGGCGTGCTGGCACTTGTCGATGTTTTCCGGCTCGACGTAGATGCGCAGCGCCACGGTGCGATTGGTCATGGTGGTGAAGCTGTCTTCGACGCACCACAGGTCACCGGCCACCAGCGCAAACAGGTAGGCCGGTTTCTTGAACGGGTCTTCCCAGGTCGCCCAGTGACGGCCGTCTTCGCCCGGGCCGCTGGCGATCGGGTTGCCGTTGCTCAGCAACACCGGGTAGCTGTGCTGTTCAGCAATCACCGTGGTGGTGAAGGTGCTCATCACGTCCGGGCGGTCGAGGTAATAGGTGATCTTGCGGAAACCTTCGGCTTCGCACTGGGTGCAGAACATGCCGCTGGATTTGTACAAGCCTTCCAGCGCCGTGTTGGTTTCCGGGTGGATCTTTACCGTGGTGTCCAGGGTAAAGGTCTCACTCTGCGGGTGCACTGTCAGGTGGCTGTCGGTCAACTGGTAGTCAGCGGCCGTCAGTTCCTGATCGGCCAGGTTCACGCTCAACAGCTCCAGCTGCTGGCCATCCAGCACCAGCGGCGGCAAGCCTGCGCCACGCGCCGGGTTGCGGCGCATCACCAGCTGCGCGTGGACCAGGCTGTGGTCCTCGAACAACTCGAAGGTCAGGTGCGTCTCATCGATCAGGTAGTCCGGCGCCTGATAGTCCTTCAGGTAGATCATCTTCGGTTGTTCGGTGCGCATGGATAGCATCCTTCTACTGATGCACGGCGAGCTGGTAGGCCGTGTACTTACGAATGTTGATAACGCCGGTGTCGAAGATCAGGTACTGGCCCTTGATCCCCAGCAGCGTGCCTTCGGCAATCGGGTTCTTGTCCAGGTTGAAGCTGACGATCTTGGCTGGGTACTGCTCCACCGGGTAGCGAATTTCGATCGGCTCCAGGTCGGTCACCGGCTGGATCGCCTGCAGGCCAAAGCGCTCCTGCAACCCCAGCAGGCCTTCGGCGCACGAGGCGAACAGCTCATCGCGCACCTGCTTGAGGTCGACAGACTGCGCATCGCCCTTGAGCAGCGCGCGCCAGTTGGTCTTGTCGGCCACCTGGCTGCGGAACAGGTCTTCGACGAAGCCGGACTGTTGGCGGGTGGCCACGCGCATGATCGGCAACGCCTGGCTCGCGCCCTGGTCCAGCCAACGGGTCGGCAACTGGGTGGCGCGGGTGATGCCGACCTTGATCCCCGAGGAATTGGCCAGGTACACCACATGGTCAGTCATGCAGAACGTCTCGCCCCAGCTTGGCTCACGGCACGTGCCGGCGTCGTAATGGCAACGCTCGGGACTCATGATGCACAGGTCACACTGGGCCAGCTTGGTCATGCACGGGTAGCAATAACCCTGGCTGAAACTGGTCTTGGTCTTGCGGCCGCAATGGCTGCAATGGATGGCACCGAGGTATTCCAGGCGCACGTGGGTGCCGATCATGGGGTTGACCGGCACCTGGGTTTCGCCGAGGCGAAAGGCGTATTGAACGGTCGGCTCACCGAGTTGTGCCGACATCTTGCTGACTGCACCGCGACCTATTTCAATCAATGGATCGCATCCGACTTGAACAGGATGTTCGGCACCGGCGCCGACTTGGACGCGCATTCCTGCGGGCCCATGTAGCCGGTGCGCTGGTCTTCCGGCAGGTTCTGGATTTCCCAGGCGATCACCGCCTGCAGGGACAATTCGCGCTGCTCGGCAGTGAGCTTGCGGCCATCGGACCATTTGCCGATTTCCACGGCCAGTTTGAGGCTCTCGTAGATATCCGGGGTGATGTTTTCGATCATTTCAGCAAAAGAGGACATAAGGCTCTTCCTTATCAAAGTGAGGCTTTGCGGCGGTTGTACAACCCACCCAGCAAACCCGTCAGGCAACCGATGAGCAATCCACTCACATGCGCCGCGTTGGCGATTTCGCCGAAACCGATCATCGAGATCAGCCCCGACATACAGAGCACCAGCCAGATCAGCATCATCGCCAGCACGCCACGGGGCAGGCGATAAGCCGGGTTAGGCGATAACAACTGGAAAATCCAGCAATGCCCGAGCAGGCCATACAACACGCCGGACAACCCGCCAAACAGGCTCGGGCCGCCATAGGCGTACTGTGCGTAATTAGAGACCAGGCTGAACAGCAGGGTCAGGCCGAGCAGGTTGATGCTGCCCTGGCGCACTTCGATGCGCCGGCCCAGTTCCCAGTACCACATGCCGTTCATGGCCAGGTGCAGGATGCCGAAGTGAATCAGCATCGGCGTGACCAGCCGCCACCACTGCCCCGACGCCAGGCTGTCGGCCAGCGGTGTGAACTGGATGTACTCACCCAGCACGCGGAAGGGCAGGAAAGTCAGCCAGCCCATGGTCTGCAGGTTTTCACCGAGCAACGTCACCGCGCCCACGATGATGCTCGCCAACAGCACCAGCGCGGTCACGGGGCTCATGCGCAGTTGCTGGGCGAAACTGGGGCGGGTCTGCGGCGCCTGGAACTGTTCGGGAATATCCAGTTGCTGGTCCGGGTCGCCGGCAGGAAAACGCTGATACAGCACGCGCACGTCATCGCTGATGGTTTCCGGTACCCACAGCACTTGCTCCCCCGCTTCTTCGCTGACGCGATGGGGCACCTGCATGCGTTGCAGCAGCTTGACGAAACCGCCCAGGTCGACGCTCAGGGGCAAGCGCAATACAGCCACGGTACTCATGAGATAACCTCGGGACGCTCGACGTCGACCCATACAAATTTACGCGGATCCAATTGGGTTTCCTGGTCCAGGCGATACGCCACCAGCTTGCCGTACAGCACGGCGCTGTAGTCCAGGCAGGCCAGGTTCTCGCGGATCGGTGCCGGCTTGCCGCTGCGCCAGTAGTGGCCGACGAACAACAACGGTTCGTCCACGCCGTAGCGCAGCAGGGAATTCTTTTGTGTGGACGACAACGGCGTACGGGCCACCGGTTCGGGCAGCGCGTCGGGTTGGAACACAATGTCGCCGTAGGTCTTCGGGTCGTCTTCCCAGAATTTGGTGCGGAAGAACGAGCGCGTCAGGCCATCGCCACCGGTCAGCGTCAGGCCATCCGGCAGGCGCATGTCGGTGCCGCGCAGCAGGCGGTCGAACGCATTGCAGGCAAAACTGCCCGGCACGGCGGCGGCTTGCAGGAAATGCTGGTCGATGCAGCCGTCCGAGAAGGTGGCGCGCAAAGGCTGGATAAAACCGTCGTCCCAGCACGCGTGCACCACACGGAAACGCCCGGCATCGACAAACAACGGCATGTCGTAGAACCAGCCGAGGAAGTCATGCCAGTCGCCCGGGTGCTGCTCGAACTGGGTCAGGGTTTCGTGGATCAACCGCGCATGCCGTGGGTTGTGCTCGCGCACGAACTGCTTGCCACTGCCCGGCGGCGCAGGCGTGGTCCAGCCCAGGGCATTGAATTCATGGTTGCCCATGATGCACAGCGCCTGGCCGGCCTCGACCATGTCATGGACGATATGCAGCGCCTCACGAATACGCGGGCCACGGTCGATGATATCGCCGAGAAACACCGCCATGCGCGACGGGTGCCGCCAGACACCGCCGATCTTGTGGTAGCCCAACTGGTCGAGCAAGTGCTCAAGGGTATGAGCGCAACCGTGCACGTCACCAATCAGGTCGTAGCTACGCGCGGGATCGAGCATCAGTCGCCTCCACCCCCCAAGCGGCTGCCCCAGCCCAGCTTGGTGCGGCACACTTCGTAGTAGTTGTGATCCAGCGGGTGGATCAACCGCAACTTCTGCGCCTTCTTGCTCACGGTGATGGTGTCACCGGGGGCGCAGGTGAAATGGTTCTGCCCGTCGCAGGACACCTGCGGGTAGATCTGCATGTCTTTGGACACCACGATTTTCAGCTCGCTGTTGCCGTCGACCACAATCGGCCGGCTGGACAACATATGGGGGTACATCGGCACGATCACAATGGCATCGAGCTTGGGATGCATGATCGGGCCACCCGCCGACAGCGCATACGCCGTGGAACCAGTAGGCGTGGCGACGATCAGGCCGTCGGCCTTTTGGCTGCACACGAACTGGCCGTCGATATACAGCTCGAACTCGATCATGCGCGTGGATTTGCCCGGGTGCAGCACCACGTCGTTCAGCGCATCGCCCTGGCCGATGGCTTCGCCGTGGCGACGCACTTCGGCTTGCAGCAGGAAGCGGTTTTCCACCAGGTAATGGCCGTCGAGCACCTTGGCCACTTCGACTTCCAGCTCATCCGGGCGGATATCGGTCAGAAACCCCAGGCTGCCCCGGTTGATCCCCAGCACCGGCACGTTATGCCGTGCCAGGGCGCGGGCGGCGCCGAGCAGGCTGCCGTCGCCGCCGACCACAATCACCATGTCACACACTTCGCCGAGCATCTTGCGCGACGAGGTCTGCAGGCCGTGGCCGGGAAGAATCTCGGCGATGGTGTCTTCGAGGATCACATGCAGGTGGCGTTCCAGCAGGAATTTTTTCAGCCGGCGGACGGTGTCCAACACCTGGGTACTGCCCAGGCGACCGATAATGCCGATATTGCGAAATTGCTCCATGGGGCTCCTGCGGGATTTGGGGTGTGGCAAAAAAGAACGATTATGGGCGAAAGGCCGCGTCAGGCAAAACCCTTTGTCGCCGTCAGGCCTTGATGACAACGGTTCTCAGCCACCTGCACCGCACGTAAAAGGCTATGCTCGGACCATGACTGTGTTCCCCGATCTGCACAACCTGCCCCGCCAACTGCGCCACCCGGAGGTGCGCGACCTGGCGTGGGTGATGCTCGCCCCGCCGATGCTCACGCACACGCCGTGGCCGCAACGCCACCCGCTGGCCGGCAGCGACTGGGTGCAGGCGCCCCATCTTCTCGAACACTGGTTACGCACACTTGATCAAGACAGCAGCGCGTTGCAGCAGTGGCTGAGCCAGGCACGCACCCGGCGCCTGGGCCTTTATTACGAGCGGCTGTGGCAATTTGCGGTGCAGCATGCGCCGGGGGTGGAACTGATCGCTGCCAACCTGCCGATCCGTCGCGCCGGGCACACCCTGGGCGAGCTGGACATGCTGATTCGTGATCGCGATGGCGTGCATCACCTGGAACTGGCGATCAAGCTCTACCTGGGCCCACAAGACGGCAACGGCAGGGACGCGGCCCTGTGGCTGGGCCCCGGTTGCCATGATCGACTGGACCGCAAGCTGGCCCACCTGGCCCAGCACCAACTGCCGATATCTGCACGCCCTGAAAGCCGTGAAGCATTGGCGGCGCTGGATATCCAGCAGTTCGATGCGCATTTGTGGTTGGGTGGCTATTTGCTTTACCCCTGGCCTGGGTTGGCGGAATCACCGAATGGCGCGCACCCACAGCACCTGCGCGGACGCTGGCTGCATCAGCGCGATTGGCGCGCATTTGCCAGCGCCAGCGCGCCCGGCCGCTGGCAACCCCTGCCCCGCCATGCGTGGCTGGCGCCGGCGCATTACCCGGCGGACGACGTCTGGAGTGAAGAACGGATGCACGGCTGGTTGGCGGAACTGGACCCGATGGCGCCGGCGCAGTTGCTGGTGCGGATGGTTCAGGTGGGTGAGGATTGGGAAGAGGCCGAACGGCTGTTCCTGGTGGCAGATCTTTGGCCGAATGTGCCGGGGGCTGGCTGATTGCTTTGCGGTGCATTCAAGGGACTCATCGCAGGCAAGCTAGCTCCCACATTCTGACCGCGCCGCCTATCACATGTGGGAGCTGGTTTGCCTGCGATGGCGGTAACTCAGGCACTACAACTTATCGATATGCTGATAATCCAGCTGCAACCCGGCTGCCAACGCCTGGGCACGGCCTAGGCGAATCGGGCCGCGCTCGATATCCACCAGCAGTCCTGGGCACTCCAAGTGAGGCAACTCGGCAACATCCTTGAGGCGCCCATCCGTGATCACTAGCAACCGTTGCTGCTCCGTCGGATACCGCTTGCGCCGCACCGCCAACCAATGCCCCGCCTCGGTCAGCGCTGCCAGCAACGGTGTACCACCGCCCGCGCCTAATTGCTCCAGCCAACCCACCAAGCCCTTCGCCGCCTTCAACCCCTGAACCTGCCACTTCGGCGCCTGCCCGCTGGCCGTCAGCAACGCCATGCGCGCCCGCTGGCGGTAAGCGTCATCAAACAGTTGGGCCAACAAGCCCTTGGCATCGGTCAGTGCTCGGTGGCGCCGGGTAGACGCAGACGCATCGACAATCACCAGCCACAGCTCATGGGCAGCACGACTGCGCAGGTGGAACAGCAAATCCTCTCGCGATTGCGGGCGGCCGCCCAGCAACGTGCCGGGCCAGTTGATCGAGCCCTGCCTGGCGATGCGCGCCTTGCCGTGCCTGCCTTTTTCCACTCGCCCCGCCTTGGGCCGGGCATCCGCCCCCGCGTCAGGTCGAGGGCGAATGCCTAGGGCTTTTTTGGCCAGGTGGGGACTTCACGGCGTGCGCCTGTGGGCAGGGCCGGCGCGGGCATGTCACCCCATTGGCCCTGGCCTTGGCTCGGCGAGGTGTCGGATGGCTTAGGCGACGGCCCTTCGCTCGGCGGACTCGCCGGTGGGGTCTGCACCTGGCGGCGATGACGCAGGGCAAACTCGGCGACCGCTTCAATATCCTCTTCAGCGATGACACCCGCACCGCGCCATGCCGCATGGGCCCTGGCGCCGCGCAACCACACCAGGTCCGCACGCAGGCCATCGACACCGGCCGCGAAACAGCGCTCGGTGATCTGCGCCAGCGCCGCATCATCCAGCGCAATGCTGTCGAGCCGCGCCCGCGCCTGGGTGCAACGCTCACGCAGTGCGGCCTGTTCTGCGGCCCAGTGTGCAAGGAACGCCACGGGGTCACTGTCGAAATCCAGGCGGCGGCGGATGATCTGCCCCCGCTCGGCCGGCAAGGTCTGCCCACTCAACGCCACATTGAAGCCGAAGCGGTCGAGCAATTGCGGGCGCAACTCGCCTTCCTCCGGGTTCATGGTGCCGATCAGCACAAACCGCGCCGAATGGCGGTGCGAGATACCGTCGCGTTCAATCAGGTTGGTGCCGCTGGCGGCCACGTCGAGCAGCAGGTCCACCAGGTGGTCGGGCAGCAGGTTGACTTCATCGACGTACAACACGCCACCGTCGGCCTTGGCTAGCACGCCGGGGGAAAACTGCGCACGGCCTTCGCCGAGGGCTGCGTCCAGGTCCAGCGTGCCGACCAAGCGTTCTTCGGTAGCGCCCAGCGGCAAGGTCACAAACTGCCCGCTGGCCAGCAGGTCTGCCAACCCACGCGCCAAGGTGGACTTGGCCATCCCGCGCGGGCCTTCGATCAGCACGCCGCCAATCTTGGGGTCGATGGCGGTCAGGCACAGGGCCAGTTTCAAGTCGTCGGCGCCGACCACGGCGGACAGCGGAAAATGCGGAGTATCAGTCATCAGCTGTCTTCTTCTATATCCAGCAACAGGTTTTCCAACGCCGCCTTGTAAGCCCCGGGCTCTTGCCACAGGCCGCGCTGCTGGGCTTCGAGCATGCGCTCGGCCATATCGCGCAGGGCATCAGGGTTGTGCTGTTGCACAAAGGCCCGGGTGTCAGGGTCCAGCAGGTACGCGTCGGCAAGCAACGCGTATTGATGATCGTCGATCAGCGCGGTGGTGGCGTCGAACGCGAACAGATTGTCCACGGTGGCGGCCATTTCGAACGCACCTTTGTAGCCATGGCGCTTCACACCTTCGATCCACTTGGGGTTGGCAGCGCGGGAACGGATCACCCGGTTCAGCTCTTCCTTCAAGGTGCGGATCTTCGGCAAATCAGGTTGGCTGTGGTCGCCATGATAGCTGGCGGCCTTGTCGCCGCTCAGGGTTTCCACGGCGGCGAGCATGCCGCCCTGGAATTGGTAGTAGTCGTTGGAGTCGAGCAGGTCATGCTCGCGGTTATCCTGGTTCTGCAACACCGCTTGCACCTGGCTCAGGCGCTGAGCGAATTGTTCACGGGCGGCCGTGCCTTCGTCGGCACCGCCATAGGCGTAACCGCCCCAATTAAGGTAGACCTCGGCCAGGTCTTCACGGGTTTGCCACAGGCGACCGTCGACCGCGCCCTGCACGCCGGCCCCATAGGCACCCGGCTTGGCCCCAAAGATGCGCCACCCGGCCTGCTTGGCGGCGGTTTCTTCGTCCAGGCCGGACACACGCAACGCCTCACGCTCGCTGCGCACCTTGGCCGCCAGCGGGTTCATATCGTCCGGCTCATCCAACGCCGCTACCGCCTGCACCGCCGCGTCAAACAGGCGAATCAAATTGGCAAACGCATCGCGAAAGAAGCCTGACACTCGCAACGTCACATCGACACGCGGACGGTCCAGCAGGCTGATCGGCAGGATCTCGAAGTCATCCACCCGCTGGCTGCCCGTGGCCCACACCGGGCGCACGCCCATCAGCGCCATGGCTTGGGCAATGTCATCACCGCCGGTGCGCATGGTGGCCGTGCCCCACACCGACAGGCCCAGCTGACGCAGGTGGTCACCGTGGTCTTGCAAGTGGCGCTCAAGAATCAGGTTGGCGGACTGGAAACCGATGCGCCAGGCGGTCGTGGTGGGCAAGTTACGCACATCGACGGTGAAGAAGTTGCGACCGGTGGGCAGCACGTCCAGGCGTCCACGGCTGGGGGCGCCGCTCGGCCCTGCGGGTACAAAGCGGCCGGCTAACGCATCGAGCAAGCCGCGCATTTCGGCCGGGCCGCAGGCATCCAGGCGCGGCGCGACGACGATGCGCAGGCTCTCGATCACCGCCTTCACGTCTTCCCAACCGGGTTCTTCCAGCTGTTCCAGCGGCCCTTCCAGCGCCTGCTCGATCAACCGCGCGGCGTACAGTTCCAAACGCTCGCGGGTGTCGCCTGCGGTGCGCCACAACTGTGGGTCGATTTTCTGCAATACAAGCGGACGGCGCCCGGTCCAGGGTTCGGCAAGGGCGCAGTCCAAAGGGTCGAAGCCGAGGTCGAATGCCTTGGCCAGCACCCGCAACAGGCTCGATTGCGGGCCGCGCCCATCGCCACGCGGGATACGCAGCAAGGCCAGCAAGGTGTCGATACGCAGCCGACCTTCGGGCGACTCGCCGAAAATATGCAGCCCGTCGCGGATCTGCGATTCCTTCAAGTCACACAGGTAAGTGTCCAGGCGCGGCAGCCAGACGGCGGCGTCCGCCTCGCTGTCCAGCTCGAGTTCTTGGTCGATGCGGGTTTCTCGCACCAGCTTGAGGATGTCTTTCTGCAATTCCAGAGCGCGGCGCGGGTCGAGCAACTGCGCTTCGTAGTATTCGTCCGCCAGCAGTTCAAGGTTGCGCAGCGGCCCGTAGGTTTCGGCGCGGGTCAGCGGTGGCATCAAGTGGTCGATGATCACCGCCTGGGTGCGCCGCTTGGCCTGGGCGCCCTCGCCCGGGTCGTTGACGATAAACGGGTAGATATTCGGCAACGGCCCCAGCAATGCATCGGGCCAGCAGTTTTCCGACAGGCCCACGCCCTTGCCGGGCAGCCATTCGAGGTTGCCGTGCTTGCCCACGTGGATCACGCCGTGGGCGCCGTAGGTGTGGCGCAGCCAGAAGTAAAACGCCAGGTAGGCGTGAGGCGGTACCAGGTCCGGGTCGTGATAGACGGCGCTGGCGTCCACTTGATAGCCACGCGCCGGCTGGATGCCGACAAACGTCAGGCCCAGGCGCAGGCCGGCGATCATCATGCGGCCGTCGCGGAACATCGGATCGCTGTGCGGTGCACCCCAGCGTGCCAAAACAGCTTGGCGGTTGGATTCAGGCAGGCGACTGAACATCGCCTCGTAGTCATCCAGGCTCAGGCTTTGATGGCAGGGGCGCAGGTCGAGGCTGTCGAGGTCGTTGGTCACGCCGCCAAGCAAATCGTGGATCAGCGCAGTGCCGCTTTCAGGCAGCTCGCTCGGCAGCGGATAGCCTTCGGCTTGCAGCGCCCGCAGGATATTCAGCGCTGCAGCCGGCGTATCCAGGCCCACGCCGTTGCCGATACGGCCGTCGCGGGTCGGGTAGTTGGCGAGGATCAGCGCGATGCGCTTGTCAGCATTCGGCACCCGCGCCAGCTCGACCCAACGCCGCGCCAGTTCAGCGACAAAGTCCATGCGTTCAGGCGCGGCGCGGTAACAGACCACGTCCGACTGGCTGCGCTCGCTGCGCCAGGCCAGGTCCTTGAAACTGATCGGCCGGCTGATGATGCGCCCGTCCAGCTCCGGCAAGGCAATGTGCATCGCCAGGTCGCGCGGGCCCAGGCCTTGTTCGCTGGCCTGCCAGCCGGGCTCGTTGTCTTGGGCGCAAATCGCCTGGATCACCGGGATATTGCGGCGAAACGGTCGCAAATGCGGCGCTTCGGGGCTGGATTGGGCAAAGCCGGTGGTGTTCAAAATCACCGCCGCACCCACTTCATCCAGCAGGTCCTCGACCACCGTCAGGCAGCCGGGCTCTTTCAAACTGGCCAGCGCAATCGGCAGCGGGTTAAGGCCCGCTGCCTGTAAGCGTTGGCAGAACACATCGATAAAACCCGTATTGGCCGCCTGCAAATGGGAGCGGTAGAACAGCACCGCCGCCACCGGCCACTCGGGGTTCCAATCCGTCTGCCAGTCGTTCAGGCGCGGGTTGGCTTTATGCGGGTGATAAATCGCCGTGCGCGGCAGGGTTTGCGGCTCGGCCCAGGTGTAGTCGCGGCCCAGGTAAGCGCTGGCCAGGCAGCGATAGAAATCCAGCGCGTTGCCCAGGCCGCCCTGGCGCAAAAAGTGCCACAGGCGGTCGCGGCTTTCGGCGTTTACCGTACTCAGGCTGCTGAGTTCCGGGTCCGGGCGATCGTCCCCCGGCACCAGGATCAGCTGCACGCCGCGTTCGGCCAGCTCCACCAGCCGCTCGATGCCGTACCGCCAATAACCGATGCCGCCGTGCAGCGAAATCAGGATGACCTTGGCGTGGCGCAGCACTTCATCGACGTACAGGTCGACCGAGGCATGGTTCTGCACCTGCATCGGGTTGGCCAGGCGGAAGCTGGGGTAATCGTCGGGCAATTGCTGGGCCGCTTCGGCCAGCAATGCCAGGCTGGAATCACCGCTGCACAGGATCACCAGGTCAGCGGGGGTTTGGCCAAGGTCGGCAATATTGTCGTCCGAGACGAAACCACCGGGCTGGGTCCTGAGCAGGTGCATGGGTCAGACGCTGAGTGCAGCGCGCAACTGCGCTTCGAGGCCGGCGGCATCGAGGTCCTGACCGATCAGCACCAGGCGCGTGATGCGCGCTTCGTCAGCGCCCCAGGCACGGTCGAAGTGCTTGTCGAAACGTGTGCCCACACCCTGGATCAGCAGGCGCATCGGCTTGTTGGGGATGGCCGCGAAACCTTTGACGCGCAGGATGCCGTGTTGCACCACCAGTTGGGTCAGAGCGTCGAGCAGCAGGGCTTCGTCGGCTTGCGGCAGGTCGATGGAAATGGAATCGAAAGCGTCGTGGTCGTGATCGTCGTCTTCACCTTCGTGGTGATGATCGTGATGGCTGTGGCGACCGTCGATGTGCTCTTCAGAGCCGGCACCCAGGCCGATCAGCACGTCCAGCGGCAGGCGACCGCTGCTGGCTTCGATGATCTTCACCGCAGGCGGCAACTCTTCGGCGACTTCCAGGCGCACGCGGGCCAGGTCTTCCGGGTTGATCAGGTCGGTTTTGTTGAGGATCACCAGGTCGGCGCTGGCCAGTTGGTCGGCGAACAGCTCGTGCAACGGCGACTCGTGATCCAGGTTCGGGTCCAGTTTACGCTGGGCGTCGACCTGGTCCGGGAAGGCGGCGAAGGTGCCCGCGGCGACGGCCGGGCTGTCGACCACGGTGATTACCGCGTCGACGGTGCAGGCGCTGCGGATTTCCGGCCACTGGAAGGCTTGTACCAAGGGTTTTGGCAGGGCCAGGCCTGAGGTTTCGATGAGAATGTGGTCGAGGTCACCACGACGGGCCACCAGTTCGCGCATCACCGGGAAGAACTCTTCCTGCACGGTGCAGCACAGGCAGCCGTTGGCCAACTCGTAGACGCGGCCGTTGGCTTCTTCTTCGGTGCAACCGATGGAGCACTGCTTGAGGATTTCACCGTCGATGCCCAATTCGCCGAATTCGTTGACGATTACCGCGATGCGACGGCCCTGGGCGTTGTCGAGCATGTGGCGCAGCAAGGTGGTTTTGCCCGACCCGAGGAAGCCGGTAACGATGGTGACGGGGAGTTTGGCCAGTGTTTTCATCGGATGCCCTTTGGGGCGGGCATACGGGACGATAGGCCCTGCGACGGCGCGCAGCAGCGGATTTCGTCACCGGATCACCCCGCCCGGTTGAAGTAGAAAATCGGTTGCGAGGCAGGTCTCCTGGCTTGGGGCGTGCGGGTCTTGCGACCGGCGCTGGCTGCGCCTTCCCGCCTTGTCGGCAGTGGCGTGGCAGTCAGCTGAACCCTTTACAGTTGCGGGGGCAGCCGCGGCTTGGACCGCGTTCCCTTCTTAGCTCCGGCCTGGGCTGGAGAACCTCGAGGGTGCAAGGCTACGCAGTGCCACAGAGCGGGTCAATGCCAACACATGAGGTTCGCGCCATACCGCGGCAGTCGAATGAAACTTACAACTCGCATTAATTGCCCGATAGCCAGCTAGGAACAGCTTGGACTTTTGCACCACACAGATTTGGCTCATAAGCGCTCAATGCGCGCCAGACATACCAACGCAATAAAGGATCAAACATGACACTTTACCCTCTCCACTTTAACCTGCCACCCAACTCGCCGAGCTACAAAGGCGAGAAAGAAGCTGATGCCCCGCAGGACAGTATTCAGATCCAACACGCTGCATACACCAGCACGAGTAGCCTCGAAACTCGGGCAAAGAGAAGTACAACAGAGCAAAAGCCCCAGGTCTGGTTCTACAGTGACAAAGAGTTGCTACAAGAGGTGAAGAAACACTTCGATGAATATGCAGCCGGACAGGGCGATGAATACGTCAACTTCAAAGAATTAAAAGAGGCCGCCGGTCAGGTGCCAACCACGAGAACCTTCTCTCCAAAAGCCTCAGCCATTGCCGAGGAGATCCTCAAACGCACCGAGCTTCTCAACCAGCTGGACATAGGAGTGGGCTGGACACTCAGCGGAAGAGGATTACAAGACGAGAGGTTTGATCATGACAACCTTGACTACTTGATCACCTACGCTTCCGATCATCGCAGAGTCAGGTTCATTTCGAGATGATATAAAAATTTGTCTGATCCACAAAAAAGTAACATCGATCGCTCGTCACCCTTGAGGTCAACCCTATCCGTCAAACACCTTAAACATTTACAGCCGTTCAAGGTGTTTGACGCACATCAACCGCCCATGTTCTCCTACACACCTTGTTTCGGGTGCCCTGCAAAGGGTGAAACGGGAAACCGGTACGCCATACCCCTATGGCAAGTCCGGTGCTGCCCCCGCAACGGTAAGCGAGCGAAGCGTCATAACCACTGTGCACTTGCATGGGAAGGCGATGCTTTCAGGACTCTCCCAAGAGCCCCCTCGCAAGCCCGGAGACCGGCCCGAAAAAATCAGATAACAAACCCGCGGTGGGCGGGCGCTGTTCGAACCCTGCGTGCCCGGCTCGCGGGGTTTTCATGCGCTCGTGTCACCCTGAAACCCTGAAGGGACGCGCCATGTCGATCATCACCAGCACCTCGCACGCCACCGGCAACACCACCACCCTCAGCCAACGCCTGACCGCCGCCATCGGTGCGTCGATCCTCGGCGCGTGTCTGGTGTATTTCGCCGGTTTCTCGCATATCGAGGCGGTGCACAACGCAGCCCACGATACCCGCCACAGCGCCGCGTTCCCGTGCCACTGAGACTTGCCGACATGATCAAGCGTATTGCGCAAACCGCAGGGTTCACTGGCCTGCTGGCCGCCCTGCTGCTGACCCTGCTGCAAAGCTTCTGGGTCGCCCCGCTGATTCTGCAGGCGGAAACCTTCGAAAACGCCCCGGCCGCCACCGAAGTGGCCCACGAACACGCCGAAGGCGCCGCCGCCCACAGCCATGACGCCGAGGCCTGGGAGCCGGAAGATGGCTGGCAGCGTGTGCTGTCGACCACAGGCGGCAACCTGGTCGTAGCAGTCGGTTTCGCCCTGATGCTGGCCGGTCTCTACACCCTGCGCGCACCGACCCGTACCGCGCAAGGCTTGCTGTGGGGCTTGGCCGGTTACGCCACCTTCGTACTGGCGCCGACCATGGGCCTGCCACCTGAGCTGCCAGGCACTGCGGCAGCCGATCTGGCGCAACGGCAGATCTGGTGGATCGGCACCGCCGCCTCCACCGCCGCCGGTATTGCGCTGCTGGTGTTTGGCCGTAACTGGCTGCTGAAAGTGCTGGGTGCCGCGATCCTGGCCGTGCCTCACGTCATCGGCGCGCCACAACCGGAAGTGCACTCGATGCTGGCACCCGAGGCGCTGGAAGCGCAGTTCAAGATCGCCTCGCACCTGACCAACGTCGCCTTCTGGCTGGCGCTGGGCCTGATCAGCGCGTGGTTGTTCCGTCGCAACCGTGACGATCACTACGCTGCATGATCCTGGCGGTCGGCTTGGGCTGCCAGCGGGGTTGTGACGTTCACGCCCTGCTGGATCTGTTTGACAGCGCCCTCGCGGAGGGGGGCGTTGATCGCAACAGCATTACCGCGCTGGCCAGTATCGATCTGAAAAAGGATGAACCGGGAATACGGGCCATGGCCCGGGCGCTGGATCTCCCGTTGCACTGTTTCAACGCAGGACAACTGGCGGTTTATGCCGAGCGTTTGAGTCACAAATCCGAGGTCGCCTTTGCCCATACCGGCTGCTACGGCGTCGCCGAAAGCGCTGCCCTGGCCCTGGCCGAACACCTCGCGGGTGCCCCTGCCGGACTGCTGATCACCCGCAAAAAAGCCGCCCAGGCTACCTTTGCGTTGGCGTGCGCCGGCTAAAATCCCGATAATCGCCGCTTCCGATCATGAGCCACTTTCATGCTCGCCCGTTTTTCGACAGGAATTTCCCATGACCGTCTACTTCATCGGCGCAGGCCCCGGCGACCCGGAATTGATCACCGTCAAGGGTCAGCGGCTGATCCGTAACTGCCCGGTGATCATCTATGCCGGCTCGCTGGTGCCCGCAGCGGTGCTGGAAGGTCATCAGGCAGAGACCGTCGTCAATAGCGCCGAATTGCACCTGGAACAGATCATCGACCTGATCAAGACAGCCCACGCCAAAGGCCAGGACGTGGCGCGGGTGCATTCCGGCGACCCAAGCCTTTACGGGGCGATTGGCGAGCAGATCCGTCATTTGCGCGAGTTGGGCATTCCTTTCCAGATCATCCCGGGCGTTACCGCAGTGGCCGCCTGTGCGGCGTTACTGGAAACCGAGTTGACCCTGCCGGACATCGCCCAGAGCGTGATTCTGACCCGCTATGCCGATAAAACAGGCATGCCGGCCGGCGAGAGCTTCGACAGCCTGGCGCGGCATGGCACGACCATGGCGATCCACCTGGGGGTCAACCACTTGGACAAGATCGTCGCTGAGCTGCTGCCACACTATGGCGCCGACTGCCCGATTGCGGTGGTGCACCGGGCGACATGGCCGGACCAGGATTGGGCGGTCGGCACACTGGCGGATATTGCCCAGAAGGTGGCCGCCAAGGGCTTTCGGCGTACGGCGCTGATTGTGGTGGGCCGAGTGCTGGCCAGTGACAGCTTCAGCGAGTCCTCGCTGTACCGCGCAGGTCATGCTCACCTCTACCGCCCTTGATCAAGCCCTGAGAGCTACGCAAAACCCTGTGGGAGCCGGGCTTGCCCGCGATGACGGTGTGCCAGATAAAACATTTGTCTGCTGATATAACGCTATCGCAGCGATGCGGCGACCCGACAAGCCAGCTCCCACAATTGATCTATTTTGTTAAATAGATAGTGCAAGCCATTGAATTTAAGGCATAAAAAAACGGCGCTCACGGGGCGCCGTTTTTTTGTTCGCAGTGAACGCCTTACTCAGTAGTAGGCGTTTTCTTTCTGCGTGTGGTCGGTCACGTCGCGTACGCCCTTGAGCTCTGGAATACGTTCGAGCAAGGTGCGCTCGATGCCTTCACGCAAGGTCACGTCCGCCTGGCCGCAGCCTTGGCAGCCGCCGCCAAACTTCAATACGGCGATGCCGTCGTCAACCACGTCGATCAGGCTGACCTGGCCGCCGTGGCTGGCCAGGCCCGGGTTGATCTCGGTTTGCAGGTAGTAGTTGATGCGCTCGTTGACCGGGCTGTCGGCATTGACGTTCGGCACCTTGGCGTTGGGCGCCTTGATGGTCAACTGGCCGCCCATGCGGTCGGTGGCGTAATCGACCACAGCGTCGTCAAGGAAGGCTTCGCTGAAGGCATCGATGTACGCGGTGAAGCTTTTCAGCCCCAGGGCGGTGTCTTCAGGCTTTTCTTCACCCGGCTTGCAGTAGGCAATGCAGGTCTCGGCGTACTGGGTGCCGGGCTGGGTGATAAAGACGCGGATGCCGATACCCGGGGTGTTCTGCTTGGACAGCAGGTCAGCCAGGTAATCGTGGGCGGCGTCGGTAATGGTTATGGCAGTCATGGAAACTCCTCACAGGCTTGCCGGCAGTTTACGCCAAAATATTACGCAGGTACAAAGTCCTAGTGTTTTTGTCGGGATAGGCGGTTTCTCGGACGGGGTACATATCCGTTTTTGGGGTAACGGCTGCTTAGGGTTCCGCCCTTACGGCGGCTCACTTTGGAAAAGAGCCGGAATGCCGGCCCAGCCCAAAGTCAGCAAAGGGCTCTTGCCCCAACACTCGGCACCTCGCCTAGGCTCGGTGTGCCCGTAATCCGACAGGTATTTGGGGCGGCTAAACCGGCATCCCTGCCGGTTTAGCCCCCAAATCCCTGTCAGATTCCGGCCAGCGTGTTTGACGGGGCGCTTAAGATCAAAAGCAAGATCAAAAGCAAAAGCACAGCGGCCTGACAGCTGGCTTGAGTGGTGTAGATCAAGAGCGAATAGCACGCTTTATGTGGGAGCTGGCTTGCCTGCGATGGCATCGATTGGGTGTGCCTGATGTACCGAGGTGTTTGCATCGCAGGCAAGCCAGCTCCCACAGTTGACCCGGGCCGACAGTTAGATAC
>NZ_JBSSAF010000018.1:0-136674 GCF_054058375.1 Pseudomonas sp. TE24901
CTGTGCCGCCGCTATCGCAGGCAAGCCAGCTCCCACAGGGGATCTTCATCGTTGCACAAATCCCTGTGGGAGCTGTCGAGCTTTAGCGAGGCTGCGAAGGCGGTGGGCCAGGCGACATCTCTATTAGCTGTGCCGCCGCTATCGCAGGCAAGCCAGCTCCCACAGGGGATCTTCGTCGTTGCACAAATCCCTGTGGGAGCTGTCGAGCTTTAGCGAGGCTGTGAAGGCGGCGGGTCAGGTGACATCTCTATTGGCTGTGCCGCCGCTATCGCAGGCAAGCCAGCTCCCACAGTGGATCTTCGTCGTTGCACAAATCCCTGTGGGAGCTGTCGAGCTTTAGCGAGGCTGCGAAGGCGGTGGGCCAGGTGACATCTCTATTGGCTGTGCCGCCGCTATCTCAGGCAAGCCAGCTCCCACAGGGGATCTTCGTCGTTGCACAAATCCCTGTGGGAGCTGTCGAGCTTTAGCGAGGCTGCGAAGGCGGTGGGCCAGGCGACATCTCTATTGGCTGTGCCGCCGCTATCGCAGGCACTGCGGTGTATCAGAAATAATCAGGCAACGAGGGGCAGCGCGCCCATCTTGCCCTGGCAATACACCAACGGCCCGGCGTTCTGCTGGGGCACGATCAGGTTCTTCACCGAACCCACCATGATCGCGTGGTCGCCGCCTTCATATTCGCGCCACAACTCGCATTCGATCACCGCCGTGGCGTTCGCCAGGATCGGGTTGCCCAATTCACTCAACGTCCATTCGATGCCTTGCGCCTTGTCCTTGCCCTTGCGCGCAAACGCGTAGGCTTCGTTCTGTTGCCCGCCGGACAGCACATGGATGGCAAAGCGCTTGTTCTTGATCAACACCGGATAGGAATCAGAGCTGTAGTTGGGGCAGAACAACACCAGGGCCGGGTCCATCGATAATGAGCTGAATGCACTGGCGGTCAGCCCGACGACTTGCCCGTCGTCATCCAGGGTGGTGATCACGGTGACTCCGGACGGAAACGAACCCATCACTTGTTTATAGAGGGCGGCATCGATCATGGGAACCTCGGAGGGTAGGGTGGTTTTTATGAGTTTGTATGTCTGATGGTATACCGTAATACATATGATGCAAGCGCTTTTTCAAACGCCCGACGGGTGTCGGCCATTGGTCTTATAACCAATAAATACGGGGGTTTCAGCGAGAAGTGGGCGTGGGGCCTGTGGCACAATTGCAGAGCAGATGCGTGCAAAGACTACGGATCAGTCTTGTGAAAATGTTGGAATACCATAATATGGTGTTCATCTGAGGGGCGGCCATAGAGCGCCCCCGGTTTGGCGTCAAACAACTATAAGATCAGACCAACGCGAGTTCATTTCCATGCCCCAGATGTCACGGCAAGACCCCCTGATCGAGAATCACACGGTCGATTACGTTCCCCTCGCTGAGCGCCATGGAAAGGCCCGCGACCTGTTCACCTTATGGTTCAGCACCAACATTGCCCCGCTGCCGATTGTCACCGGTGCCATGGTGGCCCAGGTGTTCCATCTCAACCTGATGTGGGGGCTGCTAGCGATTGCCCTCGGGCATATGCTCGGCGGCGTCGTGATTGCCCTCGCGTCAGCCCAGGGGCCGCGCATGGGCATCCCCCAGATGGTGCAGAGCCGGGGGCAGTTCGGGCGTTACGGCGCGCTGCTGATCGTGTTCTTCGCGGCACTGATCTACATCGGCTTCTTCATTTCCAATATCGTGCTGGCTGGCAAGTCCATCGTTGGCATCGTGCCGTCGGTGCCGGTCCCGGCGAGCATCCTGATCGGCGCCCTCAGCGCCACCGCCATCGGCGTGATCGGTTACCGCTTTATCCATTCCCTCAACCGCATTGGCACTTGGGTGATGGGCGGCGCATTGCTCGCCGGCTTCATCGCTATCTTCGCCCATGACTTGCCGGCGGATTTCGCCACCCGGGGCGGCTTCAATGCAGCCGGCTGGCTGGCCACCGTGTCGCTGGGCGTGATCTGGCAGATCAGCTTTTCGCCCTACACCAGCGATTACTCGCGTTACCTGCCGGCCGATATCGGCATTACCCGGCCGTTTATCGCGACCTACCTGGGCGCGACGCTCGGCACCTTCCTGTCCTTCGCCTTTGGCTTGGTTGCGGCATTGGCCACGCCTGAAGGCACCGAAGCCATGGTCGCGGTCAAGCAAGCCACCGGCGTGCTCGGGCCGATCCTGATGGTGCTGTTCCTGCTCAATATCATCAGCCACAACGCGCTGAATCTGTACGGCGCAGTCTTGTCGATCATCACCTCGATCCAGACCTTCGCCAGCCACTGGACCCCCAGCATCAAGGTGCGTGTGGTGCTGTCGGGCGTGGTCCTCATGGGGTGCTGTGTGGTTGCGCTGGGCGCATCGGCGGACTTTATCTCGCAGTTCATCGGTTTGATTCTGGCGCTGTTGCTGGTGCTGGTGCCATGGGCGTCGATCAACCTGATCGACTTCTACATCATCAAGCGCGGGGCCTACGACATTGCCTCGATCTTCCGTGCCGATGGCGGGGTTTACGGACGCTTCAACCTGCACGCGATCGTGGCGTACTTCATCGGCATCATCGTGCAGCTGCCGTTTGCCAATACGTCGCTGTATGTGGGGCCGTGGGCCAACCTGGTGGAAGGCGCGGACCTGTCGTGGCTGGTGGGGTTGGTGGTGACGTGTCCGTTGTATTACTGCCTGGCAACGCGTCAACATACCCAGAAGGTCAGGGCCGCGCGGTTGGGCTACACCGACTGATCCTGTGCTGAACGTTGTCGGTCTGATTGACCGTGACTCAAAGATGGGAGCGGCGGTGCGACGATTCGACTTGATCGCTTCCACCTGTTTAACCGAGATCGCATCTGGATCGAGGGTGTGATTGACGCACGCAATACCTGGGCGAAAAAAAGGCCGCCACAACCCGACGTTGTGGCGGCCCAAGGGTGACTCAGTGAGCGCCGGCGGCCTTGTTCAGGTCGCTTTCGGCCCATTCGGTGTACACACATGCATCCGCCGTGGCCCAGCGCACCCGCACCGGGTCGCCGGCCTTGAGCGGCATGCCGGCGGCGGACAGCGCCTTGACCGTCATGGACGTGCCGCCCTGGGTTCTTACACTGCAGGTCTGGCTTTCGCCGAGGAACAACACTTCGCCGACGATGGCGGACACCTCGTTCCAGCCGGCGGCCAAGGGTTCAAGGTTAGCCTGCTCCACGCTCAGCGCCAGGGCTTTTTCCGGGCGCACCATCAGCAACACATCCTGTTCGGTACGCAGCCCGGTCGTCAGCCGTATCGACAACGCCTGGCCTTCGAACGAGGCCACGGCATTGCCCTGGGCCTTGAGCTTGAGAAAGTTGGAGTTGCCCAGGAACGAGGCCACAAACGCATTCGGCGGGTTCTGGTACAGGTCAAACCCGCTGCCCAACCCCACAATCTTGCCGTGGCTGAAAATCGCGATGCGCTGAGACAGGCGCATGGCTTCTTCCTGGTCGTGGGTCACGTAGACAATGGTGATGCCCAGGCGCCGATGCAGTTGGCGCAGTTCATCCTGCAAGTCTTCACGCAGCTTCTTGTCGAGGGCGCCGAGGGGTTCGTCCATCAGCAAAATGCGTGGTTCGTACACCAGCGCCCGGGCGATGGCCACGCGTTGCTGCTGGCCGCCGGAGAGTTGCGAAGGGCGGCGATGGGCGAACGGTTCCAGCTGCACCAGCTTGAGCATGGCGTCGACGCGCTTTTCACGCTCGGCACTGGCCAGTTTGCGGATCGTCAGGGGGAAGGCGATGTTGTCGCGCACCGATAAATGCGGGAACAGCGAGTAGCGCTGGAACACCATGCCAATGTCGCGTTTGTGCGGCGGTACGTTGACCAGGGATTGACCCTTTACCAGGATCTCACCGCTGCTCGGTGTTTCAAAGCCGGCCAGCATCGACAGGGTGGTGCTTTTGCCCGAGCCGCTGGAGCCGAGGAAGGTAAGGAATTCACCGTCCCTGATGTCCAGCGAGATGTTGTCCACGGCGGCAAATTCGCCGTAGTGCTTGTTCAGGTTGCGCAGGCTGACCAGGGGTTGGCCAGGGTTCTGTGCGGGGTCTTTGATCACTGCACTCATGTCTTGATCCTCGGCGCTCATGCGCGGGTTTCGGAGCGTCGGCGAGCGACGGCGGCAATCACCATGACCAGTACCGACAGGCCGATCAGCAGCGTCGAAGCCACTGCGATCACTGGCGTCAGGTCCTGGCGCAGGGTGGTCCACATTTTCACGGGAAGGGTTTGCAGGGTAGGGCTGGCCATCATCACGCTGAGCACCACTTCATCCCACGAGACGAGGAAGGCAAACAGCGCACCGGCCACCATGCCGGGGCGGATCGCCGGAAACGTCACCTTGAACACGGCCTGCAGGCGCGATGCGCCGCAGATCACCGCGGCATCCTCAATCGACTGGTCGAACAGCTTCAGCGAATTGATGATGGAGATGATGGTGAATGGCAGCGCGACAATCACATGGCTGACCACAAAGGCGAACATCGTGCCGGTGTAGCCGAGCTTGAGGAACAGTGCATATACCGCCACCGCGATGATCACCAGCGGCACGATCATCGGCAGGGTGAACAAGCCGTAAAGCAGTTCGCGGCCGGGGAAGCGCCCGCGCACCAGGGCGAATGCCGTTGGCAAGCCCAGCGCCACGGCGAACACGGTGGTCAACACCGCCACCTTGAGGCTGGCCATGGCCGCGTTCATCCAGTCGGCATTGGAGAAGAACTGGCCGTACCATTTCAGGGTCCAGCCCGGCGGCGGGAACACCAGCCATTGGGAGGAACCGAATGACAGCAGCACGATGAACACGATCGGCAACAGCAGGAACAGGCCAATAATGCCGGTGGTGGTGTAGAGGCCCAAGCGCATCCTGCGACTCATGGCATTGGGGGTCAGGAGCATGACGACTTACCTCGTGTTGCTGGCGCCAACCGGGGATTCCGGCTGGAGCTTCAGGTAGAAGTAGAACAACACCAGCGTGATAAAGATCAGCAACGCGGCACCGGCACTGGCCAGGCCCCAATTGAGGAACGATTGCACCTGCTGGATGATGAACTCAGGCAGCATCATGTTCTGCGCTCCGCCCAGCAGCGCCGGGGTGACGTAGTAACCGAGGGACATCACAAACACCATCAAGCCACCGGAGAACAACCCCGGCCGGCAAAGCGGCAGGAACACCCGGAAGAAGTTGGTCCATGGGCTTGCGCCGCAAATGGAGCCGGCCTGCAGGATCATCGGGTCGATGGCCTGCATGGTCGCCTGCAAGGGCAGCACGATAAACGGGATCATGATGTAGCTCATGCCGATCACCACGCCGGTGAGGTTGTGGACCATCTCCAGCGGCTGATCGATGATGCCCATGGCCATCAGCGCCTTGTTGATCACCCCCGACGCTTGCAGCAGCACGAGCCAGGAGTAGGTGCGGGCCAGCAGGCTGGTCCACATCGACAACAGCACAATATTCAACACCCAGCGGCCCCAGCCCCGTGGCACCAGGGTGATCGCCCAGGCCAGTGGAAAGCCGAGCAACAGGCTGAACAGGGTCACCAGCCCCGCCACCGAAAAGGTGTTGAGCAGCACCCGCGCGTACGCCGAGTTGGCGAACAGCTCCGCGTAGTTGCCCAGCCCCGGCACCGGCTCCAGCACGCCGCGCAACAGCAGGCCGATCAGGGGGGCTAGGAAGAACAACCCCAGAAACAGCAGGGCAGGGATCAGGTTGCTCGACCCCTTCCAGCGCTGAGCCAGGGACGGCGATGCGCCGCCGCCTGAAACCGCGCCGCGGGCACCGAGGGTACTGCCGCTCGGTGTGGTTGCCGCCATTTTCATTTGACTAGCCATTCATTCCACCGTGTCGCAATGGCCGGACCGTTCTTGGCCCAGTAGGCGAAATCGAGGGTGATCTGGTCCTTGGCGTACGCCGTCGGCAGGTTCGGTGCCAGGACTGAATCCAGGCGCTGCACGCTGTCGATGTTCACCGGTGCATAAGCGGTCAGGTTGGAGAAGTCGGCCTGGCCCTTGGCGCTACTGGCGTTGGCCAGGAACTTCATCGCTGCGGCTTTGTTCTTGCTGCCTTTGGGCACGACGAGGATGTCGGCCATCACCAGGTTCTGTTTCCAGCTCACGCCTACCGGTGCGCCGTCTTCCTGCAGGGCGTGGATTCGGCCGTTCCAGAACTGGCCCATGCTGACTTCGCCGGAGGCCAGCAGTTGCTGTGACTGCGCACCGCCGCCCCACCAGACGATGTCTTTCTTGATGGTGTCGAGCTTCTTGAAGGCGCGGTCCAGGTCCAGGGGGTAGAGCTTGTCGGCGGGGACGCCGTCGGCCAGCAGCGCCAGTTCGAGCACGCCAGGGCTTGGCCATTTGTAGAGGGCGCGTTTACCGGGGTAGGTCTTGGTGTCGAAGAGCGCAGTCCAGTCTTGTGGCTTGCCGGCGCCGAGCTTGCCTTCGTTATAGCCGAGCACGAAGGAGAAAAAGAACGAGCCGACGCCATGATCGGAGACAAACCGTGGGTCGATCTTGTCACGCTGGATCACCGAGAAATCGAGGGGCTCAAGCAGGCCTTCGGCAGCGGCGCGCAGGGCGAAGTCGGCTTCTACATCGACCACATCCCACTGCACGTTGCCGCTTTCGACCATGGCTTTGAGTTTGCCGTAGTCGGTAGGGCCGTCTTGCACCACGGTGATGCCGCTGGCTTTGCTGAAAGGGTCGGCCCACGCCTGTTTCTGCGCTTCCTGGGTGCTGCCGCCCCAGCTGACAAAGTTCACGCTTTCGGCTGCCAAGGCCGCCTGGGTGGCGGTTGCCAGCAAGCCTGCGAACAGGATTGCGCCGAGCTGTTTGTTCAACACCATTTTTACGCCCTCATTGTTGTGTTTATGAGCGGGGCTTTTGAGTGCCCGCCTATCGGGAGCAGTCGGTGTGGATGACGTTTCGAGCGTCATTCAACCTATGGAATATCATATTATGGTATTCCAACATTTGCGCAAGCATTTTGCCATGCCGGCCATCTGGCCAGGTTCATTCAGTGAACGGGATGCTCTCCACCACTTCCAGGTCGTAGCCGGTCAAACCGGCATATTTGAGGGGAGGGCCGAGGTGACGCAGTTGACCGACACCGAGGTCTTGCAGGATTTGCGCACCGGTGCCCACTTCCGAATAAATCCGCGACTGCGAACGGCTGAACTGGCGGGGTGTCTGGGTCAACTGCGGAACCCGCTCCAGCAGGGCTTGGGAGGATTCGTGGTTGGCGAGGACCACCACCACACCGCTGCCTTCTGCTGCGACGCGTTGCAGCGCGGCCCACAGCGTCCAGTTCGACGGGCCGCTGTATTCGGCGCCCACCAGGTCGCGCAGCGGGTCGATCACATGCACGCGGACCAACGCAGGCACATCCCGGCGCAATTGGCCCATGACCATGGCCATGTGCACGCCGCCGTCAATGCGGTCTTCAAAGGTGATCAGGCGGAAGGTGCCATGCACCGTCGGCAGGTCACGCTCGCCGATTCGCACCACGGTGCGCTCGGTGCTGAGGCGATAGTGGATCAGGTCGGCGATGGTGCCGATCTTGATCCCGTGCTTGCGCGCGAACACCTCCAGGTCGGGGCGGCGGGCCATGGTGCCGTCGTCGTTCATCACCTCGACGATCACCGAGGCCGGTGTGTGCCCGGCGAGTCGTGCCAGGTCACAACCTGCCTCCGTATGGCCGGCGCGGGTGAGCACGCCGCCGTCCTTGGCCCGCAGCGGGAAGATATGCCCCGGTTGCACGATATCGGCTGGCCCCGCATCAAGTGCGACAGCCGCCGCGACGGTGCGCGCGCGGTCGGCGGCGCTGATGCCGGTCGTCACGCCGGTGGCGGCTTCAATGGAGACGGTAAACGCCGTGCTGAACACGCTGCCGTTGCTCGGCACCATCTGCTCGAGGCCCAGGCGCTGGCAATGTTCATCGGTGAGGGTCAGGCAGATCAAGCCACGGGCTTCGCGGGCCATGAAACTGATAGTCTCGGCGGTGCAGCACGCAGCAGGCAGCAACAGGTCGCCTTCGTTTTCGCGGTCTTCATCGTCCACCAGCAATACCATCTTGCCTTGGCGGTAGTCCTCGATGATGTCTGCGATGCTGTTGAAGCTCATAGTAGGGTGCTCGATTTGTTGGTTGTATGTATTATGGTATACCACAAAATTTGAATAAGAGGATGTCCCGATGAAGGCTTACTGGATTGCCCATGTGGATGTGGCGGATGCCGAGCAGTACACGCAGTACGCCAGCCGTGGCCCGGCGGCGTTTGCAAAGTATGGCGGGCGGTTCCTGGCCAGGGGTGGGCGCAGCATTGCGCTGGAAGGCGGGCCGGCAAGGGCGCGCAACGTGGTGATTGAATTTGATAACTACGACCAGGCGGTGGCCTGCTACGAGTCCAAGGAGTACCAGGACGCCAAGGCGCATCGGGAGGGCGTGGCGCAGGCGCAGATCATTATTGTGGAAGGGTTGGAACCGTAGATTTATCGGGTATCAATTGATCTAAATGTGGGAGCGGGCTTGCTCGCGAATGCAGTGCATCAGCCGACGAATCAGTTGACTGACATGCCGCATTCGCGAGCAAGCCCGCTCCCACATTTGGACCCGATTTTGCCTGGAGATCAGCGGATGAAATGGATTTTGCCGCTGTCGTCATTGCCGATGTAGATGCCATACACCCCGGCCTGGCGCTCCTCGATATACCGCTCCAGGATCTGCCGGATCGCCGGGTAATAGATGCTTTCCCAGGGAATGTCCTCGGGGGCGAAGAACTTGTAGTCGAGGGTTTCCGGCCCGAATTGCCCGGTGATCTCCAGCGCAATGGCGCGGAAGATGATGTACACCTCGCTGATCGTCGGCACGCTGAAGATGGAGTAGGGCGAAACGATTTCCGCCCGCACACCGCTTTCTTCCCATACCTCGCGCAATGCGGCCTGTTCGGTGGTCTCGCCGCCTTCCATGAAGCCTGCGGGCAGTGTCCACGTGCCTGGGCGGGGTGGAATCGCCCGCTGGCACAACAGGTACTTGCCGTCCTGCTCGATGATGCAGCCGGCAATGATCTTGGGATTGATGTAGTGGATATAGCCGCAGCCCCGGCACATCAGGCGCTCATGGGTATCGCCCGGTGGCAGCTGGTGACCTAAGTCACTGCCGCCGCATTTCGGGCAAAAGCTGGGGCTGAACACGGTCAGTGACCTATGCGCGGTTCTTTGAGGGCGATGGGCAGGGTGATCTCGGGGACTTTGCCGGTCTCGTCCTGTTTGCGCTTGAGGTACTCCAGGGCTACGGCAGCGGCGGCGCGCACGTGATCGACGCAGGCCTGGTGGGCGGCCAGCGGGTCGCGGCTCTTGATCGCCTCGACCATGCGTTCCATTTCCTGGTTGCTGGCGCCACGGCGGTTTTCCTGGGACACCGAGGTAGCACGCAAGTAGCTGATACGCGCCTGCAACTGGCGCAGCTGGGTGGCAGCGACGTGGTTGCCCGAACCTTCCAGCAGCACGTCGTAGAACCCCTGCACCGAGTCGATCACCTGCTGCAATTCGCCATCCTTGAGGGCTTTGCGGTTATCGTCCAGGGCTTTTTCCAGGGCCTTGATGTCCTTGGCTTTGGCGCGCAGGGTGAACAACTGCACGATCAAGCCTTCGAGTACGCAACGCAGCTCGTAGATGTCGACAGCGTCGGCCAGGGTGATGATTGCCACTTGCGGGCCCTTGGCATCGGCAAACTCCACCAGGCCTTCGGACTCCAGGTGACGCAAGGCTTCACGCACCGAGGTACGGCTGACGCCGAGGCGGTCGCACAGGTCGCGTTCCACCAGGCGGTCGCCGGGCAGCAGTTGGAAGTTCATGATCGCGCTGCGCAGTTTTTCCAGCACGATTTCCCGCAGGGTGACCGGGTTGTGATTGACCTTGAAGCTGTCGTCGAGTGGCAGGCGTTTCATGGGGTCTGCTCTGTATGTAACGGTTAACTGGGGGCCGGTCGAGGGCCTAAATTGCCGGCGAGTTTATCACGCGATGTCCTTTAAGCGACAAACCCTCACCACCCCCGGCAGGCCTCAGGCCAGGGCTGGCAAAGGGCCCAGCTTGCCTTTGTGGTAGACCATCGGCGTGACCGGCTGCGCAGGCAGGATCAGGTTCTTCACTGCACCGACGATGATCGCGTGGTCGCCGCCGTCGTATTCACGCCACAGCTCGCACTCGATGATCGCCGTGGCCTTGGCCAGCAGCGGGTTGCCCAATTCGCTCAGGTGCCACTCGATCCCCTTGGCTTTTTCCTTGCCCTTGCCGGCAAACGCATAGGCCTCGGCGGTCTGGTCGGCGGACAGCAGGTGGATCGCAAAGCGCTTGCTGTCGCGCAGCACCGGGTAGGTATCGGAAGCATAGTTGGGGCAGAACAGCACCAGTGCTGGGTCAATCGACAACGCACTGAAGGCGCTGGCGGTGATGCCGACGATGCCGCCGTCCGGGTCGAGGGTGGTCACCACCGTGACACCGGACGGGAACGAGCTCATCACGTCTTTGTAAATGCCGGGTTCGATCATGGCAGGGGACTCCTAGCGCATCACAAAAGGATCAGGCATGGGCGCCTGGGACAGGTTGATCCACACCGTTTTCAGCTCGGTGTAGGCCAGCACCGAATCGATGCCGCTTTCGCGTCCATAGCCACTGTTCTTGAAGCCACCGATGGGCGCCATGGCCGATACGGCGCGGTAGGTGTTAACCCAGATGATGCCTGAGCGCACGTCCCGGGCCAGGCGATGGGCGCGGCCCAGGTCGCGGGTCCAGATGCCAGCGGCGAGGCCGAACTGCGAGTCGTTGGCGATGGCCAGGGCTTCGGCTTCGTCGGTGAAGCGGATCACCGAGGCCACCGGGCCGAACACTTCTTCCTGCATGATCTTCATCGAGTTGCGGTCGCACTCGAACAGCGTCGGCTCATAGAACCAGCCTTCACCCAGGTTCTGCGGGCGCTTGCCGCCGGTACGCAGGCGCGCACCTTCGGCGATCGCATCGGCCACCAGGCCTTCGACCACGGCCAGTTGCTGCGCGGTGGCCATGGGGCCCATTTCACTGGCGTCGTCTTGCGGGTTGCCGATGCGAATGCGTTGGGCGCGCGCCACCAGGCGCTCGACGAATTCGTCGTAGATTTCGTCCTGCACCAGCAGCCGCGATCCGGACACGCAGCTCTGCCCGGACGCGGCATAGATACCGGCAATCGCGCCGTTGATGGCGCTGTCCAGGTCGGCATCGGCAAAGATGATGTTCGGCGACTTGCCACCCAGTTCCAGGGACAGCTTGGCGAAGTTCTCCGCGCTGCTGCGCACCACATGGCGAGCGGTGGCCGCGCCGCCGGTGAAGGCGATCTTGCGCACCAGCGGGTGGCGGGTGAGGGCGGCGCCCGTGCTCGGGCCGTAGCCGGTGACCACGTTGACCACACCTGGGGGAATGCCGGCTTGCAGCGCCAGGCGGGCCAGTTCGAGGATGGTCGCCGAGGCGTGCTCGGACGGCTTGATCACAATGGTATTGCCCGCTGCCAAGGCTGGCGCGAGTTTGATCGCAGTCAGGTACAGCGGACTGTTCCACGGAATGATCGCAGCGACCACGCCCATGGCTTCGTGCACGGTGTAGGCAAACAGGTCCGGCTTGTCCAGGGGCAGGGTGCCGCCTTCAAGCTTGTCGGCCAGGCCTGCGGTGTAGTGGAAAAACTCGGGCAGGTAGCTGACCTGGCCGCGGGTTTCGCGGATCAGCTTGCCGTTGTCGCGGCTTTCCAGCTGGGCCAGTTGCTCTTTGTTCTCGGCGATCAAATCACCCAGGCGGCGCAGCAGTTTGCCCCGCGCGGTGGCGGTGAGGCCGCGCCAGGCCGGACTGTCGAACGCCGCTTGGGCAGCCTGTACAGCGCGCTCCACATCGGCCTCATCGGCGTCGGGCAGTTGCGCCCAAGGTTCGGCCAGCGCCGGGTTGAGGCTGTCGAAGGTCTTGCCGGACAAGGCATCGACCCATTCACCGCCGATGCACATCTGGAAGCGTTCAAGCGTCATGCAACGATCCCCTTTATTGGGTTGTTTTGGGCGTACACCGTGTCAAGAAAGCCCAGCAGCAGCTGATTGACCAGGCGCGGCGATTCTACCGGCATCATATGCCGTTGCTCGGCCAGCACCGCAACGGTGGCACCGGGAATGCGATCAGCCAGCTGGCGCGCCATTTCCGGGGTTGAGCCCGGGTCGAGTTCGCCCGTGGCGACCAGGGTTGGCGCGCGCAGGGTCTTGAGGTCGTCGGCGCGGTACATGTCCTGGGTCGCAAACAGTTCATAAGTCGTGAGGTAGCCCTGGGGATCATTGCCCGCCAGGGTTTCGCGCAGTGCTGCGATCTGCGCCGGGTTGGCCGCCTGGTATTCGCGGCTGAACCAGCGCGACAGCGCCGCTTCGGCGTTGGCGTCCGGCCCGTGTTCGGCGGCCTGGGCGGTGCGGGCGATCACGCCGGCCCGCTGCTCGGAGCTGCGATTGAACACACTGTTAAGCACCACCAGGCCTTTGAGGCGTTCGGGGTACTGCAGGGCAAACGCCCGGGCGACCAGGCCGCCCATCGAAAAGCCGATCACCGTGGCCTGGGGCAGTTGCAGGTGGTCGAGCAGTTCCAGCAGCTGGTCGGCATAGCCCAACAGCGGCGTGCCGGCGGCCGGGCGCGGGCTGGCGCCGTGGCCGAGCATGTCATAGGTGATCACGCGGTAGTTCGTGGCCAGGCCAACGACTTGCCCGCCCCACATTTCTTTATTCAGGCCCACGCCGTGGATCAAAACCACAGGCTGGCCTTGGCCGGTCGCCAGATAACTGGTGCCAGCCGGGGTGCGTTCAGCGGTGAGCCGAATCATGGAGCGCTCCTGCATGCCTTTTCTTGTTGGGTTATCGACTGGGCCTCACTGGGCCTTTTCGGCGGCCAGTTCTTCCAGGTCGATGTAGCGGTTTCCGATGCGCGGATGCAGGCGGCCACCGTCGGCGCAACCCAGTACCACGACGATTTCGTCGGCACGCGGAGCGTCTTCGATCTGCATTTCCAGGGTGATGTAGTGCGAGCGCAGGCCTTCGTCGTCCTTGTGCATCATCGGGATCTGGATCGACGTGCCCGGGCCACCGCGCTTGTTGGTGAAGCTCAGGTAGCTCTTGGCCTTGACCGCTTCGCGGTAGTGATTGCCAAAGCGCAGGGTGTGGATGATCGCCGAGGCGTGCTCGATCTCGCCGTCGGCGCCGACCACTGCCGCTTTGCCGTAGGCCTCGATCTTCTCGGCACCGCCGATGATGCCCACCAGGCGTTCGACCATCAGTGCGCCGAGGTCGGAGCAGTTGGCGCGGATTTCCGGTTTCAGATCTTCGACGAAACCGCGGCCCAGCCACGGGTTCTTCAGCACCACGGCCAGGCCGACCATGGTCACCGGCGTATCCGAGGCTTTGCCGCCTTCGATAAAGGTCTGGTCTACGTAGCTGACGATTTTGCGGATTTCAAAACTCATGGGGTGCTCCGTCTAAGGTGAGGTCTGCGTATGATGGTATACCATAATACGAGAATCACAATAGACAAGAGCGAATTAGCATGACCGGCGGGGTCATGCGCTTGCGGCGGGTGTTGACGGGGAGCTGGGATCAGCCGTCGCGTTGTTCCAGAAACGCTGCCACACACGCCATGCACGCCTCGCGCTCTTCCACGTGGGGCATATGGCTGGACTGTTCGAAGATCTGCCAGCGCACATCGGCGATGCCGTCGGCAAACGGCTGCACGGTCGCCGGGGTGGCTTCATCGTAGCGCCCGGAAATCAGCAGCGTCGGCACCTGGATCTGCGACAGCCGATCGATGATGCTCCAGTGGCGCATGCTGCCGATCACGTGGAATTCAGTCGGACCATTCATGGCGTGGTACACGGTGGGGTCGTCGTCGATGGCCGCGTAGGTGCGCGCCACATCGTCGGGCACCGGGTCGAGGCGGCACACATGGCGTGCGTAAAACACGTCCGAGGCGGCGCGGTATTCAGCGCTGTCGGTGGTGCCGGCGTTTTCATGCTGCAGCAGGGTGGCCTGCACCTCCGCCGGCAGTGCCTGGCGCAGCTCGTGGGCGGCTTCGCACCACAGGTCCATGGACGCCGGCGAGTTGGCGATGATCAAGGCTTTAAGGCCGGCCGGTTGGCGCACCGCGTGTTCGGCCCCGAGCATGCCGCCCCAGGACTGGCCCAGCAGGGCGTAGTCGCGGATGCCCAGGTGGGCGACCAGGTTGTTCAGTTCGGCGAGAAACAGCTCCACGGTCCAGAAATCGCTGGCGGCGTCACGCAGGTGGGTCGAACGGCCATTGCCGAGTTGGTCGTAATGCACCACGGCGCGGCCGGTGCTGGCCAGGTCTTTGAAGCTGTCGACGTAATCATGGGTGCAGCCGGGGCCGCCGTGGGCGACGATCAAGGGCAGGCGCCCTGAATTCAAGTCGCCGGTGACCCGGAACCACGTCCGATGGCCACGGAAATCGGCATAACCTTCGCGAACCTGCATGTTGTGTACCTCCTTGGGGATCAATGAGGTACAGGCTAGTCAAAAGTGCGCGGCAAGGGCACTGGCAAAAATGCTAGGTTCTCAGACTTCCACCAACCGGTAATGCAGGCCGCGCACCACGGCTTCGACGCGATTGCGTGCGCCCAGTTTGCGCGCCGCGCCGATCAGGTGCAGGTTGACCGTGGCTTCGGAGCGGTGGAGCGTGGCGGCAATGCCCTTGGCCGTGAGCCCCTTGGCCGAATGCTGCAGGCACTCGCGCTCGCGGCGGGTGAGGTGGATGTGGCTGCAGCAGCGCTCGGCCGGCGCCAGCAGCTCGCTGGCCCGGGCCTGGAAGGCGTGGGCCAGTACCAGCATCTCGCCAAGGTTGTGCTGGGCTTGTCGCTCGGCATCGGCGGGCGTGCCGTCGACAATCGCGGTAAGGGTGGCGAAGCCGCCGTCGGGCAGGTGCAACGGGACGGTCAGCCCGGTGCTCAGGCCGTAGTCGCGAATATAGTGGGCCACCGGGCGGTGGGCGTCGGTGAGGGTGCCGCTCCAGGGCGCGTCGGTGCTGAAGGACCAGGCAAACGGCGTGGTGCGGCGGGCGGCGCATTGCTGCACGGGATCGATCTGGTAGTAACCGCGCTCGCACCACAGCGCGTGCATGTCGCTCGGCGCATCCAGGGTCTTGAACACCGACGGTGTGATCAGCGCGCCCTCATGGCTGACGGGTACGGGCGCGTAGTCGTAGATCAGCGTCTTGAAACCCAGTTGCTGGGTGGCGACCTGAACCTCGGCCAGGCACGCGTCCAGCGTCGTGGTGTGGGCGAGGTGTTCGCTGAATCTCATCAGGTCGGTGTGCATGGCGCCTCCGGGCGTTGGGCTGCGCAGGTTTGCAAGCAAACACTCTGCCAAGGCCAAAACCTAGTAGTTTTCAGGATAGAGCGCGGGCTTGCGTCGCCCTAGAGTGAGCTTTGTGTTCAACCCTTGCGGAGCGCCATCATGATCGACCCTTCCACCCCCGGTGACAGCGCGGACCTCGCGCGTTTCGGATATACCCAACAACTCAAGCGCCAACTGAGCCTCGGCGACCTGCTGATCTACGGCATGGTGTTCATGGTGCCGCTGGCGCCATTCTCGATCTTTGGCGGGGTGTTCGACGCCAGCCACGGCATGGTCCCGCTGACCTACCTGATCGGCTTTGTCGCGATGCTGTTCACCGCCATCAGCTACCAGCAGATGTCCCATGCGTTCCCGGTGGCAGGCTCGGTGTATGCCTATGTGGGGCGCGGGCTGAGCAGCCAGCTGGGGTTTCTGGCAGGCTGGGCGATCCTGCTCGATTACCTGTTGGTGCCGACCTTGCTGTATGTGATCGGCGCCAATGCCATGGCCAACGTGATCCCTTCGGTGCCCCAGCCGTTGTGGATCGTGTTTTTCGTGGTACTCAATACGCTGGTCAACCTGCGCGGTATCCAGACCACGGCCCGTGCCAACCGCTTGTTCCTCTATGGGCAACTGGTGGTGCTGGTGGTGTTTGTGGTGCTGGCGAGTATCGCGATCAGCAACGGTGTGAATGGCGCCAGCTGGACGATGAAGCCGTTGTACAACCCGGCCGAGTTTTCCTTGCCGCTGATCTTCAGTGCGCTGTCGGTGGCGGTGCTGTCGTTCCTGGGCTTTGATGCGATTTCCACCTTGTCGGAGGAAACCCGTGGCGGCAGCCGCGCCGTCGGGCGTGCAACCCTGTGGGCGCTGGCCTTGGTAGCGGCGCTGTTCATGGTGCAGACCTGGCTGGCGGCGCTGTTGCAGCCCAACCTGGTGCAGTACCCGGATGCCGATGCGTCGAACAACGCGTTCTACGAAATCGGCCGCCTGGTGGCCGGTCCCTGGTTGCAGGTGGTGATCGCCCTGGCCGTGGCCATCGGCGCGGCCATTGCCAACTCGTTGGTGGCCCAGGCGGCGACTTCACGGCTGTTGTTCGCCATGGCCCGCGACCGCCAGTTGCCGCAGTTTCTGAGCCAGGTGCACCCGGTCACCGGCGTGCCGCAACGCGCCACGTTGCTGGTGGCGGGCTTGAGCCTGGTGCTGGGGCTGTTCTTTGTGGGGCAGATCAACTTGCTGGCGTCCATGTGCAACTTTGGTGCGCTGACCGCATTCCTGCTGCTTCATGTGGCCGTGGCCTGGCACTACCGTGGCGCCGGTCGCCGGGTGGTGCATGGGCTGGTGCCGCTGATCGGCTTTGTGATCATCAGCTACGTGCTGGTCAATTCCGATATCTACGCCAAGGTTGGCGGGACGTGCTGGATCGCGCTGGGCATTGCCGTGCTGGCTTTCTTCAAGGCCACCGGCCGTTCCACCGAGCTGCAAGTGGGTTGAAATCATGAGCCCTTGCCGGCGGTGGCGTCCGCAAGGTCGCCACCGCCCGCCAGGTCAGAACTTGAAGCGGCCCACCAACCCCTTGAGCTGACCGGAAATATCCGTCAACCGCCCGGAACCGGTCTGCGCCGAATGGGCAAAGCCTTCGACCAACTGCGCATCGGCGTGAATCTGCGCGATGTGCCGGTTGATCTCCTCGGCCACCTGGTGCTGCTCTTCGGCGGCGGTGGCGATCTGGGTGTTCTGGTCGCGGATCGAATCCACCGACCCGCGGATCTTGTCGAAACTGTCGCGGGCCTGTTGGATGCGTTCCACGCTGGTGTGGGACACCAACAGGCTGCCCTGCATCTGCTGGGTGACTTCCTGGGTGCGGCGGGCGAGGTTACCCAGCAGGCTGTCGATCTCGCCGGTGGAGTCGGCGGTGCGGCGGGCGAGGGCACGCACTTCGTCGGCCACCACCGCAAAACCACGGCCCTGGTCACCAGCGCGGGCTGCCTCGATGGCCGCGTTGAGCGCCAGCAGGTTGGTCTGTTCGGCAATCGAGCGGATGGTGTCGAGGATGGTGTTGATGTTTTTGCTGTCCTGCTCCAGCTGCTGCATGGTCTGGGTCGAACGCTGCAAGTCTTCACTCAGCTTGAGCACGCTGCCGGTGGCCTCGCCGATGTGCTGCTGGCCGTCATGCACGTCGCGGTAGCCTTCGTCGGCACTCGACGCGGCAGCGCTGCAGGAGCGGGCCACTTCGTTGGCGGTGGCGACCATTTCATTGAACGCGGTGCTCACCAGTTCCACGGCTTCACGCTGGCGCCCGGCCGCCTGGTTCATGTTGTGCGCCACTTCGCGGGTGTCGGCGGCGGCGGTCTGCAGGTCGGAGGACGCGTTGCCGATGCGCTGCACCAACTGGGCGATCATGCTCAGGAACTGGTTGAACCAGCCCGCCAGGCTGGCGGTTTCGTCCTTGCCCTCGACCTTGAGCTGGCGCGTCAGGTCACCTTCACCTTCGGCGATTTCTTGCAGGCCGTCGGCGACGCCGCGGATCGGGCGCACGATCACCCGGGCAAAACTGGCGCCGACAATCGCAAAGATCACCGCCAGCACCGCCGCGATGGCGGCGATCAACCAGGTGAGGCTCGCCGCCTGGGCCATGACTTCATCGCGCTTGATCAGGCCGATAAAGCGCCAGCCCAGGTCTTTGGAGCTGACCACGTTGGCCATGTAGGTCACGCCGTTGATGTCGATCTGGGTCACACCGTCGCCGCGTTTGGCCAGCTCGGCATAATTGGCGCCGAGGTCGGCCAGGGGCTTGAAGTTGTGCTTGGCATCGCTGGGGTCCACCAGCACGTTGCCGTTGGCTTCGACCAGCATCAGGTAGCCGCTGTCGCCGAGCTTGATGTTGCGCACCAGCTCAGTCAGTTGCTTGAGCGACACGTCCAGGCCGACCACGCCGAGGACAGTACCGCTGGCATCGGCCACGGTGTGCACGGTGCCGATCAGCGTCACGTCGTCCGGCGCCCAATAATAGGCGCCGGTGCGCACGGTCTTGCCCGGCGCGGCGATAGCCGCCTGGTACCAGGGGCGTACGCGCGGGTCGTAGTTGTTCAGCTTGGTGTCGTCGGGCCAACTGGCGTAGCCGCCGTCCTTCAAGCCCAGGGACAGGTAGGCAGTGCTGGGGTGGCTCTTGGCGAACTGGTCGAAAATCTCCAGCAGCGCCTTGTTGGTCGGGGTGAGGGGGATTTGCGCGGCGTCGGCGCCGGCGTAGCTCTTGAGGTCCTTGGCCGCGACAACGCGCGGGTCCTTGGCCACGTAGTCGACGTTCTGGCTGATGCCGTCGAAGAACTGCTTCATGCCATTGTCGATCTGGCGGATCTCGCGGCCGCTGCTGTCGAGGAAATTGGCCAGGGCCCCCTCGCGCAGGTTCAGCACAACCAACACAGCGACCAAAATAACCGGGACGCACGCGATGGCGGCAAACGCCCAGGTCAGCTTTTGCTTGATATTCATGACTTCACCCGCGGGTATTTATAATTTTGGCAAGGAGAAAACAGTAGCGTCGAGCGTCGCATGTGTTGTTTTGAGGGGATAGGGCCCATGCGTACCCCTTTATATCGACTGCGGGAGTACGCACTTTAGGCCGTAAGGCGGGTTTAAACGATACGCTCGCCGCCCAGCGCATCACGCTGCATCGACTGCAGGTTTTTCTCGATGGTTTCGCAGATGGTTTCCATCTGGATCTGGTGTTCGCTGGAATGAAACGGGCTTTGCAGGTCGGTGCCGATGCGCTCAATGGCCAGCAACATGAAGCCCACCACCGTGGAGGCCAGCGGGGTGAACCAGCCCAGGGATTCCACCAGGCCCACCGGCACGATCAGGCAGAACAACGAAATGAACAGGCGCGGAAAGTACACGTAGGGGTAGGGCAGCGGCGTGTTGGCGATGCGCTCCATGCCGCCCTGGGCATTGGACAAGTCCACCAGTGTCGACTCCAGCCGCGCCAGGCGGATGCTGTCCAAGTGGCCGGCCTTGTATTCCTTGGCGAGCAAGGCGGCAGAGCCGGTGAGGATGTCGTTGGCAAAGTTGTTGGTCGCGCCGCTGCGGGCGAACTCCTCTGGCGGAATAAACGCACGCACTTCGTCAGGGCACGGCTGGCCCTTGAGGTGGGCGGCCAGGCAGTTCACATAGGCCACATGGCGGCGCAGCAGGCTGGCCTTGACCGGGTTGGCCTCGCTGCCGGGGTCGTCCAGCAGGGTCAGCACCTGGCGTGCGAAGCTGCGCGAGTTGTTGACCATCGCCCCCCACAGCGTGCGTGCCTCCCACCAACGGTTGTAGGCGCTGCTGTTGCGAAAACTGATCAGCACCACCAGCGCCGAGCCCAGCAGGGTCAACGGCATCAACGGCAGGTTGATCTTGGCGTTGAGGAACAGCATGAAATCCACCGTCACGGCGATGTCCCACAACAACAGCCAGAACAGGGCCCAGCCCACGTAGCCCATGGTCTTGATGATCAGGCGGTACTTCTTGAGGATGGCGGCTTTCAAACGGGAACCTCGCGGCGGTTGGCAACAGTGCCTTAGCTCGGACGCAGGTTTGGGGGTAAAGGTTCGTTTGTAAGGCTGCCTGCGGAAGCAGGCAGCCGCAGGCCGGGTTACTTCTTGTCGAGCAAACGAATGAGGGTGTCCACGGGTGTGGCGAACGGAATGTCAGTGCCGGTCGCCGGCTGGGTGGCCCTGAAGATACTTTCGAGGATGATTTTGCGGTCTGCGTCAGCGGTCAGCTTTTCATCCAGCATCAGGGACAGGTAGGTCTCGATGAAGATCACTCGTTCATTAGCGTCCAGCGCGCAATGGGAGTGGGTGTTGTATTGGCGTAACGCCAGGCGGATCAAAACGCTGCACAGAGCCAGCAACAAAGCCGCACCCACCAGGTTGGTAAGGGTCTTGGCCAGTTCCAGGCCGCCTGCACTTGCGGTATCAACGATGATGGTCTTGGTGGTGGGTTCGGTTTTGGCTGCGTCAGCCAGGGCCTTGTCGACGGCGGCTGTGGTCGGTGTTGCGGGTTGTGCTGGGGCGCTTGCCACGTTGTGCGGGCCAGTGTCCCGAGCCATGTTGGCGATGCCGCCCATGGCGTAGTAGCCAAAGACGATAGCCACGGTCAGCACCATTGAGCCGATGACCATCTTGAGGCTGGAGGCCTTGCTCTGCTTGTGATCGGCGGCTCGCTTTCTCCAGTACTCCACCGATTTGGACAGATCGACCTGGCTGGTGTACAGCTCTTTGGCATTAGCCAGGTGTTGCTCGGCGGTTTTAATTGAGCTGGAAGCGTCGGCCTTGAGGGTTTTCAGCGTGGTATTGAATTTTCTCAGGCGGTTGACCATCAGCCTTCTGGCTTTGATGGCCTTGGTTTTCTGGGTGTCGTCCAGCATGTGGGTGCGGGCTTTTGTCTCTTTGCTGAGTGCGTCCAGTTCTTCCATCTGCCTTGTGATGGTGTCGGCGCGAATGGAGAGGTCCAAGAGTCTTTCGCTGGCTGTTTTGTTGTCCGAGCCTTCGGTAAACGCTTGAATGCCGGCCGCATGCCCGGCAATTTGCTGAGCCATGGATTTTTCGTAGGCGAAGTTTTCGTCCTGCAAAAGATCATGAATCATCGATGCTTTACCGATGAGCTGGCGAGGGGTTGGGGCCAGAAAGATAAGAGCGAAGATCGCGATGATATCGCCGAACTTCTCCCGTGTGTTCTTGATCAACTGACCGGTACGGGTCTCTTCATCGAGATAGATCAGTGGGAGTGTCTCTGTCCCGTCAGGGGCCACGCTTTGAGGATTCTGGCGGTAGTAGTCAACGACTTGATCGTGAATAAGCGTGTCGAATAATTCTGGATTGTAGTGGGACAGATCTGGACAGTGTTTGACCCATTGGAACCTGCGGTTTAGCGGTTCGAGTTGGGCTGCGATGCGTTTGGCTGATTCGGGGTACTTGAGGTAGAAGGAAAGGTCCATCTGTGTTCTGCGCCATTCCGTTGGTGATTGAATGATGGCATTTTAGCATTGGTCGCTTCTCCAGGTCTCATCGCAATTGACTATCCCGGCACGCCATACGCCTCATACAAAGCACGATAAGCACTCACCAACTGCTCCAGGTTGAACGCGCAGGTTGCGCCCGCTGGGGTTGGGCAGCACCCATATCGACGCGCCAACTCGCCCGCGCTCACCGTGAGGCGTTCCACCACGGTGGTCAGGCCACACCTGTAGTGCAGCAGTGTGGCGCCATCCTCCGGGCGTAGTTCATGGGGCGTGAAGCCGGCACGGTGCAAGGTGCGCCAGAAGCGATGCTGCGATTAGCAAGGTGCAGACCCAGGGCGGCGGAGCCCTTGCCGGGGTTGATGCCGCAAAACACCACGGCGAGGTGCTCGCTGTCACGGTGGGTCAACAAGGCCCAGTTAGGCCCGCGAATCGTCGCGTCGACCACGAGCACCAGCAACTCATCGGCTTGCGCTTGGCGGCTGAGCAAATGGCTGACGAGGCCCATTCCCAGCCCAGCGTTTCAGTGACGAATGAGTCGTCTGAGCCACCGCTATCGCCGGCAAGCCGGCTCCTACAGGAGTCGCCCGCAGCCTAAAGCGGCGTCAGCACATTCATCACCGTATCCAGCGCCACCCGCGTGTCATCCAACTGCACCAGCGAGGCATGCCGAGCGCCCAAGGCATCACGGTTCTGGATCGCGGTGAGGATTGCCTTGTGCCGAGGCAGGCTCAGGCCCTGGATGTCGGGGCGGCGGTTGGTGATGTTGATCGACTCGCGCAACGGCAGCGACAGCATGTTGCACATATAGGCCAACAGGTCGTTGCGGGTGGCGTCGGCGATGGCGCGGTGGAAGTCCAGGTCGGCCTGCAACAGGTCCTCGTGGGTCTTGGCGGTTTCCATGCCCAGGTAGGCTTTTTCGATGGTGGCGATGTCTTCATCGGTGGCGGTGGTCGCGGCCATGGCGGCGATCTCCGGTTCGAGGATGCGGCGTACACCGGCCAGGGTATTGAAGAACTCGCTGTGGGGCGTGGACTGCATCAACCAGGACAACACGTCCGGGTCGAGCAAGTGCCATTTCAACCGTGGCCGCACCACCGCGCCCACCCGTGGCTTGGAATACACCAGGCCCTTGGCACTGAGCACCCGCGTGGCTTCACGCAACACCGAGCGGCTGACCTTGTACTCCTCGCAGAGCGTGGCCTCCATGGGCAGTCTTTCTTCCGGCTTGAAGCGACCGGAAACGATGTGCATGCCCAAGTCCTGAACGATCTGGGCATGCTGGCTCTTGCGCGGCTTGGACGGCTGGTGATCCATGACTACAGGGAGGCTCTGGCTTGAATTCGCCGCATCATAGCATCCCAATTAGTGGGAATGCCTTGGGACTTCCGCCCCGCGGCACCCCACCAGAAAGTCAAAGTCGCAGCCTTGGTCGGCCTGCAGCACATGGTCGATGTACAGCTGGCGATAGCCACCAACGATGAGTTTCTGCGGCGGCGCCAGGTCGGCCATGCGCGCCGCCAGCTCTGCGTCGGGGATGTCCAGGTGCAGGCGGCCGTTGGCGCAGTCCAGTTCGATCCAGTCACCTTCCTTGACCGTGGCCAGCGGCCCTCCGGCAGCGGCTTCCGGCGCCACATGCAACACCACCGTGCCGTACGCCGTGCCGCTCATGCGCGCGTCGGAGATGCGCACCATGTCGGTCACGCCCTGAGCCAGCAGTTTGGCCGGCAAGCCCATGTTGCCGACTTCGGCCATGCCCGGGTAACCCTTGGGCCCGCAGTTCTTCATGACCAGGATCGAGTTGGCGTCCACGTCCAGCTCCGGGTCGTTGATGCGCGCCTTGTACATGTCGAAGTTCTCGAACACCACCGCACGGCCACGGTGCTGCATCAGTTCCGGGCTTGCCGCCGAAGGCTTGAGCACGGCGCCCAGTGGCGCGAGGTTGCCGCGCAACACACAGATGCCGCCATCCGCGCGGATCGGGTTGTCGAGGGTGCGGATCACTTCATCCTGGCCATAAATCGGCGAATCCTGGGTGTTCTCACCCAGGGATTTGCCGTTGACGGTCAAGGCATTCGGATGGGGGATCAGGTTGGCTTCACCGAGACGCCGCAATACCGCTGGCAGGCCACCGGCGTAATAGAACTCTTCCATCAAGAAGCGCCCCGACGGCTGTAGATCGACGATGGTCGGCATGCCACGGCCCATGCGCGTCCAGTCATCCAGGTCCAGTTCCACACCGATACGCCCGGCAATGGCTTTCAAGTGGATGACCGCGTTGGTCGAACCGCCGATGGCCGCATTCACGCGGATCGCGTTTTCAAACGCTTCCTTGGTGAGGATCTTCGACAGCTTCAAGTCTTCACGCACCATTTCCACTGCACGCATGCCCGACATATGCGCCAGCACATAACGCCGTGCATCCACCGCCGGAATCGCCGCGTTGTGGGGCAGGGACGTGCCCAGTGCTTCGGCCATGCAGGCCATGGTCGACGCGGTGCCCATGGTGTTGCAGGTACCCGCCGAACGTGACATGCCACCCTCGGCGGCGAGGAAGTCGTCCAAGGTGATGGTACCGGCCTTGACCTGTTCACTCAGTTGCCACACCACCGTGCCCGAGCCGATGTCCTGGCCTTTGTGCTTGCCGTTGAGCATCGGCCCACCGGTGACCACGATGGCCGGCACGTCGCAGCTGGCCGCGCCCATCAACAAGGCCGGGGTGGTCTTGTCGCAGCCGGTCAGCAGCACCACACCATCAATCGGGTTGCCGCGAATCGCTTCCTCCACGTCCATGCTCGCCAGGTTGCGCGTGAGCATGGCGGTGGGGCGCAGGTTGGATTCGCCATTGGAGAACACCGGGAATTCCACGGGGAAGCCACCGGCTTCGATCACGCCGCGTTTGACGTGGTCGGCGATCTGGCGGAAATGCGCGTTGCACGGCGTCAGTTCCGACCAGGTGTTGCAGATGCCGATGATCGGCTTGCCGTGGAACTGGTGGTCGGCAATGCCCTGGTTCTTCATCCAGCTGCGGTACATGAAGCCGTTCTTGTCGGCGGTACCAAACCACTGGGCGGAGCGTAGGCCAGGCTTTTTATCGGGCATGATCGATTCTCTTATTGTATGACTATATGTTCTATCTGCGTCTAAACATAAGCGCAAAATCGAAGCTTTGGAAGTGTTGTTTTGCAAATAGTCATACTATATAGTCCGTCTCAACTGAGGCATTGCCCTGGCGATTTTTCGCGAGAGGCGTGTCCCGAGCTTCTATAAAAACAACAATCGGAGATCGACCCCATGAGCCAGGAACTGCGGCTTATTCGGCGCATCACGCTGAAACTGATTCCCTTCCTGATCCTGCTGTACCTGATCGCCTACGTGGACCGCTCTGCCGTGGGCTTTGCCAAGTTGCACATGGGCGCCGACGTCGGCATCGGTGATGCGGCGTACGGCTTGGGTGCCGGGTTGTTCTTCATTGGCTACTTCCTGTTCGAGATCCCCAGCAACCTGATGCTCGACCGCTTCGGCGCCCGCCGCTGGTTTGCACGCATCATGATTACCTGGGGCGCGATCACCATCGGCATGGCGTTCGTGCAGGGGCCGCACAGCTTCTACGTGATGCGCTTTTTGCTCGGCGCGGCGGAGGCGGGGTTCTTTCCGGGGGTTCTCTACTACATCACCCAATGGTTTCCGGTGCGCCATCGCGGCAAGATCCTGGGGTTGTTCATCCTGTCCCAGCCGATTGCGATGATGATCACCGGGCCGGTCTCCGGTGGCTTGTTGGGCATGGACGGCATGCTTGGCCTGCACGGTTGGCAGTGGTTGTTTATCGTAATCGGCACCCCGGCGATCCTGCTGACCTGGCCGGTACTGCGCTACCTGCCGGACGGCCCCAGGCAGGTCAACTGGATGAGCGAGGACGAAAAAGCCTGGCTCACCGGTGAGCTGGCCAAAGACCTGCAAGCCTACGGCCAGACCCGCCACGGCAACCCGCTGCATGCCCTCAAAGACAAGCGTGTTCTGCTGCTGGCGCTGTTCTACTTGCCGGTGACCCTGAGCATCTACGGTCTCGGCCTGTGGTTGCCGACGCTGATCAAGCAGTTCGGCGGCACTGATCTGGTCACCGGTTTTATCTCTGCCGTGCCTTATCTCTTCGGGATTATCGGCCTGCTGATCATCCCGCGCAGTTCCGACCGTTTGAATGACCGCTACGGCCACCTCGCCGTGCTCTATGTGCTGGGCGCCATCGGCCTGTTCTGCAGTGCCTGGCTCAATGTGCCGGTGCTGCAAATGGCCGCGCTGTGCCTGGCGGCGTTCGCGCTGTTTTCCTGCACGGCGGTGTTCTGGACCTTGCCGGGGCGGTTTTTTGCCGGTGCCAGTGCGGCGGCGGGCATTGCCTTGATCAACTCGGTGGGCAACCTCGGCGGCTATATCGGCCCGTTCGTGATCGGTGCGCTCAAGGAATACACCGGCAACCTGGCGTCGGGTTTGTACTTCTTGTCTGCGGTGATGGTGTTCGGCTTGTTGCTGACCGGCGTGGTGTACCGCCTGCTGGAACGCAAGCACGTGCTGCCCGTGGACCAATTCGCCGCCAGCGCCCGTGGCGCCACACGTACTTAATCCAGGAGAAATGGCATGCGTTTAGTTCAGTTCGAGTCTCGCAACGGTGAGCGCCGCGTCGGCGTGGTTCAAGGCACTCAGGTGCGTGAAGTCCAGGCTGCGCGCAGCGTGCGCGAATTGGCGCTGGCCGCCATCGAAGCCGGCGTGGGCCTGGCGCAACAGGTCGACAGCCTGGGCCTGGGTGACAGTCATGACTACGCCACCTTGCTGGCGGACTTGAAAATCCTGCCGCCCCTGGACCACCCGGACCCGGCCCACATGCTGATCAGCGGCACCGGCCTGACCCACCTGGGCAGCGCCGCTGCTCGCGACAAAATGCACCAGGCCGGTGACGACACGGCGTTGACCGACACCATGCGCATCTTCAAGTGGGGCGTGGAGGGCGGTAAACCGGCAGCCGGTCAGGCGGGCGTGCAACCCGAGTGGTTCTACAAAGGCGACGGCAGCATCGTCGTGCGCCCCGGTGCCGCGTTCCCGGTGCCGCCGTTTGCCGAGGATGCCGGTGAAGAACCGGAGATCGGCGGCCTCTACGTCATCGGCCCGGACAGCAAGCCCTATCGCGTCGGCTTTGCCGTGGGCAACGAGTTTTCCGACCACGTGATGGAGCGCAAGAACTACCTGTACCTGGCCCATTCCAAGCTGCGCAGTTGCAGCTATGGCCCCGAGTTGCGCGTGGGCGAGTTGCCCGAGCACCTGGCGGGCACCAGTCGCATCCTGCGCAACGGCGAGGAAATCTGGCGGAACGAGTTCCTCAGCGGTGAAGCCAATATGTGCCACAGCCTGGAGAACCTCGAGTACCACCACTTCAAATACCGCCAGTTCCTCACGCCGGGTGATGTGCACATTCATTTCTTCGGCACCGCCACCCTGTCATTCGCCGACGGTATACGGACCCAGCCGGGTGACGTGTTCGAGATCAGCCAAGGCGAGTTCGGCGCGCCGCTGATCAACCGCGTCGGCAGCGCCGAAACCGCCTTTGAACCCGGCAACGTCGTCACCCTTTAACGGAGATCCACATGACTCAGTTCCTCGGCCACAACTACATCGGCGGTCAACGCAGCGCCAACGGCAGCGTCACCCTCAACAGCGTCGATGCCACGACCGGCGAGGCGTTGTCCCAGGTTTTTTTCCAGGCGACCACGCAAGAAGTTGACGCCGCCGCCGAGGCCGCGGCCGCGGCATACCCTGCCTATCGCGGGTTGAGTGCAGCACGCCGTGCGCAGTTCCTCGATGCAATCGCGGATGAGCTGGACGCGCTGGGTGATGACTTTATCGAGCTGGTCTGCCGCGAGACTGCACTGCCGGCTGCGCGTATCAAAGGCGAGCGCGGGCGTACCAGTGGCCAGATGCGCCTGTTTGCGACCGTACTGCGTCGTGGCGATTTTTACGGCGCTCGCATCGACAAAGCACTGCCGGATCGCCAGCCGTTGCCGCGCCCGGATTTGCGCCAATACCGCATCGGCCTCGGCCCGGTCGCTGTGTTCGGCGCGAGTAACTTCCCCCTGGCGTTCTCCACGGCGGGCGGCGACACCGCTGCGGCATTGGCGGCAGGTTGCCCGGTGGTGTTCAAGGCCCACAGCGGGCATATGGCGACGGCCGAGCGTGTCGCTGACGCGATCATTCAAGCAGCCCAAACCACCGGGATGCCGGCCGGTGTGTTCAACATGATCTTCGGTGGTGGCGTCGGTGAAGCGCTGGTCAAGCACTCGGCCATCCAGGCCGTGGGCTTTACCGGCTCGCTCAAGGGCGGCCGTGCGTTGTGCGACATGGCAGCGGCGCGCCCGCAGCCGATTCCGGTGTTTGCCGAGATGTCGAGCATCAACCCGGTGATCGTGCTGCCCCAGGCGTTGACTGCGCGAGCCGACACCATCGCACGGGACCTGACCGCCTCGGTGGTCCAGGGTTGCGGGCAGTTCTGCACCAACCCGGGCCTGGTGATCGGGATTGCATCGCCTGAGTTCAGCGCGTTCACCCAACAAGTGGCACAGATGATCGGCGACCAACCGCCACAAACCATGCTCAACGCAGGCACCTTGGGCAGCTACGGTAAGGGCTTGGAAAAACTCTTGGCCCATCCTGGCATCCAGCACCTGGCGGGCAGTCAACAGGCCGGCAACCAAGCACAACCGCAGTTGTTCAAGGCCGATGCGCGCCTGCTGATCGATGGCGATGAGGTGCTGCAGGAAGAAGTCTTCGGCCCCACCACGGTGTTCGTCGAGGTGGCCGACCAGGCCCAGCTCAGCGCCGCCTTGCACGGCCTGCACGGTCAACTCACCGCCACACTCATTGGCGAGCCCGCCGACCTGCAGCAGTTCGCCGAACTCACGCCGCTGCTGGAACAGAAGGTCGGGCGCATCCTGCTCAACGGTTACCCGACCGGTGTGGAGGTCTGCGATGCGATGGTGCACGGCGGGCCGTACCCGGCCACGTCGGATGCCCGTGGCACCTCGGTCGGCACCTTGGCGATCGACCGTTTCCTGCGCCCAGTGTGCTTCCAGAATTACCCTGATAGCCTGCTGCCCGACGCGTTGAAAAACGCCAACCCGTTGCGTATCCAGCGGCTGGTGGATGGCACGCCATCACGCGACCCGCTGTAACGCACACCTGAGAACAACAACAATCCAGGAGGCAACATGTCGTGTATCGCCGTTACCCCGCACCGGGCGCAATTGGGCGAAGGTCCGTTCTGGGATGGGCCGACCCAAGCGTTGTATTGGGTGAATATCGCCGGCAAACAAGCGCTGCGCCTGATGGAGGGGCAGTTGCAGGTTTGGCAGTTGCCCGAGCATGTCTCGGCTTTCATCCCGTGTGAAAGCGGCGATGCGTTGGTGACCTTGAGCAGCGGCGTGTATCGCCTCGACCTGGCCACTGAAGCCCTGACACTGTTGTGCGTGGCCGACCCGCAACCCGGCAACCGTGGCAATGAAGCACGCTGCGATGCCAGGGGCCGCCTGTGGTTGGGCACCATGCAGAACAACATTGGCGAACGCGGCGAAGACCTGCCGATCACCCGGCGATCAGGTGGCCTGTTTCGCATCGATGCCGATGCACAGGTCACGCCGTTGCTCAGTGGCCTGGGCATTCCCAATACCTTGCTGTGGCATGAAGACGGCAGCCAGGTGCTGTTTGGCGACAGCATGGATGGCACGTTGTACCGACATGGCATTCAAGCGGATGGTCAACTCGCGCCCGCCCAAATCTGGTTCGGCCCACACGAGCGCGGTGGCCCCGACGGCTCGGCGATGGACATCGAAGGCTATATCTGGAATGCCCGCTGGGATGGCAGTTGCCTGCTACGCATAGCACCGGATGGCAGCGTGGACCGCATTATCGAGCTGCCCGTCAGCCGCCCCACCAGCTGCGTTTTTGGTGGGCCGAACCTCACCACCCTCTACATCACCAGTGCCGCGAGCCCTTTGGATCATCCTTTGGACGGTGCCGTGCTGGCGATTGAAGTGGATGTACCTGGAAAACCCTGCACTCGCTTCGCTGGATAAGTGCCCATTTAAAAACAACAACAAGGAGTCACCCGTATGAATCGTCGTCGTGGTTTGCGTTCCCTGGCTTGCGCCGCTGTGGCGGTCTCGGCCATGAGCTTGAGCGGGCTGTTGCTGGCCGCAGAAGAAGTCAAGATCGGGTTCCTGGTCAAGCAGGCGGAAGAGCCATGGTTCCAGACCGAATGGGCCTTCGCTGAAAAAGCCGGCAAGGAACATGGCTTCACCGTGATCAAGATCGCCGTGCCCGATGGCGAGAAAACCCTGTCGGCCATCGACAGCCTGGCCGCCAACGGCGCCAAGGGGTTTGTGATTTGCCCGCCTGACGTGTCACTCGGCCCGGCGATTGTCGCCAAGGCCAAGGCCAACGGCCTGAAAGTGATTGCGGTGGATGACCGTTTTGTCGATGCCAAGGGCAACTTCATGGAGGACGTGCCTTACTTGGGCATGGCCGCTTTTGAAGTCGGCCAGAAGCAAGGCGCGGCGATGGCGGCTGAAGCGAAGAAACGCGGCTGGGACTGGAAAGAGACCTACGCGGTGATCAACACCTTCAACGAACTCGACACCGGCAAGAAGCGCACCGACGGCTCGGTCAAATCCCTGGAAGAGGCGGGTATTCCCAAGGACCACATCCTGTTCACCGCCGCCAAGACCCTCGACGTTCCGGGCAGCATGGACGCCACCAACTCGGCCTTGGTGAAACTGCCGGGTACCGCGAAAAACCTGATCATCGGCGGCATGAACGACAACACTGTGCTGGGCGGCGTACGCGCCACTGAAAGCGCCGGCTTCAAGGCGGCCAACGTGATCGGCATCGGCATCAATGGCACCGACGCCATCGGCGAATTGAAAAAGGCTGACAGCGGCTTCTTCGGTTCGATGCTGCCTAGCCCGCACATCGAGGGCTACAACACCGCGCTGATGATGTACGAGTGGGTCACCAAAGGCACTGAGCCGGCCAAGTACACGGCGATGGATGAAGTGACGCTGATCACCCGCGCCAACTTCAAGGAAGAGCTGACCAAGATCGGGCTGTGGCAATGACAGCGGCCGCCTTGCGGTTTGACGGCATCGGCAAGACCTTCCCCGGGGTCAAGGCGCTGGACGGAATCAGTTTCAGCGCCCAGCCCGGGCAGGTACACGCCTTGATGGGCGAGAACGGCGCGGGTAAGTCGACGCTGCTGAAAATCCTCGGCGGCGCCTACATTCCCAGCACTGGCACGTTGCAGATTGGCGAGCACGTCATGGCCTTCAAGAGCGCTGCCGACAGCATTGCCAGCGGCGTGGCGGTGATTCACCAGGAACTGCACCTGGTGCCGGAAATGACTGTTGCCGAGAACCTGTTCCTCGGGCATTTGCCATCGCGTTTTGGCGTGGTCAATCGAGGGCGGCTGCGTCAGCAAGCCCTCGCTTGCCTCAAGGGCCTGGCGGATGAAATCGACCCGGCTGAAAAGATCGGGCGCCTGTCCCTGGGCCAGCGCCAACTGGTGGAAATCGCCAAGGCGTTGTCCCGTGGTGCCCATGTGATTGCCTTTGATGAACCCACCAGCAGCCTGTCGGCGCGGGAGATCGACCGCTTGATGGCGATCATCACGCGCCTGCGGGACGAGGGCAAAGTGGTGTTGTACGTGTCCCACCGCATGGAAGAGGTGTTCCGCATCTGCAATGCGGTCACCGTGTTCAAGGACGGTCGTTACGTGCGTACCTTCGATGACATGGCCGCGCTCACCCACGACCAACTGGTGACGTGCATGGTCGGTCGCGACATCCAGGACATCTATGACTACCGCCCACGTCAGCACGGCGAAGTCGCACTCAAGGTTGATGGCCTGTTGGGCCCCGGCCTGAGTGAGCCCGTCAGCTTTGAGGTGCGCAAGGGCGAGATTCTCGGGTTGTTCGGTTTGGTCGGGGCAGGGCGCACCGAGCTGTTTCGATTGCTCAGCGGCCTGGAACGCGCGAGCGCCGGGACACTGGAGCTGTGTGGTAAACCGCTGCACTTGCAGTCACCCCGTGATGCCATCGCTGCGGGTGTGCTGCTGTGCCCGGAAGACCGCAAGAAGGAAGGCATCATCCCGCTGTCGAGCGTGGCCGAGAACATCAACCTCAGTGCCCGTAGCGCCCATTCCGCCTTCGGCTGGCTGCTGCGTGACGGCTGGGAAAAGGGCAACGCTGACCGACAGATCCAGGCGATGAAGGTCAAGACTCCCAGCGCGGCGCAGAAGATCATGTACCTGTCTGGCGGCAACCAGCAGAAGGCGATTCTCGGCCGCTGGCTGTCCATGCCGATGAAAGTCCTGCTGCTGGACGAGCCCACCCGCGGCATTGATATCGGCGCCAAGGCCGAGATCTACCAGATCATCCATAACCTTGCGGCCCAGGGCATTGCGGTGATCGTGGTGTCCAGCGACCTGATGGAAGTGATGGGCATCTCCGACCGTATCCTGGTGCTGTGCGAAGGCGCGATGCGCGGCGAACACACCCGCGAGCACGCCACTGAATCCAACTTGCTGCAACTGGCCCTGCCACGCAGCCTGGCCCACTGAGAGAGCGCTATGACCACTCAACACAACGTGCTGCCCACGGCGCGCAAGCCCCTGGACCTGCGTGCATTGCTCGACAACTGGGCGATGCTGCTGGCCGCCGTGAGCCTCTTTTTGCTGTGCGCCTTGCTCATCGACAACTTCCTCTCGCCGTTGAACATGCGCGGGCTGGGCCTGGCGATTTCGACCGTGGGCATTGCGGCCTGCACCATGCTGTTCTGCCTGGCATCCGGGCATTTCGATTTGTCGGTCGGTTCGGTGATTGCCTGCGCCGGCGTGGTCGCGGCGATTGTGATGCGCGACACCGACAGCGTCCTGCTCGGGATTGGCGCCGCGTTGCTGATGGGCCTGATGGTGGGGCTGATCAACGGCATCGTCATCGCCAAGCTGCGGGTCAATGCGCTGATCACGACGCTGGCGACCATGCAGATCGTGCGCGGCCTCGCGTACATTTTTGCTAACGGCAAGGCGGTGGGCGTATCCCAGGATCAGTTTTTTATCTTCGGTAACGGCCAACTGATGGGCGTGCCTGTGCCGATCCTGATCACGGTCCTGTGCTTCCTGTTTTTCGGCTGGTTGCTCAACTACACCACCTACGGGCGCAACACCATGGCCATTGGCGGCAACCCGGAAGCGGCGCTGCTGGCGGGCGTGAATGTGGACCGCACCAAGATCCTGATCTTTGCCGTGCATGGGGTGATTGGCGCGCTGGCCGGGGTGATCCTGGCGTCGCGCATGACCTCTGGCCAGCCGATGATTGGCCAAGGCTTCGAGCTGACGGTGATCTCGGCGTGCGTGCTGGGCGGGGTGTCGTTGAGCGGCGGAGTGGGGATGATCCGGCACGTGATTGCCGGGGTGCTGATCCTGGCGATCATTGAAAATGCGATGAACCTGAAGAACATCGACACCTTCTACCAGTACGTGATTCGTGGCTCGATCCTGCTGCTGGCGGTGGTCATCGACCGTATGAAACAACGCTGATTTCCAGCCACGTGAAGACCAAAATGTGGGAGCGGGCTTGCTCGCGAAGACGGTGTATCAGTCAACTCATTAGGGCCTGACACTCCGTATTCGCGAGCAAGCCCGCTCCCACAGTTTTAGTCCGCGGTGAATCTGAGAATGGTGTGCTGGGTGTAGGTCTGGCCCGGGTTCAAACGGGTCGAGGCAAATGTCGGCTGATTCGGCGCATCCGGAAAGTGCTGCGTCTCCAGCGTAAACCCACTCCAGTGCTGATACGTCTTGCCCGCTTTGCCCTTCACCGTCCCATCAAGGAAGTTACTGGTATAGAACTGCACGCCTGGCTCGGTGGTGAACAGCTGCAGGCGCCGCCCGGACTCAGGGTCATGCACCTCGGCCGCCAGTTGCTTCACGTCGCCTTGGGTGTCCAGCGCCCAGTTGAAGTCGAATCCACCCTGCTTAGGCTCGGCGAATTTCAGCTGCGGGTGATCGTCCTTGATGTGCTGGCCGATAGGCGTAGGTTTGAGGAAGTCCATCGGCGTGCCAGTGACGGGTGCCAGTTCGCCCGTGGGGATCAAGGTGGCGTTCACCGGCGTGTAATGGCTGGCATGCAAGGTGGCAACCTGCTTGAGGATGTCGCCGTTGCCCGCACCGGCAAGGTTGAAGTAGCTGTGGTTGGTGAGGTTCAGCACCGTGGGTTTGTCGGTGCTGGCCTTGTAGTCGATGTGCAGTTCGTTGTTGTCATTGAGGCTGTAGGTGACCTCGGTCTTCAAGTTGCCGGGGAAGCCCATTTCACCGTCCTTGGACAGGTAGGTGAGGGTGACGCCCACCGAGTCCTTACCCTTGACCGGCGCGGCCTTCCACACGTGCTTGTCAAAGCCCTGGGCGCCGCCATGCAGCGAGTTGGGACCATCGTTGAGCGGCACCTGGTAGCGCTTGCCGTCGAGTTCAAAGGCTCCCCCGGCCAGGCGGTTGCCGAAGCGGCCGATGGTCGCGCCAAAAAACGCGGTACCGCTTTGGTAGCCTTGAACGTCGTCGAAGCCGAGCACCACGTCTTCGACCTTGCCGTGCTTGTCCGGCACCTTGAGCGACTGCAGCACGCCGCCGTAGGTGATCACCGTGGCTTGCATGCCATGGCTGTTACGCAACACGTACTGTTCGACGGCGGTGCCGTCATTGGTTTTACCGAAGGGTTTGTGCTCGCTGGTGAGCCCGCCAGCCTGGGCGCCGCCGCTGGCGATCAGCAGGGACATGGCGAGGCCCGACAGCAGGTATCGAGGGTGCTTCATGATCGAACTTCCTTTTGTTGTTTTGAGTGGAATAGTTCTACTAATGTGCGATATTTTGTCGATACGACAGCGAATTTATAGCCTTTAGAGCCGTTTTTGCAAAATAAAATAAGACTAATTAAGCGAGGCAGCATTTTATGAGTACGCAGCAGGCCAGTTACCCCGACCTCAAAGGCAAGGCCGTACTGATTTCCGGGGGCGCCTCTGGCATTGGCGAGTTCATGGTGCGGGCTTTCGCCGCGCAGGGCGCCAAGGTGGGCTTTGTCGACCGTGCTCAAAGCCAGGGCGAGCGCCTGGCGGCACTGTTGAGTGCCCAGGGGCACACGGTGGAATTCGTGCATGGCGACATCACACATGAAATCGCCTACAAGGCAGCGATCGGACGCTTCGAGCAGTCCCTGGGCCCCATCACCGTGTTGATCAACAACGCAGCCAATGACGTGCGCCATACCCTGGAAGAAGTCGATTCGCAGACCTTCGACAAACTCATCGCCGTCAACCTCAAGCACGCGTTCTTCGCCGCCAAGGCGGTGGTGCCGATGATGAAAAGTGCAGGCGGTGGGTCAATCATCAACCTGGGGTCGGTGGGGTGGATGATGGCTTCGGCCGGTTACCCGGTGTACGCCGCCAGCAAGGCTGCCGCCCACGGCATGACCCGCGCGCTGGCCCGGGAACTGGGGCCGAGCCAGATCCGTGTGAACACGCTGGTGCCGGGTTGGGTGATGACGGACAAGCAGCTGGCGATGTGGGTCGACGATGCCGCCAAGGAACTGATCAGCCGCAGCCAGTGCCTGCCCGGCAGTGTGCTGCCGGAGCACATCGCCAACATGGCGCTGTTCCTCGCCTCTGACGCGTCGGCAATGTGCTCGGCGCAGAACTTCATCGTGGACGGCGGCTGGGTATAGGCAGCTTGCCTCTGTAGTGAGCGGGCTTGCCCCGCGCCGGGGCACCTCGGTCTTTCAGAAAGGCCGAGGTGCTCAGGTTGGGGTGGCGTCGCCTCCTAGCGCGGGGCAAGCCAGCTCCTACAGTTTGGGGGTGATTATTCGATTGGGTATTTCCTAAACGCCGGGTGCTCCTCCAGCCGCTCAGCATGACGCTTCAGGTTGGGAAACGCATCGGCCCTGACCACCGACGCCACGGTGAACTGGCTGAACGACCAGGCGACGGCGGCCGTAATCGACGCCTGGGTTAGCGCCTCGCTGTCAGGCAGCTGTTTTTCCAGCAGCGAGTAGGCCGCCAGCAATTGGCTGCTGACCCGGTCCAGCCACGGTGCATGCTGTTTCTCGGCCGGGCGCAGGTTGTGTTCATAGACGATCTGCACGCTTTTCTCGCACGCCGCCAGGGCCAGGCCCAACCGTTGCAAGTCACGAGCGCGGGCGGCGGGCGCCTGGGGTAGCAGCTTTTTGTCAGCAGGGGCGAGGGTTTCCAGGTAGTCGAGGATCAGGCTGGAATCCATCAACACCGTGCCGTCGTCCAGCACCAGGGTCGGGGCCTTGACCACCGGGTTGATCTGGGCGAACTCATTGAAGGTGCGAAACACCGACAGCGGTTCATGCACAAATTCCACGCCATACAGCTCCAGGGAAATGGCCACGCGGCGTACGTAAGGCGAGTCCAGCATGCCGATCAGTTTCATAAAGCCTCCATTGCTTACGGTGACGGGCTCAAGAGAGTAAGGGCTCAGGATCGGCGTGCGCAATGGCCGCGTGCAGGGCTTGATAAGCCTCCACCAACTGCTCCAGATTGAACGCCAGGTTGCGCCCGCTGGGGTTGGGCAGCACCCACACCGCTGCGCCGCCGAAAGCCTGTGGCTGCAAGCCCCAGGCGATGTCGCGCTGGCCCGACAGCGCGCTGTAGCCGGCCTTGCCCAGGAACGCCACGAAGCGGGGTGCGCTACGGCGGATCTTCTGTTCGAACGCCGCTGCTGCATCCTTGAATTCATGCCGCGCCAACTCGCCCGCGCTTGCCGTGGGGCGCTCCACCACGGTGGTCAGGCCGCAGCCATGGTGCAACAACATGGGGCCATCCTGCGGGCGGAGTTCATGGGGCGTGAAACCGGCCAGGTGCAAGGTGCGCCAGAAGCGGTTGCTGCGATTGGCAAAGTGCAGGCCCAGGGCGGCGGAGCCTTTACCGGGGTTGATGCCGCAGAACAGCACGTCCAGGTGGTCGGCGAGGATGTCGTCGAGGCGGTCGTTCATGTCGAGCGCCTGCTGTGCTGACGGCTGGCCCCTGGTGGTTGGCCGGTAATGCGCTTGAACGCACGGCTGAAAGCTGCCTGGGAGGTATAACCCAGCCGCAGCGCCACTTCTTCGATAGGCAAACGCTCCAGGGTCAGCCATTGGCTCGCCAGGCGCATGCGCAACTCTGTCACATAACGCAGGGGCGGGATGCCCAGGGTGGCCTGGAAGCGCTCGGCGAACACCGAGCGCGAGGTGTGACAGTGCGCAGCCAATTCGTCCACGCGCCAATCGCGACCCGGTTGTTGATGCAGCGCGAGCAGGGCACCGGCCAATCGCGTGTCGCGCAGCGCCGCCACTAACCCGGACGCATTACCGCAGGCGCATTCCACCCAGCCTCGCACGATCATGGCGGCAACCACATCGGCCAGGCGCGCGAGGATGCCGGAGTAGCCCATGCGGGCAGCGGATACTTCACGTTCCATCACCGCCAGGATCGGCATCAGGCCGGGGTAACGCTGGCCCTGGGCATCGATCAGCATCAAGGCTGGCATCAGGCTGCCGAGCCCCTGGAGGCTGCCAAGTTCGAACGCCATGCAGGCGCTGAACAGCAAGGTGTTGGGGGGCCTATCGGGAGATGCATCCACGGCACACACGGTCTCGCCCAGCGGGGTCGCGCCAAAGCCGCCAATGTCTTGCACAGGCGCGTTTGCGTCGGAGGACAGCGCATGGGCGCCGCCGTGGGAGATGAACACGGCATTGCCCGCCGACAACTCAAACAGGCTGCCGTCGTCGGTGCGCAGGGTGGCCGTTCCCGCTGCCAGGAAGTGGAAGTAGGCGTGTCCGGGTTTGGCCTCAAAGCCCATGCCGAAGCTCGGTCCGGCCTGGATGCGCCGGTACTGCACCCCGCTCAGGCGCATGCCGCGCAGCAGTTCGTCGATCAGGTCGGAAGACAGATTGAAAGGGGCCGCTGCGCTCATGTTCGGGGTTTCGGTCAAAAACTCAAGGGTCTGCATCATAGATCATCCTAACGGGCGAACCTAGACTGGCCGTCGCGCTAATTTCCCGAGGATGTCGTGTGATGAATGATTGTGTCGCTCAAGCCGCTAACGCTGCCCAGGTGGAGCCCGATGCGCCTGCCTGGATGGCGGTGTTTTCCCTGGCCATGGGGGTGTTCGGGCTGTTGACGGCGGAGTACCTGCCGGCCAGCTTGTTGACGCCAATGGCGATGGACCTGGGCGTGTCCGAGGCGCTGGCTGGCCAGGCCGTGACCGTAACGGCAGTGGTGGCACTGTTTGCCGGGCTGCTGGTGCCCGGCCTCACGCGGGGCATCGACCGGCGCGTGGTGCTGCTGGGCTTCTCCGTGTTGATGATTGCCTCAAACCTGTTGGTGGCGTTCTCTTCAAGCCTGGCGGTGTTGCTGCTGATGCGCATCTTGCTGGGCATCGCCCTGGGTGGTTTCTGGAGCATGGCGGCCGCGGTGGCCATGCGCTTGGTGCCGGCGGTACTGCTGCCCCGTGCGCTGTCGATCATCTTCAGTGGTATTGCGGTGGGCACGGTGGTCGCCGTGCCGCTGGGCAGCTACCTCGGGGGGCTGTATGGCTGGCGCAGTGCGTTCGTTGCCGCCGCCGCCGTCGGTGGCGTGACGCTGGCGTTCCAGCTGTTCACGCTGCCACGCCTGGCGCCCACGAGGGCCGCACGTCTGCGCACGGTACTGGAGGTGTTGCTGCGCCCGGGTATTGCCATCGGCATGTTTGGTTGCGTGCTGGTACACACCGGGCACTTTGCGCTGTTCACCTACATCCGGCCATTCCTGGAAAGCACCACGGGTGTGGGCACCGAAGGGCTTGCCCTGATGCTGCTGGGGTTCGGTGCAGCCAACTTTGTTGGCACGCTGTTGGCCGGTTGGATGCTGGTGCGTTTTCCGCGTGGCACCCTGGTGTTGATGCCGGTGGCGGTGGGCGTCGCGGCGCTCGCCCTGGTGGTGTTGCCTGCGTCCCTGCCAGGGCAGGCAGCGCTGCTGATGCTGTGGGGCATGGCTTTTGGCGCAGTGCCCGTGGCGTGGTCGAACTGGGTAGCCCGCGCCGTGCCGGATCAAGCTGAAAGTGCCGGTGGCATGGTCGTGGCTTCGGTGCAGTCGGCCATCGCGGCAGGAGCGGCCGGTGGGGGCGCGATGTTCAGTCTCAGTGGCATAAGCGGGGTGTTTCTGGGGGCGGGGGTACTGATGCTGTTGGCTGCCTTGTTGATCGCACTACGCGTGCAGGTACCACGCGCCGACGCTGGCGTGGGCGTGGCGCTGCACCTGTGAGCTAGTTGATCAGGTTGGCCAGCAGCCACGCCGTGAAACTGCGTGCCAGCGGGTCGTGTTCGCTGTCGCGATGGGTCAGCAGCGCCCAGCTCGGCCCACGGATTGTTGCCTCCACTAAGGGCACGAGCAGGCCGTCTTGCTGCGCTTGGCGGCACAGCAACTGGCTGACCAAGCCAATGCCTAGCCCGGTACATACGGCGTCCAGCAACAGGCCAGGGTCGGAGAAATTCAGCCCCTGGTCTTGTTGGCCCACATCAACTCCGGCTTCCACCGCCCAGTGGCTCCAATCCATTTCGCGCTCGCCGTGCAGGGTGGTGCGTTGCTCCCGGGGCTGTTCCAGTACACGCGGGTGACAGGCGGGAAACAAGCGATCGGCATGCAGCACCTTGAAGCTGCATTCGGCCTGGGAGCTGATGTCGTCGCGCACCGCCAGGTCGATGGTCTGGCTGGCCATGTCGGGCACTTCGTCGGTGCTGAAGATCCACAGGTCGACTTCCGGGTGTTGCCGGCGAAAATCCGCAAGCCGTGGCAACAGCCAGTGACGCGCAAAGGTGGGCGTGGTGTTGAGCACCAGTTGGTTGGGTTTGCGGTACTGGCCCAGGCGCCGCACGCCCACCGCCAGTTGCTGCAGCAGGGCCTGGGTGGTGCTGAGGAAGTCATGGCCGGCGTCGGTCAGGCTCACGCTGCGCCCGCTGCGGAAAAACAGCGGCTGTTCCAGGTACGCCTCCAGGCTGCGGATCTGCTGGCTGATCGCCGATTGGGTCAGGTGCAGTTCTTCGGCAGCCTTGTGGAAACTGCCTAGCCGGGCCGCGGCTTCAAAGCCGCGCAGGGTGCCGAGGGGCGGCCAGTGGTTGAGCATGCTGATAAGTTCCTCTAATCAGTTTTCTACAAAATCCATCGTTTGTCCGGCTTTGCAGCCCGCCATAGCATGTACTCCAAGACTCCGTGGGCAGTTTTCACTGAACACAATGACTTAACTGAAGGGTACTTGTCATGCAGCAGAATGCAATGCAAAGCAATGGTTGGTGGATGCCTGCGGAGTGGGCTCGGCACGCGGCGACCTGGATGGTGTGGCCACATAACCGCGCCCTGTGGGAAACCACCTGGGGCGTGACCCTGGTGCAGGTGCAGCAGGATTTTGCGCGGGTCGCCAATGCGATCGCCCGCTTCGAACCGGTGAAGATGCTGGTCGATCCGTCCGCAGTCGCGGGCGCCAAGGCCCTGTGCGGTCCTGGCATCGAACTGATCGAGCAGGCCGTCAACGACAGCTGGTGCCGCGACTCCGGCCCGAGCTTTGTCTGCCACCCGCAACTGGGTACGGCCGGGGTGAGCTGGCGCTTCAATGCCTGGGGCGGTAAGTCGGCCCATGACCTGGACGAAAGCCTGGCGCGCCGGGTGCTCAATCACCTGGGGCTGGAGTGCTTCGGTACGCCGCTGAGCAATGAAGGCGGGGCGATCCACGTGGACGGCGAGGGCACGTTGATCACCACCGAATCGGTGCTGCTCAACCCCAATCGCAACCCCGGCGTGACCAAGGCCGAGATGGAAGACATCTTCGCGCGGCTGCTGGGCATCAAGAAGACCATTTGGCTGCCCGGCGATCCGGACTACGTCACGGGCGACATGACCGACGGCCATGTCGACGGTGTCTGCGCCTTCGCCCGTCCCGGGGTGTTGCTGGTCGATGCGACCCATGATCAGGGCTCTGTCTACGCCGAAGTGGTGCGGGAAAACCGCCGCGCCCTGCAACTCGCCACCGATGCCCATGGCCGGCGTTTCGAGCTGATCGACTTGTATGAAGCCACCGACGCGGTCGACACCGAGGCCGAAGTGTTCTGCGCGTCCTATACCAACTTCTACATCGCCAACGGCGCAATCATCATGCCGGCCTATGGCATTGCCGCCGATCAGGTGGCGGCCGAGGTCCTGGCCGGGGCGTTCCCGGGGCGCGAAATCGTGCCGGTGCAGATCAACCACCTGGCCCATGGCGGCGGTGGCGTGCACTGCATCACCCAACAACAACCTGCGTGGGTGCAGCCATGAGCCTGCTGACGATTGCGACGACCCAGATGCCTTGCACCTGGGACTTGCCGGGCAACCTCGACCGTGCCGAGCAGTTGGTGCGAGAGGCGGCGGCGCAGGGCGCCCAGGTGATCCTGTTGCAGGAGCTGTTCGCCACGCCGTATTTCTGTATCGAACAGCATCACAAGCATCTGGCATTGGCCGAAGAGTACCAGCACAGCGGCGTGCTCAAACGCTTCGCTGCGTTGGCCAAGGAACTGGGCGTGGTGCTGCCGTTGAGCTGGTTCGAACAAGCTGGCAATGCGTTCTTCAATTCCCTGAGCGTGGCCGATGCCGACGGGCGCTTGCTCGGCGTGTACCGCAAGACCCATATCCCGAATGCCATCGGCTATCAGGAGAAGGAATATTTCAGCCCCGGCGATACCGGCTTTCGCGTGTGGGATACCGCTTTCGGGCGCCTGGGCGTGGGGATCTGCTGGGACCAGTGGTTTCCCGAAACCGCGCGTTGCCTGGCCTTGCAGGGTGCCGAGGTGCTGCTGTTTCCCACGGCCATCGGTTCGGAGCCGGGCTGCGCGACCCTCGATTCCCGCGACCATTGGCAGATGACCATGCGCGGCCACGCGGCAGCGAACCTGTTGCCGGTGGTGGCGGCCAACCGCGTCGGGCGTGAAGTGGCGAGCACCGATCCTTCCCTGCAAATGGACTTCTACGGTTCCTCGTTCATCTGCAACCACAAGGGCAAGTTGTTGGCCGAAGCCGACCGCGACACTACCGGCGTGCGGGTGCATCGCCTGGACTTGTCCGCCATGCGCGAAGACCGCCTGACCTGGGGCATCTTCCGCGACCGCCGCCCGGAAATGTACAGCGGCCTACTCACCTTGGATGGGCGCCCATCATGAAACGTCTATTGAGTTGCGTACTGATGCTCACGAGTGCCTGCGCCTTGGCCGACGACAAAACCCTGAGGCTCTACAACTGGGCCGACTATTTTGCCGCCGACACCTTGGCCAAGTTCACGGCCGAGACCGGTATCCAGGTGATCTACGACGTAATGGATGGCAGCGAAACCCTGGAAGCCAAGCTGATGGCGGGCGGCAGCGGCTATGACCTGATCTTCCCGGGTGACACCGTGGCCGAGCGCCTGATGCGGGCCGGCAGCCTTCAGTCGCTGGACCCTGCCAAGCTCACCGCGCTGGGTGATATCGAACCGGGCTTACAAAAGCTGCGCACCCATTACGTCAATTCGAACAAGGCCACGGTGCCCTACACCTGGGGCACCATTGGCTTGACCTACAATACGCGGCAGATCGAGCAGCGCTTGCCAAATGCGCCGGTCAACAGCCTGGACCTGCTGTTCAAACCTGAGCTGGCGGCCAAATTTGCCGATTGCGGCATCTCGCTGATCGACTCGCCGGACGAGGTGTTGGCCGTGGTGCTCAACTACCTGGGCCGCGACCCGCGCAGTGCCAAGCGTGAAGACCTGGCCGCGGCCAGCGACGTGTTGCTCAAGCTGCGCCCGTACATCCGCAAGTTCCAGTCGCAACCGGTGACCGATCTGGTCAACGGCAACCTGTGCCTGTCCCTGGGCTACAGCGGCGACATGACCCAGGCCCAGCGCGCCGCCGATGCGGCCGGCAAGCCGGTGACCTTTGGTTATCACATCCCCCGCGAAGGCACGACGGTGTGGATGGACACCATGGCCATTCCCGTCGATGCCAAGCACCCGGAATACGCCTACGCGTTTATCAACTTCGTGATGCGCCCGGAAAACATGGCCGCCATCACCAATTTCACCGGTTACCCCACGGCCAACGCCAAGGCCCGGCCGGAAGTGGAAGCCAGCATGCGCGACAACCCCGACATCTACCCGGACGCGGCCACGTTCGAGCGGTTGATCGCCGGCAAGGACATTCCCCAGGCGGACATGCGTGCACGGATGCGCGTGTGGACTAAATTCAAAACCCAGCAATGATCGCGCATTTTTGGACGCGCGAACGTTTGTAGTGAGCGAGCTTGCTCGCGCCGGAGTGTGCAGCGCTCCTGTTTGTGTGGGGCCGTTACGCCGCCGGCGCGGGGCAAGCCCGCTCACTACAAGCGAGTTTGGTCGCGTCCGTAGCGAGCGTTTTTCAATTCAATACCGTATGCAGGAACCACCATGCCAACCCGTCGTACCTTCATCAAACAAGCCAGCGTGGTCTGCGCCATGACAATGCTCACTCCCCACGTGCGGGCCGCCACAAAGGGCCGCTTCTACATGCCCGACGAGGGTGAAAAACACCGCCAGGCGTTCATTGCCTTTGGCGCCCAGGACGCCATCTGGGAAGACTTCACCGCCGACGTGCAGGCCGCGCTGGGCCGTATCGCCCGAGCGATTGCCCAATACGAACCGGTCACCGTGTTCTGCCGCGAAGACGAGCGCGCCCTCGCCGAGCAGCACTGCGGTACGCGCAACATCACCTTTGTGGAAACCGAGCTGGACGACATCTGGATGCGTGACACCGGCGCCAATTTCGTCATCGACGGCACGGGCGGCCAGGCGGCGGTGGACTTCAACTTCAACGGCTGGGGCAACAAGCAGCAGCACGCAGACGACGCGCACGTGGCGGCCCTGGTTGCCGAAGAAACCGGTGCGCGCCACATTCGCAGTGAACTGGTGGGTGAGGGTGGTGCCATCGAGGTGGATGGGCTGGGCACCGGCATCATGACCGAAAGCAGCTGGATCAACCGCAATCGCAACCCCGACTGGAGCAAGGCCGACGTCGAAGCCGAACTCAAGGAGCGCCTGGGCTTGCGCAAGATCATCTGGCTGCCCGGCATCAAGGGCAAGGACATCACCGACGCCCACGTGGATTTCTACGCGCGCTTCGTCGCCCCGGGTGTGGTGCTGGCCAACCTCGACACCGACCCTGAGTCCTACGACCACAAGGTCACCCTGGCGCACCTGGACATCCTCAAGAACGCCACCGACGCCGACGGCCGGCCGCTGACCGTGCACACCGTGTCGCCGCCGCTGAACCCGCGCAAAAGCAAGTTCAGCCGAGGCAATGAGGATTTCGCGGCGGGGTACATCAATTACTTCGTGATCAACGGCGCGGTGATTGCGCCAGAGTTTGGTGATGCGGTGGCTGACCGCAAGGCGCTGGACCTGCTGTCGCAGCTCTACCCGAACCGCAGGGTGGTGCAGCTCAATATCGACGCGATCGCGGCAGGTGGCGGTGGCATTCACTGCGTGACCAACCACCAGCCGCTGGCTTAGTCGTCCTTTGCCAGCAGCACCCTGGCAAATTCGTCGGAGGCGATGAAGTCCAGGGTCTGGCGCAACTGCGCCGCGGCTTCGCGGCCGAACGCCTGATCGAAGCGTTCGGCCATTTTCAATGACACCTGCCGGGCCGTCGCGTGGGTCTGCACACCTGCCTCGGTCAGCAGCACGCGGCGGGTGCGACGGTCCAGTTCGTCCACGCGCAACTCCACTAGCCCGTCACGCACCAGCGGCTTGAGCGTGTGGCCCAGGGCCGACAGGTCCATCACCAGGTTTTGTGCCAACTCACCCATCTTCGGCGTGCCGGCCTTGGCAATCTGGTTGAGCACTGCGTACTGGGTGGCTTTCAAACCGCAGGGGGCATACGCCTCGTCATAGATCTGGCCCAGGCGGCGTGACGTGCGACGCACGGCACCGTTCACACAGGCGCTGGGGCTCTCGGAGCAAGGCTTTGCAGCTTTCAAGGGCGGATACTCTCTGATACAAAAAACGACGTGGCAATTATGCCGTTCGAACCCTTCAGGACAAGGCTTTTCGGCCGAATATGCCCTTCCAGATGAAGACTGAGACAGCTTGAAACAAATTAGTTGCGTACGCCACTAAATTCGATATCGTGGCGTATGCCTCTTTGTGACCCGGATGTCGTTGCAAATTCCCCAGGAAGCGCATGGGGCGAGGCGGAAAAAAGGCACGGCCCTGCCGGCTTGAACATCCAACCCCCTGTCTGGATCACCTCCTATGCTGAGCCTCGTGCGCATCGCGTTGCGGCGCCCCTATACCTTTCTGGTATTGGCCATTTTCATCCTGATCATCGGCCCGCTGGCGGCCTGGCGAACGCCAACCGACATCTTTCCGGAAATTCGCATCCCGGTGATTGCCGTGATCTGGCAGTACACCGGCTTGCCGCCGGACCAGATGGCGGGGCGCATCACCTCGCCGTTCGAGCGGGTGCTGACCACCACGGTCAACGACATCCGGCACATCGAAGCGCAGTCGATGAACGGCTACGGCATCGTGAAGATCTTCTTCCAGCCCGGGGTCAACATCAGTACAGCCAACGCCCAGGTGACCTCGGTGTCCCAGGCGATCCTGCGCCAACTGCCGCCGGGTACGGTGCCGCCGCTGGTGCTCAACTACAGCGCGTCCACCGTGCCCATCGTGCAGCTGGCCTTGTCGGGCCCGGGCCTGAGTGAGCAGCAACTGGGCGATATCGGCATCAACTCCGTGCGCCTGATGCTCACCACCGTGCCGGGTGCGGCGCTGCCGTACCCGTTCGGCGGCAAGAGCCGGCAGGTGCAGATCGACCTCGACTCGGCGCGCATGCAAGCCCGTGGCCTGTCGGCGCAAGACGTCGCCACCGCCCTGGCCACCCAGAACCTGATCACCCCGGTGGGCACGCAAAAGATCGGCAGCTACGAGTTCAACCTGCAGTTGAACAACTCGCCGTCGGACTTCCATGACCTGGAAAACCTGCCGATCAAGACCGCCGACGGCACCACCGTGCTGATCCGCGACGTGGCCACCGTGCGCGACGGCAACCCGCCGCAAACCAACATCGTGCACGTGAACGGCAACCGCTCGGTGCTGCTGACCGTGCTCAAGACCGGTTCGGCCTCCACCCTGGGCGTGATCGCCGGGGTCAAGGACAAGCTGGCCGATAACAAAGCCGCCTTGCCGCCCAACCTGAACATCGACCTGATCGGCGACCAATCGCTGTTCGTGCGCTCGGCCATCGGCGGCGTGGCCCGTGAAGGCTTGATCGCGGCGGCGCTGACCAGCCTGATGATCCTGCTGTTCCTCGGCAGTTGGCGTTCCACCGTGATCATTGCCACGTCGATTCCCTTGGCGATCCTGGCCTCGATTGCGACGCTCTCGGCCTTGGGCGAAACCCTCAACATCATGACCCTTGGCGGCCTGGCGCTGGCCGTGGGGATCCTGGTGGACGACGCCACGGTGACCATCGAAAACATCAACTGGCACCTGGAGCAGAGCAAGCCGGTGGAGACGGCGATTCTCGACGGCGCGGCGCAGATCGTGACCCCGGCGTTCGTCTCGCTGCTGTGCATCTGCATCGTGTTCGTGCCGATGTTCTTCCTCGACGGCGTGGCGCGTTTCCTGTTCGTGCCGATGGCCGAAGCGGTGATCTTCGCGATGATCGCCTCGTTCATCCTGTCGCGGACCCTGGTGCCGACCCTCGCCAACTACCTGCTCAAGCCCCATGTGCACGGCGAAGACGGGCATGCGCCGTCGCGCAACCCGCTGGTGAAATTCCAGCGTGGGTTCGAGCGGCACTTTGAAGCGTTCCGCGAGCGCTACCACGGCGTGCTCGACAGCGCCTTGCACCATCGCCGCGCCGTGGTGGTGGGCTTGCTGGCGTTTGTCGCGGTGTCGTTTGCGCTGGTGCCGTTTTTGGGCCGCAACTTTTTCCCCGAGGTTGATTCCGGGCTGATCCTGCTGCACGTGCGTGCTCCGGTGGGCACACGGGTGGAAAGCAATGCGCATCTGATTGCCGACATCGAGAACTCGATCCGCCGCAAGATCCCGGGCGAAGACCTCAAGGCCCTGGTGGACAACATCGGCCTGTCCATCAGCGGCATCAACGTGGTGTACAACAACACCGGCACCGTGGGTTCTCAGGACAGCGACATCCAGATCAGCCTCAACGAAGGCCATCGTCCGACCGCCGAGTACATGCGTGAGCTGCGTGAAAGCCTGCCACGGGAATTCCCGAGTGCGGTGTTCTCGTTCCCGGCGTCGGACATCGTCGGGCAGATCCTCAACTTCGGTTCATCGGCACCGGTGGACGTGCAAGTCACCGGTAACAACCTGGCCGCCAACTTCACTTATGCCAGCGCGTTGCTGCGGGATATTCGCCGCGTGCCCGGAGTGGTGGACGCGCGTATCCAGCAGTCGCGGCAGTTGCCCACATTCAACATCGACGTGGACCGCACCCGCGCGCAATTGGTCGGCCTGACCGAGCGCGATGTGACCAACAGCCTGGTGGTCAACCTGGCCGGTTCCAGCCAGGTGGCGCCGACCTTCTGGTTGAACCCGGCCAACGGCATTTCCTACCCGATCGTCATGCAAACCCCACAGTACAGCCTGGAAAGCCTGGCGGCCCTGCATAACCTGCCGCTCAGCGGCAGTGCCGGCGCGGCCACCGACCAGACCCTGGGCGGCCTGGCCAATATCCAGCGCAGCCACAGCAACTCGGTGATCACCCAGTCGGATATTCAGCCAGTGGTCGAAGTGCTCACCGCGATCCAGGGTCGTGACCTGGGCGCCGTGGCGGCCGATATCCAGAAGATCATCGCCGCCCACGCCAGTGAAGTGCCCACCGGTTCCAAGGTGCTGTTGCAGGGCCAGGTGCAGACCATGAACGCCGCGTTCAGCGGCTTGTTGTTCGGCCTGCTGGGGGCGGTGGTGCTGATCTACCTGTTGATCGTGGTCAACTTCCAGTCGTGGAGCGACCCGTTCGTGATCATCACCGCCTTGCCGGCCGCACTGGCGGGGATCGTGTGGATGCTGTTTGTCACCCATACACCGCTGTCGGTGCCGGCGCTGACGGGGGCGATCATGTGCATGGGCGTGGCCACCGCCAACGCCATCCTGGTGGTGAGCTTCTGCCGCGAGCGCCTGGCAGTGCATGGCGATGCCGTGCAGGCCGCATTGGAAGCCGGCTTTACCCGGCTGCGGCCGGTGTTGATGACCGCCATTTCGATGATCATCGGCATGGCGCCCATGGCCCTGGGCCTGGGGGAGGGCGGCGAGCAGAACGCGCCGCTCGGCCGTGCGGTGATTGGTGGCTTGGCGTTTGCCACCATTGCCACGCTGATTCTGGTTCCGCTGATTTTCAGTCTTGTCCACGGGCGTCGCCAGCACGCCACGCGGGCGACCACCGTTACCCAAGGGGTTTGACATGTCCGTTTCTCTTTCTAAACCGAAGTCTTCCCGTGGGCTGCTCTGGCTGATCGTCGGCGGGGTGGTGGTGGTTGCCATCGTGGGCGTGGGCATCGGCGTGCGCGCCAATGAGTCCCGTGACCTCAAGACCTGGACCGACGCGCAGGCGCTGCCCAGCGTCAAGCTGATCAAGCCGTTGGTGCAGGCCCAGGGCCCGGTGCTCAACCTGCCGGGGCGCATGGAAGCCTATTCCCGTGCGTCGATCTTTGCGCGGGTCAATGGCTACCTCAAATCCTGGAACGTCGACATCGGCACCCGGGTGAAAGCCGGCCAGGTGCTGGCTGAAATCGACACCCCGGAACTCGACCAGCAATTGCTGCAGGCCCGCGCTACCTTGGCCTCGGCCCAGGCCGATGCGCACCTTGCCGAAACCACCGCCAAGCGTTGGCAGGCGATGCTGGCGACCGATTCGGTGTCGCGCCAGGACGTGGACGAACGCACCGGCGACCTGACCGCCAAACAAGCCAAGGTGGCGGCGGCCAAGGCCAATGTCGACCAGTTGGTGGCAACCAAGGGCTTCCAGCGCCTGGTGGCGCCGTTTGCCGGCGTGGTCACCGCCCGCAGCACCGACGTGGGCGCACTGATCAGTGCCGGTGGCGCTGCCGGCAAAGAGCTGTTCGCGGTGGCCGACGTCAGCCGCCTGCGCGTGTACGTGCAGGTGCCACAGACCTTTTCGCCGCAGATCCGCGAAGGCACCACGGCGCGCCTGAGCGTGCCGGAATACCGTGGCGAAACCTTCACCGGCAAGGTGATCGCCACCGCCGACGCGGTCAATGCCGCCTCCGGCAGCACCCTGGTGCAACTGCTGGTGGACAACCCGGGCGGGCGCCTGCTGCCGGGCGGCTACACCAGCGTGCAGTTCGACTTGCCGGTGCAGGCCGATGTGCTGCGGGTGCCTTCCAGCGCCCTGGTGTTCGATGACCACGGCATGCGCGTCGCCACCCTCGACAGCACGGATCACGTACGCTTCAAGACCGTCAGCATTGCCCGCGACTTTGGCGACAGCGTGGAAATTGCCAGCGGCCTGCAAGCGAACGAACGTGTGATCGACACACCGCCCGATGGCCTGGCCGACAACGATGCGGTGCAATTGGCGGACGCTCCAGCCGAGGTCAAGCCCCATGGCTAAGCGCACTCTCTTCGGCCTGGTCGCCACCTTGAGCCTGGGGGCGTGCTCGTTGGCGCCGCCGCTCAAAGTGCCCGAAACCCCGGTGGCGGCGCAGTTTCATACCCAGGGCCCGTGGACGGTCGGCGCGCCTAACGACCAGGCCAGCCGTGACGGCTGGTGGCACATCTACAACGACCCGCAACTGGACGCGATGCAGCAGCAGTTGCTGAAGAACAACCCCGACCTGAGTGCGGCATTGGCCCATTACGAGCAGTCCCAGGGCTATGTGGCCCAGGCGCGTTCGGGGCTGTTTCCGACAGTGTCGGCCATCGGCAACGGCCAGCGTATTCGCCAGTCCGACACCAAACCGCTGCGTTCGGCCACCTCGCCGAATGTCTACAATTCGGCCACCCTGGGCCTGGAAGTCGACTATGAAGTGGACCTGTGGGGCCGCGTGCGCGACACCGTCGCCGCCGGCACCAGCGACTCCGAAGCGGCCAAGGCCGACCTCGCCTCGGTGCGCCTGAGCCTGCAGGCGCAATTGGCCGACAGCTACATTCGCCTGCGCGGCATCGACTGGCAGAACCAACTGCTGGAACAGACCCGTGACGCGTACGCCAAAGCGTTGGGCCTGACCGAAGGCCTGCACGGCGGCGGGATTGTCTCCGGCCTCGACGTGGCACGGGCGCGCACGCAACTGTCCACGGTCAAGTCGCAATTGAGCCAGAGCCTGGTGCAGCGCGCGGTGCTGGAGCATTCGATTGCGGCGATGCTGGGGGAGTCGGCGTCGACCTACTCGGTGGCGGTCAACGTTGCGCCGATCGCCTTGCCGAACGTGCCCACCGGCGTGCCGTCGAGCCTGCTGCAACGCCGGCCGGACATCGCCGCCGCCGAGCGCCGCATCGCCGCAGCCAATGCACGCATCGGTGTGGCCAAGGCCGCGTGGTTCCCGCAGATCACCCTGAGCGCCCAGGGCGGTTACCAGAGCGATGAGTTTGCGCGCCTGCTCAGCGCGCCGAACCTGTTCTGGGCCATCGGCCCATCACTGGTGGGCACGCTGTTCGACGGCGGCGCGCGCCAGGCTCAGGTCGACATTGCCAAGGCCGCTACCGATGAAGCCGCGGCCAAATACCGGGGCGTGGTGCTGGGGGCGTTCGAACAGGTGGAAGACAACCTCTCGCAGATCGCCGGGCTGGGCAGCGCCCTGGACGACCAGCGTGATGCGGCGGCCGCTGCGCAATATGCCGAGGACCTTTCCACCGCGCGTTATCGCCAGGGCGCCGTGGCCTACCTCGATGTCGTGACCGCCCAAGTGGCGGCGCTGGAAGCCAAGCGCACGGTATTGCAACTGCAAACCCAGCAATTGAGCGCTAATGTGGGCCTGATCAAGGCACTGGGTGGCGGCTGGAACGTGACGCAACTGGCGGCGTCGAACCCTATTCAACCCAAGGAGCAGTAACGATGACTGACTACGTACCCCCGAAAGTCTGGACCTGGGACACCGAAAGCGGCGGCACTTTCGCCAGCATCAACCGGCCTATCGCCGGAGCGACCCACGAGCAGGAATTGCCGGTGGGCAAGCACCCGTTGCAACTGTATTCACTGGCCACGCCCAACGGGCAAAAGGTCACCATCCTGCTCGAAGAGCTGCTGGCCCTGGGGCACAGCGGCGCGGAATACGACGCCTGGCTGATCAAGATCGGCGACGGCGACCAGTTCGGCAGCGGCTTTGTGGGCGTCAACCCGAACTCCAAGATTCCCGCACTGCTGGACCGCAGCGGCGCCACGCCGATCCGGGTGTTCGAGTCGGGGGCGATCCTGCAATATCTCGCGGAGAAGTTCGGTGCGTTCTTCCCTACCGAGCCGGCGGCACGTGCTGAATGCCTGTCGTGGCTGTTCTGGCAAATGGGCAGCGCGCCGTACCTGGGCGGTGGTTTCGGGCATTTCTATGCGTATGCACCGAGCAAGATGGAATACGCGATCAACCGCTTTGCCATGGAGACCAAGCGCCAGTTGGACGTGCTCGACCAGCGCTTGGCCGTGAGCGAATACATTGCCGGGGATGAGTACACGATTGCCGACATTGCGATCTGGCCTTGGTACGGCGGCCTGGTGAAGGGGCGGTTGTACGGCGCGGCTGAGTTCCTGTCGGTGCATGAATACAAGCATGTGCTGCGTTGGGCGGACGCCATCGAGGCACGGCCGGCCGTGCAGCGCGGGCGCAGGGTCAACCGGGTGTCCGGCGAACCGCATGAGCAACTGCGCGAGCGGCACGCCGCGAGTGACTTCGACGTTTAGGCATTGCGCTTGAGGGTGGTCAACTGCAGCGTCGTCCGGTGGCTGAAACCCAGGGCTTCATAGAGGCGGATGGCCGAGGTGTTGGTGGTGACAACGTGCAGGAACGGCACGGTGTCACGTGCGAGCATACGCTCGGCCAGCGCCACTACCATCCGGCCGCCCAGGCCTTTGCCGCGGTGGCTGGCGGCGGTGCATACACCGCTGATCTCCACCGCGCCTTGCAACTGAAAGCGTTCGCCGGCCATGGCTACCAGCTCAGGGGCGCGCACGCCAATATAGTGCCCGCATTCCCGGGTACGAATTCCAAACGGCCCTGGCTGGGTCTGGGCTGCCAATGCGAGCATCTGATCGGTGTCGGCGGCGCCCAGGGCAATCCATTGCGCCCGGTTTTCCAACGCTGGTGTGACGAGCTGCGAGCAGGTGAATTGCTCCACGGTCGTCTGGTGGATGATCTGCCATTCGGAGGAGGGGTGGACCGCCTGCGCGCTGGGCAATGCCACCACTTGGCCGGGTGTCGTCATCTTGGCCAATTGAACAAAGGCTTCGGCCGAGGGTTCGGCCAAGCCGGCAAAGGGCGTGACGTCGCAATGATAGAGCGCCGCCAGCGTGCCGGCATTGCCCAGGTGGGCGTGGCTCCCCGTCAGGCTGTGCCAGACGGGGTTGTTCAAGGCGATGTCCAGTGGGGTCATGGCAGGGGCTCTGCAGGGATCAGGTGAGTGAACTCTACGGCCCGTGCGCTGTTGCGGCTATTGTCGCAAACGCCATTATTGAGACCGTTCACGCCATCACCTGCAGGCGCCTCGGTGCATCAGGTACACCGAGTCGAGGCCATCGCCGGCAAGCCAGCTCCTGCAGGGTTGGGTTATCCAAAGTCGGTTGCGCGGGAAACGCTTTCCCAGGCGCTGATCTCGGCTTGCAACGCTGTGAGCTTGGCCGTCACATGCTCCACCGCGTCATTGCCCAGCAGCAAATGCGCCGGTGGCTCGGCGCTTGCCACCACCTGCATCATCGCCAGGGCCGCTTTTGCCGGGTCGCCGTCCTGTCGCCCGCTGCGGGCGTGCCGCGCCGCTCGTACGGCATCAAACGAGGCGTCGTAGTCGGCAATGCTGCGTTCGGCCCTGATCATTGAACGCCCCGCCCAATCGGTGCGAAAGCCCCCCGGTTCAATCGCGGTGACGTGAATGCCGAACGGTTTCACCTCTTTGCCCAACGCCTCGGAGATGCCTTCCAGCGCAAACTTGCTGCCGTGGTACACGCCCAGGCCGGGGAAGGTGGTCAAGCCGCCCATCGAGGTGATGTTGAGAATATGCCCACGACGGCGCTTGCGCATAAACGGCAGCACCGCCTGGATCATCGCCACCGCGCCGAACACGTTGACTTCAAATTGCTGGCGTACATCGTCCAGGGACGACTCTTCCAGCACGCCCTCAAAGCCGTAACCGGCGTTGTTGACCAGCACATCGATCGCGCCAACGTTCTTTTCGATCTCGGCCACCACGGCCGGGACAAACAGGCTGTCGGTGACATCCAGCAAACGCGCAAAGGAGTAGCCGGGTTTAATGCGGTCGAACGCGTCGATGGCCTCGGGCGTGCGCACGGTGCCGACGACGCGTTCGCCGGCAGCCAGCAAGGCCTCGGCCAGGGCTTTGCCGAAGCCGGAACTGATACCGGTGATAAGCCAGGTTTTCTGGGGTTGTGCAGGCATGGTGATCTCCCGTGAGTGTGCCTGGGATCTTTCTCCGTTAAGGCCAGGCACACAATCGGGCAGAAGCTGCTCAGGCTTTGAAGCCGTGCTTCACAATATTTACTTGTAGCGCTGCTCAAACACCGCCACTTGCTCGGGTTTGATCAGCTCGAAGGGCACCCAGACTTCCGGCTCGATGGGCTCACCCTTGATCATCCGGATGGCTGCCTGCACGGCCTGGGTCGCCTGGGCCTTGGGGTCCTGGAACACTGAAGCGGCAAGCTGGCCGCGTTTGATGGCCGCCAGACCGTCCGGCAAACCGTCGATGCCGATGATCGCCACGTCACCCTTGGCCTTGCCCGCCTGTTGCAACGCCATGGCGGCGCCGATGGCCATTTCGTCGTTGTTGGCGACGATGGCATCGAACTGTGTGCCCGCCAGCAGCCAGTTGCTGGTCAGGTCCATGCCCTTGTTGCGTTGCCATTCCGCGCTTTGCTGCTCCACCACCTTGATCCCGGGGAAGTCCTTGAGCACCTGCCTGGCGCCTTCGGTGCGGTCATGGGTGGCGTTTTGCGCGAGGTCGCCCATGATGATCGCCACGTTGCCCTTGCCACCGAGTTTTTCCGCGAGGTAGCGCATCTGCAACTGCCCAGCCTCGATGTCGTTGGAGGCCACGGTGACCACGCCCTTGGGCAGGGTGCGTTCATCCGGGTGGCGGTTGACGTACACCAGCGGCGTCTTCGCAGCGACGGCGGCGCGGGTCATGTTGGCGGTGGCGGCGGTGTCCACCGGCAACACGATCACGGCGTCGACCTTCTGATTGAGAAAGCCTTCGACCTGATTGAGTTGGCGCACCACGTCGCCCTGGGCGTCTTCGAACTGGATCTGCACATCTTGCTGTTTGGCGGCGGCTTCGAGGCCGGTGCGCACATAGGTCATGAAGTTATCGTCGACCCGGGCGATGCTCACTCCGATACGGTAAGCGGCGAAGGTCCATTGGCTGAACAGCAGCAACAGCGTGGCAACGAGCAATGAATAGCGATGCATGAGGGTGGTCCTTTTATTGTTATAGGGTGAAGGCCTGGCGGAAACGCTCCAGGGCCAATTCGCTGTCGCCACTGGCCCAGCCTTCGAGGCCGACCACGCCGGTGTAGCCCATGGTGTGCAAGGCCCTGGCGATGGCCGGGTAGTGGATTTCGCCGGTGCCGGGTTCCTTGCGGCCCGGCACATCGGCCACCTGGATTTCACCGATGGAATCGCCGGCGCGCTGGATCAGTTCAATCAGGTTTCCTTCGCCAATCTGCGCGTGGTACAGGTCCAGGTTCATCTTCAAGTGCGGGCTGCCCACGGCTTCGATCAGCGCCAGGGTATCGTCGGCACGGGCGAAGGGCGTGCCGGGGTGGTCGACCTCGGTGTTGAGGTTTTCCAGCAGGAACACGCGGTCGGCGTCCTCGCCCAGGCGGGCGATTTTTTCCAGCGTCTTGCAAGCGCTCAGCCACATGCGTCCGGTGGTCTGGCTGACCGGTTGCACGGGCAGGCCGCCTTCACCCAGGCCGGTGCCGTGCAAGTTGAGGCTGGGGCAGTTGAGTTGCTCGGCGATGCCGATGGATTCGCGGGCGCTGTCGAGCAATTGGCGGATGCCCTCGGGGTCAGTAAGGGTGCCGCTGATGTAGCCGGTCATGGAGGTGAAGTCAGCGCCCGTGGCGGCGAGGGCGCTGATGTCCTTGTCGGTCCAGTTCCAGATTTCCGCACTGAACCCCAATTGATGAATGCGCTTCACGCGTTCGATGAAGGGGAGGTCGAGAAAGACCATCTCGGCGCTGATTGCCAGCTTGAAAGGGATCATGGGCGGGCGTCCTGTACGGCCACGGCCTTGCCGGTTTCGAATGATTCGATACAAGCGCGCGCAATCGCCAGGGCGGCGCGGGCGTCTTCGCCGCTGGCCATCGGCTTGGCGCCCGTGCGCAGGCAGTCGGCGAAGTGGTTGAGTTCGGCGATGTAGGCGTCGCGCAGCAGGTCGGTGTCCATGCGCTGGGTGTCGGCCTGGATGCCCTGGGCCAGGTAGCGCACCAGGTCGGAATCGTTGAGGCTGCCCATGCTCAACATGCCTTCGCTGCCGAACACTTCGCCGCGCACGTCGTAGCCGTACACCGCCTGGAAGTTGGCTTCGGCAGTGGCGATGGCGCCATTGTCGAAGCGGATCGCAACCACGGCAGTGTCGAGGAAACCTTTGCTTTTGAAGGCCGGGGCGATCAAGGCGTCGGCCATCACGTAGACCTGCACCGCCTCGGCCCCGGGGTTGAGATAACGCAGGGTGTCGAAGTCGTGGATCAGGGTTTCCAGGAAGATCACCCACTGCGGCGAAGCAGCCGGATTGTTCAGCGCCGGGTCACGGGTCAGCGAGCGCAGCAACTGCGGGGTGCCGATACGGCCGGCAGCGACATCGAGGTGGGCGGTGCGGAAGCTCTTGGCGAAACGCCGGTTGAAGCCGACCTGCAGCGGCACTCGGGCGTCGGCTGCAGCCGCGATGGCACGGTCGGCTTCGTCGAGGGTGATTGCCATGGGTTTTTCGCAGAAAACGCCCTTGCCGGCGCGGGCGGCGCTGATCACCAGTTCGGCATGGCTGCGGGCGGGGGCGGCGATGATCACGCCGTCGATGTCGGGGTCGTCGAGCAACTGTTGCGGGTCGGTGTAGACCTTGGCCACCCCCAATTCAGCGGCGAGGCGCGCGGCCTGGGCTGGAGTAGGGTCGGCAATCGCCACCAGGCTGGCGCCGGGGATGTGCCGCGCAGCAGTCAGGCCGTGGAAGCTGCCCATGCGACCGGCACCGATCAGACCTAGGCGGATGTTCTGTGTACTCATGAATTGACCTCTTCTTATTGTTGGCCTCAGGACGGTCCTGATGGGCAATGAGGTAGGAGCAAGGGCTGTGCCAATTCATAAGCTACTGATATTTATCGATTAATTAATCTTTATAAACAAAAAGTGTTCATTTAAATGACATGTCTATACTGACATGTCGAAAATATGAACATGGGCACCCCTGATGAGCATGGCGTTCAGCGTACAAGACCTCGATTACCTCACGGCCCTGGGGCCTGCGGCGTTGAACGATGGCCCCGTTCCAGCCCTGGAGCAGGCGTGGCTGGCGTGCCTGTCGGGTGAGGTCGAGCGCCCGGATGGGGTGCGGCAGGTCATCTGGGATTCATGGCGGCGCAGTGTCGAGGCGGGGCTCGACCCGGCTGACAGCGCGTATCGCTTCGTCGCCGATGAAACCCTGGCCGCCACCCTGGCCGCCCACCGCGTCCTGATCGCCGCCGCCGCACACGTCATGCACGGCCTGCTGGCCTACAACCCGCGCGGGCATATCAACCTCACCGATGCTCACGGCACCACCTTGTACTTCTGCGGGCTGGATATCACGCCGGTCGGCAGCCGCCTGCTGGAGTCGGTGCAGGGCACCAATTGCACCGGCCTGGCCCTGGCCGAAGACCGCCTGGTGTATGTGCTGGCCGAAGAAAACTTCGCCACGGGCTTGCGCCAGCGCCGCATGCACTGCGCCGCCGCGCCGATCAAAAACGCCCAGGGCGAGACCCTGGCGATGCTGACCCTCACCGCCGAACCTGGCTGGTTTCACTTCCATACCCTGGGCACCGTGCAGGCCGCAGCCGAAGCAGTGTCGCGGCAGATGGCGCTGCACGGTTTGCTGGAAGAGCAGCAAGCCGTGCTCGAAGTGCTCAACGAAGGCTTGGTGGTGCTGGATGAGCGCGGTTGCATCAAAGCGCTCAACCGTTACGCGCGGCAACTGTTCGGCGTGGGCCTGGAGCTGATCGGCAGCCCGTTCCAGCGTTTGGGCCGCAGCGAGTTGAGCGACGTGCTGGCCGAGCCGGTGCGCGACCTCGATTGCACTTTTCACCTGCAGGACCGTAGCCAGCTCGCCTGCCTGGTCTCGGTGTGCCCGCTGGAGCAGGGCGGGGTGATCGTCTCGCTGCGCGAGAACCGGCGTATCCGCGAGATTACCCGGCGCATCATCGGCACCCAGGCCCGCTACACCTTTGAGACCATCCAGGGCGGTTCGCGGGCCATTCACGACGCCTTGCACCTGGGGCGCATCGCCAGTCGCAGCGATTCCACCACCTTGATCCTCGGCGAAAGCGGCACCGGCAAGGAGCTGTTCGCCCAGGCGATCCATAACGGCAGCGACCGTCATAAAGGCCCATTTGTGGCGGTCAACTGCGGCGCGATCCCGCGGGACCTGGTGCAAAGCGAGCTGTTCGGGCATGTGGAAGGCGCGTTCACCGGTGCCACCCGTGGCGGTTCGGCGGGCAAGTTTGAGTTGGCGGATGGCGGCACGATCTTCCTGGATGAGATTGGCGACATGTCCTTCGATGCCCAGGTGAGTTTGTTGCGGGTGTTGCAGGAGGGGGAGGTCACCCGCGTGGGTGCGAAAAACTCGCGACGGGTGGATGTGCGCATCATTGCGGCCACCCATCGCAACCTGAGCCAGGCGGTGGCCGAGGGCGCTTTTCGCGAAGACCTCTATTACCGCCTCAATGTGCTGAACTTGACGGTGCCGCCGCTGCGTATGCGCCGCGAAGACATCCCGTTGCTGGCGCGGCATTTTCTTGCGCGCTTTGCCCGCTCATTGCGCAAATCGGTGCAGGGTTTTGCGCCGCAGGCGCTGGCGTTGCTGTCGGCCTACGGTTGGCCTGGCAATGTGCGCGAATTGGAAAACAGTATCGAACGGGCGACCAACCTGGCCACGGGTGAGGTGATCCAGGTGAGCGACCTGCCACTGGAGACCCGTCACCGGGCGCCGGCACACGCCTATGAGCCGCAGCCCGCGCAAGACCTGAGCAGCCATGAAATGCAGGCGATTGCGGCGGCCTTGCAGAGCACCGGGGGCAATATCCGTTTGGCTGCGCGACAGCTCAATGTGTCGCGGGGCGGGCTGTACAACAAGATGAGCCGTTTGGGCCTGAACGCCGCCGACTTCCGAACAAGCGCCCCAACCCCGTAGGAGCCGGCTTGCCGGCGATGAGGCCCTTGATTTCAATGCATGCCTTGAGGTCGCCATCGCCGGCAAGTCGGCGCCTACAGGGGTTTGAGTTGCTTCCAGTCGATGCCGAAGCGCGCCAGGTATTTGCGCAGGCGGTCTGCGTCGTTCGGCTGGGCCTTGGCTTGGCGCGATACGCCGAACAGGCGGCGGCCGGCGTCGGAGAGGCTGTCGGCCTGCAGGCATACGTCGATTACCGCCTTGAGTTGCAACTGGTCGAACAGGTCCAGGTCGTCTGGCAGAAAGGCCTGCGGTTCGGACAGTCCCCAGGCGTAACGCAGGCGCCGGATCTCTTCTTCGACTTGGGCTTCATCGATGCGCCCGCTGTCGGCCAGGGTGGCCATGCGGGTGATTGACGCCGACAGCTCACGAAAGTTGCCCAGCCACGCCGCTTCGCTGGAGCTGGCGAACGCCAGGTAGCGGCGGCGTGCTTCCAGGTTGAAGCGCACGCGGCGGCCTTGTTCGCGGGCATGGCGCTCCAGTTCAAAGTCGATGTTCGGCTCGATGTCTTCCCGTCGGCCCGCCAGGCCGGGCAGGTCGAATGTCCACAGGTTGATCCGCGCATACAGGTCTTCGCGAAACAGTCCCTCGGCCACGCGCCCGCGCAGGTCGCGGTGGGTGCCGGCGATGATCAGGAAGTCGCTGGCCACTTCGCGGTCGGCACCCATGGGATAGAAGCGTTTTTCTTCGATGGCCTTGAGCAGCATCGCCTGTTCGTCCAGGCCCAGCTCGCCGATTTCATCAAGGAACAACATGCCGCCGTCCGCCGCACGCAGCAGGCCGTCGCGGGCGTTTTGCGCGCCGGTGAAGGCGCCTTTGATATGCCCGAACAACGCCGACATTGCGCCGTCGCCGCGCAGGGTGGCGCAGTTCACTTCGACGAAGCGCCCCTGCACTTGATGGCGGCTGCGCTTGAGCTCAAAGATGCGCCGGGCCAGGAAGGATTTGCCGGCGCCCGTGGGGCCAATCAGCAGCATGGGCGCGGTGGAGCGCACGGCCACCCGTTCGATCTGTTCGATGGAGGCATTGAACGCGCTGTTGCGCGTGGCGATCCCGGATTTCAGGAAGGCCAGGCCCTCCAGGCGCTGATGGGCAAAGCGCGAGGCAATGCGGTCGTAGCGCGACAGGTCGAGGTCGATCAGGGTGTGGGTGCCGGTGGCGGGCGCCGTTTCATCCAGGCGGCGCGTGGGGGAGGTCTGGACCAGCCGCGCCGGCAGGTTGCGCGCCTCGGTCAGCAGGAACCAGCAGATTTGCGCCACGTGGGTGCCGGTGGTGATGTGGACCAGGTAGTCCTCGTGCTCGGTGTCGAAGCGGTAGTCGGCGGTGAAGTCGTGCAGGGCGCCGTACACTTCTTCGAAATCCCAGGGGTTGTTCAGCGGCATCGGGTGCAGGCGCACGTCGGTGTGCGGCGAGACTTGCCCGATGTCGGCGCGTATGCGCTCGGCAATGCTGACGTCGCGGGCGTCGATGTCGTGGATCAGTTCCAGGCGATCAATCTGCAGGTCGTCCTGCTGGCACAAGCCAACGCTGGGGCGCCAATGGTTCCAGCGATTGGCGCCCTTGCCGACGCGATCCAGCTTGGAACCGATAAACCCGATGGCGACCGTGCGCTTGTGCTTCATGGATAGACCAAAATATAAGGAACGATAGGTAAGGATATGGATGTGATGAAAGGCCTGTCATGGCTTTTTCGTATAACTTTCTCGGTTAAATAGAAATATCTATTAAAAACAATTAGTTAAAAATTTTATGTGAACTTTCTGAATATCTGGCATGACCGCTGCTATATCCCAACCAACGCCGCAGTGACGGCTTTCAAGAAAAGAATCGAGATCATGCAAGAGAAGACCTACCAACTGCTGGAAGTGGCCAACGGCAAGCCGATCAAACTCTGGACCCAAGGCGTGCCTGTGGAACCCGAGGCCCGCCAGCAATTGATGAACACCGCCCAGATGCCCTTCATCTTCAAACACCTGGCGGTGATGCCGGATGTGCACCTGGGCAAGGGGTCGACCATTGGCAGTGTGATCCCCACCGTGGGGGCGATCATTCCTGCGGCGGTGGGGGTGGACATCGGTTGCGGCATGATTGCCGCGCGCACCACGTTGATGGCCGCTGACTTGCCCGACAACCTGTTTGGCCTGCGCTGCGCCATCGAGGCCGCCGTGCCCCATGGCCGCACCCGCAGCCGAAAAGGTCGCGACAAAGGTGCCTGGGAAGATGTACCGGCCGAGGCGGATCAGGTGTGGGCGGCGTTGCACCCACGCTTCAAGGCGATCACCGACAAGTACCCGCAACTGGAACGCGCCAACCACCGCCAGCACCTGGGCACGTTGGGTACTGGCAACCACTTTGTCGAGGTATGCCTGGATGAAGCCAACCGTGTCTGGTTCATGTTGCACAGCGGCTCCCGTGGCGTCGGTAACGCGATCGGTAACTTGTTTATCCAGCTGGCCCAGGCCGATATGCGCCAGCACATCGCCAACTTGCCGGACCGCGACCTGGCGTATTTCGAAGAGGGCAGCCAGCACTTCGATGACTACGTAGAAGCCGTGGGCTGGGCCCAGGATTTTGCCCGGCAGAACCGCGAGTTGATGATGCGCGCGGTGGTGCAGGCCACGCGGCAGGTGATCAAGAAACCGTTTGAAGTGGCCCTGGAAGCCGTGAACTGCCATCACAACTATGTGCAGAAAGAGCGGCATTTTGGCGAAGAGGTGCTGGTCACGCGCAAAGGCGCGGTGTCGGCGAAGAAGGGCGAGCTGGGGATTATCCCGGGCTCCATGGGCGCCAAGAGCTTCATCGTGCGCGGCCTGGGTAACGAAGAGTCGTTCTGCTCCTGCAGCCACGGTGCCGGCCGCACCATGAGCCGCACCAAGGCGAAGAACACCTTCACTGTGGCCGATCAGGTGCGTGCGACGGCCCACGTGGAATGCCGCAAGGACGCCGATGTGATTGATGAAATACCGATGGCCTACAAGGACATCGACCAGGTCATGCACGCCCAGCGCGAGCTGGTAGAAGTGCTGCACACCTTGCGCCAAGTGGTGTGTGTCAAAGGATAAGAGGGGAATCAGGATGGAAAGGGAAGAGCGTCACCCACTCTGCGACACCATGCGTGCGCGGGTGTTGCAAGAGCTGGAAAGGATCGAGCGCGAGCGCAATGTCACGGTGTTGTATGCCTGTGAGTCCGGCAGCCGAGCCTGGGGCTTTGCCTCCACCGACAGTGACTACGATGTGCGCTTTGTCTATGTGGAGAAGCCCGACTGGTTCGTGCAGGTGGACACGCCACGGGACGTGATCGAGCGCCCGCTGGATGACGAGCTGGATATCAGCGGTTGGGAACTGCGCAAAACCTTGGGGCTGCTGCGCAAATCCAATCCCACGTTGCTGGAATGGCTGGATTCGCCGCTGGTGTATCGCCAGGACGCTACCGCCACTGCGCAACTGCGTGGGTTGGCCGAGGCGTTCTACAGCCCGCCGGCTGCGCGCAGTCATTACTTGTCGATGGCCAAGAAGAATTTTCGCGGTTACCTGCAAGGCGATTCGGTGCGTTTCAAGAAGTACTTCTACGTGCTGCGCCCGTTACTCGCGGTGCGTTGGATCGACCTGGGCCTGGGCCGCCCGCCTATGACCTTTGCCGACCTCCTGGGCACGGTGGATGACGCGCAACTGTTGGATGAAGTAGCGGCCCTGCTGGTGTTGAAACGCAATGCCGACGAGGCGGCCTACGGGCCACGGCGCCCTGCATTGCATGGCTATATCCAGCGTGAACTGGAACGCCAGGTGCCGTCATTGCCACGCACCCACGCAGACTCACAACAACTGGATGACTATCTGCGCAGCACGGTCAAACACTTTGCATAAGGACATACGAAATGATTGAGCTCGATGGCGCCTTGGGCGGTGGGCAGGTATTGCGCAGCGGCTTGAGCCTGGCGATGGTCACCGGGCAGGGCCTGCACATTCGAAACATCCGCGCCAAGCGCAGTCGGCCGGGGTTGATGCGTCAACACCTGACCGCCGTGCTGGCGGCGGCCCAGGTGTGCGGTGCCAAAGTGGAAGGGGCCGAGTTGGGCTCCCAGACGCTGCGCTTTGAACCGGGCGCGATTCAGGGCGGCGAATACCGCTTCAGCATCGGCACTGCCGGCAGTTGCACCCTGGTGCTGCAAACCTTGCTCCCAGCGTTGTTGCGCGCACCGACCGCCAGCCGCGTGACGATTTGCGGCGGCACCCACAACCCATTGGCGCCGCCGGTGGATTTCCTGCAACGGGCCTGGCTGCCGTTGTTGCGCCGCATGGGGGCGCGCATTGAACTGAGCCTGAATCGGTATGGATTTGCCCCGGCAGGCGGTGGCGAACTGGAGGCCTTTATCCAGCCCTCTGAACTCGCGCCACTGCACCTGATGCAGCGCGGCAAGTTGCTGGAGTCACGCGCTATTGCCCTGAACGCCGGACTGCCCGCCGAGGTCAGCGAGCGTGAACTCAAGCGTGTGGGCCAGTGCCTGGGGTTCGACGACGCGCAACTGCTTTCAGTAGCCATCGACCCGGAACAAGGCCCCGGTAACCTGCTGATGCTGGAGTATGTGCACGAACACGTCACCGAGGTGTTCAGCGCCTTCGGCATGCACAGGCTGCGTGCCGAAAAGGTGGCTGACCAGGCCATCGAGCAGGCGCAAGAATGGCGTTGCACGCAGACGGCAGTGGGTGAACATTTGGCCGATCAACTGCTGCTGCCAATGGCAATGGCCGGTGGCGGCAGTTTTACCACGCCGCACATGAGCGACCACTTGCACAGCAATATGCAGGTGATCCAGCGCTTCCTGCCGGTGACGATTGATAGCCATGTGCTGGAAGAGGGCGGGTTGAAAATCGAGTGCCGCGCGCTTTAAAGGTTCTCCGAGGTCACGATCTGCGGCGCGATGTACATCCGGTGCCGCACCGGGTCGAAGGTCTCGGCGGTCTGCAAATCCACCAGCAATTCGATCAGCGCCGTGGCCGTCTGGCGCGGTTGTGAATCCATCACCACATCGATCAGGCCTTGGCGCAACGCCTGGCGTGACAGGTCGGTGGACTCCTGCAGGATGCAGCACAGCGCCGGCCGCTTGGGCAACTGCGCCAGGGCGCTGATGATGCCGTCTCCGCCGCCGCCCACGACGCACAGGCCGCGCAGGTCTGTGTGCCGGGCGATGAGGTCGAGGGTGGCCTCTTCGGTGATGTCGCTGTTGTCCAGGTTGATCAGCGGTTCCAGTGGCTTGAGCCCCGGCGCGTGTTCGGCCAGGTAACTGTGCAAGCCTTCGACCCGCGCCTGGTGGCCGAGGAAGCGATGGCCGCCTAACAGAATCCCCACGCTGCCTTTGCGCGCCCCACAGGTGCGGGCCAGCAACCAGCCCATGGTGCGCCCGACCACATGGTTGTCCTGGCCCACGTAGGGTTCGGCGGCGTGCTCGTGGATATCCGAGAGCAGCGCCACCACCGGCACGCCGGCTTCGCGGATTTGCGCCAATGTGGCGTTGATCAGTGGGTGGGCAAAGCTGACCACGGCGAGGGCGTCGCATTGCACGGCCAGGTGTTCGATCTGGGCGGCGATCACGCTTGGCGTGCGATCCACGATGTACTCGAACTGGCAGCTGAGGTTGGCACCGGCATGACGCTGCGCCGCCTCGCCAATCGCCTGCGCCAGGCTGGCGTAGAACGCCTGGGCGGTGGCCAGCAGCAAGATGCCGAAACGGTAGGTGGGGCGACGTTCACGGATGCGTTGGCCGATCAGCCGTGCGGCAAAATAACCCACGGCTTCGGCCGCCTGGAACACCTGTTCGGCAGTCTGCGGGTTGACCGGCGCCCGTGCATTCAACACCCGGTCCACAGTCGCCACGCTGAGCCCCGCATGAGCAGCAACGGTGGCGATGGTCGGGCGTTTATTGTTATTCATCTGACCCCCCAAAGATTGTAGTGAGCGGGCTTGCCCCGCGCCGCGTTGTATCAGACAAGTTTGAGGCGCCAGGCATACCAATGCGCGTGCAAGCACCACGTGATAGAAAACTATCAAGCCCCACCGCGCCTGGATGATAGCTTGATAGGGAATGGATTCAAGGCCTTGAGGGTGAATTACCCGTTCTCTATCGTGGGTTTCGCAAAGCCCCTGAAACCCACGCTTGCGGAGAACAATAACAATGCCTCAACCCACCCGACGCGACTACAGCCTCACCGGCCCCGAAGCGGCCCGCGCGGCCGAAAAAGGCCTGGTGTCAGCGAGCTGGTACCAATCGCCGATTGCCCGTAAACGCATGAAGGAACTGATGCAGCGCCGCGACGGCCCGGCCTTGCGCGACACCGCCCTGTGGATGGCCACACTGTTCGCCACCGGTTTTGGCGGCTACTGGTTCTGGGGCACCTGGGCCTGCGTGCCGTTCTTCATGGCCTATGGCGTGCTGTACGGCACCGCCTCCAACCCGCGCTGGCACGAGACCGGCCACGGCACGGCGTTCAAGACGCGCTGGATGAACGACGGGCTGTATCAGGTCGCCAGCTTCATGTGCATTTTCGAACCCCATGTGTGGCGCTGGAGCCATGCGCGACACCACACCGACACCATCGTGGTGGGTCGCGATCCGGAGATCGTCGAACCGCGTCCGCCCAGCTTCCTGATGATGTTCCTGAGCCTGTTCAACCTGCCCCTGGCCTGGAAAACCTTCAGCGGCGTGGCGCGCCATGCCGTCGGCAAGATGAGTGCCCAGGAGGCCGATTTCATCCCTGAATCCGAATGGCCCAAGGTGTTCCGTGCGGCGCGGATCTGGGTGGGTATCTATGCCGTGATCATCGGCGCCGCGCTGTATCTGCACAGTTGGCTGCCGCTGATGCTGGTGGGCCTGCCGAGCCTTTACGGTGCCTGGCTCGGCTACCTGTTTGGCCTCACTCAACACGTCGGCCTGGCCGAAGACGTGCTCGACCACCGCAGCAACTGCCGCACGATCTACATGAACCGCGTGCTGCGTTTTATCTACATGGACATGAACTACCACCTCGAACACCACATGTACCCGATGGTTCCGTACCACGCCCTGGCCCAGTTGCACGACGAGATCCGTAACGACTGCCCGCCGCCCTACGCCAACCTGCTGGAGGCCTACAAGGAAATCCTCCCGACCATCTGGCGCCAACGCCGCGACCCGAATTACTTCATCCAACGCCCGAGCCCCTGTAGTGAGCGAGCTTGTCGAGGCGTCGAACCGTCGCGCTGGGCCGCGCAGCAGCCCCAATAACGCCACCGCGTTTTTCCAGACAAATTCCGACCGTCGATCTTGGGGCCGCTTCGCAGCCCAGCGGGAGCGAGCTCCCTCGCCACAAGGTCAGCCGGTCACCCGGAGACAAATACCATGAACGACCAATGGATCGACGTCTGCGCCGTGGGCGAAATAGACGAAGAAGACGTGCTGCGCTTCGACCACGGGCCGCACACCTACGCGGTGTACCGCTCGGCCGACAATGAATTCTTCGCCACGGCGGGCCTGTGCACCCACGAGAAAATCCACCTCGCCGACGGCCTGGTGATGGACCACATCATCGAGTGCCCCAAGCACAACGGGCGCTTCGATTACCGCACGGGCAAGGCCCTGGGCGCGCCGGTATGCGTCAACCTCAAGACCTACCCAGTGCGGGTCGAAGCGGGGCGAGTGCTGCTCGCTGTCATGGCCTGATAATGAATGCACCCCTGATTATTGTCGGCGCCGGCCATGCCGGTGGCCGTGCGGCGCTGACCCTGCGCGAAGAGGGCTACACCGGGCGCCTGATCCTGATCGGCGATGAAGTGCACGTGCCCTACGAACGACCGCCACTCTCCAAGGGCTTGTTGCAGGGCACCACGGACCTGGCCGGGTGCAGCCTGCTCAACAGCGAGCGACTGGCCGAATTGGGCATCGAGCATCTTGCCGGTCACCCGGTGAGCCGGTTGGAGCCTTCGCAACATCGCCTGCAATTGGCTGACGGCCAGTGGTTGCCTTACGCCGGGCTGTTGCTGGCGACCGGGGGCAGGGCACGGCGTCTGCCCCAGGAACAGGCCAATGTGTTTTACCTGCGCACCCATGATGAGGCCCTGGCCTTACGCAGCGCGCTGAACCCCGGCACGCGGCTGGTGGTGGTCGGTGGCGGCTTTATCGGCCTGGAAGTGGCGGCGACCGCACGTGGGCTTGGCTGTGAAGTCACGGTGCTGGAGGCCGGGCCACGGCTGGCGGGCCGCGTGCTGCCCCCCGTTATCTCGCAGGCGCTGTTGGACCTGCATCGCGAACACGGCGTGGACGTGCGATTGAATGTGGCGCTGGAATCCATCCAGGCCGACGGCGTGCTGCTGGTCGACGGGCAACGCTTGCCCTGCGAGCGCGTCGTGGTCGGTATTGGCATGCAGCCGAATATGGAACTGGCCGCCGCCGCAGGGCTGGAGGTGGGGCAGGGTATCCGTGTCGATGACTATCTGCGTACCAGTGCGCCCAACATTTATGCGGCGGGTGATGTGTGTGAGTTTCGCCTGGAGGGCTTCTATCAGCGCCAGGAGACCTGGCGCAACGCCGAGGCTCAGGGGCGGCATGCGGCGTTGAATCTGTTGGGGCGTGAAGTGCCGTTCGAAACGATCCCGGGTTTCTGGTCCGATCAGTATGACTGGGGCTTGCAGACCGTGGGGGTGCTGACGCCGTTGATGATCAGCCGCCCACTGGCGGGAGGCGGCATGCTGCTGTTTTACCTGGATGCCGATCAGCGTTTGCAAGGTGCCTGCGGCTGGGCCCCGGGCAACGGCGTGGCCAAGGACATCAAGCTGTGCGAACGCCTGATCACCGCACGGACTGCCCTCGACGCCGCCACGCTGGCCGATCCCGGGCAGTCCCTCAAACACCTGCTGCGAGGCTGATATGCGCCAATTCCTGGTATTCCAATCCCTATGGGCCATGCAAACCGAACCCGGCCCGCTGGAGGCGCAACTCGACCGCATCAAGGCTGCCGGTTTCGACGGCGTCACCGACCACTACTGGAAGCCCGCCGACGTTGCCCGGCTGCACGCGGCGGCCACAGCCAGGGGCTTGCAGATCGAAGGCCAGCTGTTCCCACAAAGCGTCGACGACCTGGCCGCAGCGTTGGACGTGATCAGCCGCCATGGTTGCCATCACCTCACGCTGCAAGCCGACGTGCGCCCGCGCACCCAAAGCGAAGCCGCGCGCTTGGTGGAAGGCTGGCAGCGATTGGCCGAGCAGGTGGACTTTCCGGTACTGTTGGAAACCCATCGCTATCGCCTGACCAACGACCTGCTGTTCACCCTCGACCTGCTGGCGCAAATGCCCGACCTGAAACTGCTGGCCGACCTGTCCCACTACGTGGTCGGGCGTGAGTTGCCCGAACCTGGCGCGCTTGAAGACGACGAACAGATCCGCACAATCCTGCGCCATAGCTGGGGCTTTCATGGCCGCGTGGCCAGCAGCGAGCAGGTGCAGGTTTCGCTGGAGTTCCCCCAGCACCAGGCCTGGGTGCAGCGGTTTACCGAGTGGTGGCGCTACGGGATCAGCGACTGGCTGGCGCGCCCCGACACGCCGCAGAGCTTGTCCTTCACCTGCGAACTCGGCCCGCCGCCCTATGCGATCACCGGCGCCGATGGCCACGAGATCAGTGATCGCTGGGCCGAAGCCTTGAAACTGCAGGCGCTGGTTCGCACCCTATGGCACCGCTGCACCGAGACCTCGTAGGAGCCGGCTTGCCGGCGATGGCGCCCGTAAAATCCCCATCGGATCTGCTAATCTGCCCGGGTCTTTAGCCCCCAGCCCGGACTCTCACCATGTCGACATCCTCTGTTCAGCCGCCCCTGGAACCGCAATCCGTCTGCCACCCCATCACCAGCAGCGCCATCTTCATGGTCGCCACCCTTGCCCCCGGCAGTGAAGACACGGTGCGTGGCTGGTGCGCCGACATCGCCGGGCTGGTGCGTTCGGTGGGCAAGCGCGTGCCGGCGGGCAACCTCACCTGCGTGTGCGGGTTTGGCTCGGATGCCTGGGATCGACTGTTCGGCGCCCCACGCCCGGCCGCATTGCACCCGTTCCGCGAATTCGGTGTGCCAGGGCGCCTGGCGGTGTCGACACCGGGGGATATCCTGCTGCACATCCGCGCCGAACAGATGGACCTGTGCTTCGAACTGGCCACCCATCTCATGGCGGCCCTGGGCGACGCGGTGAAGGTGGTGGATGAGGTGCAGGGTTTCCGCTATTTCGACATGCGCAGCATCATCGGCTTTGTCGACGGCACCGAAAACCCGGTGGGGCGCAAGGCCGAGGGTTTCACCATCGTGGGCGACGAAGACCGCGAGTTCCGCGGCGGCAGTTATGTGCTGGTGCAGAAGTACCTGCACAACATGACGGCCTGGAACGGCCTGACGGTGGAGGCCCAGGAAAAGGTGATCGGGCGCACCAAGTTGTCGGATATCGAATTGGACGAGGAAGCCAAGCCGAGCAACTCCCACAGCGCGCTCACCGTCATCACGGACGAGAACGGTGAAGAAGTGAAGATCCTGCGCGACAACATGCCCTTCGGCCGGCCGGGGGCAGGGGAGTTCGGCACCTATTTCATTGGGTATGCACGTTCGCCGCAGCCGTTGGAATTGATGCTGGAGAACATGTTCGTCGGCCGCCCGGTGGGCAATTACGACCGCTTGCTGGATTTCAGCACGGCAGTCACGGGCGGGTTGTTCTTCGTGCCCTCGGCCGACCTGCTCGAAGAGCTGGCCGACCGCTAACCACAATCCCCTGTAGGAGTCAGCTCAGCAGGCCGGTGCTGACTGCCACAATCAGGAACACCCCGAGCAACGCGCGGTAGATCACGAACGGCCAGGTGGAGAACCGCTCCAGGAACTTCATCAGGCCCCAAATCGCGAAGAACGCCGAGACGCTCGCCACCACCAGCCCGAAGATCAGGTGCGGCCAGGCGTGGGCCGGCATGTCCGCATGCAACAACACCCACAGTTCCTTCAAGCCGGCGAGGGCGATGGCCGGCAGGCCCAGCAGGAAGGAGAAGCGCGCCGCTTCTTCACGCTTGAAGTTGAGGAACAGCGCGGCGGTGAGGGTGGAGCCGGAACGCGACACGCCCGGGATCAGCGCGCCAATCTGCGCGATACCCACGATCAACGCATCGCGCAGGCGCATTTCGCTCACTTCGCGGGTGTGGCGTGCGCGCACTTCGGCCACGGCCAGCAACACCGCCATGACCACGCAGGAAATGCCGATCACCATCAGCCCGCGCAACGGCGAGTTGCAGGCGTTCAGGGTTGAGGACAGCGCAAGGCCGGCAATCCCGATCGGGATGGTGGCCAGCACAATCGCCACCGCCAGCTTGAACCAGCGGTCGTTGTAGTCGCCCCGGCGCACCGCGCCGATGCTGCCGGTGGTCACTTGGCGCACATCACGCCAGAAGTAACTGACCACCGCCGCCAGCGCCGCCAACTGCATGGCCGCCGAAAACGCCGAGCCCGGGTCCTGCCAGCCGAGCAGGGCGGGTACCACTCGCATGTGGGCCGTGGACGACACCGGCAACAGTTCGGTAATGCCCTGGATCACGCCCAGGATGAAGATCTGCAGGTAATCCAGGGAGGCAAAGCCCACATCCAGGCCGGCGGTACAGACGTTGGTCAAAATACATGTCCTTAAAATGAATAACCATGCAGTGAGCGGGCTCGCCCCGCGCCGCGTCGGTCCAGACACCGCACACTCATGGGAGAAACCCGGAACCTGGTCTGGCGCCGCGCGGGGCAAGCCCGCTCACTACAATTTTGGGGAAGTTTATTCTAAATATTTCAGGATTTTGGACGGGGCCAGGTAAATCCGCAATCGGTTCAGCAAACAGAAAGGTTATGCAATGTATTGGCCTGCGTAGGCCTTTTGTGAACAATGGCGCCCTGCGTTTTTTGACCGAGAGCCCCATGCCTGAAACCACCGTCGAATTGATCCAGACCGGCCCCGACGCCTTGGAGTTGATCCGCAATCTCTACCAGTACTACGCCTATGAGTCCTCCGACTGGGAACAGGAAGATGTCGAGTCCGACGGGCGCTTCTATATCCATGACGAGCACCTGGTGCGCTACTGGGAAGACCCGCAATGGAGCGCCCACCTGCTGCTGGTGGAGGGTTACATCGCCGGCTTCCTGCTGATCGAAGGCAGCGAGTTGCCGGGTGTCGACGCCCTGGAACTGGCCGATCTGTTCATTCTCAAGCGCTACCGGCGCAAAGGCATTGGCCGCGCCATCGCCACCCAGGTGCTGTGCAGCGGCGAGCGCAATTGGTTGGTGCGTTTCTATGACCAGGACGAAGTGTCCCAGGCGTTCTGGCGCACGGTGCTGGACAACCTGCCGCGCCCGGTGCAAGCCCTGGAACTGGACGATGACCCGCAGCTGGTCAATTACCTGATTACGCGGGTGGCGCTGCATTGAGGATTGGCGGGTTCATCTAAAAGAGGCTTCGGCCTCTTTTTTTTGTCTGCGTTTCGGCCCATTCGCTGTAGCTGTCTCTGACTTTAATGTTTTTAAATGCATAAAAAAACATTTACAAGCAGGGTGCATGCTGTGAATATGTCCCGGCGAATTTAAAAAAACAAAAATCATCCGCGGCCATGACCTCGCTCAGGCCATAACAATAACGACCTAACACAGGCTTGAAGCCGGCTCCTGCCCCTGGCCGGTCTTTTCAGCGAAGGAGAACGTCTCCCGTGAATCGCTTACTCAATGGAACGCTATGTGTCACCCTCGCACTGGGCGCCGGCCTCGCGCAGGCCCAGAGCACTTTGCGCGTGGGCTTGAACGCCGATATCCGCAGCACTGAACCGGGCGTCAACCGTGATGAGAACACCGACACGGTGATGCTGCACATCGTCGAGGGCCTCGTGGCTCACCGTGAAGACGCCTCCGTCGGCCCATTGCTGGCCCGCGAGGTGCTGCGCTCGGACGACGGCATGACCTACACCTTCAAACTGCGTGAAGGCGTGCACTTCCAGAATGGCGCCACCCTGACCGCCCAGGACGTGAAGTGGACCTGGGAGCGTTACCTCAACCCCAAGACCCAATGGCGCTGCCTGGCCGAATTCGATGGTCGTGGCGGGGCGAAGATCACCGGCATCGACACGCCGGACCCACTCACGGTGGTGTTCCACCTTGACCAGCCCAGTGGCTTGTTCCTGGCCTCGATGGCACGCCCCGACTGCGGTGGCAGCGGCATCCTGCACCGCGACTCGCTGTCGGCCGATGGCAGTTGGAAGGCGCCGGTGGGCACTGGCCCGTTCAGCCTCACCGAATGGAAGCCCGGCCAATACGTGGTGTTGTCGCGTTTCAAGGACTACAGCCCGCGTGACGAAGCCGGGCCGGATGGTTTCACCGGCAAGAAGCAGGCGCTGGTGGATGACCTGCGCTTCATGGTGATCCCCGACCCGTCGTCGGCCAAAGCCGCCTTGATGTCCAACAACATCGACCTGCTGCCCAACGTCAGTGCCAGCGATGCCGAGGAGCTGAAAGCCACGCCGGGCGTACAGATTTCGTTCAGCCCGATCATGGCCATCTGTGGCTTGCTGTTCCAGACCAACGACCCGCTGCTCAAGGATGTGCGCATCCGCCGGGCCATTGCTGCGTCCCTTGATTACGGGCAGATGGTCACCGCGTTGTCCAACGGCACCTCCGAGCCGAACAACTCGGCGATCCCGCAGACCAGCCCGTTCTACAGCGCCACCGCCAAACAGGGTTACCACCACGACCCGCAACTGGCCCAGCGCCTGCTCAAAGAGGCCGGCTACAACGGCCAGCCGATCAAGATGATCGTCAACAAGCGTTACTCGCAGATGTTCGACATGGGCCTGCTCAGCCAGGCCATGGCGGTGGCCAGCGGCTTGAACATCCAGATGGAAACCCTGGAGTGGGGCACCCAGCTGGAGCGCTACCAGAGCGGCAACTACCAGATGATGGCGTTTTCTTATTCCTCGCGCCTGGACCCGGCCACCAGCTTCGACTCGCTGATGGGCGACAAGACCAAGGAACCCCGCAAAGTCTGGGACAACCCCCAGGCCCAGGTGGTGCTGCGCGAAGCAGTGCGTGAGAGCGACACGGCCAAGCGTCAGGCGCTGTTCGACCAACTGCACACGATGATGATCCACGACACGCCGATGGTGATCATCTACAACGGCACGGTCGCCGCAGCGCTGCGCGACAGCGTCAAGGGCTTCCACTCGTGGCCGGTGTCATCGCCACGGTTGTGGGGCGTCAGCCTCGCGGCACAGTAACAGGGCCTGAACATGTTGCGTTTTATCCTGCAAAAACTCGGGATGGCGGTGCCTACGCTGTTGCTGATTTCGGTGATGGTGTTCGCGTTGATCCGGCTGATTCCCGGCGACCCGGCACTGCTGATGCTCGGCGATATGGCCGACCCACAAAGCCTGGCGGACATGCGCCACACCCTCGGCCTGGATCACTCGTTGGTGACCCAGTTCCTGATCTGGTTCAAGGCCGTGTTGAGCTTTGACCTGGGCTTTTCCATCAGCACCAAACAGGCGGTGCTGCCGCTGATTCTCGACCGGTTCAGCGTCAGCGCGACCATCGTGCTGGTGGCGGTGCTGCTGGCCACGCTGATTGCGGTGCCGATCGGCCTGATCGCTGCCTGGAAACAGAACAGCGCCCTCGACCTGGGGTTGGTGTCCGTGGCGACCTTGCTGCTGTCGATCCCCAGCTTCTGGCTCGGCCTGTTGTTGCTGCATGCGTTCGGCATCCAGCTAGGCTGGCTGCCAGTGGTGGGCTACGTGAGTTTCGCACAGGCTCCCTGGCAAGCCATGAGCTACATGGTGCTGCCGGTGGTGACCCTGACCCTGGTGGAAGTCGGCGCGATCACCCGCATGGCGCGGGCCAGCACGATCGAAGTGCTGCGCCTGGAATACATTGCCCATGCTCGGGCCAAGGGTCTGTCGGAGCGTGCCGTGCTGTGGAAACACGCCTTGCCCAACGCCTTTGCGCCCACCTGGACCCTGGTGGGGCTGATCCTCGGCAACCTGCTGGGGGGCATTGCGGTGCTGGAAACCGTGTTCACCTTGCCGGGTATCGGCCGGTTGATGGTGGACGCGATTTTCGCCCGCGACTATCCCGTGCTACAGGGCTGCCTGTTGCTGATCACCTTTATCTATGTGCTGGTCAACCTGTGTGTGGATCTGCTCTATCCGCTGTTCGATCCAAGGGTGAAGTTATGAGTTCGACAATTGCCGTGTCGGCGCCGGCCAAGCGCCGCCGCGCCTGGGCACCGGCCAACGCCTTGATCGGCGGCGGGTTACTGGTGGCTCTGGTGGTCCTGGCCTTGATGGGGCTGGTGTGGTCGCCGTTCGACCCGCTGAAGATCGACTTGCTGTCGCGCTTCCAGGCGCCATCGGCCGCCCATTGGCTGGGCACCGATGAGTTCGGTCGCGATGTGTTCAGTCGCTTGTTGATCGGTGCACGCACCAGCCTGTGGGTGAGCCTGCTGACGGTGAGTGTGGCAGTTATCGCCGGCACCTTGATCGGCATGCTCGCCGGTTACCTGCGCGGCTGGACCGACCGCCTGTTGATGATGTTCAACGATGCGCTGCTGGCATTCCCTGGCATCCTCATGGCCCTGGGCATCATGGCGATCATCGGCGCGAGCAAGTACGGCATCGTGTTGGCCCTGGGCATCGCCTACACGCCTTCGGTGGTGCGCGTGGTGCGCGGCACGGTGTTGTCCCTGCGCGAGCTGGAGTACATCGAAGCGTCGCGGGTCATCGGCAATTCCGAGCTGTACACCATGCTGCGGCACATCGCACCGAACTGCCTGGCACCGTTGTGCGTGCTCGCCACCAGCATGTTCGGCTGGGCATTGCTGTCGGAAAGTGCCCTGAGCTTCCTCGGCCTGGGCGTGCCGCCACCGGCCGCGACCTGGGGCAACATGCTCGCCAGCAGCCGTCCCTACATCGCCTCTGCACCCTGGCTGGGCGTATTCCCCGGGCTGTTTATCTGCCTGACGTTGCTGGCGATCAACCTGTTTGGCGATGCACTGCGTGATCGCCTCGACCCACGGATGAGGAAGTGAACATGTCGGCCAATCCTGTTTTGCTCAACGTGGAGCACCTGAAGATCCGGGTAGGTGAGCACGGCCCGTTGGCGGTGGATGACTTGAGTTTCAGCATCGCCCCCGGTGAGATCGTGGCGTTGGTGGGCGAGTCTGGCAGCGGCAAGACCATGGCCGCCCGCGCCGCCATCGGCCTGCTGCCGTTGCCCATGCAGGTGTGCGGTGGGCGCCTGGATTTTCAGGGGCGTGACCTGGCCAGTGTGAGCAGCGAAGAGCTGCGCGGCATTCGCGGCGCGAGCATCGGCATGGTGTTCCAGGAGCCTATGGTGTCGCTCAATCCGGCGTTGAAGATCGGCCAGCAGATGAGTGAAGCGCTCAGGCTGCACACCGACCTCGATCCGCCGCAGATTCGCGAACGTTGCCTGACCATGCTGCGGCGTATCGGCATCAAGGCGGCCGAACGTTGCCTGGAGTCTTACCCGCACCAGTTCTCCGGTGGCATGCGCCAGCGCATCATGCTGGCCTCGGTGATGCTGCTGCGCCCGGCGTTGTTGATCGCCGACGAGCCCACTACCGCGCTGGACTGCCTGGCGCAGTTGGACGTGATCGAGTTGATGCTGGAACTGACCCGCGAGCAGGGCACCGCGATCCTGTTTATCAGCCATGATCTGTCCCTGGTCGCTCGTTATGCCCACAAGGTGGTGGTGATGCGCCACGGCAAGGCGGTGGAGCAGGGCAGCATCGACGACATCCTGCTGGCGCCGAGGGCCGACTACACCCGCCAACTGCTGGAAGCCTTGCCCCGGCGTGGCGAGCTGGCAGCGCTGCCGGCGAGCAATGGGCCATTGGTCGAGGTGGACCAGGTGTGCATCGAGCACCCCGGGCCGACCTCGTTCTGGGGCAAGCGCCAGTTCAATCGTGTGGTGCATTCGGCCAGCCTGGTGATCGCCCCCGGCGAAACCCTGGCGTTGGTGGGGGGCAGCGGTTCGGGCAAGACCACCCTGGGGCGTTCGCTGGTGGGGTTGATCAAGCCCTGCGCCGGGGCGATCCGCTTCAAGGGCGTGGACATCCTCAAGGCGGCCAACCGTACCCATCGCTTGCAGTGCCAGATGATTTTCCAGGACCCGTATTCGTCCCTGAACCCACGGATGAAAATCGGTGAAATCCTCGCCGAACCGTTGCGTCACGAGCCCGGCCTGAACGCTGCCGAGCGCCGCGAGCGGGTGACGCAGACCCTCAAGGACATCGGCCTGGGCGAGCAGTTTGTCGAGCGCTTCCCCCATCAGCTCTCGGGGGGGCAGCGCCAGCGCGTGGCCATCGGCCGTGCCCTGGTGCGCCACCCGCAACTGGTGATCGCCGACGAGCCGATCTCGGCCCTGGACATGACCATCCAGAAGCAGATCCTCGAGCTGTTCGAGCGTTTGCAGGCCCAGTACGGCTTTGCCTGCCTGTTCATTTCCCATGACCTGGCGGCGGTGGAGCGCATCGCCCATCGGGTGGCGGTGATGCACCAGGGCAATGTGGTGGAAGTGGGTTCGCGCGAGCAGATCTTCGATCACCCGCAGCACCCGTACACCCGGCAGTTGCTGGCCGCCGCCAGCCCGCTGGAACAGTTGCCGGACGGCGGCTACCGAATACGCCCGGCCATTTAAAACCCTGATTTCACTCGGCGCGCAGGCCGTGAAGCCTGCGCGATGGGGAACGTCGTGCCCAGAAAAACAATAAGACCTACTCACTCCCAACGACTGCCAGGAGCCAAGACCATGCATAACAACACGCTCAACCTGATCCTGAAGGGCGCCGGCCTCGTGAGCGGGGGCCTGCTGTGCGCCCCCGCCCAGGCGGACTTCATCAAGGACAGCAAGGCGGATCTGGAGCTGAAAAACTACTACTTCAACCGCGATTACCGTGAAGACGCCGGGCAATCCAAGCGCGAGGAATGGGCCCAGGGGTTCATCCTCAACCTCAAGTCGGGGTTCACCGAGGGCACCGTGGGGTTGGGTATCGACGTGGTCGGCATGCTCGGGCTGAAGCTCGACTCCAGTCCGGATCGTTCCGGCTCGGGCCTGTTGTCCCGGGACAACGACGCCACGCCGGGCAAACCGAGCTACGCCAAGCGCGCCCATGACGAATATTCCAAATACGGCGTGACCGGCAAGGTGCGCTTTGCCAAGAGCGAACTGCGCAGCGGCTACCTGCTGCCCGACTTGCCGACCTTGCAGCCCAACACCAGCCGTCTGTTCCCGCAGACCTTTCGCGGTACCCAGGTGACCTCCACCGATATCGCCGGGCTGGCCCTGATCGGCGGGCAGATCGACCAGACCAGGCAGCGCGAGTCCACCGACTACGAAGACATGGCGCTGACCAGCCAGAACGGCGCCTACAAAAGCACGGGCAAGAGTGATCGTTTCCGCTTTGCCGGTGGCGATTACAAGCTCACCCCGGGGATGACTCTCAGCTACCACTTTGCGCAGTTGGAAGACATCTACCAGCAGCACTTCGTGGGCGTGAAAAACAGCTTTGCCCTGGGCGGCGGCACGCTCAAGACCGATATCCGCTACTTCGACGCCGACAAGTCCGGCGCCGGCCTGGCCGGCAAGGTGGACAACCGTGCGCTGAGTACGCGGGCGATGTTCAGCTACAAGGGCCACAGCTTCGGTGGCGGCTATCAGGAACAGTACGGGGAGACGCCGTTCACCTACGTGGATGGCACCAACACCTACCTGTTTTCCGAGTACCAGTTGAGCAACTTTTCCCAGACCAACGAGCGGGTCTGGCATGCGCGCTATGACTTCGACTTTGCGGCACTCGGGGTGCCCGGGCTGACGTTTTCCACGCGGTGGGCCAAGGGCGACCAGGCCGAGGTGAAGGGGTTTGCGGGGGAGGGACGTGAGTGGGAGCGGGATATCGACCTGGGCTATGTGTTTCAGTCCGGAGCGCTCAAGGGGGTGTCGCTGCGCTGGCGCAACGGGTTGAGCAAGGCCAACTATTTCCGGGACATGAATGAGAACCGGGTGATTGTTGGCTACACCGTGGCGCTCTGGTAATGACGACGGGCGGGATGTGGTGTGCTCGGTCCAAATGTAGGAGCTGGCTTGCCTGCGATAACGGTCTCTCGGTGTGCGTATCCGTTGCTGCAGTCAAACCTGCGTTCGGCCAGCGTGCTCGGTTTCCCCGCACGGCGGCAAGGTCATTAGCCCTTGTTCCTGGCCACCCGCAACTTGCTCGCCACATCCAAATGCCGGTGCAACAACGTCGACGCCCACTCGTTATCCCCTTGCTCCAGCGCATCCAGGATTGCCAGGTGCTCGCAGCACGACACCTTGACCCGCTCCGGGTTGTTGACGGTGTGGAACTCGGTCAGGCGGCGCAGGCGGTTCTGTTGCTGGATGGCTTGCAGGAGGTAGCCATTGCCCGATGCCGCCGCCAGCAGTTCATGGAACTCGGCGTTGTACTCGATGAAGCGTTGCCCATCGACCTTGCCTTCGAGCAGTTCCATCTGGCGTTCGCGGCAGCGGCGAAATTGTTCGGGGTTGATCTTGAAGGTCGGCTCCATCAACCCCGCAGGCTCCAGCAGCATGCGAAAGCGGTAGCTCTCGAAACGGGTCTGCGGGCTGTTCAGGGTCGGCAGGAACTGCCAGCCGTGGCCGTGTTTGCGTTGCATTACGCCTTCGTCCGACAGGCGCAGCAGGCAGCGGCGCAACACGCTTTTGCCGACGCCGTAGCGGCGCAGCAGGTCGCTTTCGGAAATCTGATCGGGCAGCACCTGGTTCAGCCGGTCGTCAATCAGCCGTGTGTACAGCTCGTCCTCTTCGTTATGCAACTGCGTGAACTGTTGCACCAGGCCATCGGCCGCTTCCAGCGGCACGCGATAGCCCTGCTGGGGCAGCGGCTCGATGGCCTTCTGTTCGGCCAGGTACACCAGCGCGCTGCGGATCGGCGAGCGCGATACGCCCAGGCGCTGGGCCAGCTCCACTTCCTTGAGGTGCAAACCGGGTTGCAGGTCACCGCTGGTGATGGCGGCCAGGATCTGACCGGCGACTTTGGTCTGCAGCGAAGTGAGTGGGGACATGGCGCGTGATCGTTCCTGTGACAGGGAGGGCAAGGATACCCGGAAATTCTGAATTATAGAGGGCTCAAATACATCTGGGCCGCTGCGAATAAATCTTTATCTGCATTATTTGAAATATAAAAACATTTTCGAGGACCCATCATGACCTACATCCCGCTGCCAAGGGCCTTGCCCGCCGACCGTGGCGTCGATCCCGCCGGTGTTGTCGACTTCCTCCAGGCCGTCGCCGATATCGGCCTTGAACTGCACAGTTTCCTGCTGTATCGCCAAGGCGCCGTGGTGGTCGAGGCCTATTGGCAGCCCTATTCGGCCCATCGCTTGCACGTGCAGCATTCGGCAACCAAGAGCTGGACCGCCACCGCCATCGGCCTGTTGATCGACGACGGCCGCCTGAGCCTGGATGCCAAGGTGGTCAGCTTCTTCCCCGAACTCTGCCCGCAGCCCATCAGCGCCAACCTTGCGGCAATGACCGTGGAAGACCTGCTGACTATGCGCACCGGTCACTCTCGCGGAATCTCCGGCGGCGACTGGCGCAACCTGCAGAGCAGTTGGGTCGAGGCATTCCTCAATGAGCCGGTGGATGAGCCACCGGGTCAGTCATTCATCTACAGCAGCGCGTCGAGTTTCATGTTGTCGGCCATCGTGACCCAAGTCACCGGGCAAACGATGCAGGCGCTGTTGCAGGAGCGCGTGCTCGATGACTTGGGGCTTGACCACCTGGAGTGGGACCTGGCCCCGGGTGGTTTCAACTCGGGGGGCAATGGCCTGAGCTGCACCAGTGAAGACTCGCTGAAATTCGGCGTGCTGCACCTCAACCGGGGCCAGTGGCAGGGGCGCCAGCTGTTATCGCCACACTGGGTGGCCGATGCCACGCGTAACCAGGTGGAAGACGTGTGGATGGGCGAGTTCGACGGCAAGCAATACCTGCCGCGTGACAAGAACAAGGCCAATGAGGCCCAGCGCGAAGGCTACGGCTACCAGTGGTGGATGACCGAGCACGGCGGCTATTACGCCTCGGGCGTGTTTGGCCAGCACTGCATGGTACTGCCGGACCAGGACACGGTGATTGTCTTCACCAGTGGCCTGCGCCTGGGGGAGAAACGCTTGCATGCGGCGCTGTGGCAGCACCTGTTCCCGGCGTTGGGCCGCACGGCCATTGATGCCCAGGCCAGCCAGGCACAACTGGAGGCGCTGATCGACGGCCTGCGTTTGCCGAGCTTGCAGGGTTTGAAAACTTCGCCGGCCAGCCAGGGCTTGCAAGGCCGTTTCGCCATGGAGCCAAACGAAGACGGCGTGCGCGAAATCGCCTTTGATTTCCAGGGCGATCACTGCGATTTCACCCTGGTGGATCATCGCGGCACTCACCACGTGCGCGCCGGTTTCCAGCAGCCGCTGGAGACGCTCACCAGCCTTACCGGTAACTACCTGCACCACCAATACCAGCCGGAACAGACCCCGGTGATCGCCCAGGCACGCTGGTCCACCGAGGGGGCGCTGATCATGGATTGGCGTTTTGTCGAAACGGCCTTCGGTGACCATGTCAGCTGCCGTCTGCAGGACGGTCGTCTGCGCTTCGACCGTGGCGTCAACACCAACGCCGGCAGCCTGCAACGTCCGACCCTGAGCGGGTCGCGCATCCAGCTTTAAGGAGTACACCTCATGACCTCATCCCTGTGGGCCCCGTTTACTGCGATGCGCCCGTTCAATCGCCAGCCGATGCTGTTCGACCGCGCGGCCGGCATGCACTACACCACGCCTGAAGGCCGCCAGGTGCTGGATGCCATGGCCGGGCTGTGGTGCGTCAATGCCGGGCATGGCCAGGCGCAGATCGTCGAGGCGATTCGTGAAGCGGCGGGGCGCCTGGATTTTGTGTCCTCGTTCAAGATGAGCCACCCGGCCGCGCTGACCCTGGCCGATCGCCTGGTGGCCACGGCCCCGGCCGGCCTGGACAAGGTGTTTTTCACCAACTCCGGTTCCGAAGCGGTGGACACTGCGCTGAAGATCGCCCGTGCCTACCACCAGGCCCGGGGCGATTGCCGCAGGACCAAGTTAATCGGCCGTGCCAAGGGCTATCACGGCATGGGGTTTGGCGGGTTGTCGGTGTCAGGGATCGGCCGGCAGAAACGTGATTTCGGCCCGTTGCTCGGTGACGTGGCGCACTTGCCGTTGCCCTATGACGCGGGTTCGCGGTTCAGCGCCGGTCAGCCGGAGCAGGGTGCGCACTATGCCGATGCGCTGCTGCAACTGCTGGAGGTCCACGACCCGGCCACTGTGGCGGCGGTGATTGTCGAGCCGGTCACCGGTTCCGGTGGTGTGTATGCACCGCCACTGGGCTACCTGCAAAAGCTGCGCGAGCTGTGTGATCGCCATGGATTGTTGCTGATTTTCGACGAGGTCATCACCGGCTTCGGGCGCGTGGGGCATTCGTTCGCCGCCCAGGCGTTCGGTGTGACGCCAGACCTGATGTGCCTGGCCAAAGGGCTCACCAACGGTGCCGTGCCCATGGGCGGTGTGCTGGTCAGCGGCACGGTGTATGAGGCTTTCATGCAAGGCCCGGAACAGGCCATCGAGCTGATGCATGGCTACACCTATTCCGCCCATCCGCTGGCCTGCGCGGCCGGTTTGGCCACCCTGGAGGTGCATGGGGCACTGGGCATCAATGCCCGTGTGCAGCAGATTGCGCCGCTGTGGCAGCGCACCGCACTGGGGTTGCGTGATAACCCGTGGGTGCAGGACGTGCGCGCCATCGGCTTGCTGTGTGCCGTCGAACTCAAACCCCGCGACGGTGCCCCGGGCGCCAGGGCGGGCGAGGTGGCGCAGCGCTGTTTCGACGCCGGTGTGCTGGTACGGGCTTCCGGGGAAAACATCGTGCTGTCGCCACCGTTGATCATCGACGAAGAACAGGTCGCGCTGGTTTTCAACACCTTGGGCCACGCCCTTGAGGCCACCCGATGAACAGCCTGGATTTCTATATTGACGGTGCCTGGGTCAAACCGTCGGGCGGTGAAACCTTGCCGGTGATCAATCCCTCCACCGAACGCACCATCGCGACCATCAGCCTGGGCACTACCGTCGACCTTGACCGTGCCGTGACGGCGGCCAGGCGAGGATTCAACGGCTACGCGCAGTGGTCCCGCGAACAGCGCCTGGACCTGCTGGCGGCCATCATCGACGGCTACCGCCAACACAGCGAAACGCTGGCGCAGTGTGTGCACCAGGAGATGGGCGCACCGTTGTCCCTGGCCCGCAGCGCGCACGTCCCGGCAGGTCTGGGCCATTTGCAGCGCGCCCATGAGGTACTCAAGGACTATGCCTTTGACCAACTCCACGGCAGCACGCTGATCAGCCGCGAGCCGATCGGCGTGTGCGGTTTGATCACGCCGTGGAACTGGCCGCTCAACCAGCTCACCTGCAAGCTCGCCCCGGCCCTGGCGGCAGGGTGCAGCATGGTACTCAAGCCGAGTGAAAAAGCACCGCTGTCGGCCATGTTGCTGGCGGACATCCTGCATCAGGCCGGCGTGCCCAAGGGGGTATTCAACCTGGTCAATGGTGATGGGCCGACCCTCGGGGACGGCATCGCTCGGCATGCCGGTATCGACATGGTGTCGTTCACCGGTTCCACCGGTGCGGGCATTGCGGTGGCGAAGGCAGCGGCGGATACGGTCAAGCGGGTGTCCCAGGAATTGGGCGGCAAGTCGGCCAACCTGATCCTGGCCGATGCTGATCTGGACGCCGCTGTGCGCCATGGCGTGAGCAGTTGTTTTCGCAACAGCGGGCAGTCGTGCAATGCGCCGACGCGCATGCTGGTGCCCCGTGCCTTGCAGGCCCGTGCGGTGGCGATTGCCCGGGACGTCGCTGCTGGCATCTGCTTTGTCGACAGCCACCCAGCGAGCGCCATGGGCCCCTTGGCCAACCAGGCGCAGTTCGAACGGGTACAGGCGTTGCTGGGTAGCGTGGACATTGCACCGGTGTGCGGCGGCGTGGGGCGGCCCGAAGGTATGACCACCGGGTTCTACGCAAGGCCGACGGTATTCGCAGATGTCGACCCGAACTCGCCCATCGCCCGTGAGGAAGTGTTCGGCCCGGTGCTGGTGATCATCCCCTATGACAGCGAAGAACACGCCATCGCCCTCGCCAATGACAGCCCCTATGGTCTGTCGGGCTATGTCAGTGCCGGCAGCCTGGAACGGGCGCAGGCCGTGGCACGGCGCTTGCGCACTGGTATGGTTCATCTCAATGGCAGCAAGGCCGACAACGGCGCGCCGTTCGGTGGCTACAAACAATCGGGCAACGGGCGCGAGTGGGGGGTGTTCGGCCTGGAGGATTACCTGGAGGTGAAGTCGCTGTTCGGCTACCAGCCGGGAGAGGGTTGACGATAAGGTTGAACTTAGCCGAGCTTGTTAGCTCCTAGACTCGTCGGCCGCTCTGGCCCTGAATTTCACAAGGAAGCGAAATGAGCTTGTTCCCTTTGCCAAAAATGCTTGTCAGTGCCGCGATGTTGTTGACCCTGGGCGGTTGCGTGACGATGTCCGGCGATTACAACGTCACGGCGGTGGACGCCAATGGGCAGCCGATCAAGATGGTAATGACCAGCCATGGCAGTGCGATCTACTCCTCGCGCAACGCGTTCTGCAGCAACTTCCCGAAAGCCACGGTGACCATCCGCGACTTTCACACCGGCGAAGAACTCAAGAGCGAAAGCCCTTACCACTGCCGCTAGGCGTTCTAGCTCCTGAACACCTGCTGCATGGCCTGGGGCGGTTGCCCGAAGGCCCGCAGGAAGGCCTGACGCATGCGCTCGCGATCACCGAAGCCGGTTTCGCGGGCCACCACCTCGACCGGGTGGCGGCTGGTTTCCATCAGCACCCGGGCGGCTTCCACCCGCAGCGACTCGATGGCCTTGGCCGGCGTCTGCCCGGTTTCCTCGCGGAACACCCGGCTGAACTGGCGTGGGCTCAAGCGCGCCACATCGGCCAGGGCGTCCACCGACAGGTCGTGGGTGAGGTTCTCGCGGGCATAGGCCAGGGCCAGTTGCACGCGGTCGGACCTGGGGTCCAGTTCCAGCAGGGCCGACACCTGCGACTGCTCGCTGCCCCGACGCTGGGCGATCACTAGTTTGCGTGCGATGCGCCGGGCGAGGTCGTGGCCCAGGTCGTTCTCCACCATGGCCAGTGCCAGGTCCACGCCGGCGCTCATGCCGGCCCCGGTCCACACCTGGCCATCCACCACGAACAACTTGTCTTCTTCCAACTGGATATGCGGATAACGCTTGCGAAAGGCCGGCGCGTGGATCCAGTGGGTGGTGGTGCGCTTGCCTTCCAGCAGGCCGGCGTCGGCCAGCACGAAAATGCCCATGCACAGCGAGGCCACGCGCCGCGACTGGGCCGAAGCGGCCTTGACCTGCTCCAGCAGGCTGGCCTCCGGCAGGCGGAACTCCATGTAGCCGCCGACGATCAATGTGTCATAGCCCTGTGGCCGAATCGGCGTGGTATTCACCGAGAAACCCTGGGACGTCATCACCGCGCCGCCGTTTTCCGACACCAGGTGGAATTCGTAGGCCGGCTCGCCCTGCAACAGGTTCGCGCATTCGAACACCGAGGCCACGCTGAGGCTCAGGCATTCGAAATTTGGGTAAACCAGCAGCGCAACACTGTGCATCGTTATTCTCCAAGGGGCATGGCAAGGAGGGGATTGTCGGCGGCGGGTGGGCAAACGGCAACTGCCATCGGGCATGTCCGAAAACCTTGCGGATATGACGTTGTGGCAACACCCCCCGGCTCCTAAGCTTCAACCCACACTCATCCCGAGGCACTCGACAATGAAAGTATTGATGGTATTGACCTCTCACGATCAGTTGGGAGACACCGGCCGCAAGACCGGCTTCTGGCTTGAAGAGTTTGCTGCACCCTATTACGCGTTCAAGGACGCCGGTGCCCAGATCGTGCTGGCATCCCCAGCCGGTGGCCAGCCGCCGCTGGACCCGGTCAGCGACCTGCCGGACTTCCAGACCGAACAGACCCACCGCTTCGCCGCCGACCCGGCTGCGCAACAGGCCCTGGCCAACAGCGTGAAGCTGGACACGGTCAAGGCTGCCGACTTCGACACGGTGTTTTACCCCGGCGGCCACGGCCCGCTGTGGGACCTGGCCGAATCGCCCACCTCCATCGCCCTGATCGAGGCGTTCGAGCGGGCCGGCAAGCCTATCGGTTTCGTGTGCCACGCGCCGGGTGCGTTGCGCCATGTCAAGGCCGCCAACGGTGAGCCGCTGGTCAAGGGCCGTCGCGTGACCGGGTTCTCCAACTCGGAAGAAGCCGCCGTGGAACTGACCGATGTGGTGCCGTTCCTGGTGGAGGACGAATTCAAGAAACTGGGCGGCCTGTACGAGAAGGGCGCTGACTGGCAATCCTTCGTGATCGTGGACGGCACGTTGGTAACCGGGCAAAACCCTGGCAGCTCCAGTGACGTGGCCAAGGCCCTGCTCAAACTCACCGCGTAATTTAATTAATCCCCTTATTGATTGGCGACTCCCAGGAGTCGCCAATGCTTTTGCTCGTCCAGGATTTGGAAAACCTCCCATGACAGACCCCATTTTAAGCACCCCGGTCACGCTGGGCGGCCATACCTTGCGCAATCGTATTGTGCTGCCGCCGCTGACCCGCCAACGCAGCGCCCAACCCGGTGATATCGCCACCGACCTGATGGCGCAGTATTACCGCCAGCGCGCCACGGCGGGCTTTATGGTCAGTGAAGGCACGCAGATCGAACCCCGTGGCCAGGGCTACGCCTGGACGCCGGGCATCTACACGCCGGAGCAGGTCGGGGGCTGGCGTAAGGTCACGGATGCCGTGCATAGCGAAGGCGGGGTGATCTTTGCCCAGCTGTGGCATGTGGGGCGCGTGTCTCACCACGGCCTGCAGCCAGAGGGAGCGGCCCCAGTGGCGCCGTCGGCTCTCCAGCCCCAGCAGGTCAAAGCCTTTATCGAAACCGCGCCGGGGGCCGGGGAGTTGGTGCAACCGCCGGTTCCTCGCGCGCTAAGGACTGAGGAGGTCAAGGACTTGGTCCGCCTGTATGCCGAGGCCGCACGCAACGCGATGGCGGCGGGTTTTGACGGTGTGGAGATTCATTCGGCCAACGGCTACCTGGTCAACCAATTCATTTCGGCGCACGCCAACACCCGTGACGACGAATACGGCGGCTCGGTGCACAACCGCCTGCGTTTCCTGCGTGAAATCGTCGCTGCCGTGAGTGAGGTGGTCGGCCCGCAGCGCCTGGGCGTGCGGTTCTCGCCCTTGTTCAGCGGCACCGACCAGGACCGCGTGTACATCGGCCTGGTGGAAGAGGACCCGCATTACACCTACCTCGAAGCGATCAAGGTGTTGGAGGCGGCGGGAATCGCCTACGTGTCCATCGCCGAAGCCGACTGGGACAATGCCCCGGAACTGCCGGACACGTTCCGCCGTGATGTGCGCGATACCTTCAGCGGGCGGATCATCTACGCCGGCCGCTACACCGCCGAGCGCGGTGCGCGGTTGGTCGAGGCGGGGCTGGCGGACTTGATCGGCTTTGGTCGCCCGTTCATCGCCAACCCGGACCTGCCGCAGCGGCTGTTCAATGGCTGGCCGTTGAATCCACTGCGGGTGGAAGGGATGTACGGGGGCTCGGAGCAGGGGTATACCGATTATCCCGCCTACCTGTAGAAGCACAGATGTTCAAAACAATGTGGGAGCGGGCTTGCTCGCGAAGGCGGTGGATCAGTCGGTGATTGAGTGACTGATAGGGTGCTTTCGCGAGCAAGCCCGCTCCCACAGGTGGGTGACGGTGGTGTTAGATAACCCGCAACACAATCTTGCCGATGTGATCCCCACCTTCCATCCGCGCATGCGCCTGGTCGGCCGCGGTGTAGTCGAACACCTGGTCGATCATCGGCAGGCAGCGTCCGGCCGACAGCAGCGGCCATACGTGCTCACGCAGCTGGGCGGCAATTGCCGCTTTTTCCTCGCCGGTGCGCGGGCGCAGCAGTGAACCGGTAACGACTGCGCGCTTGCCGAGGATGGTCAGCAGGTCCACGTCATTGGCCCGGGCACCGCCGAGGAAGCCCAGCATCACCAGCCGGCCGTCCATGGCCAGGGCCTTGAGGTTGTTGTTGAAGTAGGAGCCACCCATGATGTCGAGGATCACATTCACGCCCTGGCCCTCGGTTTTCTGGGCGATGACCTCGGCAAAATCCTGCTCGCGGTAATTGATGGCCTCGCCGCCCAGGGCACGGATGGCCGCGCATTTATCTTCGCTGCCGGCCGTGGCAAAGGCCTGGATGCCCAGCTCGCGGCACAGCATCAAGGCGGTGGTGCCGATACCGCTGGTGCCGCCGTGGATCAGCACGCGCTGGCCTTTGTGCGCGCCACCCAAGCCGAACAGGTTGGCCCAGACGGTGAAGAAGGTTTCCGGGATTGCGGCCGCGTGTACCCAGTCCATCCCGTCGGGAACGGGCAGGGCCTGGCCGGCCGGTACCGCGCAGAATTGCGCATAGCCACCGCCGTTGGTCAGGGCGCAGACCTTGTCGCCAATCGCGTATGCACTGACACCTTCGCCCAACGCCACCACTTCGCCGGCCACTTCCAGCCCAGGAAACGGGCTCATGCCGGGGCGCATCGGGTAGGTGCCGGCGCGTTGCAAGGCGTCGGGGCGGTTGACCCCGGCGGCGTGCACGCGAATCAGGATTTCGCCCGGTGCCGGGGAGGGCACGGGCTGCTGACGTGGCTTGAGTACCTCGGGGCCGCCCGGGGTGGTGATTTCAATCAGGGTCATCTGTGCTGGCAGGGTCATGGTGCGAATCCTGTAACGGTGAACGTATGGGGTGGGACCGCAAGGCGCGGTCATTGATTCAGTGGTGTTTCCATGGCGCCCAGCATAACGGCGATCTTTGATGCAATAATGCTGCGATTTGGCAAGCCACTGATGCATATATGCATCGTGGGAGGTGTATATGAACTGGGATGATGCGCGGGTGTTCCTGGCGGTGTGCCGCGAGTCGACCTTACGCGGGGCCGCACGGGTGTTGGGGGTGGACCAGGCGACGGTCGGTCGACGGGTCAATGCCCTGGAAAAGTCCTTGAACGCGACGTTGTTTTTGCGCACGTCCGAAGGCTATGCGCTGACGGCGGTGGGCGAGGCGGCCCTGCTGTCGGTGGAAAAGATGGAGCGCTCGGCGATTGAACTTGAGCGCCAGATCCAGGGCCTGGATGACCGCCTGACCGGCACCGTGCGGGTCAGCACCACCGATTCCCTGGCCATCGACTTCCTGATCCCGGCCATCGCCTGCCTGCACGACAAGCACCCCGACGTGCGCGTGCAGTTGGACGCCACCACCCAGATCCTCAGCCTGGCCAAGCGCGAAGCCGATATTGCCGTGCGCAACACCCGCCCGGAAAACCCCGACCTGCTTGCCCGGCGCATCGCTCGCTGGCCGGTGGGGTTGTTTGCGTCCCAGGGTTACATCGACCGTCACGGCGTGCCTGAACCGGGCAGCGTGTTTGAAGGCCACGACCTGGTGGTCTATCACCCGCACCTGCACAGCCAGAAAGACCTGGCGCTGGTCAACGAGCCGCTGGGACGTGGGCGCATTGTGGCGGCGGTGGGGTCCAGCCTGTTGGTGCGCCGTTCCATCGCCGCCGGTATTGGCCTGGGTGAATTGCCAGTGGACACCGGCGAGCGCGACGGGCTGGTGCGCGTCTGGCCCGAGCGGACCCGGACCTTGCCTTATGACGTCTGGCTGGTGACCCACGCTGACCTGCGCCACACCGCACGGGTGCGGGTGGTGATCGATGAAATCGTCGCGGCGTTTACCGGCATCGGCGTGTGACACCCAGCTTGTAGTGAGCGGGCTTGCCCCGCGCCGCGGTGCATCAGGTACACCGCGGTGGCAGGGATTAGGGCGGCTGCGCCACCCAGCGCGAGCAAGCTCGCTCACTACAAGATCGCCGTGGTGCATCAGATGCACCGTGGCGGCAGGGGATCAGCGGTTCAGGAAGGCCAGCAGGTCTTCGTTCAGCGCTTGGGTATGGGTGACCGCAAAACCATGCGGCGCATCCTTGTAGACCTTCAACTGGGCGCCCTTGATCAGCTCGGCGGCGGCCTTGCCGGTGGTCTCGAACGGCACGATCTGGTCGCCATCGCCGTGAATCACCAGGGTTGGCACGTCGATCTTCGCCATGTCCGGGCGGAAGTCCGTCTCGGAGAACGCAGTGACGCAATCCACCGTGGACTTGAGCGAGGCCTGCAAAGCGATTTGCAAGGTCTGGGTCAACACGCCGGCGGAGACGGTCTGGCCCTTGTTGATCCCGAAGAACGGCGTGTTGAAGTCGGCGATGAACTGCGCGCGGTCCTTGAGCAACCCGGCCTTGATGCCGTCGAACACGGCGGTGGGCACGCCTTGTGGGTAATCCGGTTTCTGGCCGAACAGCGGGGTAACCGCGCCCAGCAATACCAGGCCGGCCACGCGGGCGCTGCCGTGGCGGGCGATGTAGCGCGCCACGTCGCCGCCGCCCATGGAGAAGCCCACCAGGGTCACGTCCTTGAGGTCCAGGTGTTCGATCAACTGGGCGATGTCATCGGCGAAGGTGTTGTAGTCGTTGCCGGTCCACGGCTGGTCCGAACGCCCGAAGCCGCGACGGTCGAACGCGATGGTGCGAAAACCCCGGCTGCTCAGGTATTCCATCTGGTATTCCCACATATCGGCATCCAGCGGCCAGCCGTGGCTGAACAGCACGGGCTTGCCGCTGCCCCAATCCTTGAAGTAGATCTGCGTACCGTCTTTGGCAACGAATGTGCTCATGGAAAACTCCTGGGAGGGTGGGGTGAAAGCATTACGTCGCACTATTGCGCCAAACCGGACGAAGGGCTTGTACGGATGTGCTCGGTTGAACGGTTCAGCGTCTATGCTGGTCCACTGACCTCCAACGTCAGATCACACAGGTGAACGAAATGGCCAAGACTTACAGCTACGCCGCCCAGAACGCCAAGGATTCCCTCAAGCCCTACACCTTCGAGCGCCGCGCGCCGGGGGCTGATGACGTACAGATCGACATTCTCTTCTGTGGGGTCTGCCACTCCGACCTGCACACCGTGCGCAACGAATGGAACAACACCCTGTACCCCTCGGTACCGGGCCATGAAATCGTCGGCCGCGTCACGGCGGTGGGCGCCAATGTGAAGAAGTTCAAAGTGGGCGACCTGGCCGGTGTCGGTTGCATGGTCGACAGTTGCCAGCACTGCGCATCCTGCGCCGAGGGCGAAGAGCAGTACTGCGAAAACGGCTTTACCGGCACCTACAACGGACCGATGTTCGGGGGTGAGAACACCTTCGGGGGTTACTCGGACAACATCGTGGTCAAGGAACAATTCGTGCTGCGCATCTCCCACGGCGATGCCAACCTGGCGGCCGTGGCACCGTTGCTCTGCGCCGGTATCACCACCTATTCGCCGCTGCACCACTGGAAGGTCGGCCCGGGCAAGAAGGTCGGCGTGGTCGGCCTTGGCGGCCTGGGCCACATGGCGGTGAAAATCGCCCATGCCATGGGCGCCCACGTCACGCTGTTCACCACCTCGCCCAACAAACGCGAAGACGGCCTGCGCCTGGGCGCCGACCAGGTGGTGGTGTCAAAGAACTCGGACGAAATGGCCAAGGTTGCCAACAGCCTGGACTTCATCCTCAACACCGTCGCCGCGCCGCACAACCTTGATGCGTTCATCAGCCTGCTCAAGCGCGACGGCACCATGACCCTCGTTGGCGCACCCGACAGCCCACACCCGTCGCCGGCGGTGTTCAACCTGATTTTCAAGCGCCGCAGCCTGGCGGGTTCGTTGATCGGCGGCATCCAGGAAACCCAGGACATGCTCGACTTCTGCGCCAAGCACAAGATCGTCTCGGACATCGAGATGATCGATATCCAGGGCATCAACGAAGCTTATGAGCGGATGCTCAAGGGCGATGTGAAATACCGCTTCGTCATCGACATGCAGAGCCTGAAAAAGGAAAGCCACGCGGCCTGATTTGAGCGAGTGGGAAATGCTTTTTGTGGGAGCGGGCTTGCTCGCGAATACGGTGTATCAGTCACAGATTTGTCACCTGATCCACCGTATTCGCGAGCAAGTCGAATCGTCGCACCGCCGCTCCCACACCTGTTATGTGTTTGGTTCAGGCCGACAAGTGCTCATACAAAATCGTCGCACCCACCAGCATCAGCACCACACCACCGACCATCTCGGCGCGCTTGCCCACCACCGTGCCCAGCACACGCCCGAGCATCATGCCGATCGTGACCATGGTCATGGTCGCCAGGCCAATGGCCGCTGCGGCCACCAGGATATTCACGTCGACAAATGCCAGGCCCACGCCCACGGCCAGGGCATCGATGCTGGTGGCAAACGCCGTCACGGCCAGGATCATGAATGAATGCTGGGTCGGTTTCTCGACCTCTTCATCCTCGGCCTTGAACCCGTTGTAGATCATGTGCAGGCCCAGCGCGACCAGCAGGGTAAAGGCGATCCAGTGGTCCCACTGTTCAACCCAACGAGTGGCAGCGTGGCCGATGGCCCAGCCGATCATCGGCGTGATGGCCTCGATCACACCAAAGATCAGGCCGGCGCGCAGGGCTTCGGTCAGGCGTGGTTTGTGCAGGCTGGAGCCTTTGCCAATGGCCGCCGCAAAGGCGTCCGTGGACATGGCCAGGGCGAGAAGAATCAGGGAAATGGGGTTCACGGTCAGGCTTCCAGTCGGGCTGCATGAGTCAACGACACACCCACACGCCCGACTTCTGGCATGGATATGTCGCTGGTCTCACCAACCACAACGGTGTTCGTACCACGGCAGGTTGCCGAATATGTTGATACGAACGCTTCTGAACGGGTCAGAAGCCGGTTACTCCCCAACGAAGGGCTGCATCATAGAGGGCCAAACATGAAAAAACCGTCAACGGCGTTCACCCGCGCTTGATGTTCAGCTCTATCAGTTGGTCGGAATGATCTTCGACACCAGCTCCACCACCGTCTTGGCCTGCAGCTTCTTCATCAGCCGCGCGCGGTGCACTTCCACCGTACGATGGGAGATCGCCAGGCGCAGGGCGATTTCCTTGGACTTGTAGCCGTTGACGATCAACAGGGCGATTTCCCGCTCCCGTGGCGTGAGGTCGCCGGTGCCCTGGTGGGCGCGGTCCAGGCGTTCGAAGTGCCAGATCATCAGCTTGAACGGGTCCTCGGGCGTGAGGGTGTAGCCATGGGACTTGGCCCAGAACACTTCACCGTTTTTGTGCTGCATGAAACGCTCGTCGGAGTAGAAACCGTTGTCGCTGTCGAGCAGCCAGTCGTGGCTGCGCTTGCCGATGGCGTGGTAGTCGGCCTGGGACGGGTAGATCAACAGGGTCAACTGGTTGAGCAGGGCCTCGCGCGGGTAGCCGAACAACTGCAGGAAGGCTTCATTGCAGTCGACCATCACGCGGTGACTGGTCACCAGCTGCGGTGCGGGGGAGCGTTGGAACGCCAGGCGTTCGATGTCGGGAAATTGCCGGGTAAACACGGTCATCAGGCATCCTGCCTCGTTGTTTTTCTCACCTGGAGGCTACTTATCCGTGTAAGTAGTTACACGAATTGGCGAGCGACCAGTGGTGGGGCATTGTAGGGAATGTACGCACCAAAAACAGAAGAAATTGATTATGACTGCTCAAAGCGTCTCCATTGTTGCCGCCGGTCATTCGCGTTTTGGTCGCCTGGAAGGCACCACCCTTGAAGACCTGATCGTGCAAGTCACCCGTGAAGCCCTGGTGGATGCGGCCATCGATGCCGCGCAGATCGATGCGGTGTTCCTCGGGCATTTCAACGCGGGGCTGGTGCCTGACGGCTTTGCCTCTTCTCTGCTGCTGCAGGCCGACCCGGGGCTGCGCTTCAAGCCGGCCACGCGCTGCGAAAACGCCTGTGCATCCGGCTCGGCGGCGATCCAGGCCGGGGTGAACGCGATCCTGTCCGGCAGCGCCGAGTTGGTGCTGGTGGTCGGTGCCGAAAAGATGACCCACACCTCCACGGCGGCCGTCACTCAGGCCCTGGCCGGCGCCGGCTACCAGAATGACCCGGCAGAAGCCGGCCTGAGTTTTCCGCAGCTGTTTGGCCGTGCGGCCCGACAATACGCGGAGCGCTATCACTGCCCGCTGGCGTCGATGGCGGCCATCGCCACCAAGAACCACTCCAATGCCATGGCCAACCCGCTGGCGCAGATGCACCGGGTGATGGATTTCGAGCATTGCAACAACGTGTCGCCGAGCAACCCGTTTGTGGCCGACTCCCTGCGCCTCACTGACTGCTCGCTGATCAGCGACGGCGCCGCCGCCATCATCCTGGCCTCGCCCAAGCGCGCCCGTGCCTTTCGCCGTGACGTGCAGATCTGCGCGATGACCCAGGTCAACGACTGCCTGCCCATCGCCCAGCGCGACATTCTCGCGTTTGAAGGCCCGCAGCGGGCGATCCACGCAGCGTTGCGCGGGGCGAACATCACCCTGGCCGACCTGAGCTTTGCCGAGGTGCATGACTGCTTCACCATCGCCGAATTGCTGATCTATGAAGCCATGGGTCTGGCGCCCAAAGGCGAGGGCCATCGCGTGCTCGACAGCGGCGTAGTGCGCGCCGGCGGGCGCTTGCCGGTGAACCTGTCCGGTGGCCTCAAGGCCAAGGGGCATCCGGTGGGGGCCACCGGGGTATCGATGCATGCCCTGGCGTTCCGCCAATTGACCGGCGAACCCATCGGCCTGGCCGTGCCCAACCCCGAGTTCGGTCTGGTGTTCAACATGGGCGGGATGGCGGTCGCCAACTATGCCTCGGTCCTCCATGCGCGGCGTTGCTGAACCATGAACATTGCCAACTGGCTGCATGACACCCAACGCCGCGACCCCCAACGCCCTGCGCTGTTCGACGGTACGCGGCAAACCGCCGACTACGCCGCCTTCGCCGCCCATGCCCGCCAACGCGCCGCCTGCCTGGTGGACCAGCACGGGCTGGGGCCCGGCGATGCGGTGGCGGTGCTGATGAAAAACAGCGGCGACTACCTGGAGTTGCTCTACGCCATCTGGTGGATGGGCGCGGTCGCGGTGCCGATCAACGCCAAGCTGCACCCGACCGAAGCCGCGTGGATCGCGACTAACGCTGAAGCGCGCCTGATCTTCACCGATGGCGGCAGGGTGTTTGCCTCACGCGACCTGCCTACAGGCTGCAAGGAGCTGGACGGCCACGTGCTGCCCCCGACACGGCCATGGCCCACCCTGGAACACCCGGTGCCACGCCAGGACTCAGACCTCGCCTGGCTGTTTTACACCTCCGGCACCACCGGGCGCTCCAAGGGCGTGATGCTGTCCCATGGCAACCTCATGGCGATGTCGCTGTGTTACCCCACCGATGTCGACCCGGTGAGTGGCGATGATGCGGTGGTATATGCCGCGCCGATGTCCCATGGCGCGGGGCTCTACAACTTCATCCACGTGCGCTGCGGTGCCCGGCACGTGGTGCCGGCCTCGGGCGGCTTTGATGCCGCCGAGCTGTTCGGGCTCGCGGCTGAACTGGGCAACGTTTCGTTGTTCGCCGCGCCCACCATGGTCAAGCGCATGGTCGAACAGGCACGGCGCCAGGGTTATACCGGCGAGGGCATCAAGACCGTCGTCTACGGCGGCGGCCCGATGTACCTGGCGGACCTGCGCGAAGCCCTGGACACCTTCGGCCCGCGCTTTGTACAGATCTACGGCCAGGGCGAAAGCCCGATGACCATCAGCGTGCTGCCGCGCGCACTGATCGCCGACCGCCAGCGGCCGGATTGGGCGACCCTGGCCGCATCCGTCGGTCACGCGCAATCCTGTGTGGAAATCCGCATTCTGAATGCCGAGCACCAGCCGGTGCCCACTGGCGAGCGCGGTGAAATTGCCGTGCGCGGTGCCACGGTAATGCAAGGCTACTGGCGCAACCCCCACGCTTGCGAGCAAGCCTTGGTAGACGGCTGGCTGTTGACCGGCGATATCGGTTTTCTCGACCCGGCTGGCTACCTGACCCTCACGGACCGTTCCAAGGACGTGATCATCACCGGCGGCAGCAACGTGTACCCCCGTGAAGTCGAGGAAGTGTTGGCCCAGCACCCCGAGGTGTTTGAAGTGTGCGTGGTGGGCGAACCGGACGCGCAGTGGGGCGAGTCGGTGGTGGCGTTTGTGGTGACCCGCAGCGGTCAGGCCCTGGACGATGCTGAATTGACTGCCTGGTTTCTCGAGCGCATGGCCTCGTTCAAGAAACCCAAGAAATACCTGTTCCGCGATGAGCTGCCGAAGAACAGCTACGGCAAAATCCTCAAGACCGACTTGCGACAGCTGTTGAAAGCAGGGAGTATCGCCGCCGTTCGCTGAACCCGTTTTCCATGGATAGATAACAGACAAGGAGTCCCTTCAATGGGCATTCACGCGCAAGACACGGTCCGCAAGCGGCGCCGTGCGTTTCTCGGTGCCACCTCCGGCCACTTGATCGAGTGGTACGACTATGGCGTCTACGGCTTTCTCGCCGTGTACATCGGCCAGGCGTTTTTTGTCTCCGATGACCCCACCACCAGCCTGCTGGCAAGCTTCGCCGCGTTTGCCCTGAGCTTCTTCATCCGGCCGCTGGGCGGGCTGTTCTTCGGCCCGCTGGCCGACAAGATCGGCCGTCGCAAGACCCTGATCATGGCGCTGGTGATGATGACCGGTTCCACGGTGTTGCTCGGCCTGTTGCCCACCTACGCCACCCTCGGCATCGCCGCGCCAATCCTGCTGATCCTGGTGCGCTGCGTGCAGGGCTTCTCGGCCGGTGGCGAGATCGGCACGGTCACCAGTTTCATCTCCGAGTACGCTGGCCCCGGCCGACGCGGCTTTGCCACCTGCTGGCTGATGGTCACTGCTGTACTGGGCCTGTTGCTGGGCGGCGCCGTCGCCAACGGCATGACATGGGTGCTGGGCGCCGACGTGATGCAGGAGTGGGCGTGGCGCGTGCCGTTCCTGATCGCCGCGCCGCTGGGCTTTATCTCCATGTACATCCGCCTCAAGCTTGAAGACAGCCCCGAGTTCCTCGCCCTGCAGCGCGCCGGGCAAACCTCCCGCGCGCCGCTGCGTGAGGTCTGGCAGTGGAAGCGGGCGATTGCCCTGGTGTTTTTTATCATCACCCTGCACAGCTCGATCTTCTACCTGGTGCTGACGTTCGCGTCGACCTACATGGCCAAGATCCTCAAGTTCGACAGCGGCACCACTTTGCTCTACGTATTCGTGGCGAGTTTCTCGGCGGCGTTTGTGATGCCGTTCGGGGGGGCGTTCACCGACAAGTACGGGCGCAAGCCGTTCCTGATGGTGATCGGCACCTTGGCCACCCTGGCGATGTTCTGGCTGTTCAAGTCGGCACCCACGGCCACACCGGCATCGTTCTTTGCGCCGTTGATGGCGGTGGCGATCCTGTTCGGGCTGTATGCGTCGTCCACCTATGCGCTGATGAGCGAGCTGCTGCCCACCCGTATTCGTTCCACCGGGATTGCCGTGGCGTACAACGTGCCGGTGGCGGTGTTCGGCGGCAGCGCGCCGCTGATCTCCACCTGGCTGATCAAGGTGACGGGCGACATCACCTCGCCGTGGTACTTCTACGTGGCCACCGGTGTGGTGTCGTTGATTGCCCTGGTGGTGTTGCGCAAGGAAGACTTCGTCGCCAGCAGCCACCCGGCGGTGACGCAGGCGTCAGGGGCCCTGGCCAGCGCGGCCTGATGCTCAGGGACGTTGCGGCTTGACCGACGTCCCGAACGTATTGCCCATGCGAATGCTGGTCGCCGCCGGTGTGGATAACCCCACCTGGTTCGGCGGCCGCTTCTCTACCGGAATGTGCTGGGCCTCGTGGTCCCTGCATGATGAAGCCCGCGACTGGCGGCTGTTGCTGACCTCCGGCCGCGCCAACGTGGTCGTCGCCAAGGCGTTGCGCACCTGGTGCGCCCAGAGTGGCTTGTCTGCGATGCAGGCACCTCGGTGAATCAGGCAGACCTGGTTGATGCCTCCGCGGGCAGGTAAAACCGGGTGGCGGGTTCAGCGTTGTAGAACCCCCCGAAAGGTTGCACTCAGCGCGCGCAAGGTTTCCCGCGAACGTGCATCGCTGATCCGGCTGAAGAGCACCACTTCACTGACGGGCAATGCGGGCAGTCCAAATTGCGCACTCACGTCCACCGCGCCGGGCGGGGCCACGCGATGGGCGAGGGCGGCGACGCCGAGGCCGGCGCTCACGGCGGCGCCCACGGCCATTACGCCGCCGCCGACGAAGACCTCGGTCCAGTCGATGTGGGCTTCGTCCAGGGCGCGGGTGGCCAGGTGGCGAACCCCGCACGGTGCGGCCATGGTCGCCATGCGCAGTGGCGTGCCTGGCGGGTGTTGCCAAGTGGGGGCGGCGAACCAGCCGAAGCGTTCCACGGCCAGGACTTCGCCGTCCTGGCGGTCGCCTTCGTTGCGCACGATCACGGCGTCCAGTTCGTTGCGGTCGAACGCGGCCACCAGGTCGCGGGACGAGGCGATGCGCACTTCGAGGATCACCAACGGGTCGTAGGCCGCCAGGCGGCTGAGCCACAGCGGCAGGTCGGGCCCGGCCACGTGGTCGCTGATGCCGATCACCAGACGTCGTTGCACTTGGGCGGCCATGTCGCCCAAGGCGCGCTCGTGGGCGTTGAGCAGGGCGCGGGCGGCGACGATGAATTGCTCGCCCTGGGGCGACAGCCGCACATGCCGGGGCGTGCGTTCCAGCAGGCGATAACCGAGGCGTTCCTCCAGGCGCTTGAGCTTGAGGCTGATGGCGGCCTGGGAGGTGTCCAGCGCCTCGGCGGCGCGGGTGAAACTGGTGAAGTCGGCCACCAGCACGAACGCGTGCACGGTGTCGATATCCAGGGGTTTGGGTGCGTCAGCCATATCGGTTCCTTATCGCACATATATCGGCTCATATCTTGTTGAAATCATCGCGGCTGCGCAAGCTGGAACCTCATCTTGCACAGGAGTTTTTGTATGTTCGCCAAACAGTATTCGCACCGTTTGCCCGCCGACTACGACATGGGCGTGATTCGCCGGCGTGCCGCGCAATTGGGGCCATTGTGGGATAACGCCGAGGGGCTGCTGTTCAAGGCGTTTATCGCTCAGGAGCAGGGCGGCAACGTGTATGCGTCGGTGTACCTGTGGTCCGACCCGTTGCAGGCCGCCGACTTTCTGCTGGGGTCACGCTTCCAGAAAGTGCTCGACAGTTTCGGCCGCCCGCATATCGAAAGCTGGCTGCCGCTGGATGTGCAACGTGGGCCGGCGCAGGCGGCGTTGAGTTTGTATCGGGAAGAGTGGCCACTGGCACCGGGGGCGGATCGGGCCGCGATACTGGCTGAAGAGAAAGTGCGCAACCTGCAAGTGGCGGACAGCCGTGACACCTTCGCGGTGTTCCTGGCGCTGGATGTGCAAGCCTGGCGTTTGGTGCGCATCACCTTGTCGGCCAAGGCACTGGATGTGACGCATCCCGGGACGGGCTATCAGGTGTTCTACCTGGCCCATCCCGGAATCTAGCTCAGGAGTTCAAGCGTGCGCGTGGCTGGCTCAAGAAACGCTCGGCCACCGCACCGAACACCAGGCCCAGGGTGGTCCACAGCACCAGCTGGATGCCCAGGGACGCGACGCGGAATTTCCACAGCAGCACGGCCGAGAATTGCTCCGGCACTTCATTGATCACCGGGAACAGGCTGCCGGCCACCGACACGATCACGATGTACAGCGCAACGCCCAGGATTGCCCCGGCCCACACGCCACGGCGGGCAATCAGCTTGCGTGCGGCGTTGATCGCGATCACCGCGGCCGCTACCGACACCAGCAGCATCAGGAAGAACAGCTGGGTGCGCTGGGCGATGGTCTCCGGGTCACCCACGGATGGCGGGTTGGCCGGGTATTTCAGGCCGGGCACCAGGATGAGGGTGACAAACGCCGCCAACGCCAGCAGTGCCGCCAGGCCACGGGGGCCGACCTTGCCGATGCGGCCCAGGGCGTAGGCAAACACCAGGGAGAAAATCCCGCCCAGGGAAACGCTATACACCACCACACCGGTGAACAGGCCGAAGGTGCTTTGCACGTCGCGGCTCACCAGTTCTTCTTCCGGCGCATCGCCGTGCATCTGTGCCATCTGGTCTTCAAAGGCGATGGCCTTGTCGATTTGCGGTTCACCAAAGGTCTTGGCGAAGCCGAATGCCAATACGCCGGCGAGCAGGCCTACCAGCATCCCGCGAACGAGTAATTGCCCTGTCATGTCCTGTCTCTCTTGTTGATTAATGGCAGGGAAAGCCCAGCAGATGGCGACCGTCGTGGACGAATTCGTGCACGTACATGCCTTTGAAAACCGCTGTGGCACCTTGCTCGGCGCCGACGAAGTAGATCGCCAGCATCAACAGCAGGCCGCCGAAGATCGCCCAGGGGAGGATTTCGCCCAGGGGAATCGTTGGCACATAGACATCAGGGTGGGTTGCAGCGGTATTAGCCATGAAAACCTCCAGGGATGACGCGTCCCGAAATGGAAAGCAAAGGGAGCTGAAACAGGGTCTGGCTTACGGCTGTGGGGCCGAATACAGTGGCGCGACCGCGCCGGCTTCGAACCGGCTTCCTGTTTCATGTTCGTTGTAACATGTTGAAACAACTTTGCCAGTCTACGCTGACTGCGCGCCGAAACAGAGTGAATTTGTGATGCAGACCACCCGTTTAAGCCTGATCTGCCATGCCGCCACGCGGGCGCAGAAGCAGGGGCGGTTTTCCGATGACGAATCTGTCGTGCTGGACTGGCAGCGTGAGGCGCTATCCCAGGCCGGTCGCTACCCGAAAAAACACCGCCTGATCTGCGGGCCGGAAGCCAGGGCCCGGCAGACCGCTGGCTTGTTCGGTGACAACGCACAGGTAGAAGTCGCCTTGCGCGACGGCGATTTTGGCCACTGGAAAGGCCAGGCCATCGACCAACTGGACGATGAAGCCATGAGTGCCTGGCTCACCGACAGCGCCAGCGCGCCCCACGGTGGCGAGTCGGTGGACCAGATCTGCCTGCGGGTTGGACAGTGGATGACATCCCTGGAAAGCCAACCGGGGCATGTCGTGGCCGTTACCCATCCCTTTGTGATCCGTGCCGCGTTGTTGCACGTGCTGCAGTTGCCGCTGTCGATGTTCTACCGGGTCGACGTCGAGCCGCTGTCATGCACCGAGCTGCGTTTCAACCGCGTGTGGCGCCTGCGCCTGGAAACTCACGCCTGACCCCGCGAACATGGCAAAATCCACGCCCCGCAATGAGAGCAACCCATGAAACGCATCCTGATCATCGGCATTGGCGCCGGCAACCCTGACTACATCACGATGCAGGCCGTGAAGGCGCTCAACCGCACCGACGTGTTCTTCCTGATGGACAAGGGCCAGAGCAAGGACAAGTTGATCGACCTGCGCCGCGAGATCTGCGAGACCTACATCACCGAGCCCGGCTACCGCTTTGTCGAGGCCGACTGCCCCGAGCGTGTGCGCGGTGATATCGACTACACCACCGCCGTGCAGGACCTGAACCGCGACAAGCAGCAGACCTTCGAACGCATGATCAATGAGGAAATGGCCGACGGCGAAGTGGGCGCATTCCTGGCTTGGGGCGACCCGGCGCTGTACGACAGCACCATTCGGATCCTGCAGGCGATCCTGGCCAGTGGCCGTTGCACCTTTGAATTCGAAGTGATCCCCGGCATCACCAGCGTGCAGGCCCTGGCAGCGCAGCACAAAGTGCCGCTCAACCGCATTGGCAAGTCCGTCGAGATCACCACCGGGCGCCGCTTGGCAGCAGGGCAGGCCAGCGACGCCGACACCCTGGTGGTAATGCTCGACGCCGAAGATTCCTATCGTACCGTGGCCGATCAGGACCTGGACATTTATTGGGGCGCCTACCTGGGCACGCCGGACGAGATCCTGATCAGCGGCAAGGTGGCTGATGTGGCAGAAGAGATTCAACGGGTGCGCAAGGCCGCGCGCCTGGCCAACGGCTGGATCATGGACACCTATTTGTTGCGCAAACCCTGAGGTAACGTCCCATGCTCAAACTGTTTGCCCTGGCACTGACCCTGGTGGCCGGCGCTGCTCATGCTGACGATTCGCTGCACACCGACTTGCCGTTGGCGTACCTGGAACAGACCCAGACCGATGCACGCAACCAGCCGTTGGTGATTTTCCTGCACGGGTTTGGCAGCAACGAGGAAGACCTGTTTGGCATCAAGGATTCGCTGCCGTCCACTTGGACTTACCTTTCGGCACGGGCACCCATGCCAGTAGACCCCCAGGGTTATCGCTGGTTTACCAAGACCCAGGGTGAAGCTGAGTACAACGGCGAAACGGCCGACCTGCAGCGCAGTGCAAAATTGATCGAAGACTTTATCGGCAAGGCCACGGCCAAGTACCACACCCGGCCCGATCGGGTATTCCTGGTGGGCTTCAGCCAGGGCGCGATCATGTCCTACGAGGTGGGCTTGCGTCAGCCGGAGCGGGTACGCGGGATCGCGGCGCTCAGTGGCAGTGTGCTGCCAGTGCTCAAGGCCGAGCTGAAACCGAATGACGCGTTGGCTGCGCTGGCGATCTTCATCGGGCACGGCACGCTGGACCAGGCGCTGCCCTATGCGTCGGCCACGCGGGCGAACGAGGTGTTGACGGGGTTGGGGTTGAAGCCGGAGTTTCACGGTTACCCGGGCATGCCGCATACCGTGAGTGAAGCCGAAGTGCAGGATTTGAAAGCCTGGCTGGAAAAAAGCCTGAAATAAACGCGGTCAAAAAATGTGGGAGCGGGCTTGCTCGCGAATGCGCTGGATCAGTCAACCTTTCTGTGACGGGTACACCGCATTCGCGAGCAAGCCCGCTCCCACATTCGATTTGTGTTGTACGTAGCGGGGTTATTTACCGCCGGTAATCTGCTTCACCAACTCCGCATGCCCCTTCACATCATCCCCACGGGAAATGGCCTGGATCACCAGCAGGTGATTCCCCGAACCGCCGAGGAACGTGGAGTTCAGCGTCTTGCCGCCGCCCTGGGTGGCGGTGCTGTCGACCTGGCGCAGGCCCAGGCCCTTGAAGGTCAGCTTCTTTTCGCCTTGTTTCTTGAAGTCGGGCAGGGCGGCACTTTGGTCCTTGATAAACCCGGCCACGGCGCCATCGAGGAACTGGGTGTCGTTGTCCTGGATGGTGACCCCATCTTTACGCGCGGTTTCGGCGACGATCACCACGCTTTTGGTGGTCTGGTTGGCGTACAGCGTGCCCTGGGTGTCAGCAGTGCCGTCTTCGGCCTTGCCGGTGGGCAGCGTGTCGGCCACATACGCCTTGGGCAGCTTGAAGGTGAACTTGCCGCCCAAGGTCGAGATGGTTTGCGTGTCGGCTTTCTGTGGTGCGGGTTTGCTGGCCGCGAAGGCAACGCTTGCACTGAGCGCGAGGGCCAGCAGGGCGGCGGTCTTGGTGAGGGTGGCCATGTAGCGCTCCAGAGATGAACGAAATTGCGGCGTATTCTGTCAGAAAATTCGCAATATCGTTCATCTGCTGCCTCACACCTTGTCGGACTCCTCCTCAAGCCGGTCCATCTCAAACAGCCGCGCCAGTTCTGTCCGGGCTTCCTGGGCGGTTTGCATCACCTTGGCCGCGTCGTCGTATACCGCGTGCTGGGCGGCCAGCACTTGCAGGTCGTGGTTCTTGAAGCGGGTGATGCGTGCATCGGCCTGGGCCTGGGTCAAGCCGAGGCCGACCAGGGTGCGGCGGCTCATTTCCAGGCTGGAGTAGAAGGTTTCGCGCACCGGTGATGCGTCCAGGTCCACCAGGCGGTGAACGTGCTGGCGGTTGCGGGCGCGGGCGATGATCTTCATGTGCGGGTAGAGGTTGCGCACCAGCTCCGCCGTCTTGATGTTGATCTCCGGGTCGTCCATGGCGATCACGAAGAATTCCGCCTGGTCGACCTTGGCCGCATGCAGGATCTCAGGGCGTTGCGGGTCGCCATAGAACACCGGCATGCCGCCGAAACTGCGGGTCAGCTCGATGGTTTCCACCGAGGTGTCCAGGGCGATGAACGAGATGTTTTGCGCACGCAGAATTCGCGCGACGATCTGGCCCATGCGACCCATGCCGGCGATCACCACGCGGGGCGCATCGCTTTCGATGGTGCGGTATTCCTCGGGCACTTCCACCGGCTTGGCCTTGGGCTTGAACAGCTTGGGGCACACCAGCAACAGCAGTGGCGTCACCGCCATGGACAGGGTGATGGTCAGCACCAGCACGTCGTACAGGTGAGGGTCGAACAGGCCCTGGTCGCGGCCGATCTTGAACACCACGAAGGCAAACTCACCGCCCGCCGCCAGCACTACGCCCAGGCGCAGCGCGCTTTCGCGGTTGAGGTCGCCCACCAGCCGGCCCACGGCGTACAGCAGGGGCAGCTTCAGGCCGATCAGCAGCAGGGTCAGGCCGATCACCACCAGCGGCGCACTGAGCAGCAGGCTGAGGTTGGCGCCCATGCCCACGCTGATGAAGAACAGCCCCAGCAGCAGGCCCTTGAACGGTTCGATCTGGGATTCCAGCTCGTGGCGGTATTCAGAGTCTGCCAGCAGCAGGCCGGCGAGGAATGCGCCCAGGGCCATGGACACACCCACCAGTTCCATCAGCCAGGCGGTGCCGATCACCACCAGCAGCGCGGTGGCGGTGGACACTTCACGCAGGCCGGTCTTGGCCACGATGCGAAACACCGGCCGCAACAGATAGCGCCCGCCGATGATCACCACCGCGATGCTGCCGAGAATCTGCAGCACATGCTGCAAGCCTTGGGCCTCTGTGGTCGGGTGATCGCTGCCCGCCAGCAGCGGCACCATGGCGATCAAGGGGATGGCGGCGATGTCCTGGAACAGCAGGATCGCGAAGGCCAGGCGGCCGTGGGGCTGGTTGAGCTCCTTGCGCTCGGCCAGGCTTTGCAGGCCAAACGCGGTGGACGACAGTGCCAGGCCCAGGCCGAGCACGATGGCACTGTTCCACGATTGGCCAAACAGCCACAGCGCCACCACGCCCATCACCAGGCCGGTGAGCAGCACCTGGGCCAGGCCGACGCCAAACACCGCCTTGCGCATCACCCATAGCCGCTTGGGCGACAGCTCCAGGCCTATGATGAACAGCAGCAACACCACGCCCAGCTCGGAGAACTGCGCGACACTTTGCGGGTTGCCCACCAGGCCCAGCACCGACGGGCCGATGATCACACCGGCGAACAGATAGCCCAGCACCGCGCCCAGCTGCAGGCGTTTGGCCAGGGGCACGGTCAGCACGGCGGCGAGCAGGAACACCACGGCTGCTTGTAACAGGTTGCCTTCATGGGGCATTGCGAACTCCAGGATCGTTGAAGCGGATCAAAACAGGGGCTATTAGAGCGCTTTTTACATTTCGAAAAATTGTATTTTTGCCGCGTGCAGCGATGGGTGTGGGGTGGAATCCCATTTCTGCTGGGCATTTACGAAAGTATTAATACCATTTAATTCAATGACGTTTTCGAGGGTCGACTACCGTTTTGGCACACAGGATCTGTTGTTGTCACTGTCAATTTCTACCTCGGTTTCTGATCAAAGCCGAGTTCCTTAAGCCGCCCGGAAGGGCGGTTTTTTTTTGGAATTTTTTGAATCCTATTCAATGAACCCTACAAGCACCGGGATTGCGGAAGCAGGTGCGTGCTGAAGAATGTACAAACAATTTGCCTAGGAACCTGGGTGGCGACAGAGGCCGCGGTGATCCTAAAGTTATGCCCTTGAGTTTATATTCCTTGGGTGGCATATTTGCATGGTCTGGGACATTGAATACACGGATGAATTCGGAGACTGGTGGGGCGGTCTTGATGCACGGGAGCAATCGTCGGTATCTGCCAGCGTTGACCTGCTTGGGATTTTTGGGCCGGGCCTGCGTTTTCCCCATAGCAGCGATATCAAGGGCACTCGACATGGCAACTTGCGCGAGTTGCGCGTACAGCATGCAGGTCGGCCTTTTCGGGTGTTGTATGCATTCGATTCCAGGCGGTGTGCCGTTCTGTTGATTGGCGGCGATAAAACTGCACAGCACCGTTGGTACGACGTGCACGTTCCCATGGCAGAAAAGCTGTATGACGTGCATTTGGAAACATTGCGTAAAGAGGGCCGTAACCATGGCTAAAAAATTCGCTGACCTTCAAGCGTGCATGACGCCTGAGGCGCGCGCCGATGCCGAGCAAATACTGCGTCAGCACCTGAAGGAAATGCCGTTGCATGAACTGCGCAAGGCGCAGCAGTTGAGCCAGGAGAGCCTGGCCAAAGCGCTGAACATCAACCAGGCGGCAGTCTCCAAGATGGAGCGTCGCACTGACATGTACATCAGCACCTTGCGTGATTACATCCGCGCGATGGGAGGGGAGCTGGAAATTATCGCAACGTTTCCGGATGGCCAGGTCAGGATCGACAACTTCGCCTGCTAGAGGCGCAACCGTGATGGGCAGGAGCCCGGCCTGAGTGCCGGGCTTTTTGTTGCCTGGCGTTCTGTCGGTATTGTGCAACTTGGTGGACAATAACCGTCACTCTCCATCCGCGGAATCGCCCCCGTGAACCAACTCCTCGCCATGCGTGCCTTCGTCCGTGTCGTCGACACCGGCTCTTTCAGCCGGGCGTCCGACCAGTTGGCGCTGCCACGTTCCACGGTCAGCAAGCTGATCACCGACCTGGAACAACACCTGGGCATCAAGCTGATGCACCGCACCACCCGCACCTTGGCACCCACCGCCGAAGGGCTGGAGTACTACGGGCATGCACGGCGGCTGGTGGCCGAGCTGGATGAGGTGGACAGCCTGGCCCGTGGACAGGTCCTCACGCCCCGTGGGCATCTGCGGGTGGATGCGCCGGCGTCGTTTGCCAATTGCCTGTTGATTCCGGCGCTGGTGGATTTTCATCGCGAGTACCCTGATATCACGGTTGCCCTGGGGATCAGTGACCGAGCGGTGAACATCGTCGGGGAGGGGGCCGACTGTGTGATCCGGGCCGGCAAGCTGGAGGACATGGGGATGATCGGGCGCAAGGTGGCCGACCTGGAATACCTGACCTGCGCCGCGCCCAGCTATCTGCAGCGCCGTGGCCTGCCGATTTCGCCCCAGGACCTGGAGCAGAACCACCTGCGGGCAGGGTATTTTTTTGCAGGTTCCGGCAAGCCTGAACCCCTGATCTTCGAGAAGGGTGAGCAGCGCATTGAGGTGGGCGATTGCGCGTTCTCGACCAACGAAGGCAACGGGCTCAAGGAAATGCTGCTTGCCGGGCTGGGCGTCGGGCAACATTTCACATCGATCGTGCAGTACTACATCGATGCGGGCCAACTGATCAGCGTGTTGCCGGACTGGTCACGCCCGGCCACGCCGCTGCACATCCTTTACCCGCCCAATCGTCATCAGAGCGCGCGGCTCAAGGTGTTTACCGAGTGGGTGATCCGCACCTTCGGCGTCAAGGAATAATGGCCGTCACCCGGATCTCCACGCGCATGGTCGGCAGCCCCAAGGCGTCGACGCCGACCTGGGTCCAGATGGGCGCATGGTTTGGCATGTAGCGGCGGTACTGCTTGACCATTGCCTCGTTGACTTCAGGCGGGAAGCCGCCGACGTGGTAGGAGTTGACGTGAATCACATGCTCCCAACCGGCGCCTGCGCTGGCGAGGGTTCGCTCCAGGTTGTGGAAGGCCTGGGCGATTTCTTCGGCCAGGTCGGTGGGGATCTGGAACTCATCGTCCCAGCCTCCCTGGCCTGAGGTTTCAATGCGATTGCCGACTTTCACCGCCTGGGAATAGTGCAGGTGCTCGCGCATGTAATCGCCATAACCTGGGGTGACAAAGAATTCGGGCGTGCTCATGGGGTGACCTCGAGTCAATGGAAGACCCGGTGAATCCTAGTGAACACGCAGCAGCGGAAAAATCCCGGTTTTCTGCCATGACTGTCTATCGGTGTGCACAATCGGGCGCCACGCGCGGAGCCGGCTTGCGGTAAAGGCCGACGCCCAGGCCGGTGATGATGATAGCGATGGCGATCCACTCGACGGTGCTGACCTGTTCGCCGAGGATCAACACGGAACTGGCGATGCCGAACACGGGAATCAGCAGCGACAGCGGCGCTACGGTGGACACCGGGTAGGCCTTGAGCAGCGAATTCCAGCCCCAGTAGGCCACGTGCGTGGCCAGGTACACCTGGAACAGGATCGACAGCACGGCGGTCAGGTCAAGGCTGGCCTGCACCTGGGCGAACGACGCGCTGCCGTGTAGCCACCAGGCCATGAGCCCCAGCGGGATCGGCGGAAACAGGCTGGCCCACACCATGAACGAGAAGATCTCCTTGACCCCCGATTGCTTGATGATCACGTTGCCCACGCTCCAGGCGAGGGCGCTGAACACGATCATCATGACCCCCAGCACCGCATGCTCACCCTGCTGTGTGGCGATGATGCCGCCCAGTCCAATCAGCGCGAGCAGGGCGCCCACCCACTGGGTGCCGCGAATTTTTTCGTTGAACAACACGCAGCCCCAGCCCAGGGTGAAAAACACGCTGAGCTGAATGATCAGCGAAGCAATGCCCGGGCTGACGCCGACCTGGATGCCGTAATTGATCACGCCCCACATGCCCAGGCCGAAGATCACGCCGTAGGCGGCGACATAGCCGAAGTTGACGCGGGGGCGCTTGATGAAGAACACCAGGGGCAAGGCGGCGAGGGCAAAGCGGATGCCCGTGAGCACAAAGGGGTCGATCGAGCGCAGGCCCAGTGTTGTGATGGGAAAGTTCAAGCCCCAGATCAGCGTGACGAGTACGGCCAGAGCGAGGTGTTTCTTGTGCATGGGAAATCCTTGGGGCAGGCAGGGCTGTTCGATTGCCCACAGGTTAGGGCGCTGCCGGATGGCCCGCTTGCTATGTCGGGCCATGCTTTGACATTATCGGGCCATGATTCCGACCTTTGATGCCCATGTTCCCGAAGCGCTGGTCACCCTGCGTGAATACCCGTGCGGTACCGTCTTCCCACGGCACACCCACCCGCGTGGCCAGTTTGCGTATGCCTCCACCGGCGCACTGAAGATGTTCACCGACCTCGGCAACTGGGTGGTCCCGCCGCAGCGGGCGATCTGGGTGCCCGCCGGCGTGCCCCATGAGATGCACATGCGTGGTGAGGTGGTGATGCTCAACACTTACCTCGACGACCAGGCCACCGAGCGCGCCGGTTTGCAGGCGCGTTGCCAGGTCTTCGAGGTATCGCCACTGCTGCGCCATCTGCTGGAAGCGGCGCTGGCATTCGAGCCGTCGGCGCCTGCCAGTGAGCGACAGCGCTGTGTGCTGACGCTGTTGATCGACGAAATGGGCGCCATGCCCGAGCTGCCCCTGAGTGCGCCGCTGCCCGGCGAACCACGCCTGGCCCAGGCCTGCCAGCGCTTTCTGGAGGCACCCACGCAAACCATCTCACTGGATGAAATGGCCGCCTGGTCGAATATGAGCCGGCGCACCTTCACCCGTCATTTTCTCGAAAGCACCGGCATGACTTTCGTGGCCTGGCGCCAACAGGTCTGCCTGTTGGAGGCCACGGCACGCCTGAGCCATGGCGCTTCCATCACGGCGGTGGCGTTGGAGTTGGGGTTCAGCAGTTCCAGCGCCTTTACCTCGGTGTTCCGGCGCAACCTGGGCGAGTCGCCGGCGCGCTACCTGGCCAAGTCGAAGGCGGCCGCGTTGTTCTGAATCTTCAACACGTCGGTCAGGATTCACCTCTTTTGCGGCCGCGCTTTGGTAGTATCGCCCTCCATCGTCACCAGGAGTCACCGGCCCATGCAACACCAGTGGGATGAAATGCACCGCACCCGCAAGCCCACCTTTGTATTGTGTGGCGAGCCCCAGGGGGATGTGCTCAATCTCTACGTTCACGGTTACTCGGCCTTTTTCAACCGCCAGCAACTGGGCAGCTTCAAGGACCAATTGGCGAGCATCGAAGGCTCGACCAACCTGATGCTGTTCTGGCCGGCGGGGCATTTCCTGGAGAACCTGTTTGCCCCGTTCAAGGAGGTGATAGGTTCGATACTCGGCGGTGGAGGCCTGGGCGCGGCCACCGTGGGCGTGGGCAAGGCCATCGCGTATTTTCTCGACCACTACAAAAGTGTCGAGGCGCGTGTCGATGAAGTGGCCAAGACCCTGTTGCCCGAGCTGGCGGGTTACCTGCACGCCGAAGCATTGCCAGTGCGGCGCATCAACCTGATCGGGCACTCCCTGGGCGCGCGCATCCTGGTCAAGAGTGTGCTGGCTCGTCCGGATATCGCCCGTGAGCTGCCGTTGAACAATCTGCTGTTGATGGGCGGTGCGATTTGTACGTCGAGCCCTTGGGACGAGGTGTCTGCGCCGCTCAAGGGGCGCGTGATCAACTGCCATTCCAGCAAGGACTGGGCGCTGGCGATGAAACCGGACACCGAGCGCTGCATCGGCCGTTATGCGATCCCGCTGACCCCGGCGCTCAAGGCCAAGGTGACCAATGTGCACCTGGCCACCTTCGACCATGCCGCGTACTGGCCGCAGTTGAAGACGGTGGTGCAATACACCGACCTGCTGCAGGAACGTCGCGGCCTGATTCGCTCTGATCAACGCAGTGTCGAAGTGCGGTTTGCCGAGGAGGACGTGGAGTTGTTCCCGGCACTGGTGCAGGCCCGCCCCGAAGAACTGAAGTTTCTCGCCGAGCTGATGGCGCATAAGCGCAGTGCGTCGATTGATGCCAGCGTGCGCGAACCGTTGAAGCTGGCGATCGAGTTGCAGCGCATGGGCGGCGACACGTTCATGAACCTGGCCCGTGGCCATGGCGTGAGTTATCGGCAGATCGCCGAAGATGTGGCGCAGCGGCTGGGCATCAAGTTCGATGAGCCGCTCGACAGCGTCGCGCTCGCAGACATCGAGGCACAGGTCGCGGAAACACTCATCGAGCAATACAAGGACAAACTCAACCGCGCCGACCGCCAGGCCTTCGACGCGGAGCTGAAGGCGGCGGCGCAGAAAGAGCAGGGTGTGTTCAATCGTTTCGACGTGGGCCGTTCGGCGACAACCGCCTTGAGCGGCACGGCCCTGGCGGGACTCACCGGGTTCATGCTGCGGCGCGGGGCGGCTACGGCCATTCCGGTGGTGGGCCAGGCCCTGGCGGCGGCGATGTTGCTGGTGAGTGGTGTGCGGGCGTTTTCCGGCCCAGCCTACTCGATCACCACCCTGGCGGTGCTGGTGGTGGGTGTTATTCGCCAACGCATGGAGCGCGAGGCGTTGAACCAGGAGATGGACCTGGTGGTGCAAGTGGTGGAGGCGTTTGACCTGCCCCGGGACACGGTGATGCGCACGGTCGCGTCTGACTGATAAGCTGTTTCCCTGTCTTGTGTGTTTGCCTGGGATACCGCGTGAAATTCAGCCTGCCGAAAATCGCTACCGCCCCGTTCTGCCCGCCGGAAGTGGCCGGCTCCGTCGCCGTCGACCCCAAGGCTTCGTTTTTCAAGCGGATGCTGATGTTCGCCGGCCCCGGCCTGTTGATCTCCATCGGCTACATGGACCCCGGCAACTGGGCCACCGCCATCGAGGCGGGTTCACGCTACGGCTACAGCCTGTTGTTCGTGGTGTTGCTGGCCAGCCTGGCGGGCATGGCGGTGCAGTGCCTGTGTTCACGGTTGGGCATCGCCACCGGCAAGGACCTGGCGCAACTGTCGCGCGAACGCTACAGCCAGCGCTCGGCCCGCACCCAATGGGTGTTGGCGGAAATCTCGATCATCGCCACCGACCTGGCCGAGGTACTGGGCTGTGCCCTGGCGTTTCACCTGCTGCTGGGCGTCTCGCTGACCACTGGCATCGTCATTACCGCCTTCGACACGTTGCTGATCCTGGCCCTGCAAAACCGTGGCTTCCGTCGCCTGGAGGCAATCATGCTGGCGCTGGTGGCGACCATCGGCGTGTGTTTCTTCATTGAACTGGTGCTGATCAAGCCGTACTGGCCGGACGTGCTCAGCGGCTTTGCGCCATCCTTGTCGGCCATCAGCGATGCTGCGCCGCTGTACCTGGCCATCGGTATTCTGGGTGCCACGGTGATGCCCCATAACCTTTACCTGCACACCTCGGTCGTGCAAACCCGCCTGATCGGCAAGGACCTGGCCAGCAAGCGGGACGCCGTCAAGCTGGCACGGATCGATACCATCGGCTCCCTGGCCCTGGCGTTGCTGGTCAACGCTGCGATCCTGGTGCTCGCCGCAGCCGCCTTCCACAACACCGGCCATGCCGATGTGGTCGAGATCCAGGATGCCTACCACTTGCTCGATCCCCTGGTGGGCGGCGCGTTCGCCAGCATCCTGTTCGGCATCGCCTTGCTCGCCTCCGGGCAAAGCTCCACCTTCACCGGCACCATCGCCGGCCAGGTGATCATGGAGGGCTACCTCAACCTGCGGATTCCCTGCTGGCAACGCCGTCTCATTACCCGCGGGCTGGCGCTGATCCCGGCGTTCCTCGGCGTATGGCTGATGGGCGACGACGCGATTGGCAAACTGCTGATCCTCAGCCAGGTCGTGCTCAGCCTGCAGCTGCCGTTTGCGCTGTACCCGTTGATCCGCATGACCGGTGACGAGCGATTGATGGGGCCGTTCGTGAATCGCTGGCCCACGAAGCTGTTGGCGTGGTTTTTGTTCGCGGTGATCAGTGGGGCGAATGCCTGGTTGATTGGGCAGTGGGTGTTTTGATCGTTTGACTGGCTCACCGATCCCAATACGGCACCGTCCCAAAACACTCCACGAAATAATCAATCACCGTGCGCACCTTCAGCGACAGCCGGCGGCTGCCCGGCCATAGCGCGGCGATCTGCTGCGGCTCCAGGGTGGTCGCCACTTCGTATTCGGTCAGCACCGCCTGCAAGGTGCCCGCGCGCAGGCCTTCGCCGATCAGCCAGGACGGAAACACCACCAGCCCCAGGCCTTGTTCGGCGGCGTGGGTGAGGGTGTCGGCGTGGTTGCCGGTGATGGGGCCTTTCACGCTATACGGGGTCCAGTCACCCTGGTCACGGCGGAAGAACCAGCGTTGCTGGCCGGTGATGCCTTTGTAGGCCAGGCATTGGTGGTGGGCCAGCTCGTCGGGGTGCCGGGGTGTGCCATGCCGGGCCAGGTAAGCCGGGCTTGCGGCGATGCGAAAGCGTTGGGGGGCGAAGATGCGCGCCTGCATGCTGGAGTCGTTGAGCACGCCGATGCGAAACAGCAGGTCGGTACCGTCTTGCAGTGGGTCGACGTAGGTGTCGGTCTGCTGGATATCCAGCTGCAACTTCGGGTAGCGCCGGCACAGTTCGCCCAACCATGGCGACAAGTGGCGCTGGCCAAACACCATCGGCGCGTTGATGCGCACCAGGCCGCTGGGCTCGCGCTCCTGTTCCTGCAAGGCCTGGCTGGCGCTTTCCAGTTGCTCGAGCATCAAGCGCGCATGGCGCCCGAGCACGCGGCCGGCTTCGGTGGGGCTCACGGCGCGGGTGTGGCGGTACAGCAACTGTTGGCCGAGCGCTTGTTCCATCAACTGGATCTGCCGGGAGATGGAGGAGGGCGCCAGGCTCTCGCGGCGCGCGACCTCAGAAAAGCTGCCGTGGTCGAGTACCGCGACAAACAGTCGAAGCGCCTTGAAACTCAATTCATTCAAGCCTTGCATCATGCTCTCCAGGCTGTGCGCTTTGCGCAAAGGTGTTGTCGGCATGCTCCCATTTATCGCACAGCACGGCCACCGGATAATGCGCGCCATGTTTCCTTTCTTTGATGCGCAGGTGATGTATGCAAGCGAGTTCCATGGCGGGTGTGGCTTCGGCCACGCCGAAAAAAAACCTGTTGCGGCTGCTGTTGTTGCCGCTGGTGATCTTGGCGGGCATGGGCCTGTCAGTAGAGGCCGGGCTGCTCGGTCCGTTGGGTGTGCAGGTAGGCCACTTATGGGCAACCCTGAGCATTTTCGGCGTCGGTTCGGCGATTTTGTTTCTGTTGCTGCTGTTCAGCGGCCCGCAAAAAGGCCCGGCGTTGACCGACTTGCCACGCTGGCAGTTGATCGGCGGGTTCCTGGGGCCGATGTACGTGGTGGTGTTGACCCTCGCCACGCCGCACATCGGCATTGCGATGACCATGATCGCGATCCTGTCGGGGCAGGTGGGCAAGAGTGTGCTGATCGACCACTTCGGCTGGTTCGGCACCCAGCGCAAGCGGGTCAATGGCGAGCGTTGGGTTGCCCTGGCGTTGATTGTGGCGGCACTTGTTCTGATTGCACGAGGGTAAGGCGATGAATCTGATTCTGTTGTTGGTGCTGGTGATCGCAGCGGGTGCTGTCTTGAGCGTGCAAGCCGCGATCAACGGGCGTTTGGGCCAGGCGGTCGGCGTATTGCGCAGCAGCTTGCTGACCTTTGCGGTGGGTGCTATCAGCACGGCACTGCTGATTTTCTTCTTCGAACCGGCCCAGGCCATCAGCCTGCTGGACGTGCCGAAATGGCAGCTCACCGGTGCCTTGTTTGGCGTGGTGTACATGATGGTGATGGTCGGCGCGGTGCCTGTGGTGGGCACGGCCGTGGCGACGGTGGCGGTGATCGTCGGGCAGTTGGGCATGGGCATGCTGATCGATAATTTCGGCTGGCTGGGCAACCCGGCCATCGAACTGTCGGGCAGCCGTCTCCTGGCGATGCTGCTGTTGGCGCTGGCGCTGGTGTTCATGTACCGCAGCAATAGCCGTCTGGCCGATTAATGGCGCTGAACCCTGATGGCTTGCCTATAGTCACTGCTTAAGGTGTGGCGCCCGCTGCGCCTGGACGACCATGAAAAAGGAGTCTGACCATGGCTGATAAAACCTGTGCCTGCCCCCATTGCAAGTGCGTACTGGGCAAAAATGCGGTGATGAAGGACGGTAAAGGCTATTGCTGCAAAGGCTGCGCCGAGCACCATGCCCATGGCGAGCCCTGCGCTGCGGCGACGGGCTGCGAGTGCGCCAAGTCGGCCCACGGCTGAAACCTGTAAAAATCCGCTCGGATTATCCGGTGGCGGTCATTACCATGGCCGCTCACCCTTGATCGATGCCTTCTTCATGGCCCTGGCCGCACCCCCTGACCTCTCTGATCACGCCGTCCCCGTGCAACCGTTGGCGCGCACCTACCCGCGTGGGTTGTATGTGGAACCCCACAGCCACGATTGGGGCCAGTTGCTGTATGCCATGAGCGGGGTGATGTGGGTCGAGACGCCCCGCGAAGCCCTGGTGGTGCCGCCGCAGCGTGCGGTGTGGCTACCGCCGGGGGTGGAGCATGGGATCCGCGTGGTCTCGGACCTGCAGATGCGCAATATCTACCTGCGCCCGGCGTTGGCGGCGACGCTGGACAGCCAGGTGCAGGTGATCGAGGTGGGTGGGTTGTTGCGCGAGCTGATCGTCACCCTGGTCGATCAGGGCGATAACGGCGAGCCGGCGTATTACGACGCGGTGGTCAGCCTGGCCCTGTTGGAGCTGCAACGGGCGCGCCGTTCGCAGATCCGCATCGCCATGCCAGTGGAGGCCGACCGGCGACTGGTGAATGCCTGCCAGGCGGTGATGGCGGCGCCGTCCCTGGAGATCCCGTTCGAACAGCACGCCGAAGCTGCCGGTGCCAGCGTGCGCACCTTGTCGCGCCTGTTCCAGACCCACCTGGGCATGGGCTTTGCCGAGTGGCGCCGCCAGGTGCAACTGGCCACGGCGGTGGCGGAGCTGATCCAGGGCCAGTCCGTCAGCGGCATCGCCCGCTCCCTGGGGTACTCGCCCAGCAGTTTCAGCGACATGTTCCGTCGCGCGCTCGGCGTGGCGCCTTCGCAGTACGTGGGTTGAGGGTTTGGCCGAAATCCTGAAGCACTTGGCCGATCCTTCAGCAATGGGCTCTCTACACTGAGCCCATCCACCCAACTGGCATGACCCCCATGAACTACCTGATTTCCCTCGCCATCGGCCTATTGGTCGGCGTGATCTACGGTGCCCTGGATTTCCGTTCGCCCGCGCCACCCGCCATCGCCCTGGTGGGCCTGATGGGCATGCTGCTGGGCGAAAAGCTCTGGCCCGTGGGCCGGCAGCTGGTCAGCGGTTGGTTGTCCTGAATTCCTTCCCTCCTTTCGATGGATATTGGCCATGAAAGCACTGCAATTTTCCGCCACCGGCGACCTTTCTTCCCTGCGCTTTGTCGACGTCGCCACCCCGGTGCCCGCTGCCGGTGAGGTACTGGTGCAGGTCAAGGCGGCCGGCCTGAACCCCAGCGATGTGAAAAACGTACTTGGCCGCTTCCCTTACACCACGCTGCCGCGCATTCCCGGGCGTGACTTTGCTGGCGTTGTGGTGGACGGCCCGCAAGCACTGATCGGCCAGGAAGTCTGGGGCACTGGCCGCGACCTCGGTTTTTTTGCCGACGGTTCCCACGCCCAATACCTCGCGGTGGCCGCCGAAGGCGTGGCGCATAAACCGACCCACCTGAGCTTTGCCCAGGCCGCCAGCCTTGGCGTGCCGTACACCACCGCCTGGGATGCCCTGGCGCGCAGTGGTGTCACCCAAGGCACGCGGTTGCTGGTGATCGGCGCGAACGGGGCGGTGGGCAGCGCAGCGTTGGCGCTGGCCAAGATCCTCGGTGCCGAAGTGCTGGGCGCAGTGCGCAAGGCGGATCAGGTCCAGGTGCTGAAGGCGCAAGGCTTTGACGCGATCACCCTGGGTGAGCCGGACGCGTTGGGCGCGCAGGTGAGTGCAGTGTTCAAGGGCGGCGCCGATGTGATCTTCGACACCACCGGTTTCTGGCTGCCGGCGGCGGTCGCTGGCTTGGCGCCGTTCGGGCGTATCGCAATCATCGCCGCGCCGGTCGACGGTCACGTGCAATTGCCGGCGCTGGCCCTGTACCGCAAGGGTGGTTCGGTGGTGGGGATCAATTCATTGCTCTACAACTGCCAGCAGTGCGCAGTGATGCTGGAGCAGTTCGGCGGCTTCTTTGACGAGGGCTTGCTGCCCCTGCCGAGCGGCCTGCGCGAAGTGGCGCTGGCCGACGGTTTGCAGTGCTATGAGGACGTGAAAAGCGGCAGTGCGGACAAGATCATCTTCCTGCCTTGATACAGTCAATACGGTGGGAGCGGGCTTGCTCGCGAATGCGCAGTGCCAGTCACTGAATCTGTTACTGATAGACCGCATTCGCGAGCAAGCCCGCTCCCACAGTTTGATCTTCACTAGGCCTCGGGGACGCCTTTTTCCCAGGCCGACCAGTTCTTCAGAATCGCCTGCACCAGCGGGTTGCCTGTGCGGTACAGGTTCTCCAGCGCCGGTACAAAGCCGCCCTGGTCTGCGTATTTCAGCAGGTTGTCCACTTCGCTGTAGCCAGGGTACGGCCGGTCGAAGTCGGAGCCGGCGCGCACCACCGCCAGGCGCTGGATATCCACCAAACCTTCACGGCTGGCACGCAGCAGGGCTTCATAGGTGGAGTTGTCTTCCTGCTGGGTGGTGCAGTATTCGCCCTTGTTGTCCGTCAGCAGCTTGGTCCAGACTTCGGCGCGCTCGCTCAGGCGTGTGCCGGAGAACCAGGTATTACCTGCCAGGGTGTCGCAGCGGGTGACCTGTGGCGGCTGGTTGGCCGGTGCCGCCGGGTAGTGCTTGCGCCAGGCGCTGGATTCCTTGCTTTCGGTCAGTTCGACTTTCTGCGACAGGGCAAATGCCTTGGCCTGCAACTTGGGGTTGAGCTCAAACACTTCGGTCTTGTAGTCCAAAGGTGGTTTTTCGTTGGGCCCCTTGGTGTTGATGCCGATGTAGCCGGTCGGCCAGTCCTTTGGCGCGTCCCGAGAATCCAGCTCCCACTGGGTGCCGAATTCCACCAGGTAATGGGCCCACGCGGCTGTGCCGATAGTGCCGTGTTTAGGGCTGATACCCGCGATCCCGGCGATCAAGAAATAACTCTGGCGCAGGTCGAACTTGGGCGACAAGGCCAGCGCCAGGGTGGATGCGGCGGCATTGGTCTGGCCCATACCGGTCACCAGCAGGCACACGTCCTGGGTGTTGCAGCGAATCACCGGGTATTCGGCGGACAAGCCCGGCACACGGACTTCCCGCTTGAGTTCCAGGCGATCGATCCAGGTTTGCGCCTCGGGGGCGAACATGGTGATCAGCATCACTTTGGGCTTGATCGGCGCCGGCGTATCGGCCAACACCGCAGGGGCCAGCAGGGCCAGGCCCACGGCAATCGAGAGACGGGTAAACACGTTCATGTAAAGCTCCTTGATCAGAATTGGTAACCCACGCCGGCGTAGTAACCCCAGCCGTCGGAACGGGCGCGGAAGTTGCCCTCGCCGAAATTCAACTCGCTGCCATCCTCCCAATTGCCGCCGTTATGGAAGTAACGGCCGACCAGGGTAAAACGCAGGTGGGTGAACGAGTACAGCAGCACGTTGGTGGCCACCACGGAGTTGGCGGTACGCGCCGGATTGTCCTTGTGCAGGTCCGAGCCAAAATCGTAGTTAGTGAAGCCGATGTAGGTCAGCGAGGCGCCGTTGTCGAAGCTGCTGATGGGCACGATGTACTTCATCTGCGCGCGGTAGCCATCCCACGAATACTCGTTGCTGGCGCCATAGTTTTCCCACTGGTAACGGCCATAGAAGTTCGCCGACAGGTTGACCCTCGAGTGGGTGTCGATGTCGGTGCCCAGGCCGCTGTACAAGGTGTTGGCGCGGTTGGCCTTGTTGCTGCCGTGGTCGTAGATCCAGTCGAACGCCACATACCATTCCTTGAACGGCCCGATCGCCAGGCTGCGGCCCGCCAGGTAGTCGATGGAGATGCGCGGCTCGTGTTCCATGAACACCGGCGAGCCATGGTCCCACACGCCTTTGTCATTACTGTTACCGATGCCGAGGATCTTCGGCACATCGATGTAGCCGTACAACTCGAACGGCCCCTTGCGGCCGAAGTACTCGTATTCCAGGTAGACATCATCCTGGGGCTTGGGGCCGAAGCTGATGTCCTTGCTGCCGATCAATGTGAGGTCCTGGTTGAACCATTCCGACAGATAGACGCCTTTTTTCGCCGGGCTGGCTTCAGGGTTTTTCGTGTCGGGGCTCAGGGTTTCGCCCTGTGCTGAGTCATCGATGGGTGTTTGCTGCGCCAAAAGGGGGGCGCTGAGTACTCCCGTAACGGCGGCCAGTAGCAAAGAAACACCAAGGGAAGCAGGACGCCTTGAGGTGGGGTGCATTGAAAATCCCTATTCGTACGCGGTTTGAACCCGATTCTTCGGGTAAAGGTGAACCTGGTTGCCAAGTTCGTTCCGCAAACGTTTGCACAGGCTGTACCAACTTCTCTCAATCGGTTGATCAGCTTGAAAAAAATGGGGATTAGTCGACCTTTTGATCAGAAATGACTGGGTGTCATTTTTTCGATGCGATTGAACAGGTGCATCGCGGTTTCGCGCCGGTATTCGCTCGGCGTCTGGTTCATCTCGATGCGAAAGTGCCGGTTGAAATTGGACAGGTTGGCGTAGCCCACTTCAAAGCAGATGTCCGCCACCGACATATCGCTTTGCAGCAACAGCCGGCAGGCGCGTTGCACGCGGAACTTGCGCATCAGGTCGATAAAGCCGTGGCCGGTGTTGCGCTTGAAGAAGCGCGAAAACCCCGGTTCGCTCATCTCCAACTGTTGGGCGATGACCGACAGGCGCAAGTCGCCGGTGAGTTCACGCATCAGGTAATCAAAGGCTTTGTTGATCCGCTCGGCGCTGCGCGCGTCCAGGGTCGGCGCGTAGCAGGGGCTGGCGAGTGCCTGGACGTGCTGCGCGGGGGCGTTCTTCAGGGTGTTCAGCAATTGCAGGAACAGGATCAGCCGTTGCAGGCCGTGGGCCTTGCCGATGGCTTCCATCAACTGCGCCGCCTGTACGGCGGTGTCGCCGCTGAATTCCAGGCCGCGCCGGGCGGTTTCGAACAATTGCTGCAAATCGCCGAGTTCCGGCAGGGTCTTGCGCAGGGCGAGGAGGGCGGCGCCGTCGAATTGCAGCACCACGTCGCGGCCGGTCAGGTACTCGCCGGGAGCCAGGTCGCCGATCCAGTCATGGGGCAGGTCCGGGCCGATCAACGCCACATGCCCGGCACTGAAGGCGCCGATGTAGTCGCCGGCCACCAGCTTGCCGCTGCCTTGGCGGATCAGGTGGATTTCGAATTCGGGGTGATGGTTCCAGCGCGCCAGATCAAAGGGGTAGTCGTGTTCGAACCAGCGGAAACAGTGGTCCGGCTCGGGCAGGATCACTTCGAGTTCGGCAGGGCGGTGCTCGAACAGCTGGGCGCGGCTGACAGGCATGATGCGGCCTCTGGGTGGGCGTGGACTCGCTTCAACATACGCGCCCCGCACGGGTAAGCGCTACCCTCGGTTTCGCCCGGCACTGATACTTTTTTGATCCGTGCCGCGAAGTTAAAAAAGTATCAGTCGGGCATTCGCCATTCGTTTGTGAGGGGGTGGGCAAGCTGCTGTAATCAGGCCTCGACAACAAAAACAACAGGTGGAAACCGCCATGTTCCAGATCTGCAAAGGCAAGCTGCCGCAAGCGTTGTTCCTGCTTTCCGGCCTGGCGCTGGCCATGCCCAGCCACGCCGCCGACACCGTGACCATCGCCACGGTCAACAACAGCGATATGATCCGCATGCAGCGCCTGTCTAAGGTGTTCGAAGAACAGCACCCGGACATCAAGCTCAACTGGGTGGTGCTGGAAGAAAACGTGCTGCGCCAACGCCTCACCACCGACATCGCCACCCAGGGCGGGCAGTTCGACGTGCTGACCATCGGCACCTACGAAACCCCGCTATGGGGCGCCAAGCACTGGCTGGAACCGCTGACGCAACTGCCGGCCGCGTACGACGCTGATGATATTTTCCCTTCGGTACGCCAGGGCCTGTCGGTCAATAGCACCCTGTATGCCTTGCCGTTCTATGGCGAAAGCACCGTCACCTATTACCGCACCGACCTGTTCAAGCAGGCCGGCCTGAGCATGCCCGCGCACCCGACCTGGACCCAGCTCGGCGAATTCGCCGCCAAGCTCACGGCAAAAGACAAAGACCAATACGGCATGTGCCTGCGGGGCAAGGCCGGCTGGGGTGAGAACATCGCCTTGCTCAGCACCATGGCCAACGCCTTTGGCGCGCGCTGGTTCGACGAGCAGTGGAAGCCCGAGCTGACCAGCCCCGAGTGGACGGCCGCCGCCAACTATTACGTCAACACCCTGAAAAAATACGGCCCGCCTGGCGTCTCCAGCAACGGCTTCAACGAAACCCTGGCGCTGTTCAACAGCGGCAAATGCGCGATCTGGGTCGATGCCAGCGTCGCCGGCTCCTTCACCACCGACAAGAGCCAGAGCAAGGTCGCCGACAGCGTTGGTTTCGCCGCCGCGCCCACCGAGGTTACCGACAAGGGCTCGTCCTGGCTGTACGCCTGGTCCCTGGCCATTCCAGCCACCTCCAAGCACAAGGAGGCGGCCAAGGCGTTCATTACCTGGGCAACATCGAAGGACTACATCCAACTGGTCGCCGATAAAGAAGGCATCACCAACGTACCGCCAGGCACCCGCCAGTCCACCTACAGCGACGCGTACTTGAAGGCCGCGCCGTTTGCTCAGGTAACCCTGGAAATGATGAAGCACGCCGACCCTGCACACCCGTCGGCCAAGCCGGTGCCGTACGTGGGCATTCAATACGTGACCATCCCTGAATTCCAGGCGATCGGCACGTCGGTGGGCAAGCTGTTTTCGGCGGCGCTCACCGGTGGCATGTCGGTTGACCAGGCGTTGCTCGAAGCCCAGTCCACCACCGAACGCGAGATGAAACGCGCCGGCTACCCCAAATAATTCCCAAGGACACGAACGTCATGAAACGACTGGAAGGTAAAAGCGCGTTGATCACCGGGTCGGCGCGCGGCATCGGCCGCGCCTTTGCCCAGGCCTATATCGCTGAAGGCGCCACCGTTGCCATCGCCGATATCAACCTGCAACGGGCCCAGGCCACCGCCACTGAACTGGGCCCCAAGGCGTATGCCGTCGCGATGGATGTGACCGACCAAGCCTCCATCGACGGCGCAATTGCCGCCGTGGTGGCCCACGCGGGCAAGCTGGATATCCTGATCAACAATGCCGCGCTGTTCGACCTGGCGCCCATCGTCGACATCACCCGCGACAGCTATGAGCGGCTGTTTTCGATCAACGTTGCCGGCACGTTGTTCACCCTGCAGGCGGCCGCGCGGCAGATGATCAGCCAGGGCCACGGCGGCAAGATCATCAACATGGCCAGCCAGGCCGGGCGCCGGGGCGAACCGTTGGTGGCGATCTACTGCGCGACCAAGGCGGCGGTGATCAGCCTCACGCAATCGGCGGGGCTCAACCTCATCAAGCAGGGCATCAACGTCAACGCCATCGCTCCCGGCGTGGTCGACGGCGAACATTGGGACGGGGTGGATGCACTGTTCGCCAAGCATGAAGGCCTGGCGCCTGGCGAGAAGAAGAAACGGGTAGGGGCCGAGGTGCCGTTCGGGCGCATGGGCACGGCAGAGGACTTGACCGGCATGGCGATCTTCCTCGCCTCGAAGGACGCCGACTACGTGGTCGCCCAGACCTACAACGTCGATGGCGGCAATTGGATGAACTAATACCGTACGTCGATCAAAAATGTGGGAGCGGGCTTGCTCGCGAATGCGTAGTGTCAGTCGCTGAATCTGGGACTGTTACACCGCATTCGCGAGCAAGCCCGCTCCCACAGGTGATCTTCGGTGTTTTTAAATCGCGTTACTCGGCGAAACTGCGATCGAAGAAGTAGATCTCACCCGGTTTCAGCGCCGCCACCGTCGCCTGCGGCCGGCCACCGTCACCGTGCTTTTTACGCCCCGTCTCCCGCAAATACCCCGCCTCGGTCAGCTTCAACAACCGCTGGCGAATACTGGTCTTCAACACCGGCCGCGCCAGCACCAACGAAAAGATCGCGGTCGCCTCCGGTGCACTGAACTCCTCACCCAGAAACATCAGCGGCAAGCTGCTGTACAGCGATTTGGACAGCAGCCGCTCCTGCACGGCCGCCACGATCAGGTTGTGATCGAATGGCAGCTTGAGGCTGCCATCCGCCACGTCATCCAGGGAAAACCAGGCTTGGTGCTCTCCCAGCGCCACCTCGTCGGCGACGATTGCCAGGTAATAGGTCGACGATGACCAGCAGCGTGGGTCGCGAAACGCATCCCCCACCGTGCCCACTTGCTCGCTCCAGGCCAGTTCCAGGCCGACCTTGTCACTGGCGCGCAACCGTTCCACCGCATCCTTGAGGCTCAGATCTTGCACGTCGCCATTGACCACCACGCCTGGCAGCGCCCAATGCCCGGCGAAGGGTTCGGCGTCGCGCTTGTTGAGCAGCAGTTTCAGCTCGCCCGTGGCGCGGCAGTAGAACAGCACGCACAGGTCGACGGTGTGGAGGTAGGCGTGAAGGGGCATCGGGCAGTCCTTGTGAGCAGTGGCGGGGCACAGTCTAACGGATCGAGCAGATATGTCATGTACTCGCTCCAGCATAGATAACCAAATGTTTCTTGCAATGAAAGTACATGACGTGTACTTTTGTTTCCAGGCCACAGGAGAACCATCATGACCCTTGCGAAAACTGCCATTGCCTCATTCGACGTCGACGCCCAGAAGAGCTTCACGCCCCTGTGCCCCAACGAGTTGCCGGTGGCCGGCGGTGACCAGATTGGTGCCGAACTCAACTACATGGCCAGCCTGGCCGGCCACCGCGTCGGCAGCAAGGACGCCCACACCCCACACGCGCCTTGGGTGGTGTCGCAACACAGCGACATGCTGCAAGCCACTGGCCTGGCCCACGCCGACGTGACCTGGGTGAGCCACTGCGTACCGGGCACCGAGGGTTTCACCTTGCTCGACGAGCTGCCCACGCCCTATGAGTACGACTACTTCATCTGGAAAGGCGTCGAACCCGACCTGCACCCCTATGGCGCCTGCTACCACGACCTGCACGACAAACTCTCCACTGGCGTCATCGAGTACCTCAACGCCAAAGGCGTGAGTCGGGTGATCGTCGGCGGCCTGGCCCTGGACTACTGCGTCAAGACCACCGCGTTGCAACTGCTCAAGGCGGGCTTCGAGGTGATCCTGCACCTGCCGGCCTGCCGGGGTATCAGCGAGGAGGGCGGTGTGCAGGCCGTCAACGATTTGCTCAAGGCCGGTGCCGTCATCAGCAGCACCCGCGAAGAACTGGCCGCGATGGCCACGCGTTAAGGAGACACACCATGGAAAGTGCCTACGACTACGAAGCCCCGGTGATCCAGGGTTTGCTCGACACCGACTACTACACCTTCACCATGATGCAGGCCGTGTTGCACCAGCACCCGAACGTCGATGTCGAGTACAACTTCATCGTCCGTTCCAAGGAAAAGCTCGGCCACCTGATCCCAGAACTGCGCGCCGAGCTGGAGAGGATGGCCGGCCTGCACATGCGCGAAGGCGAGCTGCGTTTTCTGTTCAACCCACGTTTTCGCGAATACCTCACCCCGGACTACGAGCGTTTCCTCGGCCTGTTCCGCTTCAACCTGCGTTACATCCACGTCAGTGAAGTCGACGGCCAACTCAACATCCGCGTGGTCGGACCGATGCTGCACTGCATCATGTTCGAGCAGCCGGTGCTGGCCCTGGTGAGCGAGCTGCGCAACCGCGACAAGTACCCCGACGTGACCCTGGAAGACGTCACCCGCAAGCTCTACCAGAAGTTCGACTGGCTGCAGAAAAACCTCAGCCGCGACGAGTTGGCCGACCTGCGTGTTTCCGATTTCTCCACACGCCGGCGCTTGTCGTTCAAGGCCCAACGTGAAGTGGTCGACATCATGCGCCGTGACTTCCCCGGCCAATTCGTCGGCACCAGCAACGCGCACCTGGCCTATGAGTTCGACCTGCCGCTGATCGGCACCATGGCCCACCAATGGCTGATGGTGCACCAGCAACTGGGGCGCTTGCGCGAAAGTCAGAACGCCGCGCTGGAAAACTGGGTGCGTGAATACCGTGGCCGCCTGGGCATTGCCCTGACCGACTGCATCAGCACCGACTTTTTCCTCAAGGACTTCGACCTGTACTTCGCCAAGCTGTATGACGGCCTGCGCCAAGACTCCGGCGACCCCATCGCCTGGGCCGATAAGGTATTGGCCCGCTACAAGCAGCTGGGCATCGACCCGATGACCAAGGACCTGATGTTTTCCGACGGCCTGAACTTCGAAAAATGCCTGCCGATCCTGCGTCACGTGCGCGGCAAGGCCAAGTTCGGCTTCGGCATGGGCACCAGCCTGGCCTGCGATGTGGAAGGCGTGGAACCGTTGAGCATCGTGATGAAACTGGTGCGGGTGCACGGCGAGCCGGTGGTGAAGTTCTCGGATGACCCGGTCAAGAACGTCTGCGAAGACGCCTCGTTTTTGCAGTACGCAGCACAGGTGTTCAATGTGGGCAATGTGGAGGTGTGACATGCAAGACCGTATCGCACAGGAACTGAACATCAATCGGCAGTTGGTCAAAGGCGGTGAAGCCAAGGAAATTCAACGGCGCATCGACTTCATTAAGGCCACCTTGCGCAGTTCGGGCGGCAAGGCCCTGGTGCTGGGTATCAGCGGCGGCGTCGATTCCCTCACCGCTGGCCGCCTGTGCCAACTGGCCGCCGAGCAATTGCGCAGCGAAGGGTATGCCGCGCACTTCATCGCCATGCGCCTGCCCTACAAGACCCAGGCCGACGAGCGCGACGCCCAGGCTTCCCTGGGTTTCATCACCCCGGACCAGGTCGATACCCTGAACATCGCCGCCAGTGTCGACGGCCTGATGGCCAGTCTCACCGCCAGCGAAGCCAGCGCGGCCCATGTCGACTTCATCAAAGGCAACGTCAAGGCCCGTGCGCGGATGATCGCCCAGTACGCCGTGGCCAACCTGCACAACGGCCTGGTGGTCGGCACCGACCACGGCGCCGAAGCCTTGATGGGGTTCTTCACCAAATTCGGTGACGGTGCTTGTGACCTGGCGCCACTGTCGGGCCTGACCAAGACCCAGGTGCGCCTGCTGGCCACGGCCCTGGGGGCGCCGGACAACCTGGTGCACAAACACCCCACCGCCGACCTGGAAGAGCTGGTGCCGGGCAAGCTGGATGAACATGCCTATGGTTGCTCGTATGCCGAGATCGACGCGTACCTCATGGGCGAACCGGTGAGCGAGCGGGTACGCCACATCGTGGAGCAAGCCTACCTGAAGACCGCCCACAAACGCGCGCTACCCATCACCCCCCTGTAGGCGCCGGCTTGCCGGCGATAATCGCAACGGCGCCGCGTTTCTCCAGAATGCCCGCGTTATCGTTAACGAGCATCGCAGGCAAGCCAGCTCCCACAGGGGCGTGTGATTAGCGTTCGATCGAGCGGCTCCATCGCGCATTCCATTCCGGCCGCGCCAGGTTCACTTTGTCCCAGTCGATCGAAATCGCCGTCTGCAAGTAACCCTGCATCGCTTCCACCCGCGCGCGGGTTTTGTCGGTGGTCGGCGTGGTCGGGTTCGACGGGATCTGGTCGCCTTCCTCCAGCGCCGGCGCCTGGGCTTCGGCGGTCAGCAGGAAGGCGGCGAGTTTCTGCGCCAGTTCCGGCTGGTCGTTGCGCGCAATCACGCATTCGGCCACGTTCAGCACCACCGCGCCTTCCTTGGGTTGCGCATATTCCATCGGCACACCCAACAGTTGCTGAGTGGTGACCTGGGTCGGCGTCAGCGGGAAGATCGCCGCCTCGTCGGTTTGCACCATTTCGGAGATCTTCGCCGAGCTGGCGATGTATTCCAGCACATTCGGCCCGATGGTTTTTGGCCAGGCCTTGAAGCCCGGCTCCACGTTCGTTTCGTCGCCGCCCTGGATACGGTTGAACATCAGGAAACCGTGCAAGCCGAAGGTGGACGACGCCAGGGACTGGAACACCACCTTGTCCTTGAAGCGCGGGTCGGCCAGGTCCATCCACGAGGTCGGCGCTGCCCAGCCTTTTTCCTTGAACATCTTCGCGTTGTAGCCAAGGCCCGTCACGCCGAGGGTCACGGCCACGGCCTCTTCCTTGATCTTCGCTTTGGCCGGGATCTGGTCGAGAGTCGGGTTCGGCGTGAGCTTGTCGCACAGGCCCATGGAGATGGCGCGGTACATGATGCCGTCGTCAAGGAACATCACATGCATCTGCGGGTTTTCTTTGTTGGCCTGGACCTTGGCGAGGATGTCCGACGAGGTGCCGGGCACGATCACCACCTTGACGTTGTTGGCCTTTTCGAATGCGGGCAGCACCTTGTCGGCGTACACCCGTTCCATGGTGCCGCCGTTCATGCCCAGGTACAGCGTGGGCGCGGCATGGGCGGTAGAGGCGAGCAGGGCGAGGGACAAGCAGGACAGCGCAATACGTGGGTTCATGGATGTTTTTCCTCTCAGGCTTGGAAACGACGGATGGAAAACGCTTCGATGGGTTGCCGGCTGGCCCCGGTGCAGACGATCTCTGCCAGGGCTTCACCGACGGCGGGGCCGAGCTGGAACCCGGCGCCGGCAAAGCCGAAACCGTGGAGCAGGCCGGGTTGGGTGCTGCTGGGGCCGATCACCGGTTCATGATCGGGGAGGTAACCTTCGGTGCCGCTCCAGGTGCGGATCGCCTGGGCACCTTTGAGAAACGGGTACAGCTCGCCGGCATTGCGCAAAATCTCCAGCACCGCCGCTTGCCCCGGTCGGGCCTGCTGCGGGCCGAGGGCAAAGCCACGACCGCCGCCGAGGATGCAATTGCCCCGGGCGACCTGCCGCGCATAAATGCCGCCGCCTTCCACGCCGGTGCTCACGTCCATCACCACCGGCAACGGCTCGGTCACCAGCATGGCCGGGTGCGCCGAGGTGATCGGCACCGGCTCGCCAAACTGTTCGGCCACGGTGCCCGCCCAGGCGCCGGCGCAATTCAACAGCCACGGCGCTTGCAACTGCAGGCCATTGGCGCACCTCACCTGGAACTGGCGGCCGTCGTGTTCGATGCGGACCACTTCGGCCTGCTCGTACACCGTGGCGCCGCAGCGTTGCGCCGCACGGGCGAAGGCCGGCGACACCAGGCGCGGGTTGGCGTGGCCGTCTTCCGGGCACAACGACGCGCCCACGGCGATATCGCCCACCCACGGGAAACGTGCGCGCAGCTCGGTGTAGTCGAGCAGCTGCAAGCCCAGGCCAAAGCCCCGGGTTTGCTCGGCGTAGGCCTGCAAGGCGGCGAAATCGGCATGGCTGCGCGCCAGCTTCAAATGCCCGGAGCGCACGTATTCGCCGTCGATGCCGATCAGCCCCGGCAAGTCTGCCCACAGTTCATGGGCGCGTTGCGACAACGGCAGCTGATGCAACGGCCGCCCTTGACGCCGCACGCCGCCATAGTTGACGCCGCTGGAGTGGGAGCCGCAAAAGTCTCGCTCCACCAGCGCGACACGTTGGCCTTTTTGCGCCAGGGTCAAGGCCGCCGAGGCGCCGACGATCCCGCCGCCCAGTACGATCACGTCGATCATGGCTGCACCTCCACGCCAAACGGCAGGGGCTTGATCGGTGCCTGGCCACGCAACCGGCCGACCTCCTCAATGCCCCGGCCACTGCGTTCGGCCACGATCTCTGCTGCCGCCAAGCCGCACATGCGCCCTTGGCAGCGGCCCATGCCGACGCGGCAGTGAGCCTTGACCCGGTTGATCTCCCAATGGCCTTCATCCACCACCGCGCGCACGTCGCCGACACTGACTTCTTCGCAGCGGCACAGGATCAACGCGTCCGGCGCCTGCGCCGCCCACTGTTCGGGGAAGGGGAAGGCGGTTTCCAGGCCATGGCGAAAGCGCTGGATACCGGCCAGTTGTTGTTCGAGCACGGCGGTGCGGCGCTGATTAATTGCGATACCCGAATCTTCCAGCACCGCCAATGCCGCTCGCTCGCCCGCCATCTGTGCGGCATCGGCGCCCATGATTCCTGCGCCGTCGCCCGCCAGATACACCCCATTAACGCTGCTGCGTCCCGCGCTGTCGCGTTGCGGCAACCAAGCGCGGTTCAGGGCATTCCAGGTGAATTCACAACCGAGCAAATCCGCCAGTTGCGTCTCGCTGCGCAGGGCATGGGCGAAGGCCACCGCATCGCATTCCAGGGTGCGCGAACCCCAGCGAATCCCAGTGACCCGTTGCTCACCGTCGATCTGCGCAAGCGTCGCGCCCTGGTGCACCGGAATACCGTGGGCGCTGAGCCATGCGCGGTAATACATGCCCTTGGCCAAGGTTGCCGGTTGCCTGAGCAGCGCAGGCAAGGCACGGCACTGCGCGCTGAACGGCGCACAGTCGAGCACCGCCACCACCTGGGCGCCGGCCTTGGCGTATTGGTAAGCCACCAGATACAGCAACGGCCCGCTGCCACAAAACGCCACGCGCTCGCCGATGGCGCAGCCCTGGTACTTCAGGGCGATCTGCGCCGCGCCCAGGCTGTACACGCCGGGCAGGGTCCAGCCCGGCACCGGCAGGATGCGGTCGGTGGCACCCGTTGCGACGATGAGCTGCGCATACTCAATGCTTTCGGCATGGCCGTTATTGAGCAGGTCCAGGCGGCCATCCTCGGCATTCCACACCAGGGTTTCCGGGCGGTAGTCGATCAAGGGCGCCAGTTCGTCCATCGTGCGGTGCACAGCCTCGGCCTTGCCCGCTTCAAAGCCGTAGAGTTGCTTGGCCGAGCGCTGGAAATTCGCCGGTTGGCGACGATAGATCTGCCCGCCGCCACGCACGCTTTCATCCACCAGGCACGCTTTGATGCCATGGTCGAGCAAGGTGCGTGCCGCGCTGATGCCGGCCGGGCCTGCGCCCACAATTACCACCGGCTTCATGGCTGGCGCCCCGGGTCGCGGCTGATCGCCTGGCCGGCTTCCAGCAGGGTCGAGCACGCACGCACGCGCCGGCCATCGGCAAGCCGTACCCAGCAATCCTGGCAGGCGCCCATCAGGCAGAAACCGGCGCGCCGTTCGGCACTGAAATCGCTGCCGCGCAGGTGCTCGGCGCAGGTCAGCACGGCGGTGAGTACGGTGTCACCGAGCAGGCCGGTCGCCGGTTGTCCGTCAAGGGTAAAGGCCAGGGCAGGGCGCCCGGTCTCGGCCAAGCGTTTGAACAAAGCCATCAGTGTTTCCCCACCAGCACGCGGTCGAGGCCGTAGACCCGGTCCAGCAGGATCATGGTGGCGGCGGTCAGCGCAATCACCAGCGCGGAAACGGCGGCCATCATCGGGTCGATGGACTCGGTGGCGTACACGTACATGCGCACCGGCAGGGTTTGCGTGGCCGGCGAGCTGACAAAGATCGACAGCGTCACCTCATCGAAACTGTTGATGAACGCCAGCAACCAGCCGCCTGCCACACCCGGCAGGATCATCGGCAGGGTGATCTGGCGAAACAGCGTAAAGCGGCTGGCCCCGAGGGATTCGGCGGCCTGCTCGGCACTGCGATCAATGCCGATGGCCGCCGCAAGCACCAGGCGCAGCACGTAAGGGGTGATGATCACCACGTGGGCCAGCATCAACCAGGTGAAGCTGCCATTGACGCCCATCAGGGCGAACAGGCGCAGCATCGCCACGCCCAGCACCAGGTGCGGGATGATGATCGGCGACAGGAACAGGGCGCTGAAAAAATTGCGCCCTGGGAACTGATAACGGCTGATGGCCAAGGCGGCCGGCACGGCAATCAACGTTGCCAGGCTGGCGGCGGTAAAGGCCAGGATCAGACTGTTATAGAACGCCTGGATAAAGTCGGCGCGTTCGAACACCGCCCGGAACCAGCGCAGGGAGAAACCCGACGTGGGCAGGCTCAAGGTGTTTTCCGGGGTGAAGGCCACCAGGCACACCACCACCAGTGGCGTCATCATGAACAGCACCACCAGGCCGTGGAAGCCGAGGGCCAAAGGACCGTTTCTGGACATGCGCTTAAACCCCCAGGGACTTTTTGTAGCGGCGTTCGACCATGCGGTTCCAGCTCAGCATGATCAGCAGGTTGACCAACAGCAGCACCACCGCGATGGTCGCGCCCATGGGCCAGTTGAGTTCCGAGAGGTACTGGTCGTACACCACCGTGGCGACCATCTTCAGGCGACGCCCGCCGAGCAGGCCGGGGATCGCGAACGAACTGGCGGCCAGGCCGAACACGATCAAGGTGCCGGACAGCACACCGGGCATCACCTGCGGCAGCACGATCTTGCGCATCACCGTGGCCTGGCTCGCACCGAGGGACAACGCCGCCTGTTCGGCCGACGGGTCGAGCTTCTGCAAGGAGGTCCACACCGGGATGATCATGAACGGCAGCATCACGTGCACCAGTGCGATCACCACCGCGAAGGGCGTGTACAGCAGTTTCATCGGGCGCCCGCCCAGGGCCTGGATCACTTGGTTGACCAACCCGTCGGCGCCGAGCAACAGGCTCCAGCCGAAGGCCCGCACCACCACCGAGATCAACAGCGGCGTGAGGATCAGGATCAGGAAAATCGAACGCCATGGGGTGCCCATGCGGCTGAGGATGTAGGCCTCGGGCACGCCGATCACCACGCACAACAGGGTCACCAGCGCGCTGATCCAGAACGTGCGCCAGAAGATTTCGTAGAAGTACGCATCGCTGAACAGCGACAGGTAATGGGCCAGGGTCCATTCATCCGCCTTCACCCCCACTTGGTAGTCGAACACGTTGAACGACAGCACCAGGGTCATCAGCAGCGGCAACACCAGCAGCCCGGTGAACAGCGCCAGGGCCGGCAGCGACAACAGGTAGCCCCGGCTCATGCGCGCACCTCATCGGCGGCCAGCACGCGCAGCAGCTCTGCCTGCCAGTCCAGGCCTACGAGGGCGCCGCAGCCCAGCGGCGCGCTGCCGTCGTTGCTGCGCACCACGGTGATTTCGCCCAGCAGGGTGTGGATGCGGTACAGCCACTGGCTGCCGAAGAAGTAGCGGTCGAGGACCTTGCCCTGCAGGCGACCGTGACCTGGGTCCACCAGCTGGATTTTTTCCGGGCGCAGGCTGAGGGTCAGCTCGCCGTGGCCGCTTTCATGACGCACTTGCGGCACGCCCAGTTGGTCGAAGTCGCCGGGCAGCAGGTTGGCCTTGCCGACGAAGTCCGAAATGAACCGCGTGCGCGGGTGTTCGTACAGCTTGTAGGGCGCATCCACCTGGGTCACGCGTCCAGCCTGCATGACCACCACGCGGTCGCTGATGGACAGCGCCTCGGCCTGGTCATGGGTGACCATCAGGGTGGTGATGCCCACGGCGCACTGGATGCGGCGGATTTCAAATTGCATCTCTTCGCGCAGGTTGGCGTCGAGGTTGGACAGCGGTTCATCGAGCAGCAGCACCGGCGGCTCGATCACCAGGGCACGGGCCAGGGCCACGCGCTGGCGTTGGCCACCGGACAATTCCCGTGGGTAGCGTTCGGCGTGGGGCGCCAGGCGCACCAGTTCCAGCACGGTCTTGACCTTGGCGGCGATCTCGGCGGCGGGCACTTTGCGCATCTTCAGGCCGAAGGCGACGTTGTCGCGCACGCTCATGTGGGGGAACAGCGCGTAGCTCTGGAACACCACCCCCAGGCCACGGCTGGCGGGCTTGGCGTGTGTGATGTCGCGGCCGTCGAGCAGGATCTGCCCGCCGCTCACGTCAACGAAGCCGGCGATCATTTGCAGGGTGGTGGTCTTGCCGCAGCCCGACGGGCCGAGCAGGGACACGAACTCGCCTTTTTCCACCGCAAGGTCGGTGGCGACCACCGCATCGACGGCGCCGTAGCGTTTGCTCAAGGCGTTGAGTTGGAGAAATGCCATGGTTGCGTTCCACCTTTTTTAAGTCGCGTCGACACGCGCTTTGTTGTTTTGGGCAGATGCGAAAAGAGTGTTGCGGGTGCGGTGGCGCTCGATCTTTAGTCGGCTGCCGGTTGTTGTTCATTTCGCCCCTGATGGACGCAGATTAGGACGAAGACTAGGATGGGCGAAAGATAGAATTTCACTGAACGGACTACTATTTTCACTTTTATTCACTCACCGGAATTTACTAAGAGATCTGTTGTTATGGATTCCAATGAACGAAACGAAAACGCCAAGGAAGTCGGTGTCGGTGGGGTGTCCCGGCTGTTCGCGCTGTTGCGTACCTTGGGTGAAGTACCGGAGGGCGGCGAGCGCGTGACGCAATTGGCGCAGCAAGTCGGCTTGTCCCAACCGACTACCCACCGCCTGCTGCGCAGCCTGATGGACGAAGGCATGGTCGAGCAGGACGCGCGCAGCAAGCGCTATCGCCTGAGCCTGGAGTTCTTCGCCCTGGCGGCCAATGCGGGCAAGACCGGCAACCTGCGTGACCTGGTGCGGCCGAGCATGTTGCGCCTCAGCGCATCGCTGGGGGACTCGCTGTTCCTGCTGGCGCGTTCGGGGTTTGACGCGATCTGCCTGGACCGCAGCGAAGGCCCGTACCCGATCCGCACCTTCACCGGCGATATCGGCGGGCGCGTGGCGTTGGGCGTGGGGCAGGGCAGCCTGGCGATCCTGGCGTTTTTGCCGGAGGAAGAGCGCGAAACGGTGATCCGCTACAACCTGCCACGGCTCAAGGACTTCCATCTGTATGACGAAGTGTTGTTGCGTTCGGAGGTAGAGAACGTGCGCACCCTGGGTTATGCGGCGCGCAATACCGGCGTGCTGGAAGGCATGGCGGGGTTGGCGGTACCGATCCTCAACCGCGATGGCCACGCGGTGGCGGCCTTGAGTGTGGCGACCATCAGCGACCGGCTGGGGCCGAGCCGGTTGCCGATGGTGGTGGAGTTGCTCAAGCGCGAAGCGGCGGCAATCGGGCCAAGAATCAACCCTTTCGATCCCACACTGCGCCGGCCCTCACAAACCTTTGGCGGATAACGATTTCAGCCACGATGAGGATCAAAATGTGGGAGCGGGCTTGCTCGCGAATGCGGTGGGTCAGCCAAGGATATGTCAACGGATACGCCGTATTCGCGAGCAAGCCCGCTCCCACACAAGCCCCACACCCATTCAGATTGCAGCCAACGCGACTGACGTCGCTGCGGTGCGGGTCTCCACGCCGAGCTTCACATACACATGCTCCAGGTGCTTGTTCACCGTCCTCGGGCTCAACCCCAAAATGTCGCCGATATCCCGATTGGTCTTGCCACACGCCACCCAGCGCAGCACCTCGACTTCCCGTTCCGTCAGGGCAAACCGCGCCGACAACAAGCGGTGCGCCGGCTCATCCTCCAGCGTCAGCACACTCGGCTGCTGTGCCTCCCGCGCCGACAGCAAAATGCGCGAGGTGCGCAAATGCGCCGCCACCCGTGCCAGTACCTCGTCGGTCTGGATCGGCTTGGTCACGTAGTCGCTGCCACCTACCTCGAACCCCTGCACCACATGCTTGCTGTCGGTCAGCCCGGTCATGAACACCACCGGGATATCCGCGCTGGCCGGTTGGGCCTTGAGCCGGCGACAGGTTTCGAAACCGTCCAGGCCCGGCATCATCGCGTCGAGCAGGATCAGGTCCGGGCGGCGGCGCTGTACGCGGTTCAACGCGCTGAGGCCGTCGAGGGCCACCAGCACCATGTAGCCGGCATCGTCGAGAGCGTCGGACAGCATCGCCAGGTTGTCCGGCGTGTCATCGACGATCAGCACCACGCCAGGTTCAGTGCTGCGGGTGAGTGCATTCATCTACGGCCTCCTTGAGGGTTCGGTTGAGTTCATCCAGGCGAAAGCCCTTGAGCAAACCGCGCACTTTGCTGATGAAAGGCGCGGCGTCGGGGGTTTGTACGAGGATCGTGTCGAGTCGTTCGTGCAGGCCGCGCACATAGCCGATGGCGCTGAGTTCAGCGAGGGCGGCGAGGTCTTCGGGGCAGGGCAATACGCTGGGCGGCGAAGGTGGCACGCGGCTTTGGGTGCGCCGCAACCACTCCAGGCCCAGGTGCGTTTGCAGGCGCCCGAGCAGTTCCGGGGTGCGCACCGGCTTGGCCAGGTAGTCGTTGCAGGCGGCCGCGAGGCTGCGCTCGCGGTCGTCGGTAAAGGCATTGGCCGAGATCACGATGATCGGCGCGGTCGACAGCGCGTTGCGCCGGATCAGGCGGCTGGTCTCATAGCCGTCCAGCGTCGGCATCGACAGGTCCATCAGGATCAGGTCAGGGGCCAACAGCGCCACCTGGCGGATCGCGTCCTGGCCGTTGCTGGCCTGGATCACTTCAAACCCCAGGGGCGTGAGCATGCCGCTGAGCACTTTGCGATGGTCCACGTGGTCATCCACCACCAGGATGCGCCGGCGTGAACCGAGATAGCCGATGATGTCGTGCTCCACATGCACCACCGCCTGCGGCGCGCGTACCTGGGACAGGAACAGCCGCACCTGGAAGCACGTGCCCTTGTCCCGTTCGCTGGTGACGCGCAACTCGCCGCCCATCAACGCGGTGAGCATGCGCGTGATGGTCAGCCCCAGGCCCACGCCCTTGTCCTGGCGCATCAGGTCGCCGCGCTCGAACGGCTGGAAAATCCGCTCCAGCTGCTCCGGGTCTATGCCGATGCCGGTGTCGATGATTTCAAAATTGGCGGTCTCGCGCCTGTAGCTCACCCGCAGGCACACCTCGCCGCTGTCGGTGAAGTTCACCGCATTGCCGAGCAGGTTGATCAGGATCTGCCGCACGCGCTTCTCATCGCCGCGCACCACCGCCGGGATATTGCCCGCGCAATCCAGACGAAAGCGCAGGCCCTTGTCCTGGGCCTGGGGCGTGAACATCTGTTCCAGGTCGTGAAGCAGTTCCGGGAAGGGAATTTCGGTGAGTTCCAGGCGCAACTTGCCCGCCTCGATCTTGGCCACATCCAACAGCCCGTCGATCAGCGACACCAGGTGCGAGCCGCTGCGCAGGATGGTCGCCAGGGCGTCCTGATGCTGCTCGGGCATGGCGCTGTCGCGCTGCAGGATCTGGGTGAAACCGAGGATGCTGTTCAGCGGCGTGCGCAGTTCGTGGGACAGCCCGGTGACATAGCGGCTTTTGGCGGCATTCGCCGCTTCCGAAGCTTCCTTGGCCTGTTGCAGGGCCTGGTCGGTGAGGCTGTGGGCGTCGATTTCCTGCATCAGCAGCAGGGTCTGGCGGTCGGACTCCTGCTGGGCTACGCCACGGCTTTCACGGGTGAGCACCACCCACCAGGCGAGCACGGCGGCCAACACCGACAGGGTCAGGAAGGCCTTGAAGAACGCCTGATACAAGGTTTCCGAGTGGGGCAGCCCCTGGGCAGCCTGCACGTAGATCAGGGCCAGGGCGCCAGCGAGCATCAACACCAGCGCCAACAGCAACCCAAGGTAATGGGCCAACCGCGTGTGCAGGCGCGGCATCATCGTATTCGGCAGCAGCCAGCGCAGCACGCCTTCGAACTGGGTCACCAGCCTTGCGTGAGGCTTGCAGCGGTCGCCGCAACGCGCATCCAGCGAGCAGCACAACGAACAGATTGGCGTGCTGTAGGCCGGGCAGAACGCCATGTCGGCGGTTTCGAATGGGTTGCTGCACAGCCCGCACACCGCGTGGGTGGCCGGCGCCACCGGGTGAATCAACTGCACATCGCTGGTGCGGGCGATGTAGTACTTGCCCCCGGTCAGCCAGGCCAACAGCGGCGCCATCACCAGCGCCGTGCCCAGCGCGACAAAGGGTGGCGCCGCCTGGGCCAGGGCACCGAACAGGCCGAAGTGGGCGAGGATCGACAGCAACGACGCGATCAGCATCGAACCGACGCCTACCGGGTTGATGTCGTAGAGGTGCGCGCGCTTGAACTCGATATGCTTGGGCGACAGGCCCAGGGGCTTGTTGATCACCAGGTCCGCCACCAGCGTGCCGATCCAGGCAATCGCGACATTGGCGTAGAGCCCCAGCACCTGGTCGATCACATCGAACACGCCCAACTCCATCAGCATCAGCGCGATGGCCACGTTGAACACCAGCCACACCACGCGGCCGGGGTGGCTGTGGGTGACGCGGGCGAAGAAGTTGGACCAGGCCAGGGAGCCGGCGTAGGCGTTGGTCAGGTTGATCTTCATCTGCGAGATGAACACGAACAGCACCATGGCGCCGAGGGCCCATTCCGGCGAGCTGAACACATAGCGGAAGGCGACCAGGTACATCTGGGTCGGCTCGGCGGCGCGTTCCATGGGGATTTCGTGTTGCAGGGCGAGAAAAGCCAGGAACGCCCCGGCGAACATCTTCAACGCGCCCGGGATGATCCAGCCGGGGCCGGCGCAGAGCAGGGCGGCCCACCAGCGCTTACGGTTGGCGGCGGTTTTTTCCGGCAGGAAGCGCAGGTAGTCCACCTGTTCGCCGATCTGCGTCACCAGGGAGAGCGCCACGGTGCATGCGGCGCAGAACGCCAGCAGGTTGAACCCGCCCCCTTCGCCGCTGCGCCCGACAAAGCTGGTCCAGTCGCTGAAGGCGTCGGGGTTTTTCCACCAAACAAAGCCGTAGGGCAGCACCAGCAACAACAGCCAGAGGGGCTGCGTCCACAGTTGCAGGCGGCTGATCAGGGTCACGCCGTAGGCCACCAAGGGGATCACCAGCAATGAACAGATCACATAGGCAATCGCCAGCGGGATGTGGAAATACAGCTCCAGCGCCAGCGCCATGATCGCCGCTTCGAGGGCGAAGAACAGGAAGGTAAAGCTGGCGTAGATCAGCGAGGTGATGGTGGAACCGATGTAGCCGAAACCGGCGCCACGGGTGAGCAGGTCCATGTCCACGCCGTAGCGCGCGGCGTAATAACTGATGGGCAGGCCAGTGAGGAAAATCACCAGGCTGATGGCCAGGATCGCCCAGAAGGTGTTGGTGAACCCATAGCTCAAGGCCAAGACGCCGCCGATGGCCTCCAGCGCCAGGAACGACACTGCGCCCAAGGCGGTGTTAGCGATGCGCAGCTCCGACCATTTGCGAAAGGACTTGGGGGTGTAGCGCAGGGCGTAGTCTTCCATGGTCTCGTCGGCGACCCAGGTGTTGTAGTCGCGGCGGATCTTGACGATGCGCTGGGTGCCGGGAGGGGGATGCACGGTGGGGGACTCCGCAAAGAAGGCTAAATCGAATGAGCAAGTTCCATGCCCCGACGAACACTGAGGTCCAAATGTGGGAGCGGGGGGGGGGGGGGGGGGGGGGGGGGGGGGGGGGGGGGGGGGGGGGGGGGGGGGGGGGGGGGGGGGGGGGCCGCCCCCCACCCCACAAGAAAAGTTGGG